>CAVSOV010000014.1:0-252052 GCA_963729675.1 uncultured Acidobacteriaceae bacterium
GGGCGTGTTGTGCTGATCGACTTCTGGGCGACGTGGTGCGGCCCTTGCAATGAGGAGCTGCCGCACGTGAAGAAAATCGCGACAAGAGTTTGTGGGCGAGCCGCTGGTGATCCTGAGTGTGAGCTGGGACAGCGACGACGCGAAGTGGCGGCAGTTTATCCAGAAGAACGAGATGACGTGGATGCAGTATCGCGACGCCAACCATGCGCTCTCGAACGCGTTTGGCGTGGACGCAATTCCGCACTACTTCGTGATCGACACCGACGGCGGGCTGACGACGGAGATGGTTGGCTCAGGGTCGAATGTGGAGGGGAAGCTGAAGAAGCTGGTTGCGAAGGCGCACGAGGCGCAGAAGCAACGGCTCGATACGACCGCTGCTTCCGGTGGGCAGTAGGGTTCGCTAACGGTTGAGGTCGTGCAGGGTCTGACCGGCAGCCTGCGCGAATTTGCCGACGCCTTCGCGGACCTCACCCTCGACCTGATCCGCTACGCCGCTGTCGGCTAAGTCGGGGTTGCCGGTGAAGTTTCCGAGGCCCTCTTTCACTCGCCCGGCAATATTGCTGCCAAGGCCGGTCGCACGCTGCTTCATGCCCCAGCCGAAGGTGTTACGCGCTGCGCCTTCGAGGTTGTCGGAGCCGGTGGCGTACTCGGGCCCGGGGGCGTTTGCAACGAGGTAGACGGCGAGCCCAATACCGATGCCCGCAAAAAGCCATGCGAAAGTCTTCATAAAGTTCTCCCACACTCTCAGATGCGTCCGCGTGAGGCGGCGTGCGAGGCGCATGGTAGTTGCCTAGAATCAGAGAGGTGAGCGGACCTTCGGGGCACAGGGTGGATGTTGTGGTGCTGGGCGCGGGTGCCGCGGGCATGATGGCGGCCCTGGAGGCAGGCCGGCGCGCGCGGCGCGTGCTGCTGCTGGATCACAACGAGCGGCCCGGGCGAAAGATTCTGATCTCCGGCGGTGGCCGTTGCAACTTCACGAACATCCATACGCGGGCGGAGAGTTTTTTGAGCGAGAATCCGCACTTCGCGCGTTCGGCGCTGGCGCGATATACACCGGCGGAGTTCATCGCGATGGTGGAACGGCATGGCATTGCGTATCACGAGAAGAAACTTGGGCAGCTGTTCTGCGATGGATCGGCACAGCAGATTGTGACGATGCTGGAGCGCGAGTGCGGGGCGGCGGGAGTGGAGTTGCGCTGCGGTGTGCGTGTGTCGGATCTGCGGCTGCGGTTGGCGGAGGGTGAAGGATTCTCGATTTGTGCTGCAGACGAGTGTGGGTGAGGTTCGTTGCGAAACGGTGATCGTCGCGACGGGCGGGCTGTCGATTCCGAAGATGGGCGCGACGGGCTTTGGATATGAACTCGCGCGACAGTTTGGGCACGCGGTGGTGGAGCCGCGTGCGGGGCTGGTGCCGCTGGTGTTCGCACCGGCGGATTGCGCGCGATGGTGCGATCTGACTGGTGTGTCAACCGAGGTAGTTGCGCGTGCAGAAGGTTCGGCGAATGACCGGCGGAGATCTGAGCCGGCGTTTCGCGAGAAGCTGCTGATTACGCATCGCGGGTTGAGCGGGCCAGCGGTGTTGCAGGCGTCGTCCTACTGGCGGCCGGGAGGCAAGGTGCAGTTTGACCTGGCTCCGGAGCGCGAGGTGTTTGCGCCGCTGCGAGCGAAGAATGCGCGGCGCGATGCGGCGGCAGCACAGAATGCGTTGCGTGATCTGATGCCGGCGCGGATGGCGGAGCGCTGGGTACAGCTTGCAACGGAGAACCCTGACTGGACGAACGCGGGGCTCGATCGGCTGGAGCGTGCAGTGCACGAGTGGACGGTGATGCCGGAGGGTACAGAAGGCTTTGCCAAGGCGGAGGTGACCGCAGGCGGTGTGGATACGCGCGAGCTAGATGCGCGCACGATGGAGAGCCGTCGAGTGGCCGGACTGTATTTCATCGGGGAGGTGGTGGATGTGACGGGATGGCTCGGCGGCTATAACTTTCAGTGGGCGTGGGCCAGCGGGGTGAGCGCGGGGCGGGTCGGCGTGAGCCGGTCGTTTATTTGCGCGACTTATTGAACGATGAGCGTGAGATTGACGCTGTGCGTCAGGCCCGCGGCCGACGCGCTGACGGTGAGGTTGTAGGTTCCGGAGGGTGTCGTAGACGATGAGCCGCCGCCGCCGCTTCCGGAGCCGGGAATCTCTCGCGAGGATCCGCAGCCGGTAAAGCATGTAAGTGCGGCGAGCGTCACGAGCGGCAATATCAGTCGCGTGAGGCGGCGTTTGCGGGCGAGGCATGCGAGCGGAAGCGCGAGGCATGCGAGATACGCCGGAGAGTTGCGTGGGTCGAACGGTGAGCGGGGCGCATGGTTGCTCGCCTGAGTCTGGCCAGTCTGCACCGTAGCGGAGATGGTGTAGGTTCCGCCGAGGTTCTCCGTGGATGGGTTGACGGTGCAGATGCTGTTGGCAGGCGCGCCCAAGCAGGAGAGCGCGACGGATCCTGAGAGACCCTGGAGTGAGCGGAGCAACAGTGGGAAGGTGGCTGTCGTACCGCTGGCGACGGTGACGCTGGTTGCGCCGTTGGATGCGAGAGTGTAGTCGATGCCGGTTCCGGTGAGGTTGGTCGTCTGACCGCCGCTGGGAGCGTCGTCGGTGAGCGTGAGCGTTCCGGAGACGGCTCCTGCGCTGGTGGGTGAGAAGACGACCACGAGGTTGCAGGTGGCTGTGGGCGCGAGCGTCGAACCGCATGTCGAGGAGGCGATCATGAAGCCGGCGCTGAGTGCGGTGTTTGCGAGATGCAGCGGGAGGCCACCGTTGTTGGTGAGCGTCAGCGTCTGCGCGGGAGCGCTGAGGCCGACACCGGTTGCGGGGAAGCTCAGCGATGCCGGGCTGAGCGAGACTCCTGGCGGCGCAATGCCTGTGCCACTGAGCCCAACCGTCTGTGTGCGGAATTGATCGGTGACGGTGACGGTTGCCGTGCGCGTGCCGACAGCGGTGGGGACGAAAGCGACCGAGATGGCGCAGGTGGAATGCGGGTTGAGCGAGGCGCCGCAGGAGTTGGTGGCGGTGAAGTCGCCGGGGCTGACGGATGCGGCGATGAGCGTGAGCGCAACGTCGCCGGCATTTGTGAGTGTGATCTGCTGCGCGACGCTGGTGGTTCCGATGGCTTGCTGCGCGAAGGTGAGTGAGGTGGGGGCGAGCGTGTCCGTCGCTGGGGCATTGCCTGTGCCGGAAAGTTGTGCGGTTTGTGTGCCGGCGCTGTCAGTGACGGTGAGCACGCCGGTTCGTGCGCCGCCTGCGGTGGGGGTAAAGCTGATGGAGAGCGAGCAGGCGGTTTGAGGTGCGAGTGTGGCGCCGCAGGTGCTCGCGGCGATCTTGAAGTCGCCGGTAATGATGGGTGAGGAGAGGATGACGGGATTCGCACCGGTGTTCGCGACGGTGACGATCTGCGACGCCGCGGTCTGGTTGATGAGCGTTGCGGGGAAGGTCAGCGTGAGCGGCGTCAGCACGACAGCTGCGGCTGCAGTGCCGGTTCCGCTGAGGCTGACCGTCGCCTGGCCGCCGGGGATGTTCGCGTAGATAGTGAGTTGGCCGGAGCGAGTGCCGGTCTTCGTGGGTGCGAAGCTGATGTTGAAGGTGCAGGTGGCGCCGGTTGCGAGTGTCTGGCCCGCGCAATTGTCGGTCTCGACGAAGTCTCCAGCAACGGCGGGCGTGCCGAAGGTGACGGGCTGGTTGCCGGAGCTGGTGACAGTGATCGTCTGTGCGGCTACTTTGCGTTGCGACTGCCTGCGCCGTGAAGGTGAGGCTGGTGGAAGAGAGCGTGATAGCCGGCGCCTGAATCGTGGTGGCGTTCAGGAGCGGGATCTGCCAGAGGCCGCGGCCATAGGTGCCCGCGCGCAACATGCCGCTGCGTCCGTCGCCGGTGGGCATCTGCGGCGCGGCTTCGAGCGTGGTGACGGGCGCATTCGGCAGGCCGGTTCCGAGCGGGCTCCAGCAGTTCGCAGAGGCGCAGGTCGTGACGGCCTGTGTGACGAAGACGCCGGTGTCCATTGCGACGTAAACGGTGTTGGCGTCGTTGGGGTCGACGACGACGGCGTTGGCCGGAGCCTGCGGAAGATTTCCGCTGATGAGGAGCCAGTGCGCGCCGAAGTCGGTGGAGCGATAGAGGTGCGGGCCGCTTCCAAAGCCCATGATGGTGGCGTAGACGGTCGCGCCGGTTGTGTCGTGCGGGTCCGTTGCGATGGAGGAGATATCGAAGGCGCCCGGGTTGAAGAGGTGCGCGTCGAACGTGTCGTTCGTTACCGGGCTATGAGCCGCGTCCGTCCAGGGAGTCGAGGAGGCGGCGGTATTCGCAGCGGTCGTGACAAAGAGATGACCGGGGATGGTGCCGCCGCCGTCGAGTTGACCGGCCAATCCGGCGTAGAGCACAGTTGAGCCGGAGCTCTCTGGGTTCGTGGAGGTGGCAAGAGGGCCGCCGGCGGCCAGCGACCGAACCATCGCGGAGTTCGCGGTACATGCGCCGCCCGCACCATCGAAGGCAGGGCTTAGTGAGTTCGACGTGCTCCAGGTGGTGCCGGTGTCCGCGGTGCCTCGCCAGACCCTGCAGGTGCCGACGAGAACATTCGTCGTCTGCTGCGGGTCGAGTAGCGATGGTGCATCAAGCAATGCAACATCATTGCTGACCTGCGGCGCTCCGATGGTCGCCGGTGGCAGCAGATTGGTGTCGGTGCAATCGATGCCGGAGGTGCAGGCCTTCAGGTTGACGCCGGCGCCGATGGTCACGAGCCAATTCGACGGATTGTTGGGATCGATCTGCGGGAAGCCGCCTTCGCCGGCAGAGAGCTGCGGCCAGGGAGCGAGGGTTGCGGCGGACGATGTTGAAGCGGAGCCGTTTGCGCCGAGACCGGCGATCAGTGTTCCGGGCTCGCTCGGATCCTGCGCGAAGCTGACGACCTCGGCTAACGACCCGCCTGCGCCAATGGCGGAGTTGAGGTTGTCGAAGTGCTGCACATCGGTTGCAGAACACGCAGGGCCGGTCTGATTGACGCCGTCGGTGGAGCGCCAGAGGCCGCCGTCATTGCCGAGGAGGACGAGTTCGGAACCAGTGGTGAGCGATGCGACGATGGCATGCTGCGCCGGTGCGACAGCGGCGGGAGCGTTGCATCCGTTGATCGCGTTGGTTGTGTTGCGGAGCGAGCAGCTCGTCGAGTTGGCGGAGATTGTGCAGCGATAGAGATCGACCGTGCCGGCGAGAAGTAACGTTCCGCCCGAGGGAAGCGGGGCAGCGGCCAGGCTGAGGTTATAGCTTCCCTGCAGGATGGCCGCGCTGCCGGAACCGACCTCCAACGCGCCGTTGTCGATGCGCGCGCCCCAGGTGGGCGAAGGGTTTGCACAGGATCCGCCTGCAGCGTTGCAGAGATCCTGCCACAGCCCTTGGTCGTTGTCGTTACCGTCGACCGTCAAAGCGTAGAGGTCGCCGGTTGCCGGCTGCGCGGCGAGCGTCCCGCGGAAGATGGGGCAGTTAGCGCTGCCCAGGCCGCTGGCTGCCGACCGGGCAGTTCGCGGTGGTGAGGCCCGCGCCCGGCTGCACGGCGAGGCGCGTCCAGGTCGCGCCGTCCGGCGAGCTGTAATAGCCGTGGCTGCGGACAGCGGCGATGAAGAGACCACGTTTCGCATCCCACACGACGGAGGTCGCGGCGTTGCCGATCTGCCCGGTGCCGGGGGGTTGCGGGGCCTGCACCACCTGGGCGCCGTCATAGAGCGCGGCCATGTGCCAGGTGACCCCGGCATCGGCGGAGTAATAGAGGCCGGCCACTGACGAAGGGGCCGCTGCATCGACAATGGCCGCCTGCGGCGAAAACGACATGGCAGCGACGACGAGGCCTGTCGAGGCGGTGCTCCAGGCAAGGCCCGCGGTCGAGAGCCCTGCGAAGGCGTGGTAGTAGACGTTGGGGCCAACCTGGTTCTCGGCGAGAGTGGCAATGGTCCAGGTCTGGCCGCCATCGGTGGAGCGCAGGATGCCTTCGCCGTAGAGCGAGTCCGTGGCGTCGTTGGGGTCGCCCGTACCGGCGAGGACGACGGGATTCGGTGTGGGCTGGACGGCGACGGAGCCGATGGAGAGCGAGGGGATTGTGGCGGAACCGGCGCTGATGCTGAATACCGGAAGAGTGTCGGTGAGCGGAGCGAAAACGATGGCCGAGAGGGGGCCGGCGGCCGTGGTCGACTTCCAGACGCCGCCGCCGGTGGTGCCGAGATAGACCGTGTTGCCGCTGGTGTCGTTGGGGTCGAGCGCGATTGCAGTCACGCGGCCGGTGACGTTGCCATAGAGCTGCGTCTGAACTGAGCTCGGGCCAAGCGGCTGCCAGGGAGCTGTGAGTGATGTCGAGGAGCCGTCATGCGCGCGGATTGCATTGCGGCTGAGAAGCTTAGCGTGTTGCGCCTGCGCATCCTCGCGGGCCAGTGCGGGAGTGCCGCCGTCGGCAGTTCGGCGCTGGGCGAGGAAATCGCGGAGGCGCTGCTGGCGGGCCGATGCGGAGCCGACTTGACAGTGTCCTATCGGGACACAGAGAGCGAGGAGCAGGCCGAGTGCGACGCAGCCGAAAACGCCCGCAGATCGCTGGTTCAAAGGCCGGCCAAAGGCCGGTACAGAGCTCGCAAAACAACTCAGCGGCAAGCGCAGGTCCCGAGGTCTCCACTGTTTTGTTCTGCGACAAAAGCTCACGCAAGGACACAGAGCAAGTGGAGGCGCACTCCGCGCGGCGAAAGAAAAGGCTTTTCTAATCTGGCGGCCAGATAGATTAGCGTTCTCTAAGGGACGCGCGGTAAATCAAGCTTAACAAGCAACGGACCTTAGGCATACGCCCCGTACACCCGCAGGCACTGCAACTTCTGGCTAATAGCTGTGCCGAGGGCCGCGATTGGGTGCCCGAGGGCGCGAAAGATCTCCCGTGACTCCAGGAGCGCTCAGGGCGGGAAGGAATTCGCGAAGGTGTTCGCGAAGGTTCCTTGGCCCGCCCTGTACGCATGCACAGGCCGAGTCTGCTCCAAACTGGAAGGAATGGCCCGTAAGAAACTCCGCGTTGGTGTTCTCTTCGGCGGTCGCAGCGGCGAGCATGAGGTCTCGCTGCGATCCGCCCGTTCTATTCTTCAGGCGATCGACCGCAAAAAGTACGATGTCGTCGAACTCGCCATTACCAAGGAGGGCCGCTGGCTGCAGAGCGAGGCGGCGCAGAAGTTGCTCGCTGGCAATGCGCCATCCGCCGCAAAGAAGATCTCCGAGACCGGCGTCGCCCTGGCCGCGGCTGAGCCCGGCGGCCGCACCGGCCTCGATGTAGTCTTTCCCGTACTTCACGGAACCTTCGGCGAAGATGGCACGATTCAGGGGCTGTTTGAACTGGCCGACGTCGCCTACGTCGGGTCGGGCGTGTTGGGCTCGGCGGCCGGCATGGATAAGGACGCCATGAAGCGGCTGTTCCTCGCGGCGGGGCTGCCGATCACGCCGCACGTGTCGATGCTGCGCTCGGAATGGCGCGCCGATGCGAAGCGTGCAACGAAGGCGATTGAGAAGGGCCTGAAGTATCCGCTCTTTGTGAAGCCGGCGAACCTGGGAAGCTCGGTAGGCATCAGCAAGGTGCACAATCGTGCGGAGCTTGCCCCGGCGATGGACCTCGCCGCAAGCTTCGACCGCAAGATCGTCGTTGAGCAGGGAGTTGGTGGACCGGGTGTGAAGCCGCGCGAGCTTGAGGTCGCGGTGCTCGGCAACGATGCGCCAGAGGCCAGCGTGGTCGGCGAGATTGTGCCGGCGAAGGAGTTTTACGATTACGAGGCAAAGTATGAGCTCTCCGGCCCGGACGAGAGCGTGAGCATCATCCCTGCGAAGCTGACCAGGGCCGAGGAGAAGAAGATTCGCGCGATGGCGATTGCGGCCTTCCGCGCCTGCGACTGCGCAGGGCTGGCGCGCGTCGACTTCCTCATGGCGCCTGCAAGCAAAGGCAGGCCCTCCGAGATCGTTCTGAACGAGATCAACACGATGCCCGGCTTCACGTCGATCAGCATGTATCCGAAGCTGTGGGGAGCGACCGGCCTGCCTTATGGGAAGCTCATCGACCGGCTAATTGAACTCGGCATCGCGCGGCACCGCGAGAAGCTGGAGACGCACTTCAGCCGCTGAAGCAGCGGTCCGGCTCGACTACCATAGAGACAATGGGCACTCCAGCAGCACAAAATATCACGCTCGCGGACGTCAAAGCAGCCCGCGAGCGACTGAACGGAGCGATCTACCGCACGCCCTGCGCGCGCTCGGAGACGCTCTCGCGCCAGACCGGGCAGAGCATCTTCCTGAAGCTTGAAAACCTGCAGATGACGGGAAGCTTCAAGGAGCGCGGCGCGCTGAACAAGATCGCGACGCTGACGCCCGAAGAGGCGGAGCGCGGCGTGATCGCTGCGAGCGCGGGCAATCATGCGCAGGGTGTTGCACATCACGCGACGCAGCGCGGAATCCGTTCGGTGATCGTGATGCCGCTGGCTACACCGTTGGTGAAGGTACAGGCGACGCGCGGCTTCGGTGCCGAGGTCGTTCTGCACGGCGCCAACTACGACGAGGCCTGCGAGGAGGCAACGCGCCGCTGTCAGGCGGAGGGCATGACCTTTATTCACCCCTTCGATGATCCGCTGGTGATGGCTGGGCAGGGGACGATCGGACTCGAACTGCTGGAGCAGATCGAGAATCTTGAGGCAGTCGTGGTGCCAATCGGCGGCGGTGGGCTCATCGGCGGCGTCGCGTGCGCGCTGAAGGAGTCGAAGCCTGACGTACGCGTCATTGGCGTGCAGACATCGCGACTGCCGTCGATGAAAGAGGCGATGCTCGCGCACCATCCCGTGACGCTCGAGCCCGCGACAACGATCGCCGACGGCATCGCCGTGCGCCGCGCGGGTGAGGTCACCTTTCCCGTCGTCGAGCGCTATGTCGACGAGATCGTCACGGTGAATGAGGATGAGATCGCGTCGGCGATTCTTACGCTGCTCGAACGCGAGAAGACGCTTGCCGAGGGAGCGGGAGCTGCCGGGCTCGCTGCGGTGTTGCAGCGCCGGACATCGCTGCCCGCGTTCACGCGCACCGCGGTCATCGTTGGTGGAGGCAACATCGACGTAACACTGCTGAGCCGCATCATCGAGCGCGGCCTGGTGCAGGATGGGCGTCTGATTCGCCTGCGCATCCATCTTCTGGATCGGCCCGGCGCGCTCGCGGACCTGACGCAGATCATTGCGGCGCACCGCGCGAACATCGTCGACACGCTGCATAACCGCGCATACTACGGTGTCAATCTGGGCGACACGGTCATCGACATCACGATGGAGACACGCGGACGCGAGCAGGTGGAAGAACTGCTGGCTGCGCTGACCGCTGCGGGCTACAAACACAGTCGCGTGCTCTAGCAACCTGTAGCGGCTAGTGCTTCTTCGTGTCCGGCTGCAGTGTCAGGGTTAGAGGCTGATGGTCGCGCAGCATGTCGAGGGACATCGGCTTGCCCTTGCTGGCGTGGAGATGCTTCGACCAGTCGGAGGTCGAGTGCATTGGCTGATTGTCCGCGCGCAGAATGACATCGCCCGCATGAATGCCTGCGCTGGCAGCAGGACTTCCGTTTTCCACCGATTGCACCAACAACCCCTGCCCCTTCGGGGCGCCGAAGTAATCTGCAAGCTGGGGTTGCATAGCCGCGACCGCGAGTCCCGTGAACGGGCCATGCAGCATGTTCTCGATAAAGCCCTGCGTGTGTGCTGGCGGTGTGTGGGGCGTGGTGGCCGGTGGTGCTGCCGGGGCCGGGCCTGTCATATAAAACTCGGTCACTCCCTCGACGATCGCGCCTTGGGGTGGTGGTGGCGGCCCCTGGGTCACACGCGCCCACGCCTTGCGCTCCACGTCCTCGCGGTTGGCCAGCTTCGTGCGAATCGTGATCGGATTCCCATTGCGAAAGATAGAGAGCTTCACCTCGACCCCCGCACCGGCGTCGTGGATCATGCGGCGAAGTGCCTCACCACTGGCAACGATGTGGCCGTTGAGCCCGGTGATGAGGTCGTGCGGCTTGAGGCCCGCCGACGCCGCGGGACCGTCGTGGTCAACCAGCAGCACTTCAACGCCGCGCTTGTCGCGCAGATGCAGAGCAGCCGCCTGCTCGCTCGTCAGGTCGTGGAATTCAATGCCGAGATAGCCGGGTGGCCGCTGCGGTTGAGCAGTTGCAGCCGCGTGCGAGCGGCTGACTGGAGCGGCAAGCAAAACCAGCAGCACCAGCGAAGCACCGGCAAGCCGGACTGCGCGCGAGCGGTGCATGGGGATGCTGTTCCGGAGACGCCTCCGCCAATCTCTCCGGATGATGGCTGCATGCTGCATCGGTTACACCTTACTCGATATCAGCCGAGCCTTGAAGCACCTGGTACGATGCATTGCGAATCGCCGCGCTGGAGTCCTGCGTCGAGACCGACCGCAACACACGCCGCACGCTCGAGTCGGCCTGCACCGGCTCCAGCATCGAGATGGCCGCGCTGCGCACATCGGGGCTCTGGTCGTTCATCAGCGCATCCAGCACCGCGTTGCGCACGCTTTCGCTCTGCGCAACATACGGCTGCAGTCCCTGAAGAGCGTTCAGCCGCACCTGCGGGTCCTTGTCGTAATGCAGGCTGGCCAGCAGCGTTCCGCGATAGTCGTCACCGTTCGAGCCGTCGCCGCTGCAACCGGAGGTGGTGCCACACTGATGCACCAGCAGAGAGACAGCATCCTTGTGAACCTCGGCAGTCGCCGGCAGCTTCGTCGCCAGCATCACCAGATTACGGATCTGCGGATCGCTGAGCGGTCCCTGCATCGTCTGCGGGACGAGGCTGTTGTACTTCACCTGCACGACCTGCGGGTCAGGAGTCTGCTTGATGTCCAAAACATTCGCGATGGCGCTCTGCGAGGCGTTCGTCGTGGCCACGGTCCGCGGAGGCGGAGGAAGATGCGCAGCCTGGTAGCGCGCGATGATATTTCCGCCGAGGAAGCCGAGACCGACCAGCAGCACCGTCAGAGCAGGCGCGCCCTGCACGTAGCCGAACCAGCGAAAGGCGCTGCCCCAGAACCTCTGCGTGACAGACTTCGGCGGCATCGCATCAAGCGCCTCATCCAGGCGCATCCTTGACGCGGCCAGCAGATTCGGCGATGGCTCGACAAGCGGATGCTGCGCGAGCTCTTCGCTGAGCGCAAGCATCGCGTTCCACTCCCGCCGGCAGTCTTCACAATGGCCCAGGTGCTGCTCGAGCTCATGCTGGAGCTCATCCGGCAGCTCGCCATACTGCGCGAGAACTATGTTCTGTTGTGCATTCTCACAGTTCATGATGCGTACTCCGACCGGCCTCTCTTAACGCACATCAATCTCTTCTTGCTCCACTCGCGGATCGTCTAGCTGTCCACGCTCGCGAGTGTTGTTGCTTCCCGAGCTCTCTCCGTCAGCGCACATCGATCAACGCACATCGATGAGTCTTGCGCGCAGCTTGCGAGTCGCGCGGAAGAGAGTGTTCTTGGCTGTCTCCTCGGTCGTCGAAAGCATCTCGCCGATCGCCCTCAGTTTCAGCCCCTGGTAATGCTTCAGCTCAAACACGGTGCGTTCTCGCGGGGTCAGTGAATCGAGCGCGCTTTGAATCGCAGCGTGCATGTTCTTGCGGTCCAGTTCGCGCGCGGGGTTCGCTGTCGCGCGTTCGTCCTGGAGGTTGGCCATCAGGTCCATCTCCTCGCCGGCTGCGTCCATCACGGTCGAGGGATCCTCTTTGCGGCTCTTGCGGCGACGAAGCTGATCGAGACACAGGTTCGTCACAATCCGGTAGAGCCAGGTGTAGAACGAGCACTCGAAGCGGAAGTTCGAGAGGTGCCGGTACGCCTTGATGAAGGCGTCCTGGTGCACGTCCTGAGCGTCCTGCTCGTTGCCCAGCATGTGCAGCGCCAGCCGTAGAACGCTGCGGTCGTACCGCCGGACCAGTGCGTCGAAGGCCGAACGGTCGCCCTTCTGCGCCGCGCGGATCAGCTCATCGTCCTCCGCGCGTTGCTGCTGGCGGGCTTCCAACTGCTCCGCTGTCAGCCTGGCGCGGGTGCTCGATTGAACTACGGACGACGACATTACTGCTGATTTTACGCCGTCGTCGCTTTGCCCCACTCCAGGTACAAGGGAAGCGGGACGCCGGCGTCGTTCGCCGCCAAGGACGATCACATCGCTAATACTCATTCTCAGTCTGACTCCGGAGTCAGGTTCCTACTACTTCTTGGTAGACGTCCTCCCAAAGACAAGGTGAGCATCAATAAAGTCTTTGTCATATGCCTTTTGACCTGTACGCCGTCTCGGTGTCTTCGCGCGTCTTATGGGTGAAGCCGAGGATGCCCGAGCCTGATGCCCAACCCGCTTGACCCCAAGCTGAACCGCCGCGAGTTTCTACGCCAGACCTTCGCCTTTTCGGCCCTGGCGGTCACGGCACCCCGCCTCGCCTTTGGCGGTCAGGCTGCCGTCAGCCCAAAGGCGGCGCCGCCTCCCGACCCCAATGGCCGGCACATGTTTCTCATCGGCGACTGGGGCACCGACAAGTACCTCGACCAGCAGACCGCAACCGCGCTGGCAATGAAACAGTGGGTGGATCAGCGGCACATCAAGCCGGAGTCGCTGTTCCTGCTGGGCGACAACTGGTACGGCGATATGGGCGTGGGCTACGTCTCGGGGCGCTGGCAGCAGCAGTTTGAGCAGATGTACCCCGACCTCGGAGTTCCCGGGTCCCTGCTATGTCGTCCTCGGCAATCACGACTACGAGCGCAAGGTCTCGTCGAAAGTGGACCTTGAACTCGGCTACGCGGCGCATGCTAAAGGCACTCGCTGGACGTTTCCTTCGCGCTGGTACAGCTTTCAATATCCGCAGAAGGACCCGGTCATCACCTTCATCTGCCTCGACACCAACCTGCCCGGGATGAAAAAAGGCGCTGACAAGTTCCTTCCCTGGAGCTTCGAGATGAAGAAGGAGGATCGTGACCAGCAGGACGCCTGGTTTCGAGCCGAACTGGCCAAACCGCGGACGACGCCGTTTGTCGCCTGTGTCGCCCATCACCCGCTCTATACAAACGGTATCCACCGGGACCAGAAGATTCTCATCCGCGACTGGGACGCACTCCTTCGCCAGTACAAGGTGGATTTCTGGATCTCCGGGCACGACCACGATCTGCAGCACCTCGAGTTCGCCGGCCATCCAACAAGCTTTGTCATATCCGGCGGGGGCGGCGCCGAACTCGTCGACTGGACGACACCGCCCGAGAAACGTGGTCCGTTCGGCAGCAAGGTTATCGGCTTCAGCGACATGGAGTTTTCCAAGGACGGCATCCTCTTCCGCCACATCGATGCCCGCGGTCAGATCCTCCATACCTTCCGGAAGACGCCCGATGGCAAGCTCGAGATTTTCCTTCCGTCGGTGTGAGCCTTACTCCCGGGGTAAACTTGGCCGATGCCGTCGCTGTTCCCCGAGCCCTCACAACCTCGCGTCCCCTCAACCCGCCTGAACACTGAGAAGTGGGTGATCGCACACTGCGACGGCGGCGCGCGCGGCAACCCCGGACCCGCTGGCTATGGCGCGGTGTTGCAAACGGAGGACGGCGAGACACTGGCGGAGCTCAGCGAGTTTCTGGGCATTCGTACCAACAACTATGCGGAGTACTCCGGGCTGCTTGGCGTGCTCGCCTGGGCGCTGGAGCACGGCTACCGCCGCCTGCGCGTGGTCTCCGACTCCGAGCTGATGGTGAAGCAGATTCAAGGGCGCTTCAAGGTGAACTCTCCCGATCTGAAAGCACTCTGGACCGAGGCCCGCAGCCGCATCGCGCGGTTGGATGAGTTTGAAATAACCCACGCGTTACGCCACAAGAACAAAGAGGCCGACCGGCTCGCCAACGTGGCGATGGACCGCGGGATGGGCCGGAGCTCGGACGAGCCGAAGCGCGAACAGAAGGCGACGCCGTACCCCAAACAGCCCGTTCTCACGTCTCCCATGTTGCGCGGCTTTACTCGCAACGGTGTTGTCCATCTGCTGGGCGACGCGAAGCTGCCCGACGGCATCTTCGTAAAGATCGTTCCCGAGTAACTGCCTGTTACTCCTGCGATGCCGCTACCGTGAATCTGCATCCAACCCGCTTACGATGAGGTATATGCATCGCTGGTCAAGGCTCCTGGGACTTCTTTCGGCAGTTGGAGTTGCCGTCATTGTTTTTTCCGCAACCCCGTCGGCGGCGCAACCTCAGGGGTCCGACGCGTCTGCGCTGCAGGAGGTTCGCCTGGCGGTCAGCGCGGAGCTCGAGGCCAACAAGACCGACAAGAGCATCTGGATGTACCGCGAGAACGACATCACCCCGGAGAAGAACGCCGTCTACATGTCGATCGAGACGCCTCAGGGTACGCTTCGCCGTCTCATCGAGCTGAATGGCCGTCCTCTCAGCCCACAGGCCGCGGCAATTGAGACACGCCGGATCCAGAACTACGTGAACGACCCCTCTGCGCAGGCCAAGGCCCGACGCGCCGCTGAGCACGACGGCGCACAAGCCGAGGAGTTGCTAAAGATGTTGCCCGATGCGTTCCTTTGGACAAAGGGCAGCGACAACGGCGATCTCATGACGCTGAACTTCCGGCCCAATCCAAACTTTAATCCGCCGGACATGCAATCGCGCGTGCTTGGAATTATGGCCGGCGAACTCATCGTCTCCAAGGATGGTCATCGCATTCGCACCTTGCGCGGCAAGCTTACCGACGACATCCTCATTGGCTGGGGCATCCTGGGCAAGCTGAACCGCGGCGGAACCTTCGACGTCGAGCGCCGGGTGGTCGGCGACGGGCGCTGGCAGATCACCGAGACGCACGTCCATATCGGCGGCCATGCACTCATCTTCCACACCATCGGGCAGCAGGAGGATGACGTGAAGACCGATTGGAAACCCTCCACAGCGCATACACTCATGGAGGCGGAGCAGATGTTGGCCGCTGTCCACTAATCGCACCAGCGAAGCCGGAAGGCCTGATCTCCGCACAAAACCAACACCTTCCGGACAGCTTTTCGCATCTCCGGGCGGTGCGAGACACTCTAATACGGACAGTGAACGTGTTCCTCCCCAGCTCCCGCACAGGTCGGGTCCAAAGCGTTCTGGTGACGCTCCCTTTCCTCGCGCTTCTGTGCGCAGCGCCCGCATTCGCGCAAAAAGCGCAGACTTCCTCGAAGCAGCAGGAAAAGCAAAACCTCCCGTCTGCGCCGAGCGCGCTTCTGCTCTCACAGCAGGATGAGCAGCTGGGGCGCCCGGCGGGCTCCGGATTCACCTTCAAAGCGCCAGCCACTACTCCCGGACCGGGTGGTGTTGGAATCGAACAGCCGACAGACACGCCATTGCGCCTTTCGATCGACGACGCCGTGTCACTGGGCCTTCAGCGCAACTTCCGGCTGATCTACGACCGCGCCAAACAAAAAACGGTTCGCGGCGAGCAACTAGGCGTCATCAATGCGTTGCTGCCGTCGCTGCGTGTCTCTGGTTCCACCGCTACCGAGGAGATCAACCTCGCAGCCCTGGGCTTCAACCCCTATGCCTCGGGCAGCATCTTTTCACAGCTGGGAATCGATCCTTCAAGCATTCCGTTGATCGTCAAGGTCAACGTAACCCAGGCGCAGGTAAGCGCCAGCCAGGATCTCTTCGACCTACCCGCGTATGAGCTCTATAAGGGCTCAAAGCGCGAGGCGGAGGTCGTTGACCTCGACGTGCTCACCGGCCGCGGCGATCTCGTTCTCGCCGTGGGGTCAGCCTATCTGCAGGTCCTCGCCGATCAAACCAACCTGACCGATGCGCAGGCCCAGGAGCACGCCGCGCAGACGCTCTTCGACCAGGCCAGCCAGCGACGCAAAGCCGGCGTCGGCACAAGCCTCGATGAACTGCGCGGACAGGTGGAGTACCAGCAGCGCCAGCAGGCCACCATCGCAGCGGACAACCAGCTCGCCAAGGATAAGATTCAGCTCAATCGCATCATGGGCCTTCCCGCTGGGCAGAAGCTCGAGCTCGTGGACACAGCGCCCTTCACCGAGCTCGCGGAGATGGACCTCGACCGCGCCAAGGAGACAGCGTACCGGCACCGCAAGGATCTGTTGAGCCTCCAGGCGCAGATTCTGGTAGCCGATCGTGAACTCAGCGCGGTGCGCTATCAGCGCCTGCCGACGGTCGCCTTCAACGGCTTCTACGGCGTGCTCGGCGAGACTACGGGCCTCTATCACGGCGTGTTCACCGCGCAGGGAAACCTCAAGTTCCCCATCTTCCGCGAGGCCGAGCAGCGCGGTCAGCAGGACCAGGTGAATGCGCAACTGATAGCTCTCCATCAGCGTGAGAGCGACCTGCGCGTCGCCATTGATGCGCAGATTCGCGCGTCGATGCTTGACGTCCAGTCGGCCAATCAACTGGTCAAGGTTGCGCAGAGCAACGTCAAGCTGGCGCAGCAGGTGCTCTCCGACGCACGTGATCGCTTCTCGGCCGGGGTCGACGACAATCTCCCCGTCGTAGACGCGCAGGCCTCGGTGACCTCAGCGGACCTGCAGCTTGTGCAGGCTCTGTATCAGTTCAACGTCGCCAAGCTGAACCTCGCGCGCAATACCGGCGTCATCGAGACGCGCTACCGCACGTACCTGGGCAAGTAAATCAAGCATTCTGACGAGTCTGTCAGCTCGCCGCCCTTTGCAAGTCGATCACGATGCCTTGATGCAATCTCGCGAGCGCGAGAACCGCGAGAGCGATTGCGGAGGCAGATTCCAGCAGTGCTGCTGGCATATCCCGCCGGAAGATGCGCGCGACCGTCATGCGCACAAAGAAGCCACCCCACGTGCCGATGATCGCGCCCCCAGCGCCAAAGATGACGCCCCCCGCCACCGGCTCATCGATCGCCACAGCCACCATCGCGCCCACCAGCGCACCTATGACAACTCGCCCGAGCGCAGGTCCCAGGTCGGTCCGTCGAGGCGTCTTCGGCATCGTGTCAGCGACGTATTCGCCCAGAGCGCAGATCGTGAGGAGGATCACGACGACAAGATGTCCAATCCACGCCGCCCATCCCTGCTCCGGCACCAGTCCCAGCCACACGGCCCACGAGAGGGCTGCAATGGCCGTCATGCTACGCATGCCGGTCGCAACACCGAGCAACAGAACCACATCCATCAAGAAGTATCCTTCTGCCGCAGCGATACTAAACGACTAACTGCGCAACCAATCGTAGAGAGGAAACTGTTCCGCCAACTCGCCAACGCGGCCGCGGATCGCCACCAGCCTCGCCTCGTCGGTGCGATGCTCCAGAGCCTCTGCGATCCAGCCCGCAATGGTCCGCATCTCCGGCTCCTTCATGCCTCGCGTCGTCAGCGCGGGCGAGCCGATGCGGATGCCGCTCGGCTTCAGCGGCGGATTCGCGTCATACGGAATCGCATTCTTGTTCACAGTGATTCCGGCAACTCCCAGCGCGGCCTCGGCCTCTGAGCCCAACATACCGCGCCCAAAGACATCGACCAGCACCACATGCGTGTCGGTTCCGCCGGAGATCACGCGATAGCCGGCAGCCTGCATAGCCTCGGCCAGGGCCTTCGCGTTTGCCACAACCTGCGCGGCATAGGTTTTGAACTCCGGCTGCAGCGCCTCGCCGAAGGCCACTGCCTTCGCTGCGACGATATGCACCAGCGGTCCACCCTGCTGTCCGGGAAAGACGCTGCGGTCGATCCCTGCGGCAAACTCCTGCTGACTGAGAATTAACCCCGAGCGCGGTCCGCGCAGCGTCTTGTGCGTCGTTGAGGTCACCACATGCGCGTGCGGCACCGGCGACGGATGCACACCGCCTGCCACCAGCCCCGCAAAGTGCGCCATGTCGATCACCAGCTTCGCATCGATCTTGTCCGCGATCTGCCGCATCCGGACGAAATCAAACTGCCGCGGGTACGCCGAACCTCCGCCGATGATCACCTTCGGCTTCTCGGCAATCGCCTGCTGTTCCAGGTGGTCGTAGTCCACAGTCTCGGTATCCCTGCGGACCTGGTAGCCAACGACGCGGTAGAGTTTCCCGGAGAAGTTGAGCCGGTGGCCGTGCGTCAGGTGACCTCCGTGCGCCAGATCCAGCCCCAGGATCGTGTCGCCCGGTTCCAGCAGCGTCATGTACGCCGCCGCGTTGGCCTGCGAGCCTGAATGCGGCTGCACGTTCGCGTGCTCTGCACCGAAGAGCTTCTTGACACGGTCCCGCGCCAGGTTCTCCACCGCATCGGCGAACTCGCACCCACCGTAGTACCGCTTGCCGGGGTAGCCCTCTGCGTATTTGTTCGTGAAGACCGAGCCTGCCGCTTCCAGCACCGCTCGCGAGACGAAATTCTCGCTCGCGATCATCTCAAGCCCCTCGTGCTGACGGACAACTTCATTACGAATCTGCGCCGCAATCTCCGGATCGGCTGCGGCAAGGGGAGCAGTCAAATCAATCGGCATATCTATGTGCGATTGTACGACGTTGCCCGGAATGCCCTTCCCCAAAGGTCCTATTACCTGTCCCACCCCCGAGAGTCTCTACACGGCTTGAGTGGGATAGCTGCTTTCGTACTCCGAGAGCATTCTTCCCTTGGAACCGCAACTGGTTCCTTCAAGTACTTCGGGCCTCGCGTGCTCCTGCTTACCTGTCTTGGCAGACAGCACGCTTTCCTTTCAGCGCTTCAGCAACCCGCAGCAGGACCTACCCCATGGGAGGTCCAGGCCATGTAAGTCGGGCCACTCTGACTGGCAGAAGATTCCCCGCCCTGGGGGCTTCTGCCAGCCGCAACCTGAGCAGAAAGGCAAAACCGTGGCAGCCCGCACAATACCCTTCCCCACTCCACCTGGGACTGTTGCCACATCACGTGTAATTCCTCCTCCTCCACCTCCAACCAGCGCCGCGAAGTTGACACAAACTCCGCGGCGCTATCGCGGCCTTCATCTTGTTCCCGGTAGCCAATTGCGTAAAGTGTCAGAGCCTATGAACCGACTTGCCCAGACGCAGGCCATCGTTGCCCAGGTGGAGCGTGAGGTTGCGCAGCGAGCACAGCGGGAACGTCCGGCCACAGAGCTGACGATGCTCTCTCCCGTCACCGGGTCGCAACCATCGCTCGCAACACGCGCCGCGCACCGCGTCGTTCTTTCGCTTTTCCCTGCCGGGCTTTAGGCCGTCCGCCGCTTCATGGGACGCTGCGACGCCATTCTGCGAAACGCGCTCCACACAAAGCTGCCGAGATACCATCCGTCGAGATACTTATACGGCGCTTCGCCCGTCGTGTAGTGACCGCACGGCAGCACCTTCGATACGTACGGAATCCCGCACTCGTCAAAACTCTTCAGCACATCCACCGACAACTCGCGCAGGAAGGTCAGATCGTAGGTCGCATGCACGACCAGCGTCTGCCGCTCTACGGGGCGCGCATACTCCTTCATGAAGCTCATCGGACTCACGCCCGACAGAACCGCCCGCACATCTTCGCGCGTGAGGCCTGCGTGCTCAAGCGATGCGCGCACATGCCGCGTGCTCTGTCCCGTCCACACCACGTCGCCGAACCATGTGGACGCGTGATTGAACGCGCAAACCTCGATGCGCGGATCCATTGCCGCGGCGAGAAACGCGTAGCAGCTCCCCAGGCTTGTGCCCAACACGCCGAACTGTTCGTAGCCCTGCGACTCCAGCCAATCCACTGCACTGCGCACATCCACCACTGCCTGCCGCGCGGCAGCAATGGTGCGCCCGATGTTCGAGCTCACCGCGTAGTCGGAGCGCTCCAGCTCCGCCGGCCGCCGCACATCGTGATAGGGCTTCGAGAGCCGCAGGCACGCGATACCCCAGCGATTGAACATCTCGCAGAGAGTGTTGTGCGAGAAGGCATCGGCGTTCCACTGCGGCATGACGATGATCGCCTGCCTCCGCCGCCGGCCGGTGCGCTTATCCACGAAACCGGTTCCAGGCGGCGTGGGGTACCAGCGCGCATTCGCGTAATCGTTCTCCGCCACACCGGTCTTCACCGCAGAGGACCAGCGCAGGAACGGCTCACGCCGCAACTCCCCCGCCTCGGCCTTCCGCTGCCACTCGCGCTCCTGCTCGAGCGTCTCCGGACGGATATTCGTCGGATGCAGCTCCGGAAAGCGTTGCTCAATATGGAAGTCGGTCGGCGTTCTGTAGGCGAAGAAGCTCTCCGGATCGGCGACGATCCGGTGATTGAGCGCCTTCATCGCTTCGAGCGGGGAATACTCCTGCCGCGCAACCTCTCGCGCTGCATGGAGACCACCGCAGTCGGCAAGATGGCCGAAACCCCACTCCAACGGCCGCTCAACGCGGTTCTCGTCTCGGGTGGTCAGCGCCGTCTCCCACGCGACCATCCAGCTCTCGTAAAGCCCGGCAAGCATTCTCTCTAGTCTAAAGCGCCGCACGCCCTTGCGCGCTAGAACGATCCCCGGGGAACTATGCTGCCGCTATATCCGGAGAGAATCTGGTTGGACCGGCTGTCTCGCAGCCGGAAAGCACCGTCTGTAGGTTCCTTGTAATCGTTCAGATTTGTGGCCTGCCCTCCAGACCGTTTCGGACTTGATATCCTGAGGATGTGACGAAAGAGAGCGCCGCTGCGCCCGTCCGGCCTGTAGCCAGTCCGTACTCACGACACATCCCGGCGCTCGACGGTGTCCGAGGTCTGGCCATCCTTCTTGTGATGGGCTCTCACTTCTTCCCCGGCACCCCGCACACACTCTCCGAGCGCAGCGTCCGCTCGGTACTTGCATTCGGCGCAACGGGCGTGGACCTTTTCTTCGTTCTCTCTGGCTTCCTTATCAGTGGCATCCTCTACGACTCTCTGCAGGACGATCACTTCTTTCGCAAGTTCTATGCGCGTCGTGCGCTGCGTATCCTGCCGCTTTATTACGGCGTTATCGCGGTATACGCGATTGTCGGACTCCTGCAGCATCGGTCCTCTCACGGCGAGTTACTCTCGTTGACCCTCTATCTGCAGAACACCAGCCTCATTGCGCAGCCCATCTTCTATTACACCGGCCCGCTCCTTCTTCCTCTGGGTCACTTCTGGTCGCTGGCCATTGAAGAACAGTTTTACCTCGTCTGGCCACTGCTGGTGTTCCTGCTGCGCACAAGCACGCGACTCCTGATCTTCTGTTTTGCCCTGATTTTGCTCTGTCCTGTGCTGCGGTACTTCCCGCTAAGTCACGAGGTTCCGTTCTTCTTCGTTCACGCGAGTACGATCTACCGGGCAGACTCCCTCGTGGCAGGCGGCGCGTTGTCTTTCTTCCTCCGGACCCGCTGGCGTGACAAAGTTCTTTCCCTCGGCGGTTGGCTCTTCCTTGCGGTTCCCCTGATGCTCTTCTGTTCCAGCTTTGGGTCCCTGTCCATCTTCGCAACAGCGCAAAAGAGAGCTGTACTTGAGGCGAGCAGCTACTCGCTGCTGGCGCTCGGATACACCGGGCTGCTTATTCTGAGTATCGGCCGCTCCGGCTGGCAGCGCGCTTTCAGCTCGCGGCCGATGCGCTTCCTGGGCAAGTACAGCTATGGCCTTTACGTTTTGCACCTCATTCTGCTTGCCTATATCGAGCACCCGTTGCACGACTCGCTGCGCAGTATGAATGTCAACAAGGGTCTTGCAGTCGTGATCGTTGGAGTCATTTGCTTCGCTTCGTCGATCGCCGCTGCTGTGCTTTCGTATCAGCTTTATGAGCGTCATTTCCTCCGGCTGAAGCGCTTCTTCGATTACCGACCGCATAGACCTGCGGGCATGCCGGCTGAGCTACCCTCTTCATCGTTCAATACGACCGCAGCCGATACATATACTCACACGTGCAAGCGTAGTGCCGGCTGAAAGTCGCAGGTGTGCACACCTGCTTGACCGCAATGACTCACGGGCCCGCCCATTAGACCAGTCTGCGCTCCGCACGAATGCCGCACAGAATCTCGTACGGAATCGTTCCGCACCAGCGTGCGTGGTCTTCCGCCGTGACGCCCTCCCCGAGCAGCGTCACCTCGACTCCCTCCGTCGCTTCGGCAATCTCCGTCACGTCCACAACCGTCAGGTTCATGGACACGCGCCCAACCACCGCGGCGCGCTGGCCGCCGATCCTCACCCAGCCATCGCCGATGCCGCTCGAGGCCTCGCGCCGGAAGCCATCCGCGTAACCGACCGGAAGCAACGCGAGCCGCATGGGACGCTCAGCGACAAAGGTCGCCCCGTACCCCACCGTCTCCCCGGGGCCAATCTCGCGGGTTGCGATGACGCGCGTCTTCCACGCAAGCACCGGCTGAATCCGATGACAGAGTTCGCCGTGCGACCCCGAAGACGTGCTGACAGGCCGTCCCCGTTTTCGCTCTCAATCTCCAGGCAGTAGCCATAGAGCGCCAGTCCGGGCCGCACGAGCACATTCGCACGCATCGCTGCTCCGATGTGCCGCATCCACTCGGTCGTAGAGCCCTCATCGAGCGCCGAACTGTTGGCCAGGTGAATCCACTCCGGAATCAGCACCTCTCCATCCGCCGTCTTCAGCAGGTCGAACGCGCGCTGGAGCCTCTCAAGTTGCATCGTTGTGTGTTCGCCATGGCGCACCTCCGACGAGCTCAGGTGACTGAACACTCCCTCCAGACGCAGCCACTTGGAGCGGTGCAGGGCTGCCACAACACGCTCCAACTCCGCACCCGGCGCCGCTCCTTGCCGGGCCATTCCGCTGTCGATCTCCAGATGAACTGCCGCTCGTCGGCCGGCACGGTCAGCAGCAGCCTCCAGTGCCTGCACGTGCGTCGGCGTCCACACGACGGAGGTGAGCCGGTGCTCCACGATGCGGTCGGCATCCTCCGGCTCCATGCCGCACATCACCAGCACATGAGCATCGCGCTTCCCGAGAGCCTGCCGCACCCGCGCTCCCTCGTCAACGTCACCCACTCCCAGCCACGTGATCCCGGCCTCGACCAGCACCGGCGCGACAAGTTCCGCACCATGGCCGTAACCGTCGGCCTTGATGACCGCGAGCACGTTGGCGTTTTGACCGGCAGCAGCGCGTATCGCGGCGATGTTGTCCCGCAGCCGAGACTCTGAAATTTCGATCCAGCTCTTCACGAAGGCGATTGGCTCCTCGCTCATTATGCCGCCCAGATATGCGTCCAGACGCAGCAAAGCCCGTGTCACAGGCACGGGCTTCGTCCAGCTTTGTAAAAATCAGGCCGTCTTGCGAGGATGACGGTGCCGGCGTGCGTGCGATGCTCCGCCGAAGCTCCACTGGCGCACCGGGCCGACATCGACGTGTACGAACTGGCTGGTGGGGTAATAGCCCACGCCGCCGGCATGCAGGCTCAGCGCTGCCTGATCCAGCCTGTGCGTGCTCACGCCCGGGACGCGGATGTCGATGGCCTTCGCCAGCATATGCTGCGAGTGCTCCGCAACGCCCGTCTCCGACGGGTCGACCGTGCCACCAAGCGTGCGCAGAAACTCGTTGGACTGCGGGCTCCGGTAGCCGCAGACGATGTCGATCGTTGCGTTCGGCCGCTTCAGTCGTGTCAGGAGATTGTGCAGCAGGTCAAACTCGCTCGGATCGTAGCTGCTCACGTCCTCGGTGCGGTGGTCGCGTAGAAAATGATTCAACTGTTCCAGCGCCGAGGGAATATACGTATCCCCGATTCGGTAGACGATATTCAGGCTTTCACCCGTATGGAGGTGGTAGAGCTTCAACGTATATCGCTGACCCTCAGTGGGCAGGGCCGACTCCACAGCCGGCTTCACGCCGGGCGTCAGGAGCGGTGGCTCAGCCCAGGAACGGCTCGCACCGAATCCGACAAACATCAACAAAATGAACTGGATAGACAGAAACCGGGAAATGCGGGAGGCCCGAGGGGAAAGGGTCATGGACAGAAACTCCGGTGAGGATGGCCTTTGGGCTTTGGCAGATAACAAATGAGATTTGCCTCTTTCCATTCGCCTACCTCAATTCTACCCAGAGATTCTCACAGGGTTGCGCTCGGGTCTGTAATGCTTTTGTCGCACCAAAACACTCTTTGAGTAGCAAATCATAGGCCATTCGGGTCAATTCCGCTCGCCCTCTGCAATGCTGTCCGGTTTCTTGTCGGGCTGCAACTGGTAAATCTCCTCAACTCGCTCGAGAGTATCGATCTCGTCTACCGGCTTGTCGTCCCGAACACGCAAAATTCGCGGAAAACGCAACGCAAACCCGCTCGAATGCCTATCAGAACGCATCACGTTGTTGAACGCGACCTCCAGCACACGCAGCGGTTCCACCGTGCGGAAGTGGCCGAAGTCCTCTATTGTGTGTGTCTTAAGCCACTCCGTCAGCTCCGCAATCTCCGCATCCGTCACGCCCGAATACGCCTTCCCCACATTCAACAACTCACCCGCAACTCCTTGAACCGCAAAGGTGTAGTCACTCAGCAGACCGGCGCGACGGCCGTGTCCATACTCAGCACCAGTGATCACCACATCCAGCGTCGCCAGCTCGCGCTTCAGCTTCAACCACGCCAGACCACGCCGCCCCGGGAGATAAGCCGATCCCGCAGCCTTGATCATCACGCCTTCGTTGGCCCGCGCTCGCGCATCCCGATAGGCCTGGTCGATCCCCTCGGCACTCTCAACCAGCTTCGCAGGTGAGAGCCGGAGGCGACGCACCTCGATCGCCGCGCTACGATGTTCCGCGTGGAACAGTCCACCTTGCATCTTCGTCTCCTCAAGTGGAGAGACGGCGACGTCACCGAATCGATCGACGATGCGCTCTAAATGCTTGCGCCGTTCTGCAAGGGGTGATGCCAACAGCAGCTCACCCTCGGCGCACATGAGGTCAAATGCCATGAAAATTACAGGAATTGCACGCCGAATTGCGTTATCTACGCGTTTTCGACCGATTCGCTGACCGAGCACGGAGAAGGGAAGCGCGCGTTCGGCCTCAACATCCCAGCCGAGAACCTCCCCATCAAAGATCAGGCGGCCGGCCCCGCCATCGCTCATCTTTGCGAATGCCTCCTCAAGCTCCGGATAGCTCTCCGTGATGTCTTCGCGATTTCGGGAGTAGATGGCGACGCGGCCCGGCTGCTCCGGGTCAGAGCAATGCACCTGCGCGCGGATGCCGTCATATTTGTCTTCGATCAGAGCATGCACCGCGGTGCCTTGAGATGGCTCCGAACCGGTCGCCGCCTCCGCCTCGACATCTTCGGCGAGTCCTTCCTCGGCGGCATCCTGTGGCAGCACTTCACTGGCGTCCTTCTTTCCGCGGCGCTTTTTCGGTTTTGGCTTCGCGACCTTCTCTGGTTTCGCGGTGAAGCGCTGGAACGCCTCCTCCGGCGTGTCGACCGGGGAGGCGAGCATGAAGCCGAGCGGATGAAAGAGCGTCATACGCGCTTCGGCCAGCGTGCCCGCGAATGACCGCTCGACCGCGCGGCTCAGGTCCGCCTCAAGCATCACGGCATGCCGCACCGCGGCGACCTCTGCGCCTGCCGCCTCCGCAATCGCCTCCTCGATAAGGCTCTGCTTCACGCCAATGCGCATGTCGCCGAGCATCAGCTTCAGCAGGTACTTCGCCTCAAGCGGCGTCGCACCGCGCAGCAGACCCTCGACCGCAGCCGAGCGAACTGCAGTCGTACGCGCCCGCGCCATCGTGTCGAACACCTCCGCTACATCAGCAAGCGTCAGTGTGCCCTCACGTGCTCTTTCTTGCTCCGACGCAGCAAGAAGATCGAACGCCGCTGCGCCAAGATCGCCATGCTTGCGATACGCCATGTTCAGCGCGGCATCGCTCGCATCGGCGATCTTCTTGAGCACGCGCGACAGGATCGCTCCGCCCGCATTCAGCTTGCGCCGGTCGGCTTCGGCGAACGGCTGGCCAGCCAGATAGAGGCAAAATCGTCCTGCCTCCGCGGCGCTCTCCATCGCCACCCGGCGGACTGCCTCCGCGATGACCGTTCGTTTCTTCAACTTACTGCCTTCAGCGGCTAGACCTTCGGCCAGCTCCGCCAGGTTCGCAAACCTCACGGTTACCTCCCGCAGATTCGATTGCATTCGAGGTTACCGAATCGGCATTTCCCACGTGGTCCTTTCCCTGTATGGTAGGGACTCCTTTCCGAATTGAGCTTCACGTACCATCACGAATTTCGTCCGGCCATGCTGTGTGCTCGGACGCTTGCTCTTCTGCTGATCGCGGGAGCTGCCTGCGCCCAAACGCCGGAGATGCGCGCGACTGCAATCGACGATCCCGCCGTCACTCTGCCCGACGCCCCACAACCTGCTTCTGAACAGCAGGCAGCACGTGCGGCCGGCGCCGGCGCGCTTGGCCATGAGCTGCCAGTCCGCATCAAAGGCGTCGTCTCGGATATGCAGGGCGGCCTCGTGCCCGGAGCCCACATCGTCATCGCTTCCAGCGATTCGTCCGTAACACAGGAGGCGACCGCCGACTCATCCGGATTCTTCAGTGTCAGCGGCCTGCCAGCCGGCACCTATTCCGTGACGATCAGCTCGCCGGGGCTCGAGACATACGCCCTTCGCGATCTTCATCTGAAGCCCGGCGAAACCTACTCCTTGCCCGAAGTCTCGCTACCCATCGCACGCACCTCCGCCGACGTCACCGTGACCCTCACGACCGAGCAGCTTGCGGAAGAGGAGCTTCACAACGAACTGAAGCAGCGTGTGCTCGGCGTTCTGCCGAACTTCTACACCAGCTACCAATGGAACGCAGCGCCGCTGAGCGCGAAACAGAAGCTGAAGCTGACCTTCCGCGCGGCCACCGACCCCGTCTTCCTCGGCACGACTGCCATCACCGCCGGCATCGAGCAGGCCCGCAACGACTTCCCCGAGTACGGCGGCGGCCCCGCCGGGTATTGGAAGCGCTACGGCGCAGCCTACGGCGACGCGGTCATCGGCCGTCTGATGGGCAGCGTCGTCTTTGCCGCGGTCTTCCACCAGGATCCGCGCTATTTCGTGATGACCAACGGCAGCTGGGAGCGCCGCTCCTGGCACGCCATCTCGTCGACCGTCATCCAGCGCGGCGACAACCGCCGCTGGCAGCCGGCCTACGCGCACATCTTCGGTTCGGCGAGCGCCGCGCTCATCGCCAGCACCTATCACCCTGGTTCGAGCCCCGGAAAGCTGGTACTAAACGACACGATCCTCGATCTCGGCAACAAGGCGGCGAACAACCTCATCCGGGAGTTCGTGCTGCGCCATCTGGCGAAGAATATTCCAAGCTACGCCAAGGGCAAACCACCCGAGGAGTAGCCAGCACGTCACCGGACGGCTGCGAATCCGCGCGCCTCGCTGTACCATCTAAAGAGCAATGGCCTTTCGCAGCTACATTCCGGCACCCTCTGCCGTGACGTCACGCCACGACTTCCTCTAGCTGCGCTCCAGCGACCATCTTCCGGCCCTCCGGCCCTCATTCCCATCTCTCATCCCGGTTCACTGATCCGCTATGTTCGACAAACTCGACCAGATTGAAGCACGTTACGAAGACCTCGGCCGCCAGCTGGGCGACCCCACGCTGCTCGCCGACCAGAAGAAGTTCCAGGCCGTCGCCAAGCAGCATCGCGACCTCGAACCAACAGTCGACAAGTTTCGTGAGTACCGCAAGCTGCGCGATTCGATCGCCGAAGCCAAAGCCATGGCGGCTGACAGCGACGCCGACGTGCGTACGATGGCGGAGGAGGAGCTCGCCGAGCTCGAGCCGAAGCTGCCCATCGTCGAAGAGGATCTGAAGGTCCTGCTGCTGCCGAAGGACCCCAACGACGACAAGAACATCATCATCGAGGTTCGCGCCGGCACCGGCGGAGACGAGGCCTCGCTCTTCGCCGCGGAGATGTTTCGCATGTATCTGCGCTTCGCCGAGCAGCACCGCTGGAAGGTTGAGATCCTCTCCGAGTCTCCTTCCGACGTCGGCGGCCTGAAGGATGTCACTGCCATCTTCGAGGGCAACAAGGTCTACTCGCAGATGAAGTACGAGTCCGGCGTGCATCGCGTGCAACGTGTCCCCGCTACCGAAACGCAGGGCCGCGTACACACCTCCGCCATCACGGTGGCCGTGCTGCCCGAAGCCGAAGAGGTCGACGTGAAGATCGAGCAGAAGGACATCCGCGTCGATACCTTCTGCAGCTCCGGCCCCGGCGGGCAGAGCGTCAACACAACCTACTCCGCGGTGCGCATCACGCATCTGCCGACGAACACCGTCGTTAGCTGCCAGGATGAGAAGTCGCAGATTAAGAACCGCGAGAAGGCCATGCGTGTTCTCCGTGCGCGTCTCTACGAAGTTGAGATGGAGAAGCAGCACGCCGCGCAGGCCGCACAACGGAAGTCACAGGTCGGCTCGGGTGATCGCAGCGAGAAGATTCGCACCTACAACTTCCCGCAGAACCGCCTCACGGATCACCGCATCGGCCTCACGAATCATCAGCTGAACATGGTGATGGAGGGCTTGCTGCAGCCGACGATCGATGCGCTCATCGCGCACTATACCGCGGAGAGACTGAAGGCAGAAGCCACCGCGGCATAACGCAGATTCATTGCGAGCAAGCAAAAGAGCCCAGCACATGCTGGGCTCTCGTTTCAGCTCGAGAGCTACTCGATCAATAGCGCCCGGAGTAGATATGACGGACCGCCACATCGTAGCCCTGGCGGAACCCCATGCGATAGTCCGACCGATCCGGCGGCGAGATGAAGTGCGGATTACGGTACTCATCGCGGTTGTTCACGTTCGGCGGCCGGTGATTTTGAAAGTCCTTTCGAGCGCCTTCAACGCCATCACGGAATCCGCGTTGCTGCGCGGCGCGAAACTCCGGCGGCACCTGGTCCCACGAGGGCTCCTGCGCATAACGCGCAGGCGGCGGTGGTGGACCGTAATACTGCGCGACCATAACGCCTGTAGTCGACGCCATTAATAAAGCCATTGCTGCAACAGTCAGTGCTCTTGTCTTCATAGGCCCTCCAGCGAGCGGGATCATCACCCGTGCACTCATCTGAACCCACGTCACGCTCACAAGTTGTCCTCTTGCCTGCTACTCACCTAAGCACCTTTTCGCCAATTTGCCGCCATCCTCCTGCTAACATCCGGGCATGACTGTCCGGACCTGCACGACATGGGGATTCGTGCTGCTCTTCGGCACCGCGGGAATCCTCTTCTCCCAACAGCCTTTTTCTCTGCAGCAGGTGCTTAGCGCACCGTACGCTTCGGAACTTACCGCCGCGCCTGCCGGCGACCGCTTCGCCTGGGTCGAAAACGCCGAAGGCCATCACAACCTCTGGCTCGGCGGACCGCATGCACCCGCGCATCAGCTCACCATCTTCGATCAGGACGATGGCCTCGACCTCTACAGCCTCACGTGGTCGCCCGATGCGAGCATCATCGCCTTCTCGCGCGCGACCGAAGACGGCCCCGACGACAAGCCCTCCAACCCCGCGCATCTGCAACGCAGTCTGGACCCGGAGATCTGGCTCGCCCCTGTCGCCGGACCCGTCCCCACCGCGCCCGTCGTGCAGGGCCGTGCTCCGCTCTTTTCACGCGATGGCCGCACGCTTGTTCTTCATTCGCGATCACTCCGTTTGGTCGTTGGCGCTCTCACCCAAAGCCACGCAACCCGCACAGCTTGTGGTCGATCGTGGCCGCGCGTCGTCAGTGACGCTTTCGCCGGACGGCAACCTCCTCGCCTTCATCAGTACACGTGGAACAGGTCAGCGGGAGCACAGCTTCCTCGCGCTCTTCGATCTTCGTACTCACGTGCTCACCTTCCCAGCTGCCTCCACCGGCAACGACTCTGCTCCAGTCTTTTCGCGCGATGGTAAACAGCTTGCGTGGCTGCGTTCGCCATTCACGACCGCACCTGAATTTGCTCCTGACCGCAGCTCCGCGAACCCGTGGTCCATCCAGGTCCTCGACCTCACGAGCATGCAATCGCGGGCCGCTTTCACCGCCGCACCCAACGTGCCAGGTTCCGTCTTGCCGCACATGTCAGCCGGTGAGCCACGGCTCTTCTGGACCGCGCATGGAAACATCATCTTTGCCAGCGAAGCCGACGGCTGGGTGCATCTGTACGCGCTCGATCCTGCGCACTCTGACCACGCGCCGCAACTTCTCACCGAAGGCCCCTTCGAGGTTGAAGACCCCGCTATCAGTTCTGACGGCACCAGACTCGTCTACGCCTCCAATCAGGCCATTAGCGATCCTCTTGACACGGACCGTCGCCACATCTGGACCGTCGAACTCGACAGCGTACCGACGCCCAACCAGGTCACACACGGCGCCGGAATCGAAACGCATCCGCAAATCTCCGCCGAGAGTCAAGCACTCGTCGCGCTCATCTCAAACGCTCGCGAGCCCATGCACGCGGCCTTCATCACGTCGCGCGGAGAGATGCAGCCGCTGCACCTCGGCGCACTTGCCACAACATACCCCGCCGCACAGCTCTCCGCGCCGCAACAGGTTCTTTTTCCTTCACAGGACAAACTCTTCACGCTGCATGCGCAGCTGTTCTTTCCGCCGCACGTCAATCCCCACGTGCCGCACGCCGCGATTCTCTTCTTCCATGGCGGCCCGCACCGCCAGATGCTGCTGGGCTACCCAGGCATGGACTATTACTCCAACGCCTACGCGATGAATCAGTACCTCGCCTCGCAAGGATTCATCGTCCTCAGCGTCAACTATCGCTGCGGCATCGGCTACGGCATGAACTTCCGCGACTGCGAGAACGCAGGTGCTGCCGGTGCCTCGGAATATAACGACGTGCTCGGCGCCATGAACTATCTGCGCTCCTCCTCGTATGTCGACAAGACGCGCATCGGCGTCTGGGGCGGAAGCTACGGCGGCTACCTCACCGCACTCGCCCTCGCGCGCAACAGCGACCTCTTCGCTGCCGGTGTCGACTTTCATGGCGTGCACGAGTGGGCCCGCGAAGACAACGCCACCGCCGACTGGCTTCGCGGTACTCTCGCCGAGCAGGAGCGGATCGCCGCCCTCGCACACGCCAGTTCGCCCATGGCCTCGGTGGACCGTTGGAAGTCGCCCGTCCTCCTGATCCACGGCGACGACGACCCCGACGTCGCCTACCAGCAAACCCCGCGCCTTGCCGATGCTCTCCGCGCCCGCGGCGTTGCCGTCGACGAACTCATCTTCCCCGACGAGGTTCACGACTTCATCCTTCACCGCGACTGGCTCGCCAGCTACGAGCGCACCGCTTCCTTCTTCGAACGCGTCTTGCATCCCGAACACTGAGTCCGGACGTCCCAATACTTATGTCCATCGCAGACGATCTCGCCATCCTTGAGCAACAAGAACACCTGCTTCGTTTCACCAGCTTCAACCCCGAAACCGCCTGGGAGCTCGGCGGCATCCTGCGCACCCTCCTGATGGACTGCCGCGCTGGTGGGACGATCGAGATTGAACTCGCCGACCACCTGCTCTTCGCCTGCGCCACGCCGACATCCAATCCCGGTCAGGCTGACTGGATTCGGCGCAAGCGGAACGTCGTGCACCGCTTCGGTCGCAGCTCCTACGCCATCGGACGCATCCTCGAAAGCAATAACGAAACGCTGCAATCCCGTCACTGCCTGAAGGCCTCCGACTACGCCGCACACGGCGGCGGCTTCCCCATTCTGCTTGAAGGCACCGGCGCTGTTGGCAGCGTCGTGATGTCCGGCCTGCCGCAGCGCGACGATCACAGCCTCGTCATCTCCGCGCTCGCCAAGATCCTGAATAAGGATGTCCCGCGCCTTAGTTAATGCAACCTGAGGACGCACACCACGTGCAGAAGAGAAGCCTCTTGATGCCAAAGCGATGCACCATTTTGCTCGCCATTCCGCTTCTGTTGGCTGCAATGGCCACTGCTCAGGTCACTACAGCCCCTGTAACAACTCGGCCGTACCATCGGGTCTTCGCCTTCGGACAAACCGCCAAGGGCTCCAACACAGTCACCGCCGTGACGACCGCCGCTCCCTACTCGCCGGGCTGGGGATTCGGCTTCGAAGGCGACACTCCATCCGTCGAGGCCTCCAGCACCGGTGGCAGTCCATTCTTCTTCAGCTTCGACGCTCCTGAAGGCAACTACAAAATCACCATGACGCTCGGCGGCAACGAGACTTCCGACACCACCGTTAAGGCAGAACTCCGCCGCCTGATGATCGAAACTGCCTCAGTACCCGCAGGCGGCAGCGTCACCAAAACCTTCATCGTCAACGTCCGCACACCCGCCTTGCCTGGCGGAGGCGTCGTTCGACTCAAGGCTCCACGCGAAAGCGAGCAGGAGGCTCGCGATTGGGACAGCCGCATCACGCTCGAATTCGATGGCACGCATCCCAGCGTCCGCAGCTTTACCGTCGACCGCGTCGACGTGCCGACCATCTATCTCCTTGGCGACTCAACCGTCTGCGACCAGATGGGCGAACCCTACGCCTCCTGGGGGCAGATGCTGCCGCGCTTCTTCAAACCAACCGTCGCAGTCGCTAACCATGCCGAGTCCGGCGAAACCGTCGCCGCCAGCAACGCCCGTGGCCGCTTCGAAAAAATCCTCTCGCTCATCAAGCCCGGCGACGTCTTCATCGTCCAGTTCGGCCACAATGACATGAAGGAGAAGGCCAAAGATCCCGACGCCGCCAGCAAATATAAAGCCGGACTCATCGTCTGGGCGAACGCCATCAAAGCCAAGGGCGCTACGCCGGTCATTGTCACTCCCATGAACCGTCATACCTTCCAGGACGGCCACGTCGTCAACAGCCTCGACGAATATCCACAGATGGCGCGTGAAGCCGCCGCAGAAACCGGCGCCGCGCTGATCGACCTCAATGCACAATCGAAGATCCTCTACGAAGCCTTCGGCGAAACCGGCTCGCTGCACCTCTTTGAACACAACGCCGACTACACACAGATGGATGGCACACACCATTCGCCGTTCGGAGCTTACGAACTCGCCAAACTCATCGTTCAGGGCCTCATCGACGACAAGCTACCCATCGCGCAGCAGGTCGTCGACGATTGGAAGCCGTTCGATCCATCCCACCCTGACGCCGAAGCTGACTTCCACGTTCCACCGTCCGTGACCTACGCGACGGCGAAACCCTTCGGCAACTAATAAACCCAGCGCGCTGAAATCTCCTATCCTGAAGCTGATGACTTCGACACTCCGCATCACGCGCCGCGCCGCCGACCGCCTGCGCGCCGGCCACCTCTGGGTCTATCGCTCCGATATCGAGCAACCCGACGAAACCCTTATCCCTGGCGCCCTGGTCACCGTAGTCGACAACCGCAAGATCCCGCTCGGCACCGCACTCTATTCCACCACCTCGCAAATCGTCGCGCGCCTCATCTCGCGCGCGCCCGCCCTCACGCGCGAGCAATACCTCATTGACCTGCGAGCCCGCATCGCAGCCGCGCTCGCGCTCCGTCGCGAGCTCGCCCCGGTCACTCCCGAAAACAACGCGCACCGCCTGATCTTCGCCGAGGCCGACAACCTCCCCGGCATCATCGCCGATCGCTACAACAACCTCGTCCTCCTGCAACTGCTCACGCAAGGCACTGCGCAGGATGACGTCCGCGAGGTCATCGTCGAAGTCCTCCGCGCACAACTTGCACCTGGCAACGAGCCGCTCACCCTCTGGGAGCGTCCCGATCCTCGCATCCGCGAGCTCGAGCAACTCCCAGCACCCGCGCCCGGCCCGCTGTTCACGAACGCATCGCCGCCGGAAGCTGCACCCGCAACCACGACCTTTACACTCAACAACCTTCGCTTCCACTACGACGCCTCCGCAGGCCAGAAGACCGGAGCCTTTCTCGATCAGCGCCTCAACTACGATGCTGCGGCCCGGCACGTCCTCGCCTCCGGCCGCATCGGCCGCGCACTCGATGTCTGCACCTATCAGGGCGGCTTCGCGCTCCACCTCGCGCGCGTCTGCTCCCAGGTCACTGGCATCGACCAATCGCGCTCCGCACTCGAAGCTGCCGAGCGCAACCTGACACTGAACCCGAACCTTCGCGCTGCAGTCGACTGGGTCGAAGCCGACGCTTTCACTCTCCTCCGTGCGCTCGACGACGCCACGCGCAACCCCACCTCCGCCACATCTCTTCCGCTCGAACCCGGGACCTTCGACGCCATCGTGCTCGACCCGCCAGCCTTCGCAAAATCCAAGCGTGCTGCCGAAGGCGCACTCCGAGGCTACAAGGAGCTAAACCTGCGCGCGATCCGCCTGCTCGCAGCAGGCGGAACGCTCATCACCTGCTCCTGCTCACACCACGTCTCGCTCGCCGACTTCACAGAGATTGTCGCCGCAGCAGCAGCCGATGCAGGCCGCCGCGTCCAACTCCTCGAAATCCGCGCCGCCGCGCCTGACCACCCCGAGATCCTCACTCTGCCCGAGACCCGTTACCTGAAATGCCTCATCTGCCGCGTCGATTAACTCCACATCGCGTACGCTGGTGCGCATGAGCTTCCGCCGCGTCACGCTCACCCTCTTTTTGCTTGTCGCTGCCCGCACTCTTCCCTCGCAGCAGCCGAGCATCCTTCCCGACCTCGCGCGAGAGATCGACAGCATCCCTGCGATCGACAACCACGCGCATCCGATGCTCTCTCCGCCCGCCGACGCCACCGACCGCGAGTTCGACGCGCTGCCCGTCGACAACATGGCTCCCCAGACCGATCCCGTCGCCCTTCGCTCCGACTGGCCTCCGCTTCACGACGCCTGGCTTGCGCTCTTCGACATCGATCTCCAACCTCCGCTCACGCCCGACACACAGAAACAACTCGACGCCGCACGCGCACGTGTCAAAGCCCGCGAAGGTGAACACTATTCCGCCTACATCCTCGACAAATCCGGCATCGGCACCATGGTCGCCAACCGCGTGGCCATGGGCACAGGCGTCCAGTCCCCGCGTTTTCTCTGGGTTCCCTACGAGGACGCTCTCCTCTTTCCTCTCAACAACGCTGCGATGGCCGCACAATCTCCTGATCGCGCGCAGTTCTTCGCACTCGAAGACCAGCTCCGCGCGCGCTACCTCCACGACGCCGGCCTCGCCAAACCTCCAGCCACTCTCGACGCTTACATCAATCAAGTCGTCCTTCCCACGCTTCGGCGGCAGCATGAACACGGCGCCATCGCCGCCAAGTTCGAGCTCGCCTACCTGCGCTCCCTTGCTATCAGCAACTCAACGGAAGCTGAGGCCGCTGCCGTCTACGGAAAATATATTGATACCAATGCATCGCCGGACCCGGCAGCATATAAGCCGCTCCAGGACTATCTCTTCCGCGCGATCGCGCTCGAGTGCGGCCGCCTCGGCATGGCCGTGCACTTCCATTCGATGGCCGGTGCGGGCAGCTACTTTTCCATCGCTGGCGGCAACCCGATGAACATGGAGCCGCTTTTCAACGATCCCGCAATGCGCCATACCAATTTCGTCATGCTGCACGGCGGCTGGCCCTTTGTGCACGAAACGGGCGCGCTGCTCCAGAAGCCGAACGTCTACCTCGACATCTCACAACAGGCACTCGTCATCCCCGCGCACACGCTCGCCACCTGGCTGCGCGAATGGCTCGAGCTATTCCCCGACAAGGTGCTCTTCGGCACCGACGGCTATCCTTACTCGCCCTATCTCGGCTGGGAGGAATCCACCTGGCTCTCCGCGCGCAACGCTCGCCAGGCGCTCGGCATCGCCCTCACCGGAATGGAGCATGACGGCGAAATCACTCCCACCCGCGCCTCGCAACTCGCGCACATGGTCATGCGTGACAACGCCGCCGCACTTTACCGCCTTCAGCAGCCGCGTCCATAAAAGCCCGCCTCACCTCAGCTGACGATCGAAGAAGCTCACCGCCATCTCATCCACCTCCGTGTGAACCGCCTCGCGGTCCACGCCCTGGAGGATCTTCGCAGAAGACTCCCAACTGCTGCTTGCCCGCAGCCGTGCACGTATCCAGAAACGTGTAGTGCACGACGTTCGGGAGCACCGTCTCCTTCGCTCCGCGAATCTGCGAACGAATCAGATCCGCATTGTCCTTCGGCGTTGCAATCGGATCAGCCGCGCCCACCACGATCTGCACCGGCACCCGCATCGAATGCAGGCTCTCATGTGTCAGCGACATCCCCACCGCAGGCGCGATCGCGAAGATGGCATGTACGCGCGGATCACGATAGCTCTCATCAGAACGCGCCAGCGATACACCGCTTGTCTTGCGCACCGCAGCCAGCATCTGCTCCGGCGTTCCCATCTCCTTCATCTCCGGCACATGACACACCGGCGCCTCAGGCTGCTTCTTGCAGAGGTCGATGATGACGCTGATATCAGCGCGCGCTCCGCCAAGCGCAAGCACCGTATATCCGCCAATCGAAAATCCCGCGGCGCCAATGCGGTCTTTATCGATCCTCGGCCCAAACTCCTCGTCCGCCAACATTCCGTCGATAACCTCGCTGAGGTCCGTCGCCCGCTCCCACCACAGTACGAAGCCCTCTGCCGTGTACGGCTCCAGCGCGTTGTTCCCCGGATGATTCACCGCCACCGCGATGTATCCCGCACGCGCCAGCGCCGTACCCAACCACGCCATCTGCATCGCGGAGCCACCAGTGCCGTGCGAGAGCACAATCAGCGGCCACTTTTCGAGCGCGGGAGCCATCGCCGCATGCTCGGCAGCCTTGCCAGCTTGAAACAGCGGAGCATCCGGCGCTCCGATCACCTCTGGCGTCTCCACCGCGTTCTCCGCCGCCGGGTACCACACGATCACCCGCAACTCCTGGTGCTGGGCGCCCCGCCAGTTCCGCTGCACCTTCGGATGAAACACCCGCGACGTCATCCCCACCTTGAACTCAGGCGGCGGAAGATTCTTCCCCTTCTTCTGCGCACCTGCCGGAATCCCGACGGCGCAAACCAACATCAACAGCGACACCCGCTTCGTCATGCCCAACAGCTTATCCTCAGCCCGCCAACGATCGCATTTGTTTGACATAGCGATTCGCGTCGAACTTCCGTGACATGCTCTGCTCACTCATATACCGCCTCTTGCCAAAGACCGGCCGCTCGCCCCACGCGCGGTCGAACTTTCCCAGAATCGCCCACGCGATGCCCGCGTATCCGTTCGGGTCGCGCCCATCGAGGAAGTAGCGGTCGTTCAGATAAATCGCTCGCTTCATTGCCGTCGCCGTATCGCGCGTCCACTCCAGGATCTTCTTTGCCCAGTACATGCGCAGATAGTTGTGCATCCATCCGTAATGAATCATCTGCAACTGCGCCGCGTTCCAAAGCTCGTCATGTGTGCGCGCTTCTTCCATTTGCTTCAGCGTATAGAGCACTCCACGCTCGTCCCGGTCATGTTTCGCAATCGTCAGCCGTGCCCAGTTGTCTGCACATCCAATTGAGTCATACTCCGGCTGATACCTCACGAAGTTCACGCTCAGCTCCCGCCAAACAATCAACTCATCGAGAAACGCATCTGCCGCACTTTTCATTTGCGGATGCTTCTTCGCCGCTGCCTTCACAGCCAACGCAATCGTCAGCGGACTAATGTGCCCGAAGTGCAGATATGGCGACAGCTTGCTCGTTCCATCCAGCTCCGGCCGGCTGCGATCGCGCTCATATCCCTCGAGCATCTTTGCAACAAAGAGTTTCAGCCGCTTCATGCCGGCCTTTCGCCCACCGCGCCACGCCTCCACGGGTTCTACCGAGCGGTCAAAATCCTTCCACCCACGCGTCAAATCCGCGCGCACATTCTCCGCCTGCAATCCTCGCGGACTCTTCCACACCTTGTACGCACGAGGATTCTCATACGACTGCAAAAACTCCGGCAGCATTCGCGTCAGTCGCGGACGAATCACGCCTGCACTGAACTGCGCCTTCTCCAGGAGCTTCGACGGCACAATCACATCCGCATCCACCGTCCAGAAGGGGATACGCAATCGCTCCGCCAACCGTAGCCGCCAGTGCTCCGGCTCGCGCAAAGAGTTCTCATCGCTCACTACCATGGCCGCACCCACATCGGCAAAGAATCGTTCGTGGCTCTCATCCGGCGCGCGCCGCGTCACAAACCCGACACCTCGCTCCGCACAGTCCTCCTCCACATCCGGCAATCCCTGGTTCATGAAGGTGTAGTGCCGCAAATTCGCGTGCGGAAAGTTCTTCACTGCCGCGAAGTACACAACACACGGTAGCCCCAGCGCGCTCGCCGCATTCACCGCGACGTCAAGCGCATGATTATCGCGCCCGCGCTGTGCGCGCTGCATCCAGTACACGACGCACCGCGCGCGCTCCGGAGCACCGCCTCGCCGCACGGTTACGCGCGGATCCTCCGCCAGCCGCCGCAACTCCGCAGGCATGCGTGCGTCCGCAGCGAACTCCTCACCGAGTCGCGCATAGATCGAGTCCCTCTCCTGCGCACTGAGCCTCGCTCCCACCTTCGCCACGCGCCTCACGAGCCAAGCCTACTTCACACTCGCCGGCAAACCATCATCGGGCTACCATCGAATCACGGAAACCTCTATGTCCTGTGATGTCACTGAAACGAAGTGGATCATCCCCACCGAAGAGCCCGCCATCGAACCCGTTCGTCTGCGCCGGGCCACCGTCGACGACACACCCGCACTCGCCCTCGTCGGCGCCGCCACCTTCCTCGAGGCCTTCACCTGGATGCTTCCCGGCGCCGACATCATCGCGCACTGTGCAAAGAACCACACCCCGGAGGCCTATCGCGCGGCACTCGCCCAGCCGCACACACGCATCACGCTGGCTGAAACCGTCGGCAGCGGAGCTCCCGTCGGCTACGCCATGCTCGCCGCGCCCGATCTTCCCAGCTTCGATGTTCAGCTCGGCGACATCGAACTCAAGCGCATTTACTTACTCTCGCGCTTTCGCTCCCGCCAGCGCGCGCCTGTTGTCGATTCCGAAGGTCAGCCCGTCCCCGGCCTCAGTGCCGGTCAGGCCCTGATGGACGCGGCCATCGCCGACGCGCGGTCCCTGGGCTGCCAGCGCCTTTTGCTCGGCACCAACGCCGACAACCAGCGAGCCATCGGCTTTTATCGCCGCAACAACTTCGCCGACGCCGGCACCCGCACCTTTCAGGTCGGCAGCCAACGCTGCTGCGACCTCATCATGGCGCGTCCGCTGCTTTAGCAAAACAAGAGGCCATCTCGTCGATGGCCTCCTGTTTATGAGCCTGCAAATCTGCTAAGGCTTCGCGGCGATCTGTCCCGGATATACCGGCGTGGCGGTGGGCGTCGCCAATCCCAGAATCTCTGTCACAGTTCCGTCGCTGTTTGCCGTCCACACGTTGCCTGCGGGGTCCGTGGCAACCGCATAGGTCCCTCCTGAGCTTCCGGTCTGGAAGCCGGTGGTGCCCGCCAGCGATGTCGTCCCGTTGAAGCCACTGACCGTCGCGGCGCCAGAGTTCGCGGCCCAAAGATTCCCGCCGCCATCAAACGTTAGCGCAACTGGCTTGTTCAGGCCGCCTCCGGTCACACTCGTCGGAGCCACAGGGAACGGGATCCCGAAGATGGACTGCAGATTGAAGTAGTAGCCCTTGAGCGTCGAAAACCCGAAGATCGAGAGATCGTAGTTCTGATAGGTTCCACCCCCGTATCGCACATCTTCAACAATCGCGTTGTTCGAGGTCTGTGCCTGCCACGCGTTGTCGGATGCATCAATCGCGATGGCCGAGGCGCTGTTGATCGTCCCGGAATAGTCGTCGTATGCGACCTCATTGCCGGCGTTATTAACCACGATCCCGACACATGCGCAGCCGCCATCCTCAGGAAGGAATGCATTTCCGCCTGAGTCGACCGCGATCGCTTGAGGTGATCCGATGCCCCCATAGCCATCGGTTCCGCTCTGGTTGTAGGTCGCCGTCGACGCCGGCAGTTGCGGCGCTCCCGAAGCGGTGAACCGGCTGATGTAGTTGTCCCCGGCGTTTAGCACGAGAGCGTTTCCGAAGCTATTGAACGAGATCGAGATCGGATTGCTCAGTTGATTTCCGGTGATCGTGCTCAGCCACTTCCCGGTATTGTCGAGCCGATAAATCTGGCTGTTCGTATAGTCCAATGCCCATATCGTATTGCTGGGATCGACCGCAACCTGGTAGATGCTTCCGTTGGAGCTCCCGTTATTCAGGTTCGTGAACTTCTTCACGACACCGGTCGGAGTAATCATCACCACCGCACCATTGCCGCGGTCGCTGATCCAGGCATTGCCGACAGAATCGAAAGCGATGTTACCCGGTTGCGAGCTCACCACATTCTTGTAGACAACCGGCAGCGTCCAGTCGGACGGCTGTGTTTGGGAGGTAGACCAGATAGGCGTGCTTGGCAGCAGATTGAAGACGTTCAATACGTTGGTTGTGAGGGGATTCTGCGACAGATACAAGATCGCCTGCGCCTCGTCACCCGTTGACGCCGTATTGATTCCAGTGCCACTGAAACCCTGCACCGTGAAATTCAGGAGGTTGTAACAGGGCTGGTTGGAAGTGCCATTGTTCAGTGCGCCCGAAGTATTTACGCACGTACCCAGAATGTCAGCCAGGGCCGTGAGTTTGGCCACTGGCGGCGTTCCGGCTGAGTTGGCGGCCAGTGTGAAGTTTGGAATCGTGCCGCGTCCGATGTCCACGATGTTCTGTGAGTTCGCCATCGCAATCTGGATCGCGGTCGCTCCTGCCGTCGTTCCATCGGTGGCGATGTCGAATTCGTCTTTGGCAAAGCCTCCCATGGCGTATGCAAACGCCACCGTCGTGATCTCGTCGACATCCACGAACGGATCCTGCGCCGCCAGGTTTCCAGCCGCCGGGCATTGGCCCAGACCGACCATTTGAACCAGATACGGGTTATTCACGGGGGGAACCGAGAACGTGACGGACACGTTGGTGCCGTTAGACGTGGTCTGTTGACTGAGGGTGATCGTCTTTCCATTCACGTTCGTTACAGTTCCGCCTACTCCGGTCCCGGTTACTGTGTCCCCAACGGCGATGCCCGTCGCACTCGCTACAGTAATCGTTGTTTGTCTTCTCGTGAACGTTGCCGTCGTAGTAGTCGGGCTGAACGCGAGCCCGGGGTTTCCGCCCAGCGCCACCATGTACACCTGCTGGCCGGGTGTGCACGTGTAATCGCCGCTCAAAGCGAAATTGCCGTTTGTATCGGTGGTCACATAGCAGGCATTGCTGAACGCGGAATACGTGGTGCCGTTCCAGGTCGCATTGGTGTTGCAGGATACGCCGGACTTTCCCTTTGTGAGCAGCGAAGTCGAAGCGGTCTTATAGCCCCCGGTTCCCGTAGCGAACAGATAGATCTGCGCGCCGGTGACGGGGAAGTTGCCGCCATGGACGGAGCCATTGATATTTCCAATAGGCGTTTGCGACGAATCCGTATCGGCCACCGGTGAAGGCTGAAAGTTCGATGAGCACCCGGACAGCAACATCGCTCCGAGAACGGACAGACAAAGAGAGACAGCGGTACGTTTGGTTGCGAAGTATGACATGGTTCCTTCTTGGCAATCTTTTGTTGGGTTCAGTCTTTCGTCGGTGTGCTGTTGAACGTGTTCGTTACTCCCTGCTGCGGCCCCGTCCCCACCCCGCAGTTCGCGCAGCTTCCGAGCCATACGTTTCCCATCGCATCAAACGCAATTCGGAATGACCCGTTCACGCTGAGGTGGGAACAGCTTGTCCCCGTTGTGGCTTTCTCTCTTAACATGTCCCGGATCGGGACAAAAACCTGTTCCTAAATAGGGTCCCTGCCCTACAACTTTGGTACTGCTCACCTTGGCAGTCAGTTTTCCCGGCACGCGGAACTCACTTGATTCAGCATCCGCCGCCTTCACCACATGGGCAGACGCCCGGCAGTCTGCCCGCCGGGCGCCATCCATTCTTCTCAGCTCTTGTAAAGGCAGGTTGCTACGGCTTCGACCCCAGGTTGCCGCTAGTGATCGATGTGCTCTGATTGGCGCCATTGACTGTCGTCACTGTCATGCCGCCGTAGAAAGGCGTGGCCGTCGGCGTGGCCAGGCCGAGCAACTGAGTTACAGATCCGTCGGCGTTCCCGGTCCACACATTGCCTGAGCCATCGACCCCGATGACCACGGCGCCGGTGCCGCTCGCTGCGCTGGTGCTGAAGCCGTTCGTCGCTAGCCATCCACTGCCGGACCCACTCCAGGCGCTCACCGTGTTGGCGCCGTAATTCGCCATCCAGATCGTGTTTCCTCCGTCCACCGCCAGCTTGAACGGCTCGTTCATCCCACCTCCGGTCGTCGTCGCGGTAACTGTCGTCGAGCCCGCTGAGATCACTTCCAGAGTTGCCGTTCCGGTGTCCGTCGTCAGCCAGATATTGCTGTGTCCATCGCTGGCCGTCGAGTACGACGACGGTCCAGGCGCCTCACTGGGGTTGGAGTTGTCGCTTCCATTCTTCCAGTTCATATTAATGTTTCCGACCTCTGCCGTATCCGTGCTCGGAAGCCACGCCTGACCCGTCTGATCGATCGCAATCCATCCCGGTGTGTCCACATTCGGGAAGGAATGGCTGTTGCTTCCGTTGATGTAGTCCACCTTCCCGTATTGATACGGAACCGAAGGATTGGCCTCGAACATCACAACGCCCGCAATGTCCTCATTCGCCTGATATGCCAGATACCCCGTCGTAGGATCCAGCGCGAATGCCGTCAGAATCGGCCCGTGAAGCTGGTTCTGGTTACTAATCTTCTTCGTGAGGGTCTGCACAACGTTGCCTGAATCGTCCAGCACATCCACAATGCTGTTGCCGTAATCGGACACCCAGATCGTTCCATCCGCCGGCGAGACCGCCACTCCCTTCACCATGCCGAAGCTGTCGTTGTACGTGTGCGCCGCGCCCTGCGGTCCCACCTCGACCACACCCTTCACCCGGTCACCGATCCACGCGTTCCCATTTGCGTCAAACGCGATGTTGTACGGTCCGCTGATGATCTTGTTGTTTGTGTCGACCCCCGGCTGGCTCACAAGGCCGCCATAGATGACCGGCATCGTCCAGTCGCTGGGCTCCGAACTTAGCGCCCCCGGAAACGCCGGCGTCGCCGGTGTCAGATTCCAGATCGAGTCCACGCGACTTGGGCTCGTGCTCGTGTTCGCCGGGTTGTGGACGATGTTGAAGATTGCATTCGCCTCGTCCGTCGCTACCACGCCAGTCGAACTCTGGGCGGCGCTGAACAGACTGGTGCACGAGGAGGAGCTCAGCGCTCGACGTGTTAACGCAGGTTGCCAGAATATTGGCCAGCGAGTAGAGCTTCGCCTGCGGAATGACGCTGTTGAGATTCCCGTTGGCCGCCGTCTGTGGCAGCCCCCATTGAACGCTCACAATGTTGTTCGCATTCGCCATCGCATTCGCAATCGCCGTCGCCGAGCCAGCCGAGTGCGCCGCATTGCTCGAGATGTTGAATGCGTTCGATCCAAATCCGCCCATCGCGTACGCGAAGGCCACCGTCGTGATCTCATTGATGGTGAGCCGCGGCACCTGCGCCGCAAGGTTGCCGGCCGCCGGGCACTGCGCCAGCCCTGCCATCTGCACAATCGCCGTATTGTTCACCGTGCCGCCCATTCCGGGATTGCCGCCGACGGCCACCGCGTAGACCTGCGTTCCCTCCGTGCAGGTGTAGTCGCCGCCCAGCGCAAAGTTGCCATTTCCGTCCGTCAGCACGTAGTAGTTGCCGTTGCCATCCTCAAACGCATTCGGCGCCGTCGAACGGATCAGCGACGTCGCACTGGTTCCATACCCGCCGGTGCCGGCCGCAAACAAGTAAATCTGCGCCCCGGTAATAGGAGCCTGTCCACCATGAACCGAACCCTGGATGTTGCCGATCGGGGTTTCATTCGGCTGCACTGCGCTGGGTACGAACTTCGCCGAACATCCACTCATCAACCCAACCGCAAGGCCGACCAAAAGGACTTTCATGACGGAGAAATCTAGGCGTGTTTGCATGAGTCACCCGAAAGTGCTGAATCTACTTCGTTAACCATGTGCCAAAACGGAACAAAAGCCTCCTCCCAGACCGGGTCTCGCACCTACAACTTCGGTAGCCCCCGCGCTATGGCAGGCAGCTTGCTTTGGCCCGCCGGGTGCAGTAAATTCGGTCGTCTTACCCCGTAATTCCCGGTGTACCTGCATCTTTTGGGTCGGGGTAGTCGTCTAATTTCATGTAAACTGGCTTTGCTGGAGACCTGCGCCTCCGAGTTGCCGAAGCAATGGAACGAACTTCCAATGACTTCCGCCCGCGCCCGCGGCCTTGACCGCACCCGAGTCCCGGCGACCCCGATACATCGCTGGAGTGCCTTGCGCAATTTCCATTTCTTGCGCTCGTTCACTCCGCACGACACTGCCCGCCCCAACCAGGGTGGACCTATCCGAGGAGCGCCAAACCGTGGCTGAAGAGCTCGACAAGTACGAAGAAGACGTAGACCGCATCATCGACACCGGCAAAGAGAAGGGCTATCTCACCTTCGGGGAGGTAAACGACCTCCTGCCCGGCGATATCACCTCACCCGATGATCTCGATGATCTGCTGACCACCATCAACACTCAGGGCATCGATGTGCTCTCCGGCGACGGCCGCCGTGGCGCGGCCGAGCGCGACGAGGAGCACGAACCCGGCGAAGAGTCCGACGACGTCGAACTCGACCTTACGCCCGGCACGCTCGAGAAGACCAACGATCCCGTCCGCATGTACCTCCGCGAGATGGGCACTGTTCCCCTGCTCACCCGCGAAGGCGAAGTCGAAATCGCCAAGCGCATCGAGCGTGGCCAGATGCGCGTGATGAAGGCCATCTCCCGCTCGCCCATCGTCATTCGCGAGATCATCGCGCTCGGCGAAGACCTCAAGCGCGGCGTCCGCAATATTAAGGAGGTCGTCACCTTCGATGAGGAAGAGCTCACCGAAGAGATCCTCCAGGCACGCGTGAAGTCCACCGTCGCCCGCATCGACAACCTTCTCAAGCATCAGAAGAAGGCCGCCGAATGGCAGGCACGCTGCGCCGAGCCTCACGGCAAGGACGCCAAGGCCAAGGAGAAGCGACAAGCGTAAGTCACGCTGGCACGTCGGCCGCGAGACCGTCTATGTCACGCGCGTCGTTCGCGAGCTGAAGTACACCAACGCCGAGAAGAAGCGCCTGCTCGACAAGGTCAACAAGACTGTCGACTCCATGCGCACCCTCGAGCGCCAGATCCGCTCGCTCGATGCCAAGTTCGAAGCCTCCCGCTCCGAAGAGCTCAAGAAGGAGTACCGCCGTCAGCAGAAAAACTGCCGCACCGATCTCGAGCGCCTCGAGACTGGAGTCCGGCATCTCCATCGAGCAGCTGAAGAAGACCCAGCGCGAGATGATCCAGGGCGACATGGACGCCGAGAAGGCCAAGCGTGAGCTCATCGAAGCCAACCTTCGCCTCGTCGTCTCCATCGCCAAGAAGTACACCAACCGCGGCCTGCAGTTCCTCGACCTCATTCAGGAGGGCAACATCGGCCTCATGAAGGCGGTCGACAAGTTCGAGTACCGTCGCGGCTACAAGTTCTCGACCTACGCCACCTGGTGGATTCGTCAGGCCATCACCCGCGCCATCGCGGATCAGGCCCGCACCATCCGCATCCCGGTGCACATGATCGAGACCATCAACAAGCTCATCCGCACCTCGCGTCAGCTCGTCCAGGAGCTCGGACGCGAAGCCTCCTCCGAAGAGATCGCCCGCCGCATGGACATCCCTGTCGCGAAGGTCCGCAAGGTCCTCAAGATCGCGCAGGAGCCCATCTCGCTCGAGACTCCCGATCGGAGAAGAGGAAGATTCGCACCTCGGCGACTTCATCGAAGACCGCATGGCCGTCTCGCCTTCAGACGCCGTCATCTCGGTCAACCTGAAGGAGTACACCTCGCAGGTCCTCCGCACCCTGACGCCGCGCGAAGAGCGCGTCATCAAGATGCGCTTCGGCCTCGAAGACGGCTCCGAACACACGCTCGAAGAGGTTGGCCAGTCCTTCCAGGTCACCCGCGAGCGCATCCGTCAGATCGAAGCCAAAGCCCTCCGCAAGCTGCGTCACCCCAGCCGCTCGCGCAAGCTCAAAGCCTTCGTCGACGGCGTCAAGGACATCTAACCCAACATCAACTCTGAAACACCAAAGAGGCCGCGAGCAATCGCGGCCTCTTCTTATCCATGGACCATCTCTCCCTGGACTCGCATCAGATGGACTGCCGCACGATCGACATCAGGAGAAACCATGAAAAAGCGCACACTAGGAAAAAGCGGCCTCGAAGTCTCAGCACTCGGCCTCGGCTGCATGGGTTTGAGCTTCGGACTCGGCCCCGCCACGGAAAAGTCAGAAGCTATTAAACTCATCCGCGCTGCCGTCGAGCGCGGCGTCACCTTCTTCGACACCGCTGAAGTCTACGGTCCCTACGTCAACGAGGAGGTTGTCGGAGAAGCCCTCGCTCCCTTCCGCAAAGACGTCGTCATCGCCACCAAGTTCGGCTTCCAGCCCGATCCTCAAAATGACGGCAAATGGACATCCACCAACAGCCGCCCGGACCACATCAGGCAGGTCGTCGAGGGCTCGCTCAAGCGTCTCCAGACCGACACCATCGACCTCCTCTACCAGCATCGCGTCGACCCCAACACCCCCATCGAAGACACCGCCGGCGCAGTCAAGGACTTGATTCAGGCCGGCAAGGTCAAACATTTCGGCCTCTCCGAAGCCGGCGCAAAGACAATCCGCCGCGCCCACGCTGTGCAGCCCGTCACTGCATTGCAGAGCGAGTACTCGCTCTTCTGGCGCGAGCCCGAAGAATCCGTCATGCCGACCCTCGAAGAGCTCGGCATTGGCTTCGTCCCGTTCAGCCCTCTCGGCAAGGGCTTCCTTACCGGCAAGATCGACGCATCTACCAAGTTCGACAGCACTGATTTTCGCGCCATCGTCCCGCGCTTCAGCGAAGACAATCGCAAAGCGAATCAGGCTCTCGTCGACGTAGTGACGAGATTCGCAAAGCAGAAGAACGCCACACCTGCTCAGATTGCTCTCGCATGGCTGCTCGCCAAGAAGCCGTGGATCGTGCCAATCCCAGGCACAACCAAGCTCTCGCGGCTCGAAGAAAATCTCGGCGCCGTAGCGATCGAGCTCACCGCGCAGGATGTCCGCGCCCTCGAAGAAGCCTCATCCGCGATCAAGGTCGAAGGCGAGCGTTACCCCGCGACACACCAAAGGCTGATCGATCGCTAGACGAAACCCTGCTGAACTCAATTCAATCGCTGAGACATGGAGGCAGATCTCTTTTGAAGAGGTCTGCCTCATTTACTCTTATCCAACTGAACGCGAACGTTCCGTATGCTGGTGTGCACATGAAACTTCTCGCCGCCGCACTCATCGCGCTCGCCGTCCCGTCGCTCGCCGTTCTTGGTCATACCCAGCAAGCCATCACCTGGCGCTTCGACAACCTTTCCAAAATCGGCGGCACGCAGATCACCACCGTCGGCAAGCCGCAGGTCGTCGACACCTCCATCGGCAAGGCCATCCATTTCGAAGGCCACGGAAACACCGACAACAGCAATCCCCAAAGCGGCAACCCCAGCGGTGACGCGCTCTTTCTCAACACAACTCCGCTCTCCGGCGACGCCACCTACACCTTCGAAGTCATCTTCCGCCCATCCTCGAAAGGCGCGCCGGCGCAGCGCTTCTTCCATCATGCAGGACTCGAACTCGCAATCACGCCGCATGTTCGAGATCCGAATCGTCAACAAGCAGTGGTGCCTCGACACCGTCGGCATCGATCTCCGCGGCGGCGCGCCGGAACAGCATGGCGTCGCCATCGCCTGCGATGCCGCGCATCTTCATCCGCTCGATCGCTGGTACGCCATCGCCGCTACCTACGACGGCAAAACCCTCCGCGGATACGTCGACGGCGAATTGCAAGCCGAAATCGCCGTCACCCTCGCGCCGCTCCCACCCGGCACCACGTCCATCGGCACACGCATCGACAAGCGCGACTTCTTCACCGGCGACATCTACTCTGCACGCTTCACACCTACCGTTCTCCCGCCTGCAGACTTCTTGAAGGTTCCCGACTCGGCCACGCATTGAGCCAGAATCCCCGCCGCACGGAGCGGCGAACGCTTTTCACCCCGCGCATGCCGTTTGTCTACCGCTACCCCGCGAGCCGGGCCCGGACTCCGGCCATCCAACGTCGGGGCCCGACATTCGAGCCGGGCCTGAGCAATGGTGGCTCGGCACACAAATAACTCCGCCGAAACACACGCCACGCCTACAATCTGCCGCATGAGCTTCTTCACTGTGCATTGGTTGCAGATTCTGCTCGCAGTCGTTGCTCTCACAGTCATCGAAGTCTTTGCGAAGAAGAAGTACAACCGTCCCGGACGATGGCTGAATGGTGTGACCATTTTTCTTCGGTGGCTTTTGGTAGCGGTAGCATTTTGCGTCATCCTGGTTGCCATCCGGCCACTTCGTGATCTCGAGAGCGCGCCGTTTATCCCCGGCGGATCTGGCACTGACGCAGTCAAGACAAATATTGACGAACTGAAGTGGCTGCTCACAATTCTTGCCGGCTTCGCCGTCATCACGGCGATCGCACAGGCGGCAGCAGCCTGGTTCAGCGCGCTTACCTACGACAAGCAGGCAAAGGCCAAGCTTGAGGAGATTGACGACGTACTCAGTGATTTCCGGGCCAGGTATCCAATCTTTGCCGATGTCGAGGAGAAGCGAAACCAGGCCCATGAGGTGCTAGTCGCTACTCTCCGCCGGGTATTCGCGCCAGAAGATCCCCACACCGACCCGACGGAAGCCATCACCTGGGTAGAGAACTTCTACGGACAGCTTGAGGTTGAGAAACGGCAACTCATTCTCTCGGTAGAAAGTTTCGCATCCGTCGATCTGCATCCCCCGAGGAAAGGGAGCGAAGTGCAGAACCTGAAGTTATTCGCTCTCTTCTACCATGCAAAATCCCGGTTTGAGCGGGAGATTCCAAATACCGCCTCGTTCGCGGATCTCGAAAGAGCAGAAGGCTATCTCTTATTGGCAATACGGAAAGCGCCGTCGGATTTCACTCTTTACAACGAGTTAGGAAATCTCTACGTCACGATGTCCGAGCATTCAGGCAAGCTGCCGAAGACATATCCCGATTACCTCAAGGCAGCCGAGAAACAGTTTGAAGAGAGCCGCGACTATCGAAAGAACCAGCAGAGGGCCTACTACAATCTCGCCTACATTGAGTCCAGGCGCGGCAATTCAGAGACGGCCCGCGATCTGCTGTCGAAGGCACTGAAATACAACACCTGGCAGAAGGTTGCTCCCCCGAACAGCATTGAAGCGTATGTCTACTACAACCTCGGTTGCTGTGAGGCTCGCATCATCGCTCGCAACGCCGGCTGCTCTTCTCGAATCGGCATGGCGCAAGCAAAATCGGCCCTTTCCCATCTTGAGAAGGCGAGTGAGCTCGGCCAGATTCAAGTGGAGTACGTTGAGACCGATTACACCAACGGCGCTGTGGGCGATCTCAAGGAACTCTACGACAAAGCGGATCCCGCCACTCCGCGCGAAGCTTGATAACTTAAAGACTGCTCTGGTAAGAGAGCACACGAAAAAGCCCCAGCCCACGTTTCCTGATACCGTGGCTGAGGCTCTGCGTATGATTCGGAGTTCTGCGAGGGAACGTTTTAAATCAAATCCCTGAGGATGCTTACTGGTGTCCGCCGCCCATATGTGTACCTGTCATATCGAATTCCCTTCATTTAGAGCATCGCATCTACTTCCTTTTAGATGCAAGAGCTATTCCAAACGATGAATCTTCTTTCCGTATGGCACAAGTAAATCATTGATTCTATGTGGTTAAGTATCCTCACGGCGGAAGGGACACTCTCCGCTACAATCAGAATTTAGGCCTTGAGCTGCCAGAGGAGGCTATAAGCGATGACCTGGTTCAAGCGCGATGACCACGAGATCGTCCCGCCCTCCGACCACGAGGTTCGCACCGAAGGTCTGTGGACCAAGTGTCCGCAGTGCGGCAAACCTATCTTCAACGCCGACCTCGAAGCCAACCTGCAGGTCTGTCCTTACTGCAGCCATCACTTCAAGATCAGCGCTCGCGAGCGCATCGATATGCTGCTGGACCCCGGCTATGAGTTCGTCGACGCCGGCCTTCGCTCCACTGACCCGCTCAGCTTCATCGACCTCAAATCCTACAAAGATCGCCTTCAGAAGGAACAGAAGAAGACCGGCCTCGATGACGCCATCGTCAACGCCGTCGGCAAGATCAACGGCCTCGAAGTCGTCGTCTCCGCGATGGAGTACAGCTTCATCGGCGGCTCCATGGGCGCCGTCGTCGGCGAGACCATCGCTCGTGCCGTTGATCGTGCGCTCGAGACGCGCACCCCGCTCATCATCGTCTCCGCCTCCGGCGGCGCGCGCATGATGGAGGGCATCGCGTCGCTCATGCAGCTTGCCAAAGTCTCCGCGGGGCTCGCGCGGCTCGACGAAGCCCACATCCCTTACATCTCGCTCATGACCGACCCCACCTTCGGCGGCGTCACAGCCAGCTTCGCCATGCTCGGCGACCTCAACATCGCCGAACCCAACGCCCTTATCGGGTTCGCCGGCCCCCGCGTCATCGAGCAGACCATCCGCCAGAAGCTCCCCGAGGGCTTCCAGCGCTCCGAGTTCCTCCTCGAGCACGGCTTCCTCGACGCCATCGTCTCGCGCAAGGAGCTCAAGGCCTACCTCGCCAACGCCATCCACTGGATGAGCGAGCCGATCGTCGTCGTGCTCCAGAACACTGCAACGTCCCCCGACACCGCGGCAGCCGCAGCCGCTGACTGAGACCTGGATAAGGCCCCGTGGACGAAGCCCGTCCCTCTCGCACCGCCCTTCGTGTCGCCATGCGCCGAGCCGCGCACCAACTGCATGACGCCCGCCCGCTCGTCTTCGAAGACCCCTTCGCCGTCCCCATCCTCCCGCCCGAGGCGCGCCTCGAACTCCAGCGCACACCTGCTGCCTCGCGCAAGCCATTCTCCGCAGCCCTGCGCGCCTTCATGGTCTGCCGCGCTCGCTTCGCCGAAGATGTCCTCGCTGAAGCCGTTCGCAGCCACAATGTCCGACAGGCGCTCATCCTCGGCGCCGGTCTCGACACCTTCGCGCTGCGCAACCCCTATCCGAACGTGCACGTTTTCGAGGTTGATCACCCCGCTACGCAATCCTGGAAACGCGAGATCCTCTCCGCATCGAAGCTGCCCATTCCCAATGCCCTGACCTTCGTGCCCGTCGACTTCGAACGCCAATCACTCCGTCAGCAACTCCTTCACGCCGGCTTCGACTTCACCGTCCCCACCGCAACCGCGTGGCTCGGCGTCGTGCCCTATCTCACGCAAGAGGCCTTCGCAGCCACCGCGCGCGTCCTCGGCCGTCTGCCCGCCGGCTCCAGCCTCGTCTTCGACTACTCGCAACCGCGCGAAGTTCTGTCGTTCACCGAGCAGCTCATGCTCGACTCGCTCTCTGCCCGCGTCGCGCTGGCCGGCGAACCCTTCCAGCTCTTTTTCACACCCCGATCTCTCGCCGAAGAGCTGCTGTGCTACGACCTGATCGTCGTCGAGGACCTCGACTCCGACGCGCTCAACGCACGCTATCTCGCGCACCGAACGGACGGCCTTCACCTGCGCGGCAAAGCCGGCCGCCTCTGCCACGCCGAGGTGTCGATCGCGAGACAATAAACAGATGACCTATCAAGAGGTCCTGAAGACGAAATGACCTACGAAGAAACCCTGGCGCGCTTGGCCAGCATGGGTCCCGAGCTGCGCACTGGCAGAGCCGGCGCTCCGCGCAAGTGGTCGCTCGACCACATCCGCACCCTGCTGCACGCGCTCGGGAATCCGCACCGCACCTTCCGCTCCGTGCTCATCGCCGGCACCAACGGCAAGGGTTCGACCGCCGCCTCGCTCGCCTCGATCCTCAGCGCTGCCGGTCTTCGCACCGGCCTCTACACCTCGCCCCACCTGCTCCGCGTCAACGAGCGCATCCAGCGTTCCGACGGCAAATCCTCCCAGTTCAACGAGATTTCGAACGACGACTTTGCCATTCTCTTCGCACTCGTCGACTCCACGGCCGCCACGCTCGTCGCACACGGCGAACTCCCGCATCCGCCCAGCTTTTTCGAACTCCTCACCGCTATCGCGTTCTGCTATTACGCGGAGCAGGGCATCGATATCGCCGTCCTCGAGGTCGGCCTCGGCGGTCGCCTCGACGCCACCAACGTCGTCGACCCGCAGCTGTCGATCATCACTGACATCGGCATCGACCACACCGAGTTCCTCGGCAACACGCTCCGCTCCATCGCCACCGAGAAGGCTGGCATCCTGCGCGAGAACGGCGTGCTCGTCACACTCTCGCAGCACCCCGAGGCCAACGCCGCGATTGGAGAAGTCGCGCTCGCCCTCAACGTCCGCGGCGTGGACGCATCGCGCTTTCTTCCGCCGCGCGGTTATTCCGGCACAGAACCAGAATCTATCGACATCAATACATCTGCCGGGTCACCCTGGCGTAACCGGTATCCTTTATCTATTGACGGCAAGATAATCGAGATTGACTCGCCTCTCGCCGGTCAGCACCAGCAGCGCAATATCGCGCTGGCTGTCGCTGCGGCAGTCGAGCTCCGCACAAATCACGGCTTCAGCATTCCCAACACGGCGATCGAGCAGGGCATCCGCAATACGCAGTGGCCCGGCCGCCTCGAATGGATTCCATCGACTGAAGGTCGCGCGCCCATCCTGCTCGACGTCGCGCACAACCCCGCGGGCGCATGGGCCCTCCGTGCTGCGCTCGCACAGATCCCCGAAGACCGTCCGCGCACGCTCATCTTCTCCTGCCTCGCCGACAAGCCCATCGCCGAGCTCGCGCAGATCCTCTTCCCGCTCTTCGACGCCTCATCAGCCGACCCCGCGCGCAGCCGCGACCACATTCTTCTCACGCACATCGACAACCCACGTGCCGCCCGCATCGACGAGATCCGCGCCGCCGCCCAGAAGCTCGAGATCCCCGCCGTCACCGCACCCGACGCGGTCTCCGCCCTTGCCACCGCCGAGTTCCTCACGCCTCCCGAGCGGCCTCATCGTCGCCACCGGCTCGCTCTTCCTCATCGCCGAGCTCCGCGCACTGCTCCTCCCACGCATCGCGTCCCGCACAAGCGAAACCGCGGTCCACACCTGAGCTGTCTTCGCTGCTAACCTTCCAGTTTCGCGGCATTTAACCAGCGCCGCGGCCTTAAGATAAGTCCAATGCCGTCCAACGAAATCCTGCAGCCGGAAGAGCACGTCACGGCCGCCGAAGCCCCGCATCCCCCCGTTCCGTTCGGGCTCCGCTGGCTCACTTACCTGCTCCTGCTGCCGCTCCTCGCCCTCGCGACGGCCTTCTTCGGCTCCATCTCGCTCGTGGCCGGCCTCTGGGACAGCTCCGGCCGTCAGCAGCACTTCATCGCGCGCACCTGGGCCCGCGTGTTGCTGCTCCTCACGCTTTCCCCCGTCACCGTCGAAGGCCTCGAAAAGCTGCAGCCGCTGCGCCGCCGCGAAGCCAGCCACGGCCGGCCCAGCCGCCGCCCGCTCGCCGTCTACGCCTCCAACCACCTCAGCTACTACGACACGCCCATGCTCTTTGCGAAGCTGCCCTTTCAGTTCCGCATCCTCGCCAAGGCGCCGCTGTGGAAGCTGCCCTTCATCGGCTGGTATCTCAACCGCTCCGGCCAGGTCGCCATCGACCAGAGTTCGGCACGCGCCGGCGTCGCCAGCCTCATGCGCGGCGTCAAGACACTCGAGTCCGGCCTCCCACTCCTGCTCTTTCCCGAAGGCGGCCGCTCGGCCAATGGCGAGCTCAAATCCATGGTCGCCGGCGCTGCCTGGATGGCCATCAAAGCCCAGGTGCCGCTCGTGCCCATCACGCTCGTCGGCACCTACGAGTTGCTTCCCATCCACACCTACGTGATGCGCCCGCGCCCGCTCAAGCTCATCATCGGCGACCCGCTCTCCACCATCGGCCTCACCACCCGCGACGCCGAAGCCCTCACCGACAAGCTTCGCAGCGTCATCCACGAGACGTATATCGCAAACCACGGCTAGCAACTTCGCACACCTCAGCCCGATACAATCGCTCTCGTGATCGCACATCTCCGCGGACTGATCCTCTCGAAGACCCCCAACTCCGTCATCCTCGACTGCAACGGCGTCGGTTATGAGCTCGCCATCTCCGTCACCACCTTCACCGACCTCGGCGCCGAGGGCAAGGAAGCGAAGCTACACGTGCACACCCACGTCCGCGAGGACGCACTCTCACTCTTCGGCTTCTCGGAGCTCAACGAGAAGCGCCTCTTCGAGAAGCTGCTCACTATCTCCGGCATCGGCCCCAAGCTCGCCATCACCGTGCTCAGCGGCATCTCCGCCGACCGTCTCGTCGGTGCCATCCGCGCCGGCGACCACGCCACGCTGACGAAGATCCCCGGCATCGGCAAGAAAACCGCCGAACGCGTCGTCCTCGAGCTCAAGGACAAGCTCGACGACATGACCGGCATCGCCCCCGCGCAGCCCGCCGCGCCTTCCCTGGGCGCCGTCGCCGACGACGTCCTATCCGCGCTCGTCAACCTTGGTTACCCGCGCCCCATCGCGCAGAAGGCCGTCGAATCCGCCGCCAAAGACCCCGCCGTCGCCACAGACTTCGAACGCCTCTTCCGTGCGGCTATGTCCGCGGTCCGCTAAGATGTCCGCCGTCCGCTGAACGCAGCCCAGACCCCGCCAACTGACAACAATGCCAGTGTCGATCTGCCTCCTCCGAAGTTAGTTTTCACGCAGATTCTTCGGGGGAGCCTCAATCAACATGTACTGGCTCTACGACCTTCCAACCTGGCTCTTTGGCACGCTTACCGTGGGCGTGTTCGTGGCCTTTGGCCTTGGTGGCCTCTACGCCACTCGCGGCTGGGTAGCGCGCCTGCACAATGGGGAGCACGCTCATAACGACCTCGTTGGTTTCTACCTGGCGGCCGTGACCGTCCTTTATGCAGTCTGTGTTGGTCTGCTCGCGATCGGAGCCTGGGCCACTTACTCCGAGGTGCAGGGAAAGATTGACCACGAGGCCGCCGCTCTGGGCGCTCTTTACCGCGACGTCGGCGCCTATCCTGAGCCTGCGCGCTCGCTGATGCAGCAGGATCTGCGCAACTACACCCGCCAGGTCATCGACGTGGGATGGCCGATGCAACAGCACGGAATCGTTCCCAATAACGCGAGCGCGACCTTGAACGACTTCCAGGAACACTTCATGTCTTTCGAGCCTCAGAACGAGAGACAGAACATCCTGGCGACTGAAGCGTATCGAGCCTTCAATGACCTGACCGAAAGCCGGCGAGCCAGGCTCAACAGCGTCCAGGATGAGATGCCCGGCCCGCTCTGGGCGCTGGTCCTTGCCGGAGCTGTGATTTGCATCGCCGTCAGCTGGTTCCTTCATGGCGAAAGCTTCAGCGTCCACTTCTGGATGACCGTCCTGTTCTCGAGCCTGCTGGGTCTGCTGATCTTCTTGATCGCAGTTCTCGACAATCCGTACAGAGGAAGACTCAGCGTCACTCCTGAACCACTGGAGCGCGTCTACGAGCAGATAATGTCACCTGCAAAGTGAGGCGAAACCCGGAGCGTCAGCTCAGACTCCCGCTCGTCACCCGACGAATGCCGCGCAATCTCTAAAGGTTTCAGTCAGCCTCTAATCGGCTGCGGAATTGACCACCTCCGGGTTGCGGGCATTTAGGAATCGCTACCACGGTGAATGGCTCGTCATCGTCAAAGTCCCGCTTGCGCGGCGCCTCTTCATACTGCTTGAACTCCATCGAGAAGTTCGCTCGTCCCTGCGTCGATGTCCACGCATGGCCGTCGCGTAGCCGAACATGTTCGACAGAGGAACCGTGGCCTTGATGGCCTGCACACCGCCGACCATCTCCATGCCCTCGATGCGTCCGCGCCGTGAGATTCAGGTCGCCGATGATCGTGCCCATATACTCCTCCGGCACCGTCACCTCAACCGCCATCACCGGCTCCAGCAGCACAGGCTTGGCCTTGCTGTCGCAGCCTCCTTGAACGCCATCGAACCGGCGATCTTGAAGGCCATTTCGTTCGAGTCAACATCGTGATAGCTGCCGTCATACAACGACACCTTGATGTCGACCATCTCGTACCCTGCCAGCACACCACCCGCCATCGCCTCCTGAATACCCTGGTCGATCGGCTTGATGTACTCCTTGGGGATCGTACCGCCCTTGATGTCGTTCGAGAACTCGTAGCCCTTGCCCGGCTCGTTCGGCTCGATACGAATCTTGGCGTGGCCGTAGTTGCCCGAACCACCCGTCTGACGAATGTACTTGCCTTCCGCCTCGGCTTTGCCGCGGATGGTCTCGCGGTAGTTCACCTGCGGCTTGCCCACGTTGGCCTCGACCTTGTACTCGCGCATCATGCGGTCGACGATGATCTCCAGATGCAGCTCGCCCATGCCGGCGATGATCGTCTGCCCGTTGGTGATGTCGGTGCGGACCTTGAAGGTGGGATCTTCCTGCGCCAGCTTCGCCAGCGCCATGCCCATCTTCTCCTGGTCCGCCTTCGTCTTCGGCTTCGACGGCAACAGACATAATGAATGAGAGGCACGGAATTCATAGGAACCCCAGCTGTTCCGGGTTCAAGCTTCCTGTTCCCGGAACCTATCCGTTCTACTACGCTCTGCGCCGATACCGCACGCTGAACTGATACCCCGGATTCGGCGGGAACATCTCCGCGACCATCTTCAGCCGCGCCGCCAGCGCCGCAGGAGCCAGCAGCGGATACTCGCGCTCGCGCAGCTCCGAGTAATCGAAGTCCAACGCCAGCGACAGCAGATAGATCGCCACCGCATCCGAGAACGCCGCGTCAATATAGAGCCCGCGTTCCTTCTCGTCGACCGCCTGCGGTGCCTCATTCGTCGAAGCAGGCTGCTCGCTCGAAAACGGTCTCGCCTTCGCCGTGAAGCTCCGCCGTGATCGCGACTCCTCCGGCTGGGCATTCGGCTCGCGGCCGAACGCGAGATTGCGCGACTCCCACGCATCCAGGCTCGTCTCACCGCGCACGCCATCCAGCGCCTGCTGCCACACGAGCTCCGCGAAGCTCTCCGGCACGCCCGCCGCGTCCACAAACGCGTGCGCCACATTGATAAAGAATTCAAAGCTCAGCGCGAAGCGGTCACTCATCAGCCGCGTCGAGATAAACACTCCACGATGTCCGCTTCCGAGCTCCACATTCCTGTGGCAGATTGCCGACTCGCCCAGCTCATCGGTCCACGCACGCGCCACCATCGCGTGCTCCGGCGACTGCGACGCCTTCTTCGCATAGCCTTCCGGCTGATAGCCCTCCGGCTGCCCCGGTTCGGCCGACTCCCTCAGAGCCAGCGGCACAAAGTAGTAAGTGTTCGCCCCAGCGCAGCGCCAATCGCCGGCGGCACTGCCTCGAGCATCCGGTCCAGATCCAGATCCGGCACGCCGGTTTCGCCAAACGTCGCAAAACGCACGCCGTTCGCCGACTGCCGCACCTCGACCTCGCGAGCAACCTGGGCCGCGCGCACCAGCTCCTCGCGCCGCGGAACCCTGGGGTCAATCGCCCCGCCGATCATCTGTACGCCCTGCAGACCTTCTGCCATCAGGTTTATTCTACTTGAGATGGACAGCCCCCACGATGTCGCCCGCGCCCGCACCGAGGGCGTTCTCTTTGGAATCCCGCTCGGCGATCTCGGCTGGTTTTCGTCGCTTCTGATGGGTTTTGCAACCGGTTTTGCCGCCTTCTTCCTGACTACCTTCGTCAGCATCATGGCGCTGCTCTTCTACCGCATCGCGAGCGGTCACAATCCGGACTTCGCCATCGCCTACCGCGACATCGGCTTCCCCGTCGGCGTCGTCGTGCTGATCTCTGCGCTCAGCTACCTCAGCGTGCTCTACGCCCGCCGCATGCGCCGCCGCCGCATCCACCAGAATTAAGCGGTCATCCTGAGCGGAGCGCAGAAGGCGCGAAGTCGAAGGACCTGCATTTGCAAACATTGCGGAGACTATTTCGTCTCGCGACGCGTACACTTTCACATCTAGTCCTCACAACCTCCACATTCCTTTTCGAGGAGTCATCGATGTCTGTGCGCCGTGCGTCCACCGTGACCGCTCTTGCGGTCGTCCTGAGTCTCTGTTGTTCTGCCCAGGCCCAGAAGAAGAAGGCCGCCGCTCCCGAGGCCGCCGCTGAAAAGCCCGTCCCGAGCTACTACGGCCCGCAGCCCGTCACCGAAGACCTCGACCTCAACATGTACGCCCGCATCCGCGAAGAGGGTCTGCAGCACGGCAAGGTCATGCAGTTCGGCGACGCGCTCGCCAACGGCATCGGCCCGCGCCTCACCGGCTCGCCCAACATGGCCAAGGCCAACGCCTGGACCCGCGACACCCTCACCGCCATCGGCCTCTCCAACGCGCACCTCGAGGACTGGGGCGACTTCGGCATGGGCTGGCAGCAGATCAATACCTGGGCCCGCATGGTTTCGCCCGACCCCGAGCCCCTCTGGATGCAGGCCGCGCCCTGGTCACCGGCCACCAACGGCCCTGTCACCGGCCAGATCGCCTACGTCGTCCTCAACGACGCCTCCGACCTCGACAAGTGGAAGGGCAAGCTCAAGGGCAAGATCGTTCTCCTCGGCGCCACGCGCCCCACGCCTGACATCACCGAGCCGCTCTTCCACCGCTACACCGACGAAGAGCTCAAAGAGATGGAGTCCGCCGAAGGGCAGGGACGCGCCGCGCAACGCCGCTCCGCAGCAGACCCTCCAGCAGCGGCTCGCCGAGCGCACGCGCCTGCAGCGCCTCCGCCAACAGGCACTCAAACTCTTCATGGAGGAGGGCGTCGCCGTCATCATCACTCCCACCCGCGACGGCGGCGATGGCGGCGGCACCGGCATCATCTTCGACGACAACGGCGCCAACCTCGCCCGCGACGCACAGAAGCCCGAGAACGCCGTCAAGATTCCCAACGCCGTCATGATGATCGAGCACTACGACCGTCTCGCGCACCTCGCCGAGGCCCACGTGCCCGTCACTCTCGAAGTCAACATCGAGACCAAGTTCACCGGCGACCACGAGCACGGCTTCGACACCGTCGCCGAGATCCCCGGCACCGATCCCAAACTCAAGGACCAGATCGTCATGGTCGGCGGCCATCTCGACAGCTGGATCTCCGGCACCGGAGCCACCGACAACGGCGCCGGCTCTATCGTTGCCATGGAGGCCGTCCGCATCCTCAAGGCGCTCGACCTCAAGCCACGCCGCACCATCCGCATCGCTCTCTGGTCCGGTGAAGAGCAGGGCCTCTACGGCTCGCAGGGCTACGTGAAGCAGCACTTCGGCACCTTCGCCGAGCCCGCGCATCCTGACACCAGCGGCCTGCCCGCCTTCATGCGCCGCGAGCGCGGCCCGCTCACCACCACTAAGGAGTGGGAGACGCTCGACGCCTACTACAACCTCGACAACGGCACCGGCAAGATCCGCGGCGTCTACACGCAGGAGAACTTCCCCATCGGCCCCATCTTCGCCCAGTGGATCGCCCCGCTGAAGGACCTCGGCGTCACCACCATCAGCTACCGCAACACCGGCGGCACCGATCACCTCAGCTTCGACGCCGTTGGATTACCTGGCTTCCAGTTCATCCAGGACCCGATGGACTACGAGACCCGCACCCACCACTCCGACATGGACACCTTCGACAAGCTGCACCAGGCCGACCTCGAGCAGGCCGCCATCGTCGAAGCGATCTTCCTCTGGAACACCAGCCAGCGCGACGCCATGATGCCGCGCAAGCCCTTCCCCCACCCGGAGCGCGAGCGCGAACTCAACGCCCCCATCCCAAACCTCTACCCCAACGCCGAAGTGCCTCCGCCGGACAACGGCAAGCCCTAATCCCACCCATCACAAACACCAGCGGCGGAGAGCAATCTCCGCCGTTCTTCTGTCCAACTCACGCACTCCAAAACTCATAGCTCGCAACTGAACGGAACCAACCGCACGGACTCCTCGCGTTTGCGCTCCACGATCACTCGCGCCCGTTACGCCGTGCCTGTTGCGACTTGCTCTTCCGCGGCGCCGGCGAAACCGTCTTTGCGTTACGCTTCCTGACCCTCTGGGCACGTGTCTTCATATCCACGCCCATCGCCAGGCCCGCAATCCAAATCTGGAACTGCATCCTCATTGCCGATCTCCCGTCATCTGGGTCTTGCTCAGCCGTTCCCATCGGGAGTATCGCTGCAACCGGTTGAAATTGCACCTACAAGCTCTGCTCATTCGCCTACATCTTGGGCACCAGTCGCCCCGCGACATTCCCCGAAGGCCTTAGGCGCTCATCAGCGCCCGCTACGCTAAACTCAACACCACCAGCCAACGGCACGCCCCTTTGCCATGAGTCCAGCGACGCCAAAATCCGGCACCGGCTTCCGCGCCTGGTACAAGCGCCGCAGCCGCCTCGGCCGCATCAGCTTCATCCTCACCGCGCTCATCGTCTTCATGGCGCTGCTCGGCCGCATCTCGCACGTCCTCGAGCTCGTCTTCCTCGGCCCCATCATTCTCTGCAGCCTCATCCTCTCGCCGCTGCTCATCATCCTGCTCTATCGCTGGGTCACGCGCCGCTTCCTCTGGAAGGTGCGCAACCGCCTCATCCTCACCTATGCGCTGATGAGCCTCGCGCCGGTCGTTCTCTGCCTGATGCTCTTCGCCATCGCCTCTTATCTCTTCGCCGGCCAGTTCTCCACCAACAGCGCCCTTACGCTGCTCGACCACGCCTCCGCCGAGCTCCGCGACGAGACCGCCGGCCTCGCCCTGCTCTCCACCGCCAGCGGCTCGCGCCACGATGAGGCTGCGGCCGAGCCCGTCCAGGTCAGCCCCCTGCCCATCTCGCTCGCCATTCTCAAGGGCAACACCTTCCAACTCCCAACGCCCCAGTCTCCTGCCGACCCCTTCGTCGGCCAATCCCTTCCGTCCTGGCTGCACCCCGGCTTTCACGGCGTCGTGGCCTTCAAAGACCATCTCTATCTCTGCGCCTTCGTCGCGATCCCGCAAGCCGCCCGCACGCTCTCTGTCCTCGGCATGCGCCCGCTCGATAAAACCACGCTCGCATCCACCGATGGCAGCCTTGGCCGCGTCCTTCTAATTCCCGGCTTCACAAAAATAAACAGCGGCGGCGGCAACGGCAAGATCAACGTCAATGTCAACCCCGATGCCGCCAAGTCCGATGGCGACGACACCAACATCGTCATCGGAGACAAAAATGATCTCGAGAAGTTCGACGCGTCCAGCCAGGAGCACTTCGCAACCGTAGACTCCGGCCCTCTTCCGCCGCAGACGCACCTCCTCGACCCGCCCATCGTCTTCAGCGCTCCCCTGAGCGTCACCTCCTGGGAGACCGGCGAACGCGTGCGCTCCATCGTCGCCGTCTTCTCGCGGCCGTCGATCCTCTACGGTCTGCTCTTCTCCACCACCAACGGCCTCGGCACGGTCATTCGCATCATCCTCATCTCCGTCGCCATCTTCTTCGCGCTGCTGGAGCTCTTCGCGCTCCTCATGGCCGCCGGCCTCAGCCGCACCATCACGCGCTCCGTCTCCGAGCTCTACCGCGGCACCCGCGAAATCGACCGCGGCAACTTCGACCACCGCATCGTCATCAAGCGCAAGGACCAGCTTGGCGCGCTCGCGCAATCCTTCAACGGCATGACCGCCTCCATCGTCGATCTCCTCGCCCAGCAGCGCGAAAAAGAACGCTTGCTGTCCGAGCTCTCCATCGCCCGCGAGGTCCAGGCCAATCTCTTCCCGCACTCACCCGTCGCTCTTCCCGGTTTCGAAATCCACGCCGTCTGCCAGCCCGCGCGCACCGTCTCCGGCGACTACTTCGACTTCATCTTCGGCCGCCACGGCAGCGAGCTTTATCTCGCCCTAGGCGATATCAGCGGCAAAGGCATCTCCGCCGCGCTGCTCATGGCCTCGCTGCACTCCGCCGTGCGCGCCTTCGGCCTCAGCTCCACCAACGGCACCTCAGGCGAGATCACACGTCCCTCGCCCGCCAAACTGCTCGAGCTCCTCAACAAGCACATCTTCGGCAGCACACCACCCGAGAAGTACGCCACGCTCTTTCTTGCCTTCTACGACAGCGTCACGCGCAAGCTCACCTACACCAACGGCGGTCACCCCACCCCGATCATTCTCTCCGCCGACGGCACCGTGAAGCACCTCGATTGCGGCGGCCCACCCGTTGGCCTCCTCAACGGCACCCAGTTTTGCGAAGAGTCCATCGAGCTCAACCCCGGCGACCTGCTTATGGCCTTCTCCGATGGCCTCACCGAGCCCGAGCAAAACGAAGAGCAGTTCGGCGAAGAGCGCCTCTTCGACTACATCCGTGAACACCGCTCCGAGCCGCTGCCCACCCTCGCCAACCACACGATGCTTCGCCTGCTGGAATGGATCGGCGCCCACGAACAGCCCGACGACATGACCCTGCTCCTCGCCCGCCAGCTCTAGCCACGCGCTCACACAACCTTTGTTGTCAATCTAGGAGTGAAGAACCGCCGTCATCCTGAGCGAAGTGCGGAGCACGTAGTCGAAGGACCCCTGCATTTCGCTCCGATCACCACCTCAGCGAACTCTCCTTACCATCCACAGCAATCGCGCGACTTGGTTCTATGCTGCACGCCCCCTCGCTCGCCGCATGCCACACGCTTCCGTCCGCAAACGTCGCGCTGGTCACATGCAGACGCGTTATTGTCGCGGCCGGTCCCACCATCAGATTGCGCTCTATCCGCGTCTTATCGTCGGCCGTCAGCACATAGTTCTTCTTCATTTCCTGTGCATTCGTTCCGTCCGCATCCGGCATCAGCCGCGGTCCCAGCGGCAGATAGCTCACGCTGACTTCCAGTGACCGGATCTGCGCCCGCGTATTCTCAAACACCATATGCACGGCGGCCATACCGGCCGGGTCGGGCCATTGATCCTTCTTGTTCTTGTCCTCGAGCGCCATCGTCCACACGGTCCTTTGCCCTCCCACCGTGTGCTGATCCGCCCGCAGCGCCCCCGGGCATCGTGATCCTGCGGCCGCAACTCTCGACGTCGGCGTCACGCCCGCACTCCCGGGCTGTGTCCCCGTCATCGTCGCGATCATGAGCCCCACAACCACACCGAGTCGCATAGGACCCTCCAAGGAGCTATTCGCCGATCTGCTATCTCTTCGCTTCCACCAGCATGTACTTCGACGGTTCGACGCTGCAAACATCCTCGCTCGACGCATGCCACACATTGCCATCGGCAAACGTCGCGCTTACTAGGTGCACCCGCGTGATTGTTGCCGCAGGTCCCACCAGCAAATTCGCGTCGAATCGCCGCGCTGCCTCCTGTTGCAGCACAAAGGTCTTCTTCGACTCCTTCGCGTTCTTCGAATCAGTTCCCGCTTCAATGGGCATCACACGCGAACCCGCTGGCAGGTAGCTCACACTAAGCTCCATCGCCTGCACCTTATTCATCGGGGTCTTCACATTCGGCGCTTCGAACTCCACGTGTAAACCAGGGCCTTTCGCTTGGCCCTCCCGATTCTTGTCCTCTTGGGCCACGGTCCACACCGTCGCACCGCCCGTCGGCTGATGCTGCGCGATCAGTTGTCCAGGGCACCTTGCTCCAATCGGGACCGCCCCGGCATTAAGCGGAGGCCAAGACTGCGCCTGCCCCACCGCCGCAACCATCAACCCTGCAACCGCCACCATGAAGACCCGCATAGGAACCCTCCTCGCGACCGCGCCTCTATTCTCCTCCTCTCACATCGTCGCGTCCACAGGTTGCACACACCCCGTCGAGCTATCCTCTCCCTCATGCCTTCGCACTTCACCCCGGCCGCCATGACCTTTCTCCGCGGCCTCTCCCGCAACAACGACCGCAACTGGTTCAACGCCCGCAAGCGCATCTACGAGACTGAACTCAAAGCGCCCATGCTCGCACTCGTCGACGAGCTCACGCGCTCCATGGCCGATTACGCGCCCGAGCACATGCGCCCCGCGCACAAATCCATGATGCGCATCTACCGCGATATTCGGTTCTCCCCTGACAAGCGTCCCTACAAGACCCATCTCTCCGCCTGGTGGACGCGCCGCGGCATGGAGAAGACCTCCGGCGGCGGCTTCTATCTGCAGATCGGCCCCAAAGACTGCTTCCTCGCCGCCGGCGTCTACATGCCCGAGCGCGATCAACTCCTCGCTCTTCGCCGCTGGATGGCCGAGCATCATCGCGACTACAACGCTCAACTCAACAAGCTCCTCAAGCCACGTTCCAAGCGCACTCCCGCCATGCAAACCATCGACCCCGACGCGCTCACCCGCGTCCCCAAAGGCTTCTGCTCCGAGCACCCCGCCGCCGATCTCCTCCGCTCGCGCAACTGGGGCGTGCGCTGCTCGCTGCCTGCATCGCTCGCCCTCGAGCCCGCACTCGCCCGCGAAATCATCTCTCGCTTTCGCCTCATGGCCCCGCTCGTCGAAACACTCAACAACGCGATCCTCTCTGCCGAAAAGCCCGCATCCGAGCCTCTTCGCCGCGTGCGCGCAAACGCCTTCCTCTAGCCCTTTTGCGCTATTTCACCCCGCGTTTTCCGCCGAAAACCGCACAAATCTGGGTACTTTCGGCTGAAAACCCTAAAAATACCTGTGGAAACAGGTGTTTTGGCGTTGACAAAGCGCTCGGAACGGGAGATGGTGAATCACGGCGCGGTTCTCCGCACCCGCATAAACACTGACGATTTGGTGCGGTGCAGAAAGCGGCACAACGGGCCCCGGGGCCCTCAGTAGAAGTTTTTCATCCGCTGGGGTGATCGCGAAGGCCCTCAAAATCTGTTTCAAAGGAGTTCCCTCAAATGGCAAAAGGCATGACCAAGACACAGCTCGTCCGCGCAATGGCGGAGAAGCTCGAGCTCACCAACAAGCAGACCGCAACCTTCTTCGAGACGCTCGCCGAGACGGCCGTCAAGGAGACCAAGAAGAACGGCGAGTTCACCATCCCCGGACTCGGCAAGCTCGTCAAGGCAGAGCGCAAGGCCCGCATCGGCCGCAACCCCCAGACCGGCGAGGCCATCAAGATCAAGGCCAAGACCGTCGTCAAGTTCCGCGTCGCCAAGGCCGCGAAGGATTCGATCGCTCCTCCCAAGAAGTAGTTCGACGTTCGCGACTCACACAGAAGGCCGGAGCGAACGCTCCGGCCTTCGTGTCTCTGCTCGCACTTTTCTCTAGTGCCCGCCCTGCATTCCCTTCGGCGGCTTCGGAATGAAAAACAGAATCGGAATCATGCACGCGCAGAAGATCGTCAGGTAGCGAATGATGTCGATGTACGCGAGCATCGCCGCCTGCCGGTGCATCTGGTTGTAGATGAACGCCTGCGCCTGGTGAATCGCGCCCGCCGAAGCCCCGTTGAACGGACCGTCCGTTACTCCCTTTCCATTGCCTGCCTTGAATCGTCCCGCCAGCGCCGTCACCTGCGCCATGAATCCTGCGCTGCCCGTATTCATATTCCGCACCATCGACGTCTCATGCGCCGCCGTGCGCCGTATCAGCATCGTCGCCATAAACGCCGTGCCCGACGACCCTCCGATATTGCGCGCAAGATTCATCAACCCCGAGACATCATTACTCTCCGTCTGCTTCACCCCGACGTACGAAATCGTATTAATCGGAATGAACAGGAACGCTAGCCCTGACGCCTGGAAACATCGCATGAACACCAGTTCGCCATAACTCAGCCCCAGGTTCATCTTGCCCATGTAGAGCAGCGCGATCGTCAGCATGAAGAAGCCGTAGCCAATCAGCTTGCGCGCATCCACTTTCCCGGACAAGACGCCCACGATTGGCATCATTGCCATCATCATGAACCCAGCCGGAGACAGTACTTTCCCTGCCAGCTCCGCCGTATACCCCAGCAGCGTCTGCACAAACTGCGGAATCAGAATCGTCGTGCCGTACAGCGCGAACCCAAGCACAAACATCAGCGTGAAGCTGATTGCGAAACTTCGGCGCTTGAACAGCGTGAGATTCAGAATCGGCCGGTGCCCCACGCGAAGCTGCCGCAGCTCCCACCAGATCATCACCACAAACGCGACCACCATCGCGACCGCGAAGAACGTGATGATGTGCGAAGAGAACCAGTCATCCTCCTGGCCCTTGTCCAGCACAAACTCCAGCGCCCCGAACGTCAGCGCCAGCAGCCCGAACCCGATCAGATCGAGCTTAATGCCGCCCTTTTGTGCCTCTTTCACCTGCTTCTCAATCCACGGCGGATCTTCAACGATCCTCGACGTCAGAAAGAGCGACAGCAGACACACCGGAATATTCAGGAAGAAGATCCAGCGCCAGTTGAAGTTGTCCGTGATGTAGCCGCCCAGCGTCGGCCCGATCGCCGGCGCGCACACTACCGCCAGCCCATACATCGCAAAGGCCTGCCCGCGCTTGTTCGGCGGAAACGTATCCGCAAGAATCGCCTGCTCGCTCGGCGCCAACCCACCGCCGCCGATACCCTGCAGCACGCGGAAGAAGATCAGCAGCGGAAGCGTCGGCGCCATTCCGCACATCATCGAGCTGATGCCGAACAGCAGCACGCAGATCATGTAAAACTTCTTGCGCCCGATGAACGTCGTCATGTACGCACCGGCCGGCAGAATGATCGCATTCGCCACCAGGTACGCCGTGATCACCCACGTCGCCTCTTCCTGCGTCGAGCCCAACCCACCTGCAATGTGCGGCAGCGACACGTTCGCAATGGAGCTGTCCAGCACCTCCATGAACGTCGCCAGCGTCACCGTCATCGCGACGATCCACGGATTCACACGCGGACGCCACGCCGCATGGGAATCCACTGGCTGCGAGACGCTTTCGAGCTCTGCTACGCTTGCGGCTGCCATTGGTTCTGTTTTGGATAGTGCGGGGTGCGATGCAGATTCACTTAATCTGACGCTGCCCGTCACAAAAGAGCTTCGTACACCGAAAGTGCTACGCTTAATCTTTGCGGCAGGCGCCCCGGCCGCCGCTGTGAGCCGCCAAAGAAAAGCAACGGAAACCGTGACAAAGAACCAATATGAATGCTGACCTCGAACATCTCGTCGTTCTCCAGGCCCAGGACCTCGAGCTCCAGCGCCTCCGCCAGGAGCAAGCCGAAGCTCCCCGCCGCGTCACCGCCGCCGAAGTCGCTTTCAAATCCGCCGAGCAGTCCCTCGCCCGCGTCCGCCAGGACCTCGCCGCCGAAGAAAAACTCCGCCGCAGTCAGGAGCTCGACGCCGACGCACACCGCACCAAGATGACGCGCCTCCGCAAGCAGATGGACTCCGCCACCAGCGCCGCGCAGATCAACTCCTTCGATCACGAGATCAACTTCGCCGCCTCCGCCATCCTCAAACTCGAAGACGAAGAGCTCGCCTCGCTCGAGCGCACCGAAGCCCTCGAGTCCGCAGAGAAATCCGCCGCCGCATCCGTCGACTCCAACCGCTCCGCGCTCGAAGCCGAGCGCACTCGCGCCGCCGCCACCATCGAGCGCTCTCGCACAGGCATCGCCGCCATCGAAGCCGAGCGCGTCTACACTCCGCGCGCAAATCGGCGAAACTGCTCTCGCCAACTACGACCGCATCGCGAAGTCCCGCGGCAGCGGCCTCTCCGAAGCCATCGACCACAAGTGCTCCGCCTGCCAGATGATGGTCCGCCCGCAGCGCTGGAACGACCTCACCAGCCGCGAGCACGAAGACCAGATCTTCACCTGCGAGACCTGCGGCCGCATCCTCTTCTGGGATCCCCGCCGCGACACGCCGCAATCCTGGCAGGCCGGCGAGCGCCTCGCCTCCGCACAAGCCCCAACCGCAGAGCCCCGCTCATGACTCCACAGCAACACAACGGGTCCGCTCGTACTGAAGCAAACAACGCCCGCCGCACCATCTGTGTCGACATGGACGAGGTCATCGCCGACGCGCTAGGCGAGCATCTCCTCCGCTACAACCGCGAATTCTCTGAGCGCATCACCCGCGCCGACCTCCACGGTCAGTGGATCTGGGACTTCGTCCCACCCGAGCGCCAGCAGGCTCTCTACGACTACATGATGTCCGAGGATTTCTTCGCCGTCCTCCGCGTCCTGCCGCACGCGCAGCGCGTGCTCCAACGCCTGCAGCAGCACTACGAGATCTACATCGCCACCGCCGCCATGGAAGTCCCCTCGAGCTTCAACGCGAAGTTCCACTGGCTCAAGCAGCACTTCCCATACATTCCCGCATCGCACATCGTCTTCTGCGGCAACAAGGGCATCCTCAACGGCGACTATCTCATCGACGACAACCCACGCCAGCTTCGTCTCTTCCAGGGCGAAGGCATCCTCTTCAGCTCACCCGCCAACGTCAACGTCACCGGCTTCCGCCGCGTGCATGACTGGCTGGAGATCGAGCAACTCTTCCTTCCCGTAAACGCCGTATAACGCTTCTGAATTAGCGAACGCGCAAACCTCACCACAATGCCGTGGCGCACCTTTGCGCTTTTCTTTGCGCACTTTGCGTTAAGGCTTTTGCTTTCCCCTTGCAACCTGCTGACCCACGCCCCTACCGCGACCGCTTCTTCGCCGCCCCGTTCGCTCCCTGCGACTGCGGCGCCATCCGCGCCGGCTGGTTCGCGCGCATCGGCTCCGGAATCGTAAGAATCAGCGCCGTGCACGCCTCATCTCCAATCCGCTCGTAGCTGTGTTTCGCCGAAGGATCGAAGTACACCGCATCGCCGCGCTCCAGCACCTCCGTGCGGCCTTCGTGCATTAGCCGCAGGTGTCCGCTCAGCATGTACAGGAACTCCGCGCCCGCATGCTGATGCGCCGTCGGCACACGCCGCCCGTTGCCCGGAAGAAACTCCGCCACATACGGCGTGATCATCTGCTCCGTCGGCACCTGCCCCAGGCTCTCGAAGAAGTAGTCCGGATCCGCCGCGCCCGTCTGCGGCAGTTTCTGCCGCTCCGCAGCCCGTTGGATCCGGAACAACTCCGGCCTCTCCGGCTCGAAAAAATAGCTCAGGTCTCGCGAGAACACCATCGCGATCCGCGCGAGGTTCCTGAGCGTCGGCACCACCCGGCCCGTCTCCAACTGCGACAAGAAGCTTGCGGACAGCCCCGTGTACCGCCCCAGCTCCACCAGTCCCATATGCTTGCGCTGGCGCAGAAACTTGATCCGCTCGCCAATGCGCTTGCCTTCAATCAGAGCCTCGGCCGCCTCCGGAGGAACGCCACCCTCCGCGGCAGCTCCATCCGGCCGCTCCCGTAGCCCAACTGCGCCCGTCGGCTCCGTGTCCTGCGTTCGCTTATGCGGCGGTCTCGTCTCCAGCATGCGCATCGCCTGCGGTGAAAGTTCAATGCGGCCGTTGCGCGGTCCCGGGATCGACGACCTCCCGGGCTGTCCTGCACCTGCTGGGAAGATGGGCTCGAGGCGCTGCTGGCCGTCGAGGGGGTTCGATGGTTCCATCGTGAACTGTCCTCGGAGTGGTTCTGCGTACGGCACAGCCCGTACCCACCAGGCCTGCCACTCAAGACGGATGTTTCTATCCCACGAAAAGGATGTATCGCCCAACCCCGGAATCGGTAGCCGATGTGCTCAATCGGCAGCCAGACACACAAGACCCTCGACGCACCTCCCCGCGCGTCGAGGGTTCATGGAATCCAATGCGGCCGGCCGGGCTCGACCCGGCTCGTGCAGCTCCTCCACCGGCCACAAACCTCACGCTAGCAGCCGCGCTCCTCGCGCCGCCGTCTGCCAGCCGACATAATTCCAACAAAAGTAAAAGGCGGCCAGGCCGGCCGCCTTCTCACGCATGTTCAACGATTTACCGCCGCCCGCCGCCGCCATGGAAACCGCCACCGTGGTACCCATACCCGCCGCGATATCCGCCATGGAAACCGCCGTAGTAGCCCCCGTAGTAGCCAAACCCAATCCCGACTCCGAACGGATAGAACCCATAGCCATACGGATAGCCCCAGCCAGGGTAGCCATACGCGTAGTACGGGTAGTACGGATAGCCATAGAAGCCGTCGCCGTACGGTCCATAGTGCATAGCCATACCCCGCCCCGCCGCCGTCGCCCCGCGGACCCTGCGGCCCTGGCAGCAGGTCCACGCTCGCCTCATATGGAGTGAACTCATGCGGACGCACATCCGTTCCGCTAAAGACCACCTTGTTGTACTCCTTCACCTTCAGCGGCTTCGCATTCGTCGCAGCACCCTCCGGAAATGCCAGCGCCTCACCCTTCAGCACCCGCACCGTATTCGTCTCCGCGTTGAACGTGTACAGTCCGTTCTTCAGCAGCTGCGTCTGCCCGCCCGGCAGGTCCACAAGAATCAGCTTGTCCTTCTCCGGGTCATGCACGTTGATGTTGGCCACGCCGCGCTCCACGCGCAGTTCCAGCTTCTCGGCGGATGAGCTCACCTGCTGCACGCTGCTCCCCGGCGCCACGCGCAGCATCACGCCCTCAGTCGGTACAGTCGTCGTGCTCGCATCCGGCGCAGCATTCCGCCCATTCGGGTAGTTGTTCTGGTTCGGATAGGCGCGCTCAATCGGAGCCGCCTCCTGCATGGAATTCAAATTCGCTTGGCCCGGCTGCTGCGCGGCCTGCGCAGAACAAACTGCGCTCACCGTTGACAGTATGGCCGCAGCAAGAAAGAGTCGCAATTGCCTTGGCATCGTCATAAGAACCTCATTCGGAGATCCAACAAATCTCCTCTCGGAGACTAAGCAAATCTCTCACTTACTTAGATGGGATCTCTATCAAAAAGTTCCAACCACGAAGCTTCTCGCGTCCCCACTCGCGTACCCTTTCCACTAGCGACCTTCTGCTTACATTTGCGGGACAAGCCGCGAATCCAACTCTGGCAGGATGAATCCTGTGACCGAGGCCTATCTAAATCGAATCGCAACAGCCGTCCCTGACCACGACGTGCACCGCCCCTTCGTGGACTTCGCCGACAGTCTGCTCGCCGAGTCGCCCGACCCTCGCATGCGGTCGCTCTTCAACCGCATGTCGTCGCGCTCCGGCATCGAGCACCGCTACTCCATCATGTCTCCGCACGTCGGCACGAAGTCAGCCTCTCCCGAGTTCTGGCTCAACGCGCACGAGGTCTACGTGCGCGGCAGCTTCCCCGACACCTCGCGCCGCATGGAAATCTTCGAGCGCTTCGCTCCCATCCTCGCGCAGCGTGCGCTCGACCGCCTCAACGTCACGCCCGCCGAACGCCGCTCCATCACCCACGTCCTCGTCACCACCTGCACCGGCCTCTACGCTCCCGGGCTCGACTTCGACATCGTCGACCACCTCGGCCTCTGCACCTCCGTCGAGCGCACCATGATCGGCTTCATGGGCTGCTACGCCGCCATCAACGGCCTCAAGACCGCCCGCCACATCATCCGCTCCGAACCCTCCTCCCGCGTGCTCATGGTCAACCTCGAGCTCTGCTCCCTCCACCTGCAGGAATCCCACGACCTCGAGCAGGTCCTCAGCTTCCTCCTCTTCGCCGACGGCTGCGCCGCCAGCATCCTCTCCGCCGAACCCACCGGACTCGCCCTCGACAGCTTCCGTGCCGTCCTCATCCCCGGCACCCGCGACCTCATCACCTGGAAGATCCGCGGCCTCGGCTTCGACATGCTTCTCTCCGGCCAGGTCCCCGCCGCGCTCGCCAAATCTCTCGATGGTCATGGCTCAATGCGGCCACGGCTCCAGCGCCAGCGCCGAAATCCTCGGCCCCTACACCACCGAAGACATCTCCCTCTGGGGCGTCCACCCCGGCGGCCGCACCATCCTCGACGCCGTCGAGCGCGGTCTCGCACTCCCACCGGATGCCCTCGCTGCCTCGCGCTCCGTCCTCGAGCGCTTCGGCAACATGAGCTCCGCCACCGTCATGTTCGTCCTCGAAGAGCTCATGCGCCAAGCCCAGCCTGGGGAGCGCGGCTGCGCCATGAGCTTCGGCCCCGGCCTCACCGCGGAGACAATGCTCTTCCACGCCGCTTGAAATCGTGCGGCTTGAAAATCATGCTGCCTGAGCTCTCCACATCCGTCCCGCTCACTCCACTCACCTACGCGCGACGCGCAGAACCCGCCGAGCTCCCCGAGCTCATGGACTCGCCCTGCGAATATCAGGAGTTCCACGACTTCCTCCGCGACCTCGCCGCGCTGAACCGCCTCACTCGCGGCTACAAACCTACACTCGACTTCCTCAATCGCATCGCCGGCAGTTGCGATGCGTGCCGGCCCTTGCGCACCCCGGACGCAGCCCCATCGCGTCCTCTCCGCATTCTCGACGTCGGCTCCGGCGGCGGCGACACCCTCCGCGCCGTCGCCCGTTGGGCCGCCGCTCGCAACGTCCCCGTCGAACTCACCGGCATCGACCTCAACCCGCACTCCACCCGCGCCGCGCAGGAGTTCAGCGCCAAAGATCCTCTCGCTTCCAACATCCACTGGATCACCGCCGACGTCTTCACCTACTCACCCGATCCGCAACCCGACATCGTCCTCAGCGCGCTCTTCACCCACCACCTCAGCTCGCCCGAAATCGTCCGCTTCCTGCGTTGGATGGAAGACCACGCCCGCCTCGGCTGGTACATCAACGACCTGCACCGCAGCCAGCGCGCCGCCTTCTTCTTCCGCTTCCTCCCCATTCTCTTCGGCTGGCACCGCTTCATCGCCTACGACGGCCCCGTCTCTCTCCGCCGCGCCTTCGTCCCCGAAGACTGGCAGCGCATGCTCACGCAAGCCAAGGTCTCCGGCGCAAACATCGAACAGCATCCAATGAACCGCCTCTGCGTCGCCCGCATACGATGAGCTCCTCTTGCAATTTCGACGCGATCATCCTCGGCGGCGGCCCCGCCGGCTCCGCCGCCGCCATTGAGCTCGCCCTCGCCGGCCGCCGCGTCGCCCTCCTCGAGCGCTCCCTCGCCGCGCACGACAAAGTCTGCGGCGACTTCCTCTCCACCGAAGCCCTCTCCACCCTCTCGAGCCTCGGCCTCAACCTCCCCGCGCTCGGCGCCGTCAGCATCAACCGCGTCCGTCTCGCCGGCTCCCTCGGCATCTCCTCCGCAACCCTCCCCTTCGCCGCGCAATCCCTCACACGCCGCGCGCTCGACGAAGCTCTCCTCGCAGCGCGCCTCCGCCGCCCGCGCGCTCGTCCTCCGCGGCCACACCGCCGAATCCCTCCATCGCACCGGCAAGCTCTGGCGCATCTCCATCACCGGCCCCAGCCATGCCTACACCCTCACCGCTCCGCACATTCTTCTCGCCACCGGCAAGCACGACCTCCGCGGCCTCCCGCGCCCTCGCCCGGGGCCCCCGGCGAACTCGTTCGCTGGGGTGGTTCTCGGAACACACGCCGACCTCGTCGGCCTCAAGATGTACCTCCGCCTCGCGCCCACACAACTCGCCGAACTCCGCGACACCATCGAGCTCTTCCTCATCCCCGGCGGCTACGGCGGGCTCTCGCTCGTAGAAAAACCCACCGAGGCCGAAGCCAACGCCGCCAACCTCTGCTTCGTCATCAACCGCAGCCTCCTCCGCGACGCCGGCCGCGGATGGGACGCACTCTCTGCCCTCCTCACACAAACCCCTCACCTCCGCACGCGCCTCACCGGCGCCGAGCCACTTCTCCCGCGCCCCCTCGCCATCAGCCCCATCCCCTACGGCCTGCTCCGCCGCCACGCCATCGCCGAAAATCTCTGGGCCATCGGCGACCAGGCCGCCGTCATTCCCTCCTTCACCGGCGACGGCCTCGCCCTCGCGCTCCACAGCGGCCGCTTCGCCGCGCGCACCCTCCTCGCCGGCCAGACCGCGCACCACTTCCACGCCGAGCTTCACACCCAGCTCCGCCATCAGCTCTCGCTCGCCACCATCCTCTCCCGTGGCCTGGTCTCCCAACCGCAACGCACCCTCCTCGAGCTCACCGCGCGCGTCTTCCCCTCCACCCTCCGCGCCGTCGCCTCCCACACCCGCCTGCCCTCCGAGTACCGCATCACCCGGTTACCCAAAAACAGTTGCGCCCCCGCCTGACACGCGTATCCTGTTGCGCATGGCAACACCCAAGGCCGCGAAGTCCCCCGCACGCAAGGTTGCGACCTCGCCTGCGCGCAAGCGTACTCCGGCATCTACGCGCAACCGCACGCGCTCGGCCCCTCGCAGCAACACCTATCTCCCGCAAGTAGACGAGTACATCGCCTCCGCCCCCGCCTTCGCGCAGCCCATCCTCCATCACCTCCGCGAGCTCATCCACAAGACCCTCCCCGAAGTCGAAGAGGACATCAAGTGGTCGATGCCATTCTTCATCTACCGCGGCCTCATCCTCGGCAATATGGCTGCCTTCAAGCAGCACTGCAGCTTCGGCCTCTGGGGCAGAGAGGCCGCCGACAACCTCCGCGCTGACGGCATCTACAACCGCGAAGCCATGGGCGTCCTCGGCAAGCTCACCTCCCTCAAAGACCTGCCTTCCGACCGCGAGCTCACCAAATATTTCCGCACCGCCGCGGCCGCCATCGACACCGGCGCCCGCACCCAAAATTACTCACGCCCGAAAGCCTCTACGCCCAAACCGCCACCCGAGGTCCCCGCCTCACTCGCCGCCGCCCTCAGGAAGAACAAGGCCGCCGCCACGCAGTTCGCCGCCATGCCTCCCGGCTGCCAGCGCGAATACTGCGAGTGGATTGCCGAGGCCAGGCGCGACGAGACCCGCGACAAGCGCGTCGCCACAGCGATCGAGTGGATCGCCGAAGGCAAGCGCCGCAACTGGAAGTACGAAAACTGCTAGCCAAAAAAACAAAGCTGGTAGCGAAAAGCCAGCCACCTCCTGGAGCCCTTTCTCTTCCCATGCCTGAGCAGCCAGCATGACGTCCCGCACGCCGTCCCCAAAATCTTCCTCGCCCCCGCGCGCCCCGCGCCCGCTCCGCCCAGCCGCTTCCCGAGCCTCCGCGCCCCGCGCCGCCCGCGCTCCCCTTCGAGCCCGATCTCTTCCGCCGCGAGCTCCTCTCCTGGTATCGCAAGCACGCCCGCACCCTCCCCTGGCGCGGCATCCGCAGCCCCTACGCCACCTGGCTCTCCGAGATCATGCTCCAGCAGACGCGCGTCGCCACCGTCGTCGAGCGCTACACCGAGTTCCTCCGCCGCTTCCCCACGCTCGAATCCCTCGCCGAAGCCAAAGAGGAAGACGTGCTCGCCCTCTGGTCCGGCCTCGGTTACTACCGCCGCGCACACCTCCTCCACCGCGCCGCGCAGTTCGTTCAGCGCGAGCTCCACGGCAAGCTCCCTCGCACCGCCCACGCTCTCCGCACGCTCCCCGGTGTCGGCGAGTACACCGCAGCCGCCATCGCCTCCATCGCCTTCGGTGAACCCATCGCCGTCCTCGACGGCAACGTCGAGCGCGTCCTCCTCCGCGTCCTCGGCCTCGCCGAAGACCGTTCCTCCAAGGCCCGCTCCCGCCTCACTCGCGCCGCCCAGGTCCTCGTTCCCGAGCCCGCCAAGCGCAAAGAGCGCTCCAACCCTCCCGGCGACCACAACCAGGCCATGATGGAGCTCGGCGCAACCATCTGCCTCCCGCGCCAGCCCCTCTGCCTCGAGTGCCCCGTCATGAACCTCTGCGCCACCCGCGGCGAGCACGCCACCGCCGCCCGCGACAAGCCCCAATCCCGCATCACAGCCCACCTCCTCGCCCTCCGCAAGCGCGGCACCGCCACCGAGGTCCTGCTCCTCCGCCGCCCGCCCGACGCCACTCTCATGCCCAAGATGCTCGAGCTCCCGCCGCTCCCGCTCGAAGCCGTCGAAGGCCGCGAGCCCGTCCTCCGCCTCCGCCACGCCATCACCAACACCAACTACTACGTCCAGATCTTCGCCGAGTCCGCCCCCGGCGTCGCCCCGCTCGCCCTCCACATCGCCGGCGAGGATGAGACCGAGAACCCTGCCGAATCCCGCCCCGCACCTCCCATCGATCTCGAGCCCGACGCCCACCACCCCGCCAACGACAAACTCGTCTCCCTCGCGCCCACCGCCGCAACCCCCAACGGCAAGGTCTACGAAGACGACCTCTTCATCGCTGACGCCACCGACATCCCCGGCCTCGACGCCGACCCCCGCCTCACCGCGGGCGAAGGTGTCCTCCTCACGCAGGTCCCCGCCGCCCAATCCGACCTCGAGTGGACCCCCACCGCCCGCCTCACCTTCCTCCCGCTCACCGGCCTCACCCGCAAGGTCCTCCAGCGCCTCGGTGTCATGACCCTCCCCCGCCTCCAACTCAACTAACGCGTCGTCCTCGCCGGGTGTCGGGTGCCGGATGTCGGGTGCTCGGGTGTCGGATGTCGGGTGCCCCACCCTCGACCGGCAAAGCCGGGCAGGGTGGGCTATCGCGCGTTAAGACGCGCGAGTCTTCCACGACCGCCACCCAAGCCCACGTTCACTCACCCACCCACGAACCCCGTCATCCTGAGCGAGCAAAGCGAGTCGAAGGACCCCGACGCTCTCCGCCTCACCACAGCCGCTTCAACCCTTCCTCCCCCAATCTGTCTTTGCTTCTAGGTACCCCGAGGCTTCAGCCTCGGGTCTCTCTGCCACAAAAAAGAAAGAAGGGGCTTTACCCCCTGGCGTATGCTCTCCTTCGACACCCCTCCGATGCCCCGCCCACTGCTCATCCTCGTGCTGCTGGTAATAACTGCGCCATTCACCCACGCCCAGTGGCAACTGCAGGACGCCCACACCACCGCCGACCTCCGCGGCATCGTCAACGTCGGCGGCGGCGTCGCCTGGGCCTCCGGCACCGACGGCACCATCCTCCGCACCGAAGACGCCGGCTTCGTCTGGCAGCTCTGCGCCAAACCACCCAACGGCGACCACCTCGACTTCCGCGCCATCCAGGCCTTCAACAACAACACCGCCATCATCATGTCCTCCGGCAAAGGAGATCAGTCCCGCCTCTACAAAACCACCGACGGCTGCCAGACCTGGACCCTCCTCTTCACCAACCCCGACAAAGACGGCTTCTTCGACGCACTCAAATTCCGCAACGACCAGACCGGCTGGCTGCTCGGCGACCCCGTCGACGGACGCTTCGTCGTCATGGGCACGCTCGACGGCGGACTCCACTGGACGCGCTCCCAAACCAACACCCTCGCCGCGGGCGATCAGGCCGGTGTCTTCGCCGCCAGCAACTCCTCCATGATCATTCCCAACGTTCCCTCCTTCGTCACCGGAGGTCCCAACGGCGCGTACATCTACGAGGGCGACACCGTCTGCACGTCCATCAACGCAAGAAACAACCGCACCGGCTGCATCAGCGACTTCACCAGATTCGACCGCACCCGGATTCCACTCGCCGGAGACGCAGCCTCTGCCGGCGGCTTCTCCATCGCGCGGTTGTACGACAACATTCTCGTCGCAGTCGGCGGCGACTACACCAAACCCGCAGAACGCAAGGGAACCGCAGCCTACTTCGACGACTACTTCGGCACATGGTTCGCCGCGAAAACCCTCCCCCACGGCTACCGCAGCGCCGTCGCTTACGACACCACCGCCAAAACCTGGATCACCGTCGGCCCCAACGGCACCGACATCTCCACCGACGACGGCCGCAACTGGCGCGCGCTGAAACCCGACCCGAAATTCAACGAACCTCCCGACGCCGACCAGCACTGGAACGCCCTCTCGCTCCCCTACGCCGTCGGCCCCCACGGCCGCATCGCCACCCTCCGCCCCTCCGCCCTCCAACCGCCCAAGTGAATTTGGGTGGCCTACCCTTTCACAGCTTCATCGTGAAAGGGTGGGGTATCGCGCGTTAAGACGCGCGAGTCTTTTGCTGCTGCCCCACCCCGTCATCCTGAGCGAAGCGTCACAAAGTGACGCGAAGTCGAAGGACCCCGAGGATGCCCGCTTCACCACAACCGCCCAAACCTTTTCTCCCGAGGAAACCCACCCACCCTTGACAAAACTCAACCCCGAGACCCCTCCCCACGGGAGGTCTCTCCCCGAACCCCGTTTAGGTCCACCCCTAACCCACATCCGCTGAAGATTTTGCGCAAAAACAGGGGGAGGGGGTACCTACGGCTCCACTACCACCGTCGCCGCCGCCCCCTCAACACCCTTCGCCGACACCGCCCTCACGCTATACCGATACCGCACACCCTGCTTCGCCGACGCATCATGAAACGCCGGCAGAGCCACCGGCTCCGGCCGTCAGCTTATCTGGAGACCCAACAGCCGCGCCACCCGCATCCAGAGCCTGCCGCATCACCACATACCCCTTCAATCCCGGCTCCTGCACAGGCTCCCACACCAGATCCACAGCAAACGCTCCACCCTCCGCAAACGGCGCCGCGCTCAACCCCACCGGAGCCGCCGGCGGAAACGCATTCCGCCACGTAATCTCGACCGGCGCCGACAGCGCACTCCGCAGCTCCACCTTCTTCCCCGCAAGCTCGACCACCCGCCGCCGCACCGCCACATACCGGTACGCCGTGTCCTCGCTCGCCGAGCCATCTATCGTCTCATCGCCGTCGCCCGCATGAGCTACCAGCCACACCGGCTCCGTCGCCTCGCGCTTCGCTCCCGCCGGCGACGCCGGAGTGGCAACGATCTCCCGCCGCAGCAGCACCTCATCCTTCGAAGACACCGCCGCAGGCTGCCACCGCAGCAGAATCCCCGCGCGCGTCTCTTCCGCCCGCAAACCGCTCACCGCGACCGGCGCCGCTCCCGCCGCCGCATACGCCGGGTCCGACCACCCCGCCGTCTTTCCCTCCAGGTTCATCAACTCCACGCGATAAACCAGCAGCCGCGCCTCACCCGCCGCCTCACTCGCCGGCAGCGCATCCTGCCACGTCACCCCCCGCTCCGCCGCACTCGCCCCCTTAACGACAACCACCCCAACATTCTCGAGCGACGCCACCGCCACGCACGGTCCGCCCTCGCTTCCCCGGCACACCGAAGCCTTCACCCCCGCCTCACGAATCGGCAGATTGTCCGTCGTCCGCTGCGGCAGCGTAAACTTCAGCTCCACCCGGTCGCCCATCCGCGCCGCGCTCAGATCCCGAACCGGCTCAGGCAGTTGCAACGACGGCGCCCTCGGCGGCCCGGGACTCGCGCATCCCACCACCAACCCGCCCGCCATCAACCCTGCCGCCCAGCGCCTCACTCCACTGAGCCTAGCATCCACCTTCACTCATCCCGCCGTCGCGACCCTTGCGAACCTTCGCGCCGAGGGGTCCCTCTATAGCAGCGCTACCTCCGCCCGCTTCACCGCCGCCTGCAATAGCTCCGGCCCACCCTCCACGATCCGCCCGTGTCCCACCGCATACCTCCGGATCGGCAGCTCCGCCAGCCGCCGCGCACTTGCCAGCGCCGTCGGCCGATGCCATGTCGCAAACTTCGTCACCGGAAAGAACCACGGCCCAAACCCAATGACATTCACCTCGCCACCCAACGTCACCAGCGCATCGCCCGCATACAGCGTCCCATCGCGCTCGTCGAAGTACGCCAGGTGCCCGGGCGTATGCCCCGGCGTCGCCACCACCCGCAACGACCCATACAACTCACCATCGCTCAACAAATGAGTCGGCCTCGTCACCGCTCCCGGAAATCCACCCTTCACCGGACACTGCGGCTCGCCTGGATCGAGCGACCGGTCCTGCGCCGGCTTCTTCGGCAGCAACCTCGCCTCACGTCTGCCAATCGCCACCTGCGGCTCTCCGAGTGCACTCGCCAGCGCATCCAGCGACCCGATGTGGTCCATATGCGCATGCGTCAGCAGCAGCCTCGCAATCGGCTCGCTTGCAATCGCGCGCGCCGCATCGATCATCCCCTTCGCCCCACCCGATATCCCGGTATCGATGAGCGTGAAGCTATCGCTCTCGCGAACAAGATAGCAATTGACCAATCCAAGTCGAGTGAATTGATGACTATAAGCGGAGATCGCATGAACCTTCATATCTGCTCGTAGGATGCCATTCTCACCAAGGTCCGTCCAAACCATACTCGATACAATAGAGAGGTGCACAGTCACGGACAGCCGAACGCCGCAATGCAACGCATCCTCAAGCTGTCGCTGGCGCTCACGTTCCTCTACATCCTCGCGACCTTCATCTTCGGTCTGCGCGCGCACTCCCTCGCCCTGCTGTCCGAGGCCGGGCACAACATCTCCGACTTCCTCGCCCTCGCGCTCAGCTTCTTCGCCGTCTACCTCCAGACCCGCCCCGCCACCGACCAGCGCACCTTCGGCTACCAGCGCGCCGGCGTGCTCGCGGGCTTCGTCAACGCGCTCAGTCTGATCGCGCTTTCCGTCTGGCTGGTCATCACCGCGATCCATCGCTTCGTTACACCGGTTCCTGTGCACGCGGACATGATGATGATCGTGGCCGCCGCCGGCGTGGTGATGAACGGAGCCATCGCCGCCCTGCTCTGGAAGTTCTCCGGCGACGTCAACATCCGCAGCGTCTTCCTGCACATGCTCGGCGACACCATCTCCACCGCCGCCGTCATCGTCGGCGGCCTGGCGATTCGCCTCACCGGTCTCGAGTGGATTGACCCGATGCTCTCGCTGCTCATCGCCGCGATGATCCTCTGGAGCTCCTGGTCGATCGTGCGCGAAACGCTGCACATCCTGCTCGAAGGAACACCACGCACCGTCAACCTCAACGACATCCGCTCTGCCATGCAGGGAGTTGATGGTGTCGTCGGTGTGCACGACCTCCACGTCTGGAGCCTCACCGCGCAGTCGCACGCGCTCGCCTGTCACGTGCAGGTCATCGAGATGCCGCTCACTGAATGCGAGGCCATCATGGAACGCCTGAACCATCAACTCCGTGATCACTTCGGCATCCACCACACGACCATCCAGATCGAGGTCACCGACTGCCCCACGGTCGACGGCTGCAGCCAGCCCCCCGTGCCCGACGTCGTCGACGGCCACTCCCACCACGGCCACGCTCACAGCCACGCCCACTAACTCGACGTAGACTTGCTTCATTCATTTTTCGAATGTAGAGGATGACGCATGATCACTTCCGCGTCCGCACGGGCTACTCCGAGCAACGAAGCCACTCTGATCCGCCGCATCGCCACCGTTGATCTGCTGCGCGGTCTCATCATGATCGTCATGGCGCTCGATCACACGAGAGACTTCTTCTCGAACGCCACCGTCAACCCAACCGACCCGCTGCAGTCCTGGCCTGCGCTCTTCTTCACGCGCTGGATCACGCATCTGTGCGCGCCGGGGTTCGTCGCACTCGCTGGTACCTCGATCTACCTGCAGCGTCAGCGCGGACGCTCAAGACTCTTCATAGCGAAGCGGCTCGTCACACGCGGCCTGTGGCTCATCTTCGTAGAGATCGCCATCGTCAGCTTCGGCATCTTCTTCACTTACAACTTCCACTTCCTGCAGGTGATCTACACCATCGGCGCGAGCATGATCCTGCTGGCCGCGCTGCAGTTCCTGCCGACGTGGGGCGTGGCAACCTACGGTCTCGCAGTCGTGTTTCTGCACAACCTGCTGGATCCCATCGAGCTCAGCCAGCTCGGCCACTTCGGCTGGTTATGGAAGCTGCTGGTAATTCCCGGCCCATTCCTTCGCCACGGTCACCTCTGGGCGATGGACGTTTATCCGGTCCTTCCTTGGAGTGGCGTGATGGCCCTGGGTTACGCCTTCGGCGTCGTGGTGCTGATGCCGGCTCCGAAGCGCCGGCGCGTGAGCCTGCAACTCGGCGCAATATCGCTTGCACTGTTCGCTGCGCTGCGATTCACGAACGCCTACGGAGATTTCGTCCCGTTCAAACACCTCGGATCGTTCATACGGACGACGATGTCCTTCTTCGATGTGTCGAAGTATCCGCCATCGCTGCAGTATCTTTTGGTGACGCTGGGAATCCTGCTCATACTGTTCGCAATCGGCGACTATGTGCTCGAACGCCGCCGGATGATGCGCGCTCTTGGAGTGATTGAGGTCTACGGACGCGTTCCGTTCTTCTACTACGTCCCGCACTTCTACATCATTCATCTGGCGGCGCTGTTTACCCTGATGGTCGCGATGCACTCTGTCCATGTGCATCCGACGATCCCACTCTTCAACCCGTCGCCGCCGCAGGCCACCTTCTCGCTGCCGATCGTCTATCTCATCTGGCTCTCGGTGGTCGCGCTGCTTTACCTGCCCTGCCGCTGGTTCGCGGGCGTGAAGGCGCGCAGGCACGACTGGTGGTTGAGTTATCTATAGAAGCGACGTCTACACGAGCTGCGCGTCGAGCGTAATCTCCGCCGCCTTCAGCAGACGCGAAATCGGACAGCCTTCCTTCGCCTTCTTCGCCAGCTCATCGAACTTGTCCTTCTCAATATTCGGAACTCTCGCGCGCGTGGTCAGGTGAATCTTCGTCACCGTCGGTCCGTCTTCGGTCTTCTCCATCGTGACCACCGCGGTTGTGTTCAACTCGTCGGGTTTGTTGCCGACGCTGTCGAGCTGCGCGGAGAGCGCCATGGTGAAGCAACCAGCATGTGCAGCCGCGATCAGCTCTTCGGGATTTGTACCGACGCCATTCTCAAACCGCGTGCTGAAGCTGTACTGCGAGTCCTTCAGGACTCCGCTCTGTGTGCTGATCGTGCCTTTGCCATCCTTCAATCCACCACACCACACTGCCGATGCGCTGCGATCCATGATGTCTCTCCTTGCGAATTCAGATGCCCATTCAGATGCGAAATGCTGGATGCGAGATTCGACAGAAACGATTCGTATCTCGTTTATCGCCCTCGTTTTTACCCCGCGTGGAGATAGACGAAACGCAACAGGAAGAGCGACGGCCAACAGATAGAGCATCCAGTGCTGGCGGCGTCCCCGGCCCGTCGCAATCTCCAGCACGGCGAAGCTGATGATCCCGAAGGAGAGCCCCGTTGCGATGGAGTACGTCAACGGAATCGTGAGGATGGTCAGGAACGCCGGAATGGCAACCCGCGGCTCGTCCCAGTCGACCCGCGCAGCGCTCGCAACCATCAGCGCCCCGACGAGGATTAATGCAGGTGAGGTTGCGAAAGCAGGTATCGCGCCAACAACCGGCGCGACGAAAATCGCCAGCAGAAAGAGCAGGCCGGTGACGATAGCCGTGACGCCGGTGCGTCCGCCGACCGCGACGCCGGATGCACTCTCGATGTAGCTGGTCACCGTCGAAGTCCCAGCAAGTGAGCCGACGACGGTCGAACTGGCGTCGGCAAAGAAGATGCGATCAAGGCGCGGAATCGTGTGGTCTTTGGCGATCAGACCCGCGCGCTCCGTTACTGCCACGAGCGTCCCGATGTTGTCGAAGAGATCGACGAAGAGGAAGACAAAGATGATCTCGAGCGCATTGAGCCGAAGCGCGCCGCGAATGTCGAGGTGGAACGCTGTGTCGCGCAGCGCGAGCGGCGAGAAGCTCATCGGATGCCAGTGCACCTGGCCGCAGACGATGCCAAGCAGCATTGTGCCGAGCACACCGATAAGCATCGCCGCGCGCACGCGAAATGCCTGCAGCACCGCAATGAGCGCGATCCCGAAGATGGCAAGCAGTGCCGTCGGCGCGTGCAGGTTGCCGAGCGTTACAGTAGTCGCCGGGCTGGGCACGATGATGCCCGCGTTGCGCAGGCCGATAAACGCGATGAAGAGGCCGATGCCGCCGGCCACCGCCGCATGAAGCTGATACGGAATCGCCGCAAGAAGCCGCTGCCGGATGCCGCCGAAGGTGAGCAGCAGAAAGATGACGCCCGAGAGAAACACCGCGCCGAGCGCCGTCTGCCACGGCACGCCCATGCCCTTCACGACCGTGTACGTGAAGTACGCGTTAAGGCCCATGCCCGGCGCGAGCGCCAGCGGATAGTTCGCGAGTGCACCCATGACGATGGAGCCGAAGGCCGCGCAGAGGCAGGTCGCAATCGTGACCGCAGCGATCGGCATCCCCGTCTCCGCCAGGATCGACGGGTTGACGAAGATGATGTATGCCATCGTGATGAAGGTGGTGAGGCCGGCGAGCGTCTCGGTGCGCCAGTCGGTGCCGTGCTCCGCGAATCGGAAGTAGCGTTCCAGTCGGCTGCGCATTGGTCGGCTGGTTCTCCTCGTGAGGCAGATGTGAGAGCGAAAAGCGGGCGGTTGCAGTCAGAATAGCGTGAGCGGCGTTTACGCAGAAGGGAATCGATGAACGACGAGAGATTTACGGCAGATGAGGTCAAGCGATTACTCGGGCTTACCCCGCATCCGCGCGAGGGTGGATGGTTCGTCCGGACGTATGAGGCTGATGAGTCGATTTCCGCTGAGGCATTCAGCGATCGCCGCTATGACGGCCCGCGGCGGACCGGAACAGCGATCTATTACCTGCTGGAGCCGGGAACGTTCAGCGAGATGCACCTTTTGCAAAGCGATGAGATCTTTCATCACTACATAGGCGTCGCGGTGGAGATGTTACAACTCTGGCCGGATGGGTCATCGAAGCGCGTGGTGATTGGCAAGGACCTGGAGCGCGGCGATCGGCCGCAGGTGGTGGTCCCGCGCGGCGTGTGGCAGGGCTCCCGGTTGCTGATCGAGGAAGGGTTCGCGCTGCTCGGATGTACTGTCAGCCCGGGCTTCGAGTTCGCGGACTACCGTTCAGCCCCGCGCGCGGAGTTGATCGCGCGCTGGCCGGGCGAGACAGAGATGATTACAGCGCTGACACGGAGGTGAGGCCGGTCAGTCGATCGCGCAGCCCTTAGTCAACCCCGATGTCCTCGTTCCAGATCTCCGGATGCGCGGCGATGAAGCCGTTGAGCAAATCAAAGCACTCCGGCGAGTCAAGGTCGACGACCTCGATGCCGAGCGAGCGCAGCCAGTCAATGCCTCCCTGGAAGGTGCGCGACTCGCCGATGATGACCTTGCGAAAGCCAAACTGGCGCACCAGTCCGCTGCAGTACCAGCACGGCGCAAGCGTTGTGACCATGATCAGGTCGCGGTAGCTGCGCTGCCGTCCCGCGCGTCGGAACGCGTCCGTCTCGCCGTGGATGGAGGGGTCGTCCTGCTGCACGCGGCGGTTGTGGCCGCGGCTGATGAGCGTACCGTCGGCGCGAAAGATTACTGCGCCGATGGGAATGCCGCCTTCGCCAAGGCCGGTGCGCGCCTCCTCCATCGCGATCTCGAGCATCGCAGAGTTTGTCATCATGGAGCCCAGAATACGCGAGGTCCGGAGTACTCTGGACAGCGAGCTATGAACATCAGAATTCTGTCACGCCTCGCCCTCTCCGCAGCGATTGCCTTTTCCCTTCATCCTTCTCGCGCCCAGCAGCCGGGGCCAGCCACGCTGACGATCGATCCCGCGCAGATCGTCAGCCCGGTGAGCCCGACGCTCTACGGGCTGATGACCGAAGAGATCAACCACTCGTATGAGGGCGGGCTCTACGCCGAAATGGTAGGCAATCGCACGCTGCGCTGGGGATGGGATGGCGCGGAGAGGTGGACGCTGGTGCAGCGCGGCAACGCGTCGGCCTCGATGAATGTGGACCGCGAGACGGGACCCAGCAAGGCGCTGCCGTACAGCGTGCAGTTGACTGTCACCTCTGCGACGCCGACGGACGCAGCAGGCCTCGCGAACGCCGGCTGGTGGGGCATGGCCGTGCGCCCGCACACAACCTATCGCGGATCGTTCTACGCAAAAGTTGCCGGCGATATCGGGCCGCTGACCGCAGTGCTGATCAACGACGCGACGGGTGACGTGCTGGCGAAGGCCGAAGTGCCACTGCACGCGGGCGACTGGTCGCGCTATGAGTACACAATGACCAGCGGCGACGTGAAGGAATCTGGCGCGAACCACCTGGAGCTGACTGTGGCGCGGCCCGGCAAGCTGTGGCTGCAACTCGTCTCACTGTTCCCACCGACCTACAACAATCGCCCCAACGGCAATCGCATTGACCTGATGGAGCGCATGGCTGCGATGCATCCGAACTTCCTGCGGCTGCCGGGAGGGAACTATCTCGAGGGCGACAGAATCGCCGACCGCTTCGACTGGAAGAAGACGATTGGTCCAGTGGTCGACCGGCCCGGGCACCAGGCGCCGTGGAGCTACTGGTCGACCGACGGCCTCGGTCTGCTCGAATTTCTGGAGTGGTGCGAGGACCTGAAGATCGAGCCGGTTCTCGCGGTGTACGCGGGCTACTCGCTGCGAGGCGAGCACGTCGCGCCGGGGAAGGACCTCGAGCCCTACGTGCAGGACGCGGTGGACGAGGTGGAGTATGTGACGGGCGACACCGCAACAAAGTGGGGAGCGCAACGCGCCAAGGATGGCCACCCCGCGCCGTTTCCGCTGCACTATATCGAGATCGGTAACGAAGACTGGTTCGATAAATCGGGTAGCTATCCCGCGCGCTTTGCGCAGATTGCGCTGGCGCTGCGCAAGAGTTTCCCGCAGTACAAGCTGATCGCGACGGCGCCGATCAAAGTCGATGATCCGGGCGCGCAGCCGGATGTGATCGACGACCACTACTACAAATCGCCGGCGGATATGTTCGACCTGGTGCATCACTACGACGACGCTCCGCGCACAGGGCCGAAGATCTTCGTGGGCGAGTGGGCGACGCGCTCAGGTTCGCCGACGCCGAACTTTGGCGATGCGCTCGGCGATGCAGCGTGGATGACCTCGATGGAGCGCAACAGCGACCTGATTGTGATGGCAAGCTACGCTCCGCTGCTGGTGAACGTGAACCCGGGCGCGATGCAGTGGCCCACCGACCTCATCGGTTACGACGTGCTGCACAGCTACGGTTCGCCGAGCTACTACGCGCAGTGCCTGTTCGCAGCGCATCTCGGTGACGGAACAGCCAAGAGCTCAGTGAGTGGCGTAGGCCCGCGGTTCTTCTACTCGGCGACAGTCTCATCGTCTACAAAGACGCTGCATCTGAAACTGGTGAATGCGTCGGACAAACCGCAGCCGCTCGCGCTGAAGATCGACGGCGGGGCCTCAGGAGAGGCCATCGTGAACACACTGCACGCCGCGTCGTTCCAGGCAACGAACAGCATCAACAGTCCGGAGTTCATTCACCCGGTGAAGTCGACGATGCGCGTCACCGGACCTGAGCTGCAGCACACGATTCCGCCGCTGACCATCGAGGTCATCGATATTCCGTTGCGCTGATTCGAGTTACACGACGTAAAGGCTGACGTAGTCGTCAACCGGCATCGCCTCAAGCTTCGCCTGATCGTACGAGGCGTCGACGATGCGCTGCCGCTGCTCCTTGTCGAAACGCCGCGCGAGATTGGCTTCGAACTTTTCAAGCAGCAGCGGAATGCCGTTGCCGCGTCGCAGTCGGTGGCCGATGGGATACTCGACAACGACCTCCGGCAGCACCGTGCCGTCGGTGAGTTCAACCGTGAGTGCGTTGGCGATGGAGCGCTTTTCCGGGTCGTGGTAGTCGGCGGTAAACTGCGCGTCTTCTGCGCAGATGATCCGCGAGCGAACCTCATCGATGCGCTTGCCCCAGACGGGATCGAGCGCGAGGGAGTCCTCGTAGTCCTCGGCAGTTAGCCGACCAAAGATAAGCGGAACGGCGACCATGTACTGGATGCAATGATCGCGGTCGGCGGGATTGGCGAGCGGGCCCTGCTTGTCAATGATGCGGATGGCGGCCTCATGCGTGCGGATGATGACACGCGAAATATTCGCCGCGGTGAGGCCGCGCTCAGCAAGCTGTTTATGCAGCGTAACCGCGGCTTCGACGGCAGTCTGCGAATGGAACTCGGCGGGAAACGAAATCTTAAAGAGCACGTTCTCCATCACGTAGCTGCCGTAAGGGCGCTGAAACTTGAACTCCTTGCCGCGAAAGCTAACGTCGTAGAAGCCCCACGTCTTTGCAGTGAGCACGCTGGGGTAACCCATCTCACCGGTCTGGCTTATGAAAGCTAACCGGACAGCTCTGGAGGTCGCGTCACCGGCGGCCCAGCTCTTGCGCGAGCCAGTGTTGGGCGCGTGGCGATAGGTGCGCAGCGACTGGCCATCTACCCATGCAAGCGACACCGCATTGAGCATCTGCTCGCGCGTGAGGCCGAGCAGGTGCGATACAACTGCAGTGCTTGCGACCTTCACCAACACCACATGATCGAGGCCAACCTTATTGAAGGAGTTTTCGAGCGCGAGGCACCCCTGAATCTCATGCGCCTGAATCATTGATGTCAATACATCGCGCATCGTGAGTTGCTTGCCCCCGTCGCTCGGAGACCTGCGGCTGAGCCAGTCAGCAACGGCGAGGATGCCGCCGAGGTTGTCCGACGGATGACCCCATTCAGCAGCGAGCCAGGTGTCGTTGAAGTCCAGCCAGCGAATCATTGCGCCGATGTTGAACGCACCCTGCACGGGATCGAGCTCATAGCTCGTGCCGGGCACGCGCGCGCCGTTCTGCATCGTGAGACCGGGCACAACGGGGCCGAGCAGCTTCGTGCAGGCAGGGAAGTCAAGAGCCTGCAGCCCGCAACCCAACGTGTCGAGCAGGCAGTAGCGTGCCGTTTCGTAAGCGAGTGAGCTGGTGATCTTGTAATCGCGAACATAATCGACGATATCGACGAGAACCTGATCGAAGGGCGGGCGGACGTTCGAGATGTGTACGGACATGGTTCTACGACCGCTCCTCAATGGGCACGAACTCCAGATCCTCAGGACCGGTGTAGTTCGCCGCGGGACGGATGATCTTGCCGTCGGCGCGCTGCTCCATGATGTGTGCCGACCATCCTGACGTTCGCGCGATGGCGAAGATCGGCGTGAACATCGCCGTGGGAATGCCCATCACGTGATACGCAACGGCCGAGAACCAGTCGAGATTTGGGAACATACGCTTGACGTCATACATCACGCTTTCCAGCCGTTCGGCGACGTTGTACATCGCGAGATCGCCGGTGGAAACGGAGAGATCGTGCGCCACCTTCTTGATGACCACGTTGCGCGGATCGGAGATCGTGTAGACCGGATGCCCGAAGCCAATGATGACCTCTTTGTTCGCGACGCGCGCGCGGATGTCCTTCTCAGCCTCATCGGGCGAGTGGTAGCGCTGCTGGATCTCGAGCGCGACCTCGTTAGCGCCGCCGTGCTTCGGGCCTTTGAGCGCACCGATAGCGCCGGCGATCGCCGAGTACATGTCCGAGCCCGTGCCCGCGATGACGCGCGCGGTGAAGGTGCTGGCATTGAACTCGTGCTCGGCGTAGAGGATGAGCGAGACGTGCATGGCGCGCACCCATTCCTCACTGGGCGGCTTGCCGTGCAGCAGGTGCAGGAAATGCCCGCCGATGGAGTCGTCCGCAGTCTCGACCTCGATCCGTTTGCCGCCGTTGGCGAAGTGATGCCAGTACAGCAGCATGGAGCCGAGCGACGACATCAGCCGGTCGGCGATATTCAGCGCGGTCTGCGGCGTGTGCGTCTGCGGCTCGGGCTCGAGCGTTCCCAGAACGCTGACGCCGACGCGCAGCACATCCATCGGATGCGCGCTGGCAGGAAGCTGCTCGAGCGCCGTCTTCACGCCTGCGGGCAGGCCACGCAATCCGCGCAGGCGCTTCTTGTAGTCATCAAGCTCAGCGCGCGTGGGCAGCTTGCCGTAGAGCAGAAGATACGCGACCTCTTCGAACTCGCACCTCGCGGCGAGATCGAGAATGTCGTAGCCGCGATAGTGCAGGTCGTTGCCGGTGCGGCCGACGGTGCACAGCGCGGTGTTGCCCGCGGCGACGCCCGAGAGCGCAACGGACTTCTTCGGTTTGAATCCGGCACCAGCCGGAGGAGCAGCAGTCTCACTCATAGTGCACCTTGCTTGTCAGGTTCAGGTGTTTGCCTCTTTGGCAAAGAGCTCGTCGAGCTTCTGCTCGTACGAGTGGTAGTCGAGAAAGTCGTACAGCTCAGCGCGTGTCTGCATGCTGTCGACGGCGGCGCGCTGCGTGCCGTCGCGGCGAATCGTTTCGTAGACGCGCAGCGCTGCGGCGTTGGCAGCGCGGAACGCGGAGAGCGGATAGAGCGCGAGGCCGACGCTTACGGTGCGCAGCTCGTCCAGTGTGAAGAGCGGCGTTGCGCCGAACTCCGTGAGGTTGGCGAGCACCGGAACCCGCGTGCGTTCGGCAAAGGCACGGTACTGTTCAAGTTCACGCACGGCCTCAGGGAAAACCATGTCGGCGCCGGCCTCGACGCAGGCGGCGGCGCGGTCTAAAGCCCCTTGCAGTCCTTCGGACGCAAGGGCATCTGTTCTGGCCATGATGACAAAGCTTGCATCGGTGCGTGCGTCGACCGCGGCCTTGATACGATCGACCATCTCCTCGCTCGGGACGATCTGCTTGCCAGGACGATGCCCGCAGCGCTTGGCCTGCACCTGGTCTTCGATGTGGCAGCCCGCAGCGCCCGCCTTGATGAGCGAGCGAATGGTGCGCGCGATATTGAAAGCACCGCCGAAGCCCGTATCCGCATCAACGAGCAGCGGCAGCGAGCAGACATCCGTGATTCGCCGCACGTCGATGAGTACATCATCAAGCGTCGAGATTCCGAGGTCCGGCATGCCAAGTGACCCGGCCGCAACGCCACCGCCCGAAAGATAGACCGCACGATAGCCGGTGCGCTCCGCCATGCGCGCATGGTACGCATTGATCGCGCCGACGATCTGCAGCGGCTGCTCTGCCTGGACGGCCTCGCGAAGTTTTGTCCCAGATGTACCAGATGTAATTGCTGCGCTCATTCGTCTGTCCGGCGCGGTCTCACCGAGAACCCACGCGAGAGTCATCGTAGCAGTTCACGGCGTCGCTGGAGCAGGCGCGGGCTGTGCAGCAGCTTGGGGACACATGCAGCGGCGAAAAGCCGCGGGGTCGAGTTCGCGCAGAGAGCAGCTGTACGCCGGCCAGAGACGCTGCAGGCCGAGCGCCGCGAACGTGCCCCCGCCGGCGAGGAAGTAGCGCTCGTAGACGCGGCTCGTCTCATCCTCGCCGCTCTTGTCGTCGACAAGCGCAATGGTGAGTTGGTCGACGGATTTCGCGGAGAAGTCCGGCAGTCGGTAGACATCCGAATAGCGATACTCGCGGCCCCAGTTGGCGCCCTGCGCGCTGGTGGCTGAGTAGACCTCATAGTCCTTGAGGGTCGCAGTCTGCGGAGTGATCTGCGCGACGATGAACGAGGGGTCGTTGCCGTTGATCGGCGAGATCGACGGCACCAGCTTCACCGGCACCGCCCCGCCGTCAGAGGCATGCAGCAACTTGATCTCGTCCATGTGCGTGTGCGCGAAAATCGCGAGACGAACAACGTCGCCGAACTCTGCGATGGTCTCAGCCAGCGCGCTACTGCTCAGAAACATCAGAGGCTGTTTGACGTTGCAGGCCTCGCCAGGCGCAAACAGGTAGCGATGGTAGGTAGTGTAGACATCGATGCCCGGCGGAATGTGCGCCATCACCCACACCTGCTCGCCGTTTGCTCGCGCCTGCGTGAGTTGCTTGCGCAGCCATGCGATCTGCTCGGCGCCGGGCGCGGCGTCCGGCTCGCCGTTGCAGCCTCTATAGTGCGCGGACTCGAAGATATTCTGCAGCACGATCAGACGCGTGTCGCTCATCGGCGCGGGCAACATCACGCTGTAGTCCCCGAACCGAGGGAAGCTGGCAGCGAAAGACGCACGCGCTTCAGGATCATGAATGCTCGCAGCCAGGCTGACGGCTGCGGATTTGAGGAAAGCGCTGTCCGGCGTCTCGAAATAGTCGCCGCAACCAGAGTCGTTGTTGCCGAGCGCGAAATAGATAGGCACCGATGGATAGGCCGCATAAAGCTGGTGCGCGAGGAAGGCAACGGTCTTCGCGGCGAATGCCGAGGCCTCGGATGGAGTCGCGGACGGATCAAGCTTGCGGAACTTGCAGATGAATCCGTGGGCCAGCAGATCGCCGCTGACGGTGACGAACATCGGCGCAGGCTGCCGTTGTTTCGCCTCCCGGAGAGCCGTAACGACCAGCGGCCACGGTGAGTCCGTGCCGCGTATCGCGCATCCACTCTGCAGTTCACTGAAAGTACTGAGGCGCGTAGCAGAGTCGGGCTGTGAGAGAATCGCCGGCCACTCCGTGATGTGCGCACGGCGCAGTTCAGAGAGCTTTGCAGGATCGTAGAAGGGGTCGAAGTGCAGGTCGCTGAGCATCACGACGTCGGTGCCCGCAGGTGGCGACCGCTTCGGCTTGGGCGCGCACCACGCAGTCGCGCAAAGGGCGAGAAGCACAAAGACGCATAGATGCCGATGAAGTGATGCGCGCAAGCAATGAACCTCAGAGGGATACGGCAGCTGGGGCAAGCGCAGGCTCGCCACCGCCTCAGTCTAGCGTCTTCGTATGCTTCCTGCGACGGTCCCGTGTCCGCAATCGATGCAGTGGGTTCTAATGGGGGCATGGTTCGTGTCGCTTTTGAGGAGCTGCGGGATCGCATCGAACGGGTCCTGTTGAAGCTTGGGCTCGGGCAGCGATCGGCACTGGCCGCGCAGCTTATCGCCGAGACCGATCGCGACGGCGTCCGCACGCATGGCATCGCCCGCTTGCCCCGCTTTGCAGAGATGGTTCGCCTCGGCCGCATCGACCCGCTCGCGGAACCGGAGCGCATCGCAAGCTTCGGTGCGCTGGAGCGCTGGACGGGGCATCGGGGCCCCGGCAATCTGGCCGCGCATGCAGCGATGACCCGCGCGATGGAGCTGGCGCGCGCCAACGGTCTCGGTGCCGTCGCGCTGGCCGACACCACGCACTGGATGCGCGGCGGAAGCTACGGCTGGCAGGCCGCGGAAGCCGGCTTCGCTGCAATGTGCTGGAGCAACACGCTGCCGAACCTGCCGCCCTGGGGAGCGACGACGCCCGCTGTTGGCAACAATCCTTTGATCATTGCCGTTCCCCGGCGCGATGCTGCCGGCCGCAGTGCGCCCATCGTGCTCGACATCGCGATGTCGCAGTTCTCCTACGGCACGCTGTCGGCGTATCGCGAACGCGGCGAGATGCTGCCCTTTCCCGGCGGCTTCGACGAGCACGGCGACCTCACACGCGATCCTGCGGCGATCGAGCGCACGCAACGCGCACTCCCCATCGGACTCTGGAAGGGCTCAGGGCTCGCGTTCGTGCTGGACGTCCTCGCCGCAATGCTGGCCGATGGCCGCGCGACCTTCGAGATCCCCGCCGACGCACTGCGGGAGGTCGGGCAGTCGCAGATCTTCCTTGCGCTCGCTCCGTCCGCGCTCACGTCGATGCAGGAGCTCGATCGAATCGCCGCCGGCGCCATCGACTTTCTGCACGCGGCGACTCCCATTGAGCCCGGACGCATCGCACGCTATCCCGGCGAAGGCACGCTGCGCATCCGCGAGGAAAGCCTCCGGCTCGGTGTCCCCGTGGATGAAGCGGCATGGAATGCGCTGCTGGGTCTGGAAAAGCCTTAGCGCACACTACATATTCGTGTGGCCGGCGCGCATGTCTTCATTGAAGCTGGGCTTGATGAACTTCAGACCGTCCTCCACCTCAGCCTCGAAGCGCTCGCTCTGCTCCTCGAGCTTCGGGGTCGCCGACGCCCAGTCACTACCACCGCTCAGCGAGATCAGCCCCTCGCCCGCAAGCGCGCTCGCGGCCTTCGCCAGCTCTTCCGTCGTCGTGTTCAGATACTGCGCATCGCGCGGATCGGTGATCCACACCGGCGCCCCGCCGCCGAGCACGCCGCTCAGCCAGTAGATCTTTCCCGCCAGGAACTGCGTCCGCTGCTCTTCCGTCGTGTCGTTGAAGATGAAGCGATTCTGTTTCGCCGAGTGATACCGCGTCGTGACCGGAACCGGCTGCCGGTTGCCCGACTTCACCAGCTCAAGCTGGCCCTGATCCAGCGTCTTGCGCACAGCGTTGTAGATGAAGCTTTCGGCGAACGGCTGCTCCAGCGCGACAACCACTTCGGCGAAAGTGCGCGTCAGCGAGGCCGAAACTTTGGCATGCAGGACACTCTCGCCACCAGTCTCCAGGTTGATCTGTCCATGCACGATGAATGTGTCCGCGCCCGACGTCGACGCATGGAACGGCCACGCGAAGTTACCGAAGCTGAGTGGAAGTCCCAGCATCGTGAAGTAGCACTCCGGCCGCGGGTTGCGCAGCCGTTGCGCCGTCTCGGCGAAGAAGCTGTTCAACTCCGCGGCAAACTTCGGGTCAGCTGCGTCAAACCGCTCGCCCAGCTCCAGCAGCAGGCTGTGCGTGGGTTCGGCGGCGAGCGCCATCGTCGCACGGGCCGTCGGATGGCCTGAGAAATCAGTACCTGGTTCGGCGGCAGTCAGAATCAGTCCGTGGGTGCGGGCCAGGGCGTCCAGTTGCGCAGCGGGCGCGGTCGTAATGCTCATACAAAGTTCCTCGAATCGTCAAAAAATCGTCTTATTCATTCTACCGTTCGCTGCGTCCTGTTACCGTTGCGGTTCGGTTTTCACCGCGATGCAACGCCATGCCGGGAACCGACCCGCCTCCTTCTACGTATTGGCTTCTGTACAGACGCAAAGCGAGTGGCATACCGGCGGCTCGCGAGAAACAACTGGTGCAGTCGCGCCATCCCTTCCTCTTCACTGAAGAGCTTCAGAGAGCCTTGCGCATGAAATCCCTTGTTCTACCAGTCGCCTGCCTGGCTATGCTCGCCGCGCCCGCCGCCTTTGCGGAGACCGACGGCAGCGTCTGCAGCGGCGCTCCGCTGACGGGCACCGTCGTCGACACGACAGGCGCAATTATCCCCGGCGCAACGGTATCGCTCGAAACCGGCACCAGGGTGACCTCCGGCTCCGACGGCCACTTCCGCTTTCCCTGCGTTGCCGACGGCTCGCATCACCTGCAGATCACCGCAACGAGCTTTGCGAACCAGACCATGGCCGTGCAGCTGCCGCTGCACAAGGCGCTCAACGCGGTCTTGCAACCCGAGGCCGTCGAGACAACAGTGAACGTCACGGAAGAAACTGCGGAGGTAAGCCCCACCTCCGCCGGCCCCACGCAGACCATCTCCGGCAAGCGGCTTCAGGCACTCGCCGACGACCCCGACGAGCTTCTCCAGCAGCTCCAGCAGATGGCCGCGGCCAGCGGCGGCAATCCGTCCAACACCACCATCTCCGTCGACGGCTTCCAGGACTCCGCCCACCTTCCGCCGAAGGATTCCATCGCCTACATCAAGGTCAATCCGGACCTCTTCTCCGCCGAATATCGCGAGCCTCCCTTCGACGGCGGACGCGTCGAGGTCTACACCAAGCCCGGCGCTAAGGCCTATCACGGCGCACTGTTCGGCACGGATAGTTTTCCCTGGATGAACGCGCAGGATCCTTTCTCCACCAGCAAAGGATCGATCGGCCGGCAGCGCTACGGCTTTGAGCTCACCGGTCCCATCACGCGCCAGCACAGCAACTTCACGCTGAATCTCGAACACCGCAGCATCGATAACGTTGGTGTCGTGAATGCCACCACGTTGGACGCCTCCGGCAATCCGGTGCAGACAGTTCAAACCGTCGCCACGCCACAGCGCCGCTGGCTCGGCCAGGCACGCATGGACTGGCAGCTTGGCCCGAAGAACACCTTCATCACCAGCTACAGCGCGGATGTGAATCATCTTACGAACGTCGGTGTCGGCGGAACAACTCTGCTCGAATCCGGATATGACAGCGGGCAGTACGATCACATCCTTCGCTTCACAGATGTCACCACCGTCTCGCCGAAGACGATGCACGAGGCTCGAGTGAGTCTGCATTGGACCGGTGAAACAGATGTGCCGACCTCCACGGCGCCACAGGTCAGCGTCGCCGGCGCATTCACGGGCGGCGGCGCAACCATCGGACCACAGCACATCCGCTACTTCGCCGTGGAATACGACGACGACGCCATTATCAACACGAAGAGTCATCTGCTGAAGTTCGGCACGCAGCTCTTCATCCGGCATGAGAATGCCGCGCTTACAACGAACTTCAACGGCACCTATACCTTCGGCGGTGGTCTAGCTCCGGTGCTCGACGGCAACAACCAGCCGACAGGCGAGACCGCGACAATCACCGGACTGGAGCAATATCGCCGCGCATTGCTTGACCTGCCCGGCGGCACTCCTACTCAGTTCAGCAACGTCGCCGGCACGCCGGGGGTCGATTACGTTCAGGTCGCCGACGCGCTCTTCTTCCAGGACGACTGGAAAGTGCGATCCAATGTGCACCTTGCTCTGGGCATGCGCTACGCCATGCAGACCAATCCGACCGTGCTGAACGGCGCCACGCCACGCTTTGGTGTGAGTTGGACGCCGGATAAGAAGGCTACGTGGAATCTTCACGGGCACATCGGGATGTTCACTGGCCAGTACGGCATATCTACCGAAAACGAGCTGCGGCGCATGGACGGCGTGCAGCGCATCACCAGTAGCGTCTACAACCCCGTCTACGGTGATCCGTTCAGCGGCAGCCCAACCGTCATCGAAAGCATGCGCACCACAAGTCCGCATCTCGCGAACATCAGCTTCTACATCGACAACATCGGCTTCACCAAGGCTCTCCCCGGCGGATGGAACCTCTCTGCCGATGCGTATGACGCGCGCATCTGGAACTACTCACGCAGCCCCAACATCAACTCGCCGTTCAATGGCTCGCCCACCGGCCCCCGTCCTGGCGCGCCCAACCTGAACATCTATCAGCTGAACAACAGCGGCCAGGGCGGCGGCAATGTTGAGTTCATGGGACTCGAGCAGCACAAGCTGAAGTACCTGCAGCTCTTCGTCGGCGCCGTCCGCGTCGAGGTCTTCGACGACACCAACAACGATCCGTTCTGGTCGCCGCAGAGCTCCACCTCCGACGCAGGCGAGTTCGCGCGACGCAGCGGCAATCCACTGTGGAACGTCTTCGGCAACGCCACGGCGAAACTTCCTGAAAAGCTCGAGTGGAGCTTCAACATGCGCTCCCGTGGCGACGCTGCATACAACGTCACCACCGGCTTCGACAACAACGGCGACGGCGTCTTCAACGACCGCCCGCAGTACGCTCCCGCGGGCACACCGCTTTGCTCCGCGAATCCCAATGCTTCACCCTGCGGTTACACCACGCCTTGGGGTCTGCTGGTTCCCAGCGGCGGACAAGGCGTCTTCTCGCGCAACAAGGGAATCATGCCCTGGCAGTTTTATCTCGACACCAATCTGCAGCGCGCCTTCAAGTTAACGCGCAATGACAAGGCAGAGCATCCGCAGACGCTCACCGTGAATATCCGCTCGTCTAACGTCCTGAACCACATGAACGTAACCAGCGTCGGTGGTGTCCTCGGCTCACCCAACTTCGGCATTCCCTACGCCGCCGACAACGGCCGCCGCGTCGAGTTCGGCCTCCGCTACAGCTTTTAGTCAGTTCGTCCGGGTGGCCCATTCATCGCACAGCGATGAGTGGGGAAGACTCCCGTTTGCCATTCCGGCGAACTGCGGTTAGCATCCACCTCAGAGACCGGCCTGCTAAGCAGGTGTCAGTGATCCACGCTGGTTGAACCAACATTCAATGAACAGGGGCCTAGCTCGTATACATGGTTCGGTGTGCAATGTCCGCCAGTCCGGAATGCCTGAAGAACCACGGCCGGGTCCCACCGTCTTAAGACGGGTTCACCAGCGCTTCACACACGGCCCCGCGGGTCGGTCTTCGCATTCCCTCACCCTCGCATCATGAACTTTTCTGCTGCGCTGTCTGCGGCCTGCATCGCCGTCCTCAGCTTGCACATCCCCGCGTACGCCGTCATCGCAATTGCCGGCATGCTCGCCGCGCTTTGGCTCAGCCTGCGCACAGCGCCGCTTCGTAGCCTTGAACCCGAGCCCCTCTGGGACGCCGGCGTCTTCGCCATCGCGGCTGCCTTCGTCCTCTCGCGCCTGCTGGGCCTCGCGCTCTTCGTCGTCGTCGAGCACGGACAGCTCACGCTCTCCCTCCGCGACATCCTCAGCTTCTCCTCGATCAGCTACCTCAGCCTCCTCGTCACTGCGCTTCCCGTCCTTCTGTGGCTGCGCTGGAAGCATCTCCCGCTCCTGCGCGTGATGGACGCCTGGGCGCCCTGCGCCGCTCTGCTTTGGAGCGCGCTCTCACTCGCCGACGCGGCCTCAGGCGCCGGCGGCGGCCTTCCCACGCGACTCCCCTGGGGTATCCGTTCCGCGAGCTCCACCGGCATACGCGTGCATCCGGTCGCGCTCTACAGCGCCGCCGCCGCACTCGCACTCTGCGGCGCGCTGTTCGCCTTGCTGCGCCGCGTGCGAGAACCTGGCCGCGTCGCTGCCATCGGCCTCATCGCCAGTGGCACGACTCTCTTCCTCCTCGACATGCTCCGCGTGCCAGACCAGCCGCTCTCGCATAACCTATTGGATGTGTCGCAGTGGATCGCACTCGCAGCCATCGTCTTCGGAGCCTGCCTGCTCGCCTTCATTCCACGCGCGCGTCAACAGGAGGCTCGCTGATGCCCTCAAAAAACATGCTGCCCAAGGGAAAGCGCCGCCAGTCCGTTCGCGCCGAGTACCGCAAGATTCGCACCCAGATCAACGATGCTCGCGAACGCGACAAGGAATTGCAGGAAGCCGGCCCTCCCTCGCAGAGCAGCGACCAGAGCGAGGACATGTACGACACCGCAGATCTGATGCGCGAGACTCTTCCAAATCCCTCCAACCCCTACCTCCGCGTCGCCAACACCGCCGGCACACGCAACGAACCCACCACGCCCGACGCACCCCGCTACGAAGGTCTGAAGCCGCTTGCGCCCGAGCACCCGCAGATTCAAGTCATCGAAGACCTCGAACCCGAAGCCGGCATTCGCAGCTTCATCGCCGAGGCCGCCGCCGCAAAGATGCGCCTCGATGCCTACCTCGCCAAGGCTTTCCCGCACATCAGCCGCGGGCGTGTGCAGTTGCTCATCGAAAACGGCCAGGTCACCGTCAATGGCTCGAAGGGAAAAGCCAGCCACAAGCTGCGCGGCGGCGAGCAGATCGACATCGAAGGCGAGCCGCAGCCCTCTCCCCTTCGCGCCGAGCCCGAGGATCTTCCGCTCGACATCGTCTACGAGGACGACGACCTCGCCGTCATCAACAAGGCCGCAGGCATGACCGTGCACGCCGGCGCCGGCTCGCTCGAAGACAATCGCGGCACGCTCGTCAACGCTCTGCTCTTTCACTTCGGCAAGCAGCTTTCTACAACGAGCGGCGATCTCCGCCCCGGCATCGTCCACCGTCTCGACAAGCAGACCAGCGGCCTCATCGTCGTCGCGAAGAACGACCTCGCCCACCGCAAACTCGCCGAGAGCTTCGCCGCGCGCGACCTGCGCAAGGTCTACATCGCCCTCGTCCACGGCAACATCAAAGGCGACGAAGGCACAGTCGATCTTCCCGTCAGCCGCGACCTCGTGCGCCGCACCCGCATGACCACCCGCCGCGCAGACGGCCGCAACGCCGTCTCGCACTGGCGCGTGCTCGAGCGCATCGAAGGCGCGCACGGAAAATTCACGCTGCTCGAAATCCGCATCGAAACCGGCCGCACGCACCAGATCCGCGTGCACATGCAGTCGCTCGGCCATCCCATCGTCGGCGACACGCTCTACGGCGCTCCGCACCACATCACGCGCACATCGCGCTCCTCCACCGACGAAACGCTCACACTCGACCGCAACTTCCTGCACGCCGCCGAACTCGACCTCACGCACCCGCGCACCGGCGAGCCGCTCGAGTTCCGCGCCCCGCTGCCACTCGAATTGGAGTCTCTTCTCGCCGAACTCCGCGTTTAACTAACCACTAACTACTAACCACTTCTACACTGTACTTATGAACTTTCCCGCGACACGGCTGCGGCGCCTGCGCTCGACACCTGCGATGCGTTCGCTCGTGCGCGAAACGCACCTGCACCCCGGCGCGCTCGTCTACCCGCTCTTCCTCTGCGAGGGCGAGGGCGTCCGCCGCGAAGTCGCCTCCATGCCCGGCGTCTTCAACCTCTCGGTCGACGAAGCCGTGAAGGAAGCCGAAGCCTGCGCCGGGCTTGGAATTGGCGGCCTCCTGCTCTTCGGCCTTCCCGCCGAAAAAGACGAGCACGGTACCGGCGCCTGGATCGACGACGGCATCGTGCAGCGCGGCCTGCGCGCGCTCAAGCAAAGCTCCGCCGCAAAGTCGCTCGTGCTCATCGCCGACGTCTGCCTCTGCGAGTACACCTCGCACGGCCACTGCGGCGTCGTCACTCAAAATGGCGAGAACTACGCCATCGAGAACGACTCCACGCTCTCGCTCCTCGCAAAAACCGCAGCCTCGCTCGCCGCCGCCGGCGCCGACATCGTCGCGCCCAGCGACATGATGGACGGCCGCGTCGCCGCCATCCGCTCTGCACTCGACACCGCCAACCGCCACAACATCCCCATCCTCAGCTACGCCTCCAAGTTCGCCTCCGCGTTCTACGGCCCGTTCCGTGAGGCCGCCGACTCCGCACCGCAGTTCGGTGACCGCCGCACCTACCAGATGGACGGCGCCAACCGCCGCGAAGCCATGCGCGAGATCGCGCAGGACCTCGCCGAGGGCGCGGACATGATCCTCATGAAGCCCGCCATGCCGTACCTCGACATCATCCGCGACGCACGCGAGCGCTTCGACGTCCCCATGGGCGCCTACCAGGTCTCCGGCGAGTACGCCATGCTCCACGCGGCCTTCCAGCGCGGCTGGCTTGAGCCCGAGCGCGCGATGCTCGAAAGCCTCCTCGGCATCCGCCGCGCCGGCGCCGACTTCATCGTCACCTACTTCGCCAAAGACGCCGCCCGCTCCCTTCCTAGCAGGCCTTGCATCACTGCCGTAGCGCTCTTTGCGTCTTTCCTTTGCGTCCTTTGCGTGAAACGTTCTTCTGTTCGGCATCATCAAACGTCTGATCTCAGCCCACCTCGCGTTCACCTCGAGCGATCTCACTCCCGCGAGGTATTTATGGAATACCGCACACTCGGCCGCTCCGGCTTCAAAGTCCCTGAACTCTGCTTCGGCACCGGCACCTTCGGCGCTGGCAACGAATTCTTCGCCGCCTGGGGCGACACGCAAACCGACGAAGCCCGCCATCTCATCGACATCTGCATGGAAGCCGGCTGCAACTTCTTCGACACCGCCGACGGCTACTCCGACGGCAAGAGCGAAGAGGTCCTCGGCCAGGCCATCAAGCACCTCAAACGCGAAGATGTATTGATATCAACAAAAGCCACCTTCCGCTTCGGCCCCGGCGCCAACAACGTCGGCAGCTCGCGCTATCACCTTATCGACCAGCTCCACGGCTCACTGAAGCGCCTGCAGACCGACTACGTCGACGTCTACCACATGCACGCCTTCGACGGCACAACACCCGTCGAGGAGACGCTCGACACCCTCAACAACTTCGTGCGCGAAGGCAAAGTCCGTTACATCGCCTGCTCCAACTTCTCCGGCTGGCACCTCATGAAATCGCTCAGCGTCTCCGAGCGCTACGGCTGGTCGCGCTACGTCGGCCACCAGGTCTACTACTCGCTCATCGGCCGCGACTACGAGTGGGAGCTCATGCCGCTCGCGCTCGATCAGGGCGTCGGCGCGCTCGTCTGGTCGCCGCTCGGCTGGGGCCGCCTCACCGGCAAGATTCGCCGCGGCCAGCCGCTGCCTGAAACCAGCCGCCTGCACAGCAAGCAGGTCGTCGACGCCGGCCCCGTGCCCGACTGGAACTACGTCCACAAGGTCGTCGACGCAATCGACGAAATCGCCCAGGAGACCGGCAAGTCCATCCCGCAGATCTCCCTCAACTGGCTGCTGCGCCGCCCCACCGTCTCCACACTCGTCATCGGCGCGCGCGACGAAAAGCAACTCCGCGCCAACCTCGCCAGCGTCGACTTCAAGCTCACCCCCGAACAGGTCGCAAAGCTCGACGCCGCCAGCCAGACAAAACTCGCCTACCCCTACTGGCACCAGATCCAATTCAACGAGCGCAATCCGTTCCCCGTTCCGCAGACGCTCATCACCGAAGCCTGACACTCCGCACAAAGCGAATCGGCGTCGCTTCCAGGGCAACGCCGATTCCTTTAACCATGACTACACGACCATGACTACACAACCATGACTACTGCCCGCTCGCCGCTGCAGGCTTCGCCGCCGGCTTCTTCGCTGTTGTCGCCGCCGCCTTCGGCTTCCAGAAGTCCGGATCGGACTTCACCTGGGCGTCCGTTGGAATGCTCATCTTCGGGCTCACCGCGAACAGGTTGGTCATCTCCGTCGCGACAGATGCGGCCTCCAGCTCGGCCATCTTCTTCAATCCATCCTTACCAACCGCGTCTGCAAAAGCCTTGCCCGCTCCAAACTCCGCATCCGCAGCCGCGCCGGACTTAAGCGCAGTGAACACAAGAAACGTGGGCGCGTCCGAATGTCCATAGGCCATCTGGAAAGCCGTCCAGTGGAACTCCGGAATGTTCTTCGCGGCCTCCACGTACATCTTTGCAAGCTCTTCGAACTCGTGAACGTGCCCCGGCTTCACAACGTACTGGCTGACCTCCATAAGGCGCATGCCCACCGGCGGTCCCGAAACGTTCGTGCTCAGATCATCGCGACGCAGCCAGATGCTGGACCCAGTCTCGGTCAGCGCATCTCCGTCGGCAACCATCGCCTTGTCCATTGCCGCTGCCGCCGCCGCAGGCATGGCCTTGCGCTCCGCGTCCACCGCAGCCAGCGAAGGATACGCGCTGATGAAGATCGCGCGGTTGGTCCCGCTCAGCGACGTCAATGCGATGTAGTGAATGTTGCCCTTGTTCGCCTGCACGGCGCGAATGAAGCCGGCCTCAGTCGCCTCATGCATAGCGCCATCCCTGCCTGGCTTGGTGAACTCGCGTTGAATCACGAGCACCTTCCCGCTGTCGGAGTCTGACTGCGCATGCACAGCGGCTGCCGTCACAAACCCTGCAGAAACGAGTAGCGGAACAAACAAAAGTCGACTTACACGAATACCGTTCATGATGATTCTCCTCAGAAAAGACACTGATTGAACTGCGCTCAGAACCTGACATCGAAAACTTGACCGAATCGAAAAAGAACGTCTGCTGGCCTGCACGGCAGACCTGGCAGCGAGCAGCTCAGAAGGAGCCACAGAACCGCGTGCGAGAAAGGGCCCAGCCGACCCAGATCGGGTCGACGGTCTTCAGCAGATGCGAACGGAGACTGGCGCCAAGTCTCCTGCGCCCACGCAACAATGTCAAGCATTCATATTTCAGCGCACAAAGCAAAGGCGAGGCCGAAGCCTCGCCCTTGTCCATCAGCAGTTCTTCTGCAAACGATTTACGCCGCGCGCCGCGCCGCCGAACCGCTCACCGCCTCGATAATCTTCTCCGAGAACGCCGGAATATCGTCCGGATTGCGGCTGGTAATGAACTGACCATCCTGCACGGCCTCTTGGTCAACCACATTGGCGCCCGCATTTTTCAGATCCGTGCGAATCGAAGGCCATGACGTCACGGTCTTGCCCCGCACCAGGTCCGCCTCCACCAGCATCCACGGCCCATGACAGATCGCCGCGACCGTCTTGCCGGTCTCCGCAAACCTTTTCACAAACGACACCGCATCCTTATCCATGCGCAGCTTATCCGGATTGATCTGTCCACCCGGCAATACCAGCGCGTCAAAGTCAGCCGGATTGGCCTCTCCTACCAGCCCATCCACCTTCACCTTGTCGCCCCAGTCGGTAAACTTCCAGCCCTTGATCTCCTTTGGTGTCTTCGCCACGGAAAGCACCGTCACCTTCGCTCCCGCCTTCTCCAGATTTTTCTTCGGCTCCGTCAGCTCAACCTGCTCAAAGCCATCCGTTGCCAGCATTGCGATCCTCTTGCCGTCAAGTTGCTTGCTCATCGACTCCTCCGACGCCCGACATCTTCAGGCTTCCAGTTAAGATGCGTCCAACCACACATGGAGAAGGCTCACTCCAGATCGCCGGCACCACCGCCCGCCATTCGCATCGGCACCGCCGGATGGACTCTGCCAAGGCAGCACGCTCAACACTTTCCGGACAGCGGATCGCATCTCGAACGCTATGCACAGAGCTTCAACTGCGTTGAAGTGAACTCCAGCTTTCATCGACCGCATCAACAAAAGACCTGGCAGCGTTGGGCACGCTCCACGCCGGCCGACTTCCGCTTCGCCGTCAAGCTGCCAAAGACCATCACCCACACTGCACAGCTCGCAAACTGCGGCGCTCTACTGCACGAGTTCTTCGAGCAGGCACGCGGCCTCGGCGACAAGTTTGGTCCGCTCCTCGTGCAGCTTCCACCCGGGCTCGCCTTCGACGAAGCCCTCGCACACGACTTCTTCACCACCCTCCGCGAGTTGCATCCACAAAACCTGCACACCGGATTCATCGCACTCGAGCCACGCCACGCAAGCTGGTTCACGGCGCCGGTCAACCAACTGTTGCGCAGCTTCGAGATCGCCCGTGTTGCCGCCGACCCGCCCAAAGGTTCAACGCTCGCCGCAACACCCGGCGGCTGGCCGGGCCTCTGCTACTGGCGTCTCCACGGTGCGCCGCGCACCTACTACTCTGCGTACGACTCGCCTTCATTCGCCGCTTCGCTCGGCAACTCACCGAAGCCGCCTGTCCACATCACTGGGTCATCTTCGACAACACCGCGCTCGGGCACGCAACCGCCAACGCGCTCGAGCTCAGCTCGATTCTCCTGTCGTCTCAGACTTCGCTCTCGGCAGCAACGCCTTCACAATCAGCCACGCGCCCAGCGAGATCAACACCCCGCGAATCATCGTCGTCGCATTGAAGCTCCATCCGAAGACCGCATACGTAATCACCACGCCCACCATGTAGATCTCGCCGAAGAACCCCTGCAACCAGTGCGCAGGATTTCCAGCCGCCGGAACCTGCGGCGTCGGCGCCGGCAGAAACCGCGGCACTGCCTTGCGATACTCCACATACGCCTCGCCGAATCGCTGCGTCAGAAACGGCTCCTCCGCGATCGCAAGCCGCACATTCAGAATCCAGATCAGCGCCACGCAGAAGATCGCTCCACTCGGCGGCATCAGGATCGCGAGCCCGATGATGTGCAGAATCGTCCCCAGGTACAGCGGATTGCGCGTTCTGCGATACGGCCCGTCCGCCAGCATCGCCTCGCCATGCATCGACCGCGAATTCACCACACTCGCGCCCACATACGACGCACCCCACACCCGCAGCCACGCGCCCAGCGCCAGCAGCGCAATCGCCGCAATCAGCACCGCGTTCGTCGCCGCAGCAAACGACAACCACCCCATCCGCGACAGCCACGACGACAGCACCAGCCACGTCGTCATCCGCGTCCATCCCAGCGCCTCACACCACGGCGCCCAGAATCCGAGGCAGATGATCACCGCATGCAGAATCCACCGAAACCTGTACTCCAGCGCTGTCGCTTTCATCAACTCACAACTCTCCAACTCAAAACTCGAAACTCAACGGAACGCCTTTTTATTTGTCATCCCCGCAGCCGGGGTCCCCGGCCAGCTTGCTGGCTGGGGTGGGAAGGGGATCTGCGTTTGTCTTTGCAGTTGTCTTTGCCTTATTCACTATTCACTACTCACTATTCACTGCTCACTCCCACCGCACTCAGTTTGTCCACACTCGCCGGCGCAGCCTCATCCTTGTAGATCACGCCGCCCTTCATCACAAAGCTCACATGTTGCAACGTTCGAATATCCTTCAGCGGATCCCCGCTCACCGCAATCACATCCGCCCACCTGCCCGGCTCCAGCGAGCCCACCTTGTCCGTCCATCCCATCAGATCCGCTGCATTCAGCGTCGTCGTCTGCAATGCCGCGAGCGGCGTCATCCCATACTGATTCACATACACATCCAGCTCATGCGCGTTCAGCCCATGCGGATACACCGCTGCATCCGTGCCCATCGCGACCTTCACGCCCGCCTGGATCGCATGCTTATGATTCGCCTTCATCGCGACGCCCACATCCGCGAACTTCTGCGCATAGAACGGCGGCAGCTTCAGATTCTCGCGGCCCCAATCCACCAGGTACGCCGTCGGAACCAGATACGTCCCGTTCTTCTTCATCATCGCAATGTCTTCATCGTTGATGTAGCTCCCATGCTCAATCGAGTCCACGCCCGCCTCGCTCGCCCACAGAATCGCCTGCGATCCATGCGCATGCGCCGCCACCTTCCGCCCCAGCCTGTGCGCGTCGGCCACAATCGCCTGCATCTCTTCCAGCGTGTACTGCGAAGCCTGCGGATCATCGCCCTTCGACAGCACGCCTCCGCTCGCGCCAATCTTTATGAGATCCGCCCCGTACTTGATATTGTTCCGCACCATGTGCTGCACGCCCGCAATCCCATCCGCCACACCCTCACCCTGCACGTGATACTGCTCCGGCAGCAGATTCTCATCCATGTGCCCGCCCGTAATCCCCAGCGGCGGTCCGCTCACCTGCATGTGCGGCCCCGGAATATGCCCCGCGTTGATCTCATCGCGCAGCGCCACATCCGTCCATCCAGACGCTCCCACATTGCGCACCGTCGTGAACCCCGCCTCCAGCGTCGTCTTCGCATTCTCCACGCCAAGAATCGCCTCCTTCGCCGGCGTCATCGACAGCTCAAAGTACGGATCGAAGTTCGTCACCATCGTCAGGTGCACATGCACATCGATCATCCCCGGCAGCACTGTGTATTGCGTGAGATCGACAACCCGATCGCCCGCCTTCGCCGGCGTGTCCGCTGTCTTGGCCAGCCCAACAATCTTTTCGCCCTCGACAATCACCGTCTCATCGGCGAGCTCATTGCCCGTGTGCACATCGATCACATGCCCCGCACGAATCAGCGTGCGCCCGGCGCTCGCGTGATAGCTCTGCTGAGCCGCCGCACCCAACGCAACAAACAACACTCCGCACGACAGCACACGCATGCGCATCTTCACTCTCCTCAGAAACACTCAATGGAACTCAAACCAGTCTAGGTTGAATTCCTCTTCGCACCACAAGAACTTTCGCCCCGGAATCACAACGCTGCCGTGGCGTACCCTTGCGCACCTTCGCGCCCTTTGCGTCAAAGGCCTTTGCCTTTGCTCTTCTTGTTGTCATCCCCGCAGCCGGGGTCCCCGGCCAGCTTGCTAGCTGGGGTGGGAAGGGGATCTGCTTCTGCTTTGCCTTATTCACTACTCACTATTCACTCCTCGCCACTCATTGCCGATTGCTCACAATCTCCTTCCCACCACCCTTCGCAATCACATACACCGGCCCATCCACCACCGGAAGTTGGTTCGGCGGGTCCGTCAGCGACTGCCAAAGAAAAATCCGCTGCGACCCACTCCACTTCGCCCGAAAGCTCTCCGGCGTCTCAAAGATCTTCGGCGCATCCGGAAAGAAGCTCCCATACCAAAGGTTCGAGCTCCTCCCCTCCAGAATGTGCACATCCGCACGCTTCAAATAAAACCCCAGCGTCGACCCCGACTCATACTCGCCATGAATCGCAACCATATCCTCCGGCCTCACCTGCGGCGCAATCTTCTCCGCCAACTGCGCCGAGCTGATCACCGGCGCAAACGTCTGCAATCCCAGATGCGCTGCCAGCAGAAATCCAAACGCCCCCGTAGCCATCGCCACGTTCGCTGCCATCGGCCTCGCGCGCTTGCGCAGCAGCACCGACGCCAGCGGACCTCCCACAAGACTCACCGCCGCAATCAGCAGCGGCAACCGAAACAGCCCCAGCGCATCCGCGTTCAGATCCAGAAAATGCCCCATGCTCATCGCATAGTCGCCCGGATGCTCACTCAGTAGCGCCGCCAGATCAACATTCCCACTAGGCGTATGCGCATGCAGCAACACCCACGCCGCCGCACCCGCAAAGATCACGCCGATCAACAGCAACACCTCCGTCGCATGAATCGCCGCCTGCCCCGCTTTGACCAAACCCACCGCCTCGTCATGATGCAGGCCCGCAGTGAGAAACACACGCTTGCTCGGGTCTGTCTTCGACCTCTGCGGCCTGTAAGTGATCCACCCACGCCAGCCATCCCGCACCCAGCACTGCCAGCGCCGGAAACGCCGGCAGCACGTAGTACTCCTGCCGCGTCGAGAACGTAAAGAACAGCAGCACAAAACCAGACCACACCGCCAGCAACAGCCGCGCCCTCAACTTCAATGGAAGATCATGCCGCCGGAACTGGCTCCTCCACTTCTCCTCTCGCACCGGCAGCGCCCACCCCGCCGCCTTGAATCCAAACGCTGACCACGGCATCATCCACACCAGGCACAGCCCCCAGAACACCAGCAGCGGCACCGTGTCATAGTCGCGCGGCACGCGCAGATTCAGATACCGCAGCACGTGCTCGTTCATGAAATAAAACCAGAACCACCCGCGCACATTGCCATCCGTCGGCAGCGGCACCTGCCAATGCCCACCCGCAAAATGAAACGGCGCCGGATGCCCCTGCGTAGGATTCGCCAGCCCTGCCAGCACATGCCACGGCGCCGCAATCACCAGGAACACCACCAGCGAACTCCACGGATACAGTGCCTTCCCGCGCGTTACCGCACGTTTCCATCCCCTCGTCAGCAACAAATAAATAACGACCGTGGCCACCGGAAACACCACGCCAATCAACCCCTTCGTCAGCACATTCAGCGCACAGCTCGCCGCAAACCCCCAGCAATAAACCCTCGTATCACCGCCAAACCGGGTGCCCCACCCTCGACGCGCGGAGCGCGGCAGGGTGGTGGTATCGCGCGTGGTAGCGCGCGAGAAGTGGGGCGGCGACGCTTCAGCATGCCGCTCCAACTCTTCCGTCCGCCAGAAACACCACATCCCCGTCGCAATCCACAGACACACCATCGCATCCGGAATCGTGATCCTCGTGAAGATAAAAATCCCAAAGCTCGACAGCAGAATCAGCGCCGCATACAGCCCCGCCGTCGCCGACCGAAACATCCTCCGCGCAAAACTCTCGCACACCAGCGCCAGCGCCAGCACCGCAAACGCCAGCGGCAACCTGACCGCAATCGTCGAAGCCACCGGCCCCGTCAACCCCACCGCCCCAAACGCCTTCAACCCCGCAGCCATCGACCAATACAGCAGCGGCGCCTTCTCCAGGTACCGAATCCCATTCGCATACAGCGTCACATAGTCGTGGCGCAGCAGCATCTCGCGCGCCACCTCCGCGTGCACCGAATCCGCATCATCCAACAGCGGCGGCCTTACCAGCGCAAAGCTCGCATAGAACACCGCCCACAGCACCACAATCCAAATCAGCGTCCCACGCGCCCGCCGCGGCACCATCGGCTCCTTCTCCACCGGCCTCACATCCACCTGATCAGCCCACACCTCAAGTCTATGTGCCCCGGCATAAACGTCTTTCACTAACTACTAACTACTAACCACTAACCACTGGCAGTTACACTCATCCTCGATGCCCCGCATGCGTCCCATCGCCGCCGGCCGCGAGCCCTCACTCATCCAGCTCGACGCCGCCGCGCGCCCTGGCCCACCCACCGACTTCATCTACAACGACTGGTACCCCGCGCTCCGCACCGACACCCTCCGCGAGCCCGTCACCACCACCCTCCTCAACATCCCTCTGCTCCTCGGCCGCAAGCGCGACAACTCGCTCTTCGCCCTGCGCGACCTCTGCCCCCACCGCGGCATCCCACTCTCCGCCGGCTGGTTCGACGGCGAAACCGTCCAATGCAAATACCACGGCTGGCGCTTCGAGCCCTGCTCCGGCCGCTGCGAAGAGATCCCCTCACTCACCACGCACGACAACCTCGAGCCGACAAAGATCTTCGCCAACGCCTTCCCCGTCGCCGAGCGCGACGGCTACGCCTGGGTCTACATCCCCGCACCCGGCGCCGGCCGCATCATCCCCACCGAGCGAATCGAGCCACCGCGACGACCTCTGACGGCCGTCATCCTGAGGCGAAGCCGAAGGACCTCTGTATTTCGGACTCCCACGCTGCCAACAACTCCCACCCATCCCCACCCTCCCCAAGTTCTCAAAAAACTTCCGCACCGCGCACCTCTCCGCCGACCTCCCCTGCAACGTCGACCACGGCATCATCGGCCTCATGGACCCCGCGCACGGCCCCTTCGTGCACCAGGCCTGGTGGTGGCGCTCTGCCGCGAGCATCCACGAAAAAACCAAGCGCTTCGAACCCATCAACTCATCTGACGGCGCCCACGACGGCTTCCGCATGTCGCCACACGCGCCCTCGTCCAACTCCGCGCCCTACAAACTCCTCGGCCGCCCCGTCACCACCATCGACTTCACCCTCCCCAACCGCCGCGTCGAAACCATCGTCGCCGAAAATCCCCGCGACAAATCCAAACCCCCTCGCTGGTTCTCCTCCCTCACCACCGTCACGCCCATCACACCCTCCACCTGCCGCATCGACGTCGTCGCCGCCTGGAACATCGCCTACTACATCCCCTTCGTCACTCCCCTGGTCAAGTTCTTCGGCGCCCGTTTTGTCGGAACAAGATCAGCAGACGATGGTCGAGCAAGCCCGCGGCCTCCGCTCCAACCCCGGCCTCATGCTCATCGACGACGCCGACAAGCCCGCCAAATGGTACTTCGCCCTCAAGCAGCGCCGCCTCACCGGCACCGGCCCCCACCCCCTCCCCGGCCCCGTCGAATTGCACTGGCGAAGCTGACCCTCCATAAACGAGCCGATCCTTCCTCTGCCGTCGTCGCGAACCTTGGCGCTCCTTCGCGTCCTCTGCGTCAAAAGCTTTATGACACGCTAAGCACCTAAGTCCTATTGTCTGAAGACTTTGCGCAAAAAGTGCCCGGGTGGGCCTCCGCAGGCGCATCATAAGAAATGATGCAGACCTCACCCACAACAACTCCCGTGGAACAACTGCGCGAACAGGCCAAGCGCCTGGAGGCCGCGCTCTCTGTGGGAGTTGCCACTCCCACCACCAAAGCCGTCCACGAGCTCCGCTCCTCCACCCGCCGCGTCGAGGCCCAGCTCGAACTCCTCGCCACCATCAAAGGCCTCCCTCGCTACAAACCCGCAGCCCAAAAAGTTCTCCGCCGCCTCGAAAAACTTCGCCGCGTCGCCGGCAGAGTCCGTGACTGCGACGTGCAGGACAAGCTCCTCAAGGACGAAGACCACGCGATGAGCTCATCCATCGAAGCTCCCTCCGACCTGACAAGCACGCAGGAGAAGCTTCGCAAGCGAATCGGCAAAGATCGGCAGCGCAACGAGCGCAAACTGCTCGCCGCCATCGAGCAACAGCTTCCCAAACTCGCGCGCGACACCGAAGAACTCCTCGCCGCGCTCAAGCCCGCGAAAGAGCGTGAGGTCCCCGTCGACGATCTACTCGCCGCCATCGAGCACAAGATGGAACGCATGCTGGCCTCGCGCGAGCGCGGCGAGGATCACCTGCACGACGTGCGCAAGACCGCCAAGCGCGCCCGTTACCAGTGCGAATCCATGCCCGGCCCCGCAGCCGCCGCCATGGCCAAACGCCTCGAAGAGTTGCAGGATGCCGGTGGCGCCTGGCACGACCTCCTCGACCTCGCCACCGTGTGCCACAAAAAGTTCGGCGCGGAACATCCGCTCTCGCGCGTCCTCGAGCACCTGCGCGACGAGCACCTCGACACCTACCTGGCCAATCTCGAGGACTTCCGCAACAAACACATTCACCGTCAGTCCGGCCCGCCTCGCAAACCACCACAACGAGCGCTCGCAGCCAGCGAACCAACGAGAACACGCGCAGCACGCACGGTACGATAGCGAAATGAGAGTCGGCCTCTTCGGCGGCAGCTTTGATCCACCGCATCGAGGTCATCTCGCCGTAGCCGAGGCGGTACGCGACCGCTTTGCACTCGACCGCGTGCTCCTCGCGCCCGCAGCCATCCAACCACTCAAACCCGGCGGTGCCCAGGCCTCCTTCGCCGACCGCCTGCGCATGGTCGAGCTGCTCTGCGAAGGCGCCCACGGCATCGAAGCATCGACGATCGACGCTCCACAACCCGGCGGCAGCCCAAACTACACCATCGACACACTGCATCGATTGCGCGATGCACTGCCGCAGGGCGCAGAAATCTTTGTCGTCGTCGGCGCGGATGCGTTCCTCGCTATACGACAGTGGAAGGATCCAGCCGAGCTCCTGAAGCAAGCCCGATGGATCGTCGTAAGCCGACCCGGCTTCGACCTTCATCGGTTCGAAACGCTCCAGTTGACCGCAGAGCAGCGTGCCCGCATCGACACGCTTACCGACTTTGAGAATCCGGTCAGCGCCACAGAAATTCGCGAGCGGTTCGGAGACCACGAAACCGCCGCCGAGCTCGTACCGCCAAAGGTTCTGGAGTACATCCGCGCACACCACCTTTATGGAACTTGAGCCAGAAGGCGCTCGAATTCGCTACGCTAGTAGACGAGGAGTTCTGATGGCGACGAACGAGACGAACCAGATGCTGGCGGCTGCCGCTGCTGCCTGCGAAGACAAAAAAGCTGAGGACATTCGCATCCTGGCGCTTGACCCCGCGGAGAGCGGGCTCACCGACTACTTCCTGCTGTGCAACGGAACCAACGAGCGGCAGAACGTCGCGATCGCCGATGAGATTGAGTTGCGCATGAAGCGCGACTTCAACACCTACGCGAACTCCGTCGAAGGCCGCCGGCAGGCGGAGTGGATTCTTCTCGACTACGTCGATTTCATCGTCCACATCTTCTCGCCGGAGAAGCGCGCCTTCTACGGACTCGAGCGTCTGCGCAAGTCAGCAACGACGCTGAGCATCGCGGACCTTGACGCCGAAATCAAACAGCACATCGCCAGCGCGCGACAGAAGAAGCCGCTTCCCGCAGTGAAGAAGTCCGCCGCGAAGAAAGCTCCTGCGAAGAAGAAGAGCTGCGCCGGCAAAGAAGTTTGCGGCGAAAGAAGCCTCCCGCAAAGAAGATCGCTCCAAAGAAGACTGCCGCAAAGAAGACCGCGAAGAAGAGCGCAGCGAAGCGCGCAGGGGCCTGAACTTCAGGCCGACAGCTGTTACGCCGGCCGCAAATAGCCCGCTATTCAAGCCTCCTATATTGCTTCTTGGGTAAAGCCGGGCCGAAGCCATCATGTGCTATTGCAATTAGGACGAAGGGCATATCTTCGAAGCGACCCATGTTTATGTGTCTCGTTGCCTCCGAGAGCTTGGCAACCCGATCCGTAACCGGTACCCGAGCGCGTCACTCGGAACAACCAATATAGCGAGATCAATGGACCCTTGAAGTAACTGGGAGCGCAGGTGGATTAGGTCAACCGCGATCATGTCGCTCGGCCAGACACTTGCAGTTCCACGCTTATACTGATGTGCCGTGGCCGCCCATTGATCGCTTGTTGTTTGATCCAGTCGACGCCGCCTGTTTTTCGCTGCAGCCACCCGCCGGAAGCTCTAAATCTCTCGTCAATCAGCCGCCGTAGAGTCGCTGAGCCATTGGAGTCCTTTGCATCGTGAATGAAAAGATCAAATCCAGTTAGGATTAGGCGAACTTCTGAGAGAAGTTCTTCGAACCCGAGCCTCTGGGTAATTTGGCGCAGCAGCTAAACGCTCTTACCGTATTGCATCGAGGTGCTCTCAAGGAGCCCGATGCCGAAAACATCAGGGCGTTTGAGCAGCGCGGTGAGGGCGGCGACTCCGCCGAGCGAAGAACCTCCGACGCCTGTGTGCTCGCGGCCTTTCTTCACGCGATAGTGCGCTGCGATATAGGGAAGAACCTCGTCGGTGAGGAACTCGGGGACGCGAGCGCCCTGAAAGACTTTGGGTGGGCCGAAGAAGAGAGGATTTCCGTAGGGCGCGAGCTCGGAGTCGCGATGCTGGTTGCTGTCGATGCCGACGACAATGATGGGCTCGACCTCGTGTCTTGCAATCAGGTCGAGCTAGTGTGCCGGGTAAAGCTTCTTGCCTCTTGGAAAGGTCCCTTCATCAAACAGCTATCCAGTGCCTAAAGTCTAGGCCTTGTCTCTCCAGGTGACAGCGATATGAAGAGACCAGCGGGGCAAGTTGAACATGTAAATAGCGGACCGAGTAGGCTTGAGAACTGCGCATTTTGGTTAGTCAAGTGATACGCCCATGGCAGATAATCGGCCTGGGTCCGTTCATCTTGCCCGGTACCGTGACCGTAATCTTGCCCAGATTGAAGGGGGGATCTGCGAACACCGATCTATACACTCGTCCCCCAAGGTCGCAGGTAAGTCGAGGCAGTCTACAGTTATAGACTGCCGCGGGAGTTTGAGCGCTGAACGTGGCCGCGGAGAGACTCCGGCGCTCGAAGACTCGTTTGGACTGCTGAGCTCATCCGAAGACCTCAAAGCGCACGAAGCAAGCAGCACCTCAGGAGATCCAGATTATTGCGATAGCGTTGTGAACCGAACCTACAGTTGGTTATACTGAGCGAGACTGAACTCAGCGCAGACTTCAGGGCTTGCGCACGGCGAGCCGGCCTTCGCCTGATCCACCTTGGCCTGCGCCTTCGCCGACAGCGCGCGCTTCTGCTCATCCTGATCAGGACGCGGCGGACCATATGCCGTCCAGTCGCCGACCGCAACATCCGCCGGCACAACATGCAGCACCATCGTGGAGAACACCGGAGCGCTGCCCTCCTGCGTCGCGCGGATGATCATGCGATAGTTGCCGGGCGCGATGGCATCGGTCTGGAAGACATGACCGGTGACGAAGTTTCCTGCCGCATCTGCGTTGGCCGGATCGACCGTCTCGTCCGTCTCATCGATGGGCTTGCCGCCGGAGACAGGTGAACCGTAGAGGTAGTGCAGTTGAATCGGCGCGGTGTTCAGCTTTCCGCTCGCATCCTTCGGCACCCACAGTTGAAAGACGAGCGGGACTCGGTCGCCGGCGTGAAGCGTAAGCGTGCCGACACCACGCGGGCTGAAGCGGACACCCGCGATGGAAAACGGAAGCGTCGTGCCCTCGTCGTGAAGCGGGCTGCCGCTGTAGACAAAGGGCTCCGAGATCCCGAGCCCGGACTTCGACGGTTGCGGAACGACGACCGTCTCCAGCACACGGTGCGCGGCCAGCGTGAGGTTGTTCGTCAGCGTCGACTGGACGATGTAGCGACCGGGCACCAGCGGAAAGCGGTCCTCGGCGGCGAACGGCTTCTTGCGGCCAACCTCGACCTGCGCAGGCTCCACGCCACCAGTGAGCGCGACAACGTCCGCATAAACGAACGCGCCGGATTCCGTCGTGATCTGGTTCTGCAGCGTCAGGTCGTAGCCGAGCGTCTTGTCCTTGCGCTCGCCGATCAGCGTCGCGTCAGGTTCGGGGAACTGGATGAGGTACTGCACCATGCTCTGTCCGCGTTCGTCGCGCGTAACCGTGTAGCCCACGCGCGGAGTGTTGGTCGTGGTAACGATGCTGGCCGTCACCTTCTCCTGCTGACGCCGCAGAGCGAGCTGCTGTTTCTCAAGCGTGTTGTCCGGCAGCGTACGGATCGTCGCGAGCATCTCGTCGGACATCATCGAGGGCGAGAAGTGGTCGAGGTCCGCGGGCTCGGTGGGGATGAGCGAGACAGCGAGGCGCGCCACCTCATCGCCAAGAGACTTGCGGAGGGACTTCAGGCTGCGGCTCTGGTCGTTGAGGTCCTCGAGGCCGGTGACGAGGTGGTTCGGGCCGTCCTGGTAGGGCGAGTAGATCTCGTACGGTTCATTGGGGCCGCGCCTGTAAAAGAGGATGTAGAAGTACGGCGGAAGCGCCTGCGACGGCGACTGGTAGAACCAGACGATCAGCGGGCGAACGTTGCGCGGGCTGGGATAGGTCACCACCGACTGCGGCGCGCCCAGCGTGATGTAGATGCGGCCCTCGTCCGTGCGCCAGCCGTTCTCCAGCTTGACGGCGCCGAAGTGCTCGTTGGCGTAGGCCAGGCGACGGTAGTGCTCTGCCTTGTACGGATTATCTTCGGCGCCGGGCGTCGGATTACGCTCCGCCCAGAAGGCTCGAATGAAGCTGTCGCGTTCGGCGTCGGTATGAAGCCCGAGAAACTGCTCGCGCTCCTCGGCCTCGATGATGTACGGAACCTCCACATCGAGCCAGTGCTTGTAAACAGCGGGGAGGTTCTTCTCGGCCCTGTCTACGCGAGGAGCGGCAGCCGAAGCGGCAAATCCCGCAGTGAAGAGGAGAACGAAGAGCAGGGGGAGGAAGCGAAAACGGGACAACGGTACTCCTTGAAACCTGGCCCCCAGTGAACTTGTTCGCCGGGGTGGAAAACGGCTAGAGGAGGAAGGCCGAAGGCCTCCCTCCTCTAGTGTAAAAGATTCGGTTATCGGCTAGAACTCGAACCGGACAGATCCACGGGCGTAGAACGGGCCCTGGAAGTTGGTCGGACGGCCGTAGTCGGTGTCGATCGGCGGGGTGGCGCCAACCGCAGGCGAGGCAAGCTGCGTGAACTGCACACGGCTGGACTCGAACTGGCTGTTGGTCACGTTGAACATGTCCATCGCCAGCTTCAGGCTGTACTCGTGGCCGCCGTGCGAACCCAGCCCGATCGGGTAGTCGAGGTGCATGTCCAGCTGGCTCGCCGACGGCGAACGGCCGGCTGCGCCGCGGCCACCGATGGGAACCTCGCCCTGGTTGAGATAGACCGGGTGGTCGCCGAGGAAGCTCAGCGGGATGCCCGAAGAACCGCGGAGGCCGGCGCCGACCGTCAGGCCGTGCATGAAGCCGCCGACGAAGCGAGTGTCATGTCCCACGTTGTAGCTGAGGAACAGGTTGCCAATCGTGCGGCGATCCGTGCTGAGGAAGCCCGGCTGGAACTGGCTGCCCAGAAGGCCAAGCTTGCCTGCGGTGAAGTCAAACAGCGAGCTGATGCCCGGGTCCGACTGTCCGTTGTCGTTACGGAACGCGCCCTCATAGTTGCCCCAGAGGTTGCCCCAGCGGAAGTTGACATCCGCCAGCCAGTGGTTCGAGAACCGCTTGATCAGCTCGAACTCCACCGCGTTGTAACGGCGCTCCGGCTGCACGAAGCCGTCCGGAATACCGTCGCCCGGACCGGCGTCAGCCGTCGAAAGGTTGAGGAAGCAGGCGCCACCCACCGGCTGGCTGAGGCCGTTCACGAAGAACGTTCCCGCGCCGGAGGTAGTGGTGTCGTTTGCGTAGGTGCAACCCGTAACCGGTGCCTTGTAGTTGGCCGCGGTCACATTGCCCGGGTTGGCCGCCTTGAACTGGGCCGGGGTGTAGGTCACCTCCTGCTCGTTCACAGCGATGTCTGTGCTCGGACCGGGGTTCGTGATACCGCCGTTGTAGTTCGGGATGATCGTCGAACCTTCAGGCGACTGCGAGCCGATGTCCTCGACGATGCGGCCGAGGCGGCGGTCGGTGTAGCGCGCCTTGAAAACCATCGAATGGGAGAGGTTCTGCTCGAAGCCGATGACGTACTCGTCTTCGTACTCCTGCTTGGTTCCGGAGATGATGCCCTCGCCGGTGGACGACGCGAAGCTCGGCGCACCGAAGTTCGTGGTGACACCTGCATTCGTGGCCTTCGGCGTTCCGTTCAGCGTGTGCGCCTGGTCCGTATTGACGGTGATCGTCCCATTCGACGCAATGGTCGGAACAAAGGCGAAGGCCGTGTCATCCTGCTCGTTGCCGAGCTGGCGGATGGCGGCATCCAGCGGCATCGCCCAGTAGTTGCGGCCGAAGTTGAAGAAGATCTTGCTCTTCTGGTTTCCGAGCGGATCGATGTTGATGCCCATGCGTGGCGACCAGCTCGGGCCGAAGTTATAGTTCAGCACCGCTCCGCCCGTCCGCTGCTCTTCCCAGCGCACGCCCAGGTTGAAGGTGAGGTGCCGGTTCATCTGATAAACGTCCTCGCCGAAGGCCTGGTGGTAACGGCCCGTAGCGTTGACGAACAGGCCCTGGTACGTTCCGCGGTAGATGGACGCGTAAACACGAGCGCCATTCAGAAGCGGGCACTGCGAGCAGGTGGTGTCGGTCAGGTTGTTGGGGTTAGCCGGCGCGATCTGGAAGATGGCGTTGGTCTGTTGGCCAACCGCCGAGGTCTTGAAGTTGGAGAAGATCGAGGCCAGGCTGGCGCCCGTGTAGTTCTGTCCCGGAATCGCGAACAGCGGACCGGAGCGCGACGGCTCGTCCAGAAAGTTCGTGTGATCGTAAGCGTAGCCTACGTTGAGGGTATGCTGGCCCCACAGCTGCCAGATCTTCGAGGTGTTGGCCTCGATGCTGTAGGTGTTGTTCTTCGAGGGCTCGTAAGCTCCGAGACCGGTCGTCAGCGAGGCTCCCGGTGTCGGAAGATACTGCGGCGTGGTGTTGATGATCTCGTACTGGTTGCCGCCCGGATACTCGTTGAAGTGGTTGTGGTTGTAGGCATACGCCGCATCCACAGTCCAGGTGTTGGTCAGGGCCGAGTCCAGACGGATCAGCTCATCCTCCGAGCCGAAGTTCCACGAGCTCTCCGTGGTGGTCGGCACCAGGCTCGAAAGGCTGTTGGGAACCACATTGTGGCGGGAAGGATCGCCGAAGGCTGTCGCCTCGAGCGTGGTGCGGCCGGTAACCTTCCAGGTCAGCTTGCCGGCGTAGCTCGCGCCGGTAGTGCTGGAGTGGATGGTGCCCAGAGCCACCGACGGCGCTGGGGCATTGGGGTTGGCTGTAACGTAGGACTGGCTCAGCGAAGGATCCCACGCGCCGAAGAAGAAGAGCCTGTCCTTCAGAATGTAGCCGCCGACCTCGATCGCAGCGTCGAACGCCGGCTGCGAGAGCGTGCTCGAGGGCGTCGTCAGCTGATACCCGAACTGGTAGTACTGATAGCGGCTGGCGTAGAAGGGCGAAGGAGCGAAGTACGCGCTCACCGCGCCGTGGAACTGGTCGCCGCCGGACTTGGTGACGATCTGCACGATGCCGCCCGTCGCCTTGCCGTACGGAGGCTCGAACGCCGTGGTCTTGACGTCGACCTCTTTGACGAAGGTCAGGTTGATGCCCGTGCCGAGCGCGCCGTGGTAGCGGTTATAGGTGCCGATGCTGCCGAAGGCCTGGTCGGTGATGGTCACACCATCGACGACGTACAGGTTCTCAAGACCCGACGCTCCGCCGATCGACGGGTTCGACTGGCCGGGTCCAATTGCGTTCGGCGTCGTGTTGACCTGACCGGCCGCGACGCCCGGAGCTGCGTAGAAGATAGCGCTCACGTTACGCTGCATCGGAACGCTGTTATAGAAGGTGTCGGTCAGGTTCGACGTGATCGCGGTATTCTGCGTGTCGATCGACACCGCCGCGGCCGTGACCTCAACCGTCGTGGACTCGCTGCCAACGCCCATCTTCAGGCTGAGGGTGGAGGCGACGCTCACCGTCACTTCGTTGTGCTTGGCTTCGGTTGCCGCAAAGCCCTGCTTCGCAACCTTCACGTCGTAGTAGCCAGGACGCAGATTCGTGGCCGTAAACCGGCCGAGATTGTCGGTATGCGTCGTTATGCTTCCCTGGGTTCCGCTAATCGTGACGGTAGCGTCGGGAATTGCTGCGCCGGTTGGGTCCGTCACCGTGCCATTAAGGCTTCCGGAAACAGCGGACTGGTCCTGCGCCACGATAGTTACCGGCATCAGAATCGCAAGACCGACGAGTAGAAGTCGGAGAATTGTTCTCACAGAAATACCCCTTTTTCGAAGCCTGGAGATATGCGTCCCCACAATAGGGAGGGCACTCCGGGGGCTTGTCAGGGTCTTCGTTTGCAACTTTGGTGCCATTCCAACCACCTTTGTGACTAACAGGTAACAAAAGGGTTAGACCCACGTTCGAACGGGTTAGCCGACCGCGAGGCCCAAATCGACTCCCCGCTTTGGTATGAATCTTCCATAAATGGGATATTTTGACCGGTCTGTCGTTCAACGATGACAAAGCGATGACAATTGGCCTGTACGACCGCCTGAAGAGCTTGCCTGTCCGCTGGGGCGATATAGCATCCGGAAGGGATGAGCACGGTCGAAAGCACACGCCAGTACACAGAAACCATCGCCGCGGTAGCCACACCGCCAGGACGGGGTGGTATCGGCATCGTGCGGCTCTCAGGGCCGGAGGCCTGGGAGATTGCAGCCCAACTGGTTCGGCCGCGGCGGCCGCTCGAGGCGGCTCGTGCCATTCTCGCCGACGTCCTGGACCTGGGCGGCACTCAAGCCCCATCCGGTTCTCAGGATGTACCCATCGACGAGGCAGTCGTGACGGCGTTCGCCGCTCCGCACTCCTACACCGGGGAGAATGTAGTCGAGATCGCGGCCCATGGCTCGCCCGTGGTGCTGGAGACTCTGCTCCGCGCGGCGCTGTCGGCGGGTGCGCGACTGGCAGGCCCGGGAGAGTTCACCCAGCGGGCGTTCCTGAATGGCCGGATCGACCTGACCCAGGCCGAGGCCGTCCAGGACCTGATCGCCGCACAGACGCTGGAGCAGGCACGTATGGCCGCGCAGCAGCTCGGCGGGGCGCTGTCGCGGCGCGTGGCCCCGGTCAAAGAGGAGTTGGTCACGCTCATCGCTCTGCTGGAGGCCGGCATGGACTTCGCCGCCGGCGAGCTGGACGACGTCGACGTCGTCTCGCCGGAGCAGATTCGGACGGTCCTCAGCAAGGTGCGCGACGCGCTCGAGCGGCTGGAGCGGAGCTACGCCCAGGGCCATCGGCTGCGCGAAGGCGCGTCGCTGGCGCTTGTCGGCCGCCCCAACGTAGGCAAGAGCTCGCTCTTCAATCGGCTGCTGCAACGCGAGCGTGCCATCGTCACACCGCTGCCCGGAACGACCCGCGACACCGTCGAGGAAGCGACAGCGGTTGGCGGGATTCCGCTGCGGCTGATCGACACCGCCGGACTGCGTCTGTCAGGAGAATCGCCCGCGGACGAGGCCGAGGCCCTGGGAATTGCCCGCTCGCGCGAGGCGCTCGCTGACGCCGACCTCGTCGTCGTGGTGCTGGACGCAACCGCGCCCGTCGCGGAAGAAGAGACGAAGCTGCTGCGGTCGCTCGACGGCCGGCCCTGCGTCGTCGTCCGGAACAAATCGGATCTAGGGCACGCGGTTCGGTCCGTCGCTTACCGGGCAGGAATCAGGCTGGTTATTAACGTCAGCATTAACCGGCGAGGGCATTGACGCCCTGCGGGCGGCAATCCTTCGCCTGCTGCGCGCCGAGGGCGACGCAGCCACCGGCGGCGTCCTGAATTCGCTCCGCCAGCAACAGGCGGTCGAAGCGGCCCTGAACTCACTGGCGGCCGCAGAGATCGCCAATGAGAACAGGATTCCGCATGAGTTTCTGCTGGCAGATCTGCACGGAGCCCTGCGGTCGCTGGACAGCCTGACCGGCCAAACTACCTCGGACGACATCCTGAACCGGATCTTCTCGACGTTCTGCATCGGTAAGTAGCAGGCATCTCCGGCGGTGAGAAGATAAGAGCATGACGCGTGCGCGGATCGCGATTCCAGTGCCCACCAGCGGCGACGCCGACTACAACCAGCGCTCCTGGCCCAACTACGCCGCGGCGGTCGAAGCTGCCGGCGGCGAAGCCGTCCGGGTAGAACTCGGAACCGCCAAGGCGCTCCGCGAGGCTGCGCGAAGCTGCTCAGGAATCTTGCTGCCCGGGAGTGGAGCCGATGTGCTGCCGGCTCGCTATGGTGCCGACGCCGACCCCGCCAGCAACAAAGCCGACGAGGCTCGCGAAACCGCCGACTGGACCCTGCTCGAAGAGGCAGAGCGGCACCGGCTCCCGGTGCTGGGTATCTGCTACGGGCTGCAGTCGCTCAATGTTTTCCGCGGCGGTTCACTGGTCCAGGATCTTCTCCCGCTGCCCGTGAACCATTCCGCAGGAAGAAAGGTCGCCGTCGCCCACACCGCCGACATAGCACCTGAAAGCCTGCTCGGGTCTCTCGTGAAGGGAGAAGCTCTGGACCATGACGGCTTCCTTCGGCTGCCCGTGAACTCGAGCCACCACCAGGCGATTGCCGAACCCGGCCCCGGTCTGCGAATCGTGGCTCGCTGCCCGGAGGATGGGGTCATCGAGGCGATTGAAACGGAGTTCGACCCAGAAAATCCCTGGTTCTTCATGGCCGTCCAATGGCACCCCGAGCGCAGCACCGAAATCAGTGCAGCCTCGCGCGCCCTGTTCGCGCGCCTGGTCGGAGAGGCAGAGCGGAAGGCCGGCCTCACAGGCAAGTAGATGGCTGCGCTCCCGAACGAAACGATACGAGAACTGCTCGAACCGTACATCGCTCCGTTTGGGATCGACTGCGAACTCCCGGATCCGCTAATTCGGACAGGTCTCGGAACCTACCTTGATCTCCTCATCCGATGGAATGCTCGTGTGAGCCTCACGGCGATCCGGCGGCCGGAGGAGATCGTCCAGCGGCACTTCGGAGAAAGCTTCTTCACGGCAGGCCACCTCGCCGGCAGGCTGAGTGCCGGCTCCGAACTCCTGGACTATGGCAGCGGCCCCGGCTTTCCGGGGCTCCCCATCCAGATGGCACTTCCAGGGATTCGCGTGACGGTGGCCGAATCGCAGGCAAAGAAGGTGGCGTTTCTGCGCGAGGTCATCCGAACCCTCGGCTTGTCGGCGGAAGTTTGGCCACGGCGGGTCGAAGAAATGCCGGCGGAGCGGCGGTTCGACGCAGTGACCATGCGCGCGGTCGAGAAAATGTCGGCAGCTCTGGAAGATGCCGCTGAGCACGTCCGCGAAGGTGGATGCGTCGCAGCGCTGGTCGGTAGCGGCATCGAGATGACCGGAGGGGAACAGTTCCTGATTCCGGGCTCGGAGCATCGGCGGCTGTTGTTTTGGCGAAATGTTCCACGTGGAACATTGGCATCTTAACCGCCTGTGGTATCAATGACCACGGACATCGCGGCCACGGAGCCGCGCTGCCGATAGCACCAGGAACTGGCTGTGCGCCTTGGTTCTTTTGTAACTTTTCTTCTCCTGAGTTGGCGAATACCTCCGGCCGTGGCACGGGGGCGTTTTGTATTGTGCGCCAAGTTGCCGGCTTTTTCGCAGCTCACACTCAGGGCTCTGGACATCCCGTGGCTCGGGCCCGGGTTGGTAGTCGCCTTCGTCCTGGTCATCACGCTGCGCGGGACAAGAAGAGCGGCCTTCAAGCCACTTCATCGCAGGTTTCGGATGCCGAGGCTGGAGCGGTATCAGGGGAAGATTCCGCGACGACACCAGGATCTCGAGATTTAAGGCGAGAAAGGCACAGGTTGGCCTGAGTGTTCCACGTGGAACATCCTCACGGCGATCTGCTAGCCTGAGGCCTCGAGATGCCGGATTCCGCGAAACCAAACGAAGCCATTGAAAAAAATTGTGTGATTGCGGTCGTCAACCAAAAAGGGGGCGTCGGCAAGACGACTACCGCGATTAATCTGGCGGCGGCCGTGGCCATGCAGGGGTTGAAGACGCTGCTGATTGATTGCGATCCGCAGGCGAATACGACGGCTGGACTTGGGGTGGCGCGGGATGAGGATCGTGTATCGATCTACGACCTGATGGTGAAGGAGGCGACGGCTGAAGAAGCGACGCTTCCGACGGAGATTGAAAATCTTTCGCTGATTCCGGGAACGAAGAACATGATTGGCGCGAATGTTGAGCTGGTCGCGACGGAGAAGCGGGAGTTCCGGATGCGCGAGGCGCTGGAGCCGGTGCGGGGCGATTATCGGTTTGTGTTTCTGGATTGCCCGCCAGCGCTGGATCTTGTTGACGCTAAATGCTTTAGTTGCAGCAGATAGGCTGCTGGTGCCGATGCAGGCGGAGTATTTTGCGCTGGAGGGGATCTCGGAGCTGATCTCGACGCTGGACCGGGTTTCGGCGGCGTTCAATCCGGGGCTGGGACTGGAGGGCGTGCTGCTGACGATGTTCGATGAGCGGACGAACCTGTCGCAGCAGGTGCGGGATAATCTGCGTAACTTCTTCAACGATAAGCTATTTACGACGACGATCCCGCGCAATATCCGGCTGGCGGAGGCACCGAGCCATGGGAAGCCGGTGATGGTCTATGACCCGAAGTCGAAGGGGGCCGAGGCATACCAGGAGCTGGCGGTCGAACTGTTGAAACGGCATGGGGTTGAGACGAAGAAGCCGGGTAAGAAGCTGATTCTGGATGAGATACCTCCGGTTCCAGAGCGGCCGATTATCAGTACGCCGAAGGGGAAGAGGGTTTGGCCGTTTGGGCGGGAGTAGGGTTCGTGGTTGGAAAAGGAACAGGCGATAGTGGCTGGGTGAGAGGTTATCGGGGTCCTTCGACTTCGCCTGAGGCTCGCTTCGCTCAGGATGACGGGCTTTTGGGGTGATTGGGAGGAGTTAGTTATGGCTGGGATTGCATCGGGAGATAAGCGGAGAGCGCTGGGCAGGGGGTTGGAGTCGTTGCTGCCTTCGCGGCCGAAGCCGACGGTGGAGATTGCGGCTTCGGCTGCGACAGCGGAGCCGACCGGTAAGCCGCTGGAGATTCCGGTGGCCCAGATCGACCGCAATCCGTTTCAGACCCGGACGGGATTCGATGAGGCGAAGCTGGATGAACTGGCCGCGTCGATTACAGCGTCGGGCGTGGTGCAGCCGATCATTGTGCGCGCGGGAGCCGATGGACGCTACACGCTGATTACGGGGGAGCGGCGGTGGCTGGCGAGCCAGCGTGCGGGCAAGGCGACGATTCCGGCGGTGGTGCGCGAGGTATCGGATGTGCAGGCGATGGAGATGACCATCGTGGAGAACCTGCAGCGCGCGGACCTGAACCCGATGGAGCAGGCGCATGCGTTCGAGCGGCTGAGCAAAGAGTTCAAGCTGACGCAGGAGCAGATGGCGGAGCGCACGGGCAAAGACCGCGCGTCGATCGCGAACTTTCTGCGGCTGCTGAAGCTGCCGGTGGATATACAGATGCATGTCGAGTCAGGCGAACTGAGCTTTGGGCATGCGAAGGTGCTGCTGGCGCTGCCTCCGGAGCAGCTCTCGAAGGTGGCGTGGAAGGTGGTGTCGCTGCATTTGTCGGTGCGGTCGACGGAGAAGTATGTGCAGGGGCTGCTGAATCCGGAGATGGTGGCGAAGCCGGTGCAGATACCAGAGCGCGTGGTGGACCCGAATGTGCGCGAGGCGGAGGACAGGCTGCGGCGTTCGCTGGGGTTGAAGGTGACGATCGAGGACAAGAGCGGCCGCGGGAAGGTGATTATCGAGTATGCGGGCGTGGATGATTTCGATTCGATTCTGGCGGCGCTGGGGCAGTAGGGAGTAGGACTCGAGATCAGAGATCAGAGATCAGAGCAAAAGCAGATCCCCTTCGGGGATGACAACAAGAAGAGCAAAAGCAAAGGCAAAGGCTTTAACGCAAAAGGCGCGGAGAGAAGCGCGAAGGACGCGACGGATATTGCGCTTCTTGTATTGCGTAGCTGCCACGGTAAGCTGAGTGGCGAGGATTCACCGACATGCCTTTTACGGTTGACGAGCTTCGGCACGTTCCACTTTTCTCACTGCTCGATGAAGACGAACTCGCTGTTCTTGCGCAGCAGGTCGAGGTGCACGAGTTCGCCGCGCGACAACGCATCTACAAGGCGGGCGATCCAGGTACAAGTGCCTTTGTGGTGATGTCGGGCGCGGTGCGCGTAACGCTCCTTGACGAGGATGGGCAGGAGGTCGTGTTCTCTGAGCCGCATCACGGCGACTTCTTCGGCTTCGCATCGATGATGGATGATTCTCCGCATGCGACCTCCGCGGTTGCCGTCGAGCCGACTACGTGTGTGGTGATCGACCGCCACGACTTGACGCAACTGGTCACGAGCAAACCGCTTGCGGGACTCGACATGCTGACAGTGCTGGCTCGTGAGATTCATTCGACGCAACGCATCGTGCGCGGGCGTGCAGCACGCAATCCGAATGAGGTGTTTGACGCCAACGAGACGGTAGGCGAGAGGGTGGCCGACAGAGTCGCAGGGTTTGGCGGATCGTGGACGTTCATCATCTCGTTCCTTGTGGGCATGACGATTTATGTCGCCATTAACGCGATCATCAAAAAGCCGTGGGACCCATATCCGTTCATCCTGCTGAACCTGGTTCTCTCGATGCTCGCGGCGATCCAGGCGCCGGTGATCATGATGAGCCAGAACCGGCAGGACGCGAAGGACCGGGTGACATCGGAACTGGACTTCCAGGTGAACCGGCGTGCGGAGGCGGAGATCCAGGCGCTCTCGCGGAAGATGCATGCGCTGGGCGACAAGATGGACGATATGGATGAGCGGCTGCGGGGGTCGGCGCGGAGTGGTTAGTGGTTAGTGGTTAGCGGTTAGCGGTTAGTGGTTAGTGGTTAGTGGTTAGTGGTTAGTGGTTAGTGGTTAGTGGTTAGTGGTTAGTGGTTAGTGGTTAGTAGCAAAACGAAAACAACGACGAAAGCAACGACAAAGGCAAAGACTTTAACGCAAAGGGCGCGGAGAGAAGCGCAAAGGACGCAAAGGGAAACGCCTCACGTTGCTGACTGCTAATTTTCTAGTTACTAATTTCCAAACTCTCCAACTAATTCTCTAGCTCCTTGAGGAGCTTGCGGGTGCGGGCGCGAATGGCGGCGCTGGAGTCGGTGAGGGCTCGTTGAAGGATGGGCCGCATGCGTGTACGGAGTTCCGCGTCATTTTGTGCGTAGTTGGTGAGGGCCTGCAGGGCGAAGGTGCGTTGCAAGGCGCTACGGCTTGCGAGTGCTTCGAACATGAGGTCGACGGCGAGCGCTTTGTTGCGGCCGCGGAGCGGGAGTTCGCCGAGGATGATGGTGAGGCTCCAGCGTGTGTGCATGTGTTCGGTGCTGAGGGAGCGCTGCAGGATTTGTTTTGCGTGGGGATGTAGTAGGTCAGGCTTGCTACGCTGAATTTTCTTGAGAGCGTTTGCGGCGCGATGCGCGACGACGGTGCGGTCGTCGCTGAGGGCATCGACGAGTTCGTTCACGAGCGCGGGTTTGTGAAGCGCTTCGCGGGCGACTTCGTTGGCGCAGCCAAGATCGCGGGTTGTGCCGGTGGCGAGGCGGTCGCGGAGGGTGGAGGGGCTTGGCATTGCGGCAGTCTCGAAATACAGAGGTCCTTCGCCTACGGCTCAGGATGACGGCTGAAGGGAGATGACTCAGCTGATTTCGTAACCTTGTCATTCGCTAGTTTCTGGAGGCGGCCGCGACGGAGGCGGAAGCGTTCGCCGCGCCAGACGACGGTGTCGGAGGCGTAGCTCCAGGCCCAGAAGAAGAGGCCAAAGGCGTCGCGGAGCGGAAGGAGCAGGAGGTCGCGGAGCACCTGGCCGTCGCGAAGGAGGCCGACGCCGATGACGAGTGCGACCGACATGCGTGCGAGCAGAGCGATGCTGAAGAGTGTGAAGCTCCAGAGCTCGCCGCCGCTGGCGATCATCGTGAGCACGGCCCATGGGAGGACGTAAGTGATGCCGAGGCCGAGGTAGCCGGCGCGGCGTGAGTCGCGGGTGCCGCGCGCCCAGCGGAGCTGGTGGTCGCAGAAGCCGCGGAGCGTGTAGGGCGGAACGGAGGTGGCGACGATTTCGTGGAGGAGCTCGACGCGATAGCCGGCGCGGTGGAGGCGGGCGCCGAGCTCGTAGTCGTCGGCGAGCTGGTCGGTGAGGGAGGCGAAGCCGCCAATGGAGGCGAGCGCGGATTTGGTGGTCGCGAGCGTGGAGCCGAGGCCGAAGCGGAGGCCGCCTTCGAGTGCGCGGGCGACGAGAGCGCCGGGGATGAAGTCGGTGGAGATGCCGAGGGCTTCGAGGCGTGACCAGATGGTGCCGCTGGCGATGCCGATGTAGGGGGCGGTGACGAGGCCGATGTTTTCTTGATTGAATGCGGCGGCGATGTGGGTGAGGTAGCTGGGGGAGACGAGGATGTCGGAGTCGTTGACGAGGATGTGCTCGTGGCGCGCGTGCGGGAGCATCTGGGTGAGGTTGGAGAGCTTGCCGTTGGGGCCGAGGCGTTCGGGGCACTCGATGAGGCGGATGGGGATGTTCGGGAAGTCGACGCGGAGGCGGGCGACTTCGGCGACGGCGGGGTCCGAGAGCGAGCTGACACCGAAGAGGAGCTCGAATTCGCCGGCGTAGTTTTGGGCGCAGTGGCTGGCGAGGCCGGCGTGCATGCGCGGGTCGACGCCCTTGATGGGCTTGAGGATGGAGATGCCGGGAGTGAAGGAAGGGTCGGGCTGCGGGGGCGGGGGTGCGCTCGAAGCGGCGAGCAGCCCAGAGCGCGAGGATGCAGTAGACGATGCCGCTGAGGGTGAGGAGAGCGGTGAAGATTTCAGCGGCGAGCGCGAGGGAGTCCACGGGTTAAGTGTAGTGAGGAGCGGATGTGAGTCGTGAGTGGAGAAGAAAGGCAGATCGCTCAAGTGAGCAAGAACGTTCGCCGGGGAGGTGCGGATCAGACCAGTAAAGTAAAGGGCTTAGTAGGCGAGTCGCAAAGGATGACGGCGGCTTTTACTGGCTACTAATCACTAACCACTTGCTACGACGCTTTCACTCGTAGCGGAGGGCTTCGATGGGGTCGAGGTTGGCGGCCTTCCAGGCGGGATAGATGCCGAAGACGAGGCCGATTCCGCAGGAGCAGAGGAAGGCGGCGAGGACCCAGACGGCGCTGACGGTCGAGGAGATGAGGAAGCGCAGGCCCATCGCGATGCCGGAGCCGATGAGGATGCCGATGACGCCGCCGATGGCGCAGAGCACGATGGCCTCGAGTGTGAACTGCAGCAAGATGATTTTTTTGGTGGCACCGATGGCTTTTCGGACGCCGATCTCGCGCGTTCGCTCGGTGACCGAGACGAGCATGATGTTCATCACGCCGACGCCGCCGACGATGAGGCCGACGGCAGAGAGGCCGAACATCAGGAGAAAGAGCGAGCCGGTGATCTGGTTCCAGAGCTTGGTGATGGAGTCGGAGGAGAAGATGGCGAAGTTGTCCTCGGCCTCGGTGCGCACCTTGCGGCGGCGGCGCAGGAGCTCGCGAACCTCTTCGGTGACGAGGTCTTTGTTTTTCTGGTCGTCGAACTTGGCGCTGATCCAGTAGTCGAGGATCTCGGGGTGGAGTTTGTGGAAGGTGGCGAGCGGGAAGTAGGCGGTGGAGTCGTCGGGATTTTTGCCGCCGCCGAAGGCTGTCTTCTGCTTCTCGTAGACGCCGACGACGGTGAAGGTGCGACCGGAGATGATGACGTCCTTGCCGATGGGGTCTTCGGGACCGAAGAGGTCTTCGGCGATGTCGTGGCCGAGCACGGTAACGTCGGAGGCGCGGTCCTGGTCGGTCTGAGTGAAAAAGCGGCCGGCGGCAAGGGCTTTGTCATAGACGACGGCGTTGGAAGGCGTGTCGCCTTCGAGAGCGACGTTCTCGGACTTGCGAGTGCCGTAGTGCGCGGTCTCGGAGCCCTCGTTGAACTGGTAATTGGTGTATGAAAGCGACGCCGTGGACGCGACCACATGGGGAAGTTGCCCAATCGCGATCATGTCGTCGTAGGTCATCTGCTTGCGCGCGAGCATCTCGGCGGTGGGACGCACACCGATGACGGGGAAGCGGAAGATCCACAATACATTGGTGCCAAACTGTTCGACGAGCGTCGAAACGGAACTGTTGAGGCCGTTGATGACGGAGGAGATGGTGATGACCGTCATGACGCCGATGACGATGCCGAGGATGGTCAGGGCCGAGCGCATTTTGTTGGCGCGCAGTGTGTCGAGCGCCATCCTGACGGATTCGCGTTGATCTCCGGGACGCATCAGAATTCACTCCTGAGGGCTACGATCGGATCGAGGTCAGCAGCTTTGCGGGCGGGGTAGACGCCGAAGAAGACGCCGACGGATGCAGCGACAAACAGGCCGGCGAAGACGCTCCACATGGCGATGGAGGACGGGAAGGCGAGCAGGATGGTGACGGTCTTGGCGATGACGACGCCGAAGATGACACCGATGGCGCCGCCGACGAGGGCCATGGTGGCGGACTCCATGAGGAACTGCTTGAGCAGGTCATTGCGGCGCGCGCCGAGGGCTTTGCGGACGCCGATCTCGCGGGTGCGCTCGGTGACCGAGACCAGCATGATGTTCATGATGACGATGCCGCCGACGACGAGCGAGATGGCGGCGATGGCAACGGCGACCGCGCCGAAGTAGCCGGTGATGGTGCCGAGAAGGCCGGCGAGCGCGTTGCTGGTCTCGATGGTGAAGGTGTCTTCGGCGCCGGGGCGGTCGTGGCGGACGCTGCGCATGATGAGGCGGGCCTGGTCGACGGCGGCTTCCATCTGCAGGGCGCCATCGGGGCCCTGGTTATAGATGATGACGCTTTTGGCGGTGCCGTAGGTCTTCTGGTAGCTGGTGAGCGGGATGGCGACCCAGTTGTCCTGGCTGCGGCCGAGCGTTTTGCCCTGGCGGTCGCCGATGCCGATGATGGTGTAGGGGACGCCGCTGACGCGGATCTCTTTGCCGAGCGGGTCGGCGCCCTTGAGCAGGTTGTCCTCGATGTCGGCGCCGATGAGGCAGACGGGCGAGGCGTGGGTCTCGTCGGCCTCGGTGAAGCTGCGGCCCTCGACGATGTCGAGGTTCTGCATCTCGGGCATGTAGGACGTGTAGCCGCGGATGCCGACGTCGGTCGCGGACTCCTTGCCGTAGACGACGGGGCCGGTGGTCGACTGCATGGCGCCGACCTCCTTGCAGAGCGTGCATCCGCTCTTCATCGCGTGGTAATCGTCGAGCGAGATGACCTTGCGCTTCTGAAACTTCACGTACTGGTCATAGCTGGTGATGATGGAGGGCTGCTGGGAGACGGTGAAGACGTTGGCGCCCTGCTTATTGACCTTGGTGGCGACGTAGACCTGCGCGCCGTTGATGAGCGTGACGACGGCGATCAGCGAGGCAACGCTGATGACCACGCCGAGGAGCGTCAGCACGGTGCGGAGCTTGTTCGCCCAGAGCGATTGGAGGGCGATACGGAATGCTTCCTTGGTCTCCATGAGAGGTCTTTAGAGTCTATAGCTTATGTGGCCGCAGGCGCTGCCGGGGCGTCAACGCGCACAAAAGTGACTGGATGCAGCTCTCCCGTGATGGATGGTACGCGGGAATGGGGGTTGGGGTTCCCTTGGCGGCAGGCCTGAGCGCTGCTGCAGGCGTCGAGGCGGAGTTATGGCATGATCGCAAACTGGCCTGGAAGGATCGGCGTCGCCACTGGCACCGACAGCCCAAGCAGTTGCGTCACTCTGCCGTCGCTGTTGGCGGTCCACACATTGCCTGAACCATCTACTGCGGCTGCATTCGCGAAGGAACTGAGGTCTGCGCCGGTATGGAAGCCATTCTGGGCCAGCGCCGCCCCGTTCCGTGTAAAGCCGCTCACAATGTTCGACCCGGCGTTGGCGATCCACAGGTTGGTGGCTCCATCGATGCTGAGTGTTGCTGGAAGACTGGTTGTGCTGAGTCCGCCCGTATTTTGAATGTTGAGGTAGCTCTGGGCCTGATAGTTATTCCTAAGGAAGCCGAAGTCGGCCAAGTGTAATTTCAGCAGCTTCCCGTTGGTAGTGATTTGCCACACGAAGTTTGAGTTGCCGAAGTTTGAAATCGTCGGAGTGTTCGAGTAACTGTCCAGCGCGACTCCCGTTCCGCTATTGATCTGAAAACCTGAGGCATAATCCTGGAAGAAATACCCCTGCGGCTGTCCGCTCACCAGTTCGCCAATACCGGGAACGCCAGGTGTGTTCGTCGGCGTGTACGCCCAGCCGGAAAAATCCACTGCAATAGCGGCGGAAGAGCCGAGAGTTGCACTGTAGGTGCGTGTGGGAAAAGCCGTTAGGTTCGATGAAAATTCGCTGATGTTGAGGTTGCCGGCGTTCACAACGTAAGCTGTCCCAAATTGGTCGAAAGCAATCCCACTCGGATGGCTGAGTCCGCCTGTTGTCACCGTTTCAGTAACCGCACCGCTGGAGTTCAGCACATACAGCTGGTTGTTGGTCGTATCCGCTGCCCAGACGGTACCCGCGGAAGGTGGCGCCACAGCCACGTTTGAGATCACTCCAAAGGTTCCACCATTGGTGTACGTGTGAACAGCCCCTTGTGGACTCATTTCAATCACAGCCATCTTGGTGAGGTCGCTAATCCAGGCGTTCCCCGCGGCATCGAACGCGATGTTGGCGGCTTTCCCCACTACGCTGTTGTAAACGATGGGTAGCGTGAAGTCTGCTGGCGCTGTTGTAAGCCCGCCGGTTTCGAAAGCCGGCGTCGTTGGTATCAGACCGAATAATTCGGCCACGTTCTCGGTTGGATGATGCACGATATTGAAGATCGCCGAGGTAGTGTCCGTCGCCGCGGCCCCTCCGTTGTCGGCGCTGTCGAAGAGCATGATGCATGGAGTCGACGTGCTCGACCCCGAATTCACGCAGGCTCCCAGAATATTCGCCAGGCTGATGATCTTCGCCATAGGCACACTACTGTTCGGATTTCCCGCAGTGCTCGGGTAAGGGAACCCATTGGGAACACTCATGATGTTGGGAACGTTGGCAAACGCATTGGCGAGGTCAGTCTGTGCCAATGCTGTTCCCGAACTCGAGATGTTGTAAGCCGTCGTACCAAAGCCGCCGACGGCATACGCCATCACGACTGTCGATATTTCGTTGATGGTGACGTAAGGCACCAGATCTGCCAATGTCCCGGAAGCTGGACATTGGCCAAGCGCGGCCAACTGCACAATGGCTGAGTTGTTGCTGCCGGGGCCTGAGTCGCCTCCCGCACCAACCATGTAGACCTGGGTACCTTCAACGCATGTGTATTCACCAGTGACATCCCACGCCCCGTTTACGTCCGTAGTGACGTAGTACTTTCCGCTGGTGTCCTGGGTCGTGTCGAAGCCCGCCTTCAGCAGCGACGTCGCGTTTCCCAGGTAGCCGCTCGTACCGGCGGCATAAACATAAATATGGGCGCCTACGACCGGCAGTTGACCACCATGCATGTGGCCCTGAAGATGACCGATCGCGGTCGTCCCGAATCCATTCGGTGCCGGCGCAAAACTTGAGGAGCATCCCGCAAGAATGCACAGCGAAGCACCCACCGCCAACGCGGCAAACAGAGAAGGAGCCGGAGGTGTGCTCATTAGGGACCTCCAAATGGGAGGACAACACCAGACAGGAAAGAGATCGTTCAGAACCGAAACTGTGAGGCCGGTTTTACGCTCGAATGTTGCCTTCACCGAAAACGTCATTCATTCGATTGAAGGACATGCTCGCTGGGACCCCGGAGCGAAAAAGCTTCCCGCAAACAACGGTGGCAGACGCCTTTAGTAAGCGCAACTGCGTGTTTTGCCAGACCGGTTCCATCGCTTGCGACAATCACCAAGTCGCTCATGGCCGAACCCATTCGTACCCAGAAGCCGGCTTAGCGGAAGTGATCTTCCTAGTTCCCGTAAAGTCGGATTTTCGGCAACTTGCTCGCTTCTCATCAGCCGGTCTAGCAGGAGCTTCCGCGGATACCCTGGCGTGTGGTTGCGGGTGCTGCTTGCGTTTACGCGGCTGCGGGCTCATGCAGCGGAGCGGCGCTTGAGCGCGGTGAGTTCGGCGAAGAATGCGGGCTTGGACACGCTCCCGCTATGGCAGTATGCAGTGCCACTGGCCCCCGGTTCCAGCACACTGGCCTCTCTTGCCTTGGAGGGCGTTAAGTTCGGCGTAGAAGGCGGGTTTGGGTTGAGGTCGGCGTCGAAGGGGAGGGAGCGCTCGGGCAGGCCGTCCTTGCGGGCGCCTTCGTGGTTGAGCCAGGTGGAGCGGTCGGTGATGCCCCAGGTGAGCAGGGCGATGACGTTGGGGTTGGCGAGGGTGGTGTTCAGGTAGCTGGCGTACAGCTCGCCGACGGCCTTGTCGCGGGTGGGGATGTCGGCGGGAAGGTCGCGGTCGTTGACGTCCATCTCAGTGAGCATCATCTTGAGGCCGAGCTTCTGGACGTCGGCCATGAACTGCTTGAGCGCAGGGCCGTAGGTGTGGCTTGAATCGGTTTTAGGGGGTCCGGCGTGGATGTGGGACTGGATGCCGACGGCGTCGATGGGAACACCGCGCTGCTGCATGCCGCGGACGAGGGCGAGAACAGCGGCGCGTTTGGCGGAGGAGGCAGCGTCCTCGCCTTCGATGTCGTAGTCGTTGTAGGTGAGGATGGCGTCCGGGTCGACGCGGCGGGCGGTGCGGAAGGCGATGTCGATGTAGTTGGGCAGGACCGTCTGCCAGGGCGAGTTGCGCATGCCGTTGGGCAGGTTGTCGGAGACCTGGATGGCCTCGTTGACGACGTCCCAGCTGTGGATGCGGCCCCTGTACCGGCCGGCGACGGTTTCGATGTGGTTGACGAGGACCTGTTCGGCGTTCTGGGGGGTGACGTAGGTGGCGAACCACGGCGGGAGAGCGCGGTGCCAGACGAAGTTGTGGCCACGCATCTTCAAGCCGTTCTGCTCGGCGAAGGTAATGATGGTGTCGGCGTCCTTGAAGAAGAAGGTGGTGGGCTGCGGATGGATGGGGCCGAACTTGAACTCGTTCTCGGCGACGAGAATGCTCATCTGGTGCTGGATGAGGGCGGCGTAGTCGTTCTGCTCACGGAGAGTCTGGGCGTGCACGCAGCAGCCGACGAGGAGGCCGCGGGAGGAGGCGGCGGATTTCAGGGTTTCGGCGGCCTGGGCCTGGGCGAGGGCGCGGATCGGGAGGGCGGCGGCCGCGGCGGTGGCGGCGGTCTGGGCGAGGAACTGGCGGCGGGTGGGGCGGGGAGTAGAACGCAGCATGGCTGCCATCATCGCAGAGTCCTGGGTCACGACAGGATCGCGGATCCGCTCACGTTCGAGCGAATGCGGTAGTACCGCCGCAAGGTTTCAATCACGACACCTGCCAATGCATAGGTTGCAGCGTTTGCGATAAGCACGAAGTAGAAGGCCTGCGGATGTCGCTGGCCGGCCATCGCGATCGGGCAGGTCAGATAGATCGAGTACCCGCCCAAGGCCGTCCCTACCCAGCGGATTCGAAAGAGTCGTTGAGATGTAGATTCCCCAGGCGACGACAACAAGTGCGCCCAAAGCGGCCCAAATGGCGATTCGACTTTTCATGCGCCACCTCCTCGGCCTTCCGCTCAAATTATCCTCCTAGAACCGCGATTTTGCAGATGACCGGCACGCGAGCAACCTGAAACTGAACCGCTACGCACGACAGGAATCTCTCCCTAAAAGCAGAAAGCGGGCTGGTAAACTAAACACAGTGCAGGCGGTCGGGTGATCGCTGCCGCGCGGGCGAAAGCTTTGCGCGGGGGAGGAAAGTCCGAACTCCGCAGGGCAGTGTGCCGGATAACGTCCGGGATTTGAGCGTGAAGGCTCAAAGACGGCCAGTGCAACAGAAAACAAACCGCCAGTCTCCTTTGGGAGCCTGGTAAGGGTGAAAGGGTGGGGTAAGAGCCCACCGCGTCCGCAGTAATGCGAACGGCACGGTAAACCCCACACGGAGCAAGACCAAATAGGCAGGGAGTCCGTTCGCTTCTCTTCAGGCGGCGGCGCGCAGCGGCCCGTTGCGTTCAGGCGAAGAGAGGAGTGGGGAAAGCCCAACCGGCTGGAACCTGCGGGTAGGTTGCTGGAGCGGCGCAGCGATGCGTCGCCTAGAGGAATGATCGCCTAGAACAGAATTCGGCTTACGGGCCGCCTGCACTAAAAGACAGTGAATAGTGAGTAGTGAATAGTGAAGAAAAGCAACGGCCGCCGCTCGCCGTCTTTATTCACTCTTCACTATTCACTCCTCACTGCGTCCCCCTTGTCATGGGGGATTCCGGGCCCCTGATGGGGAATTCCCCGTCAAAGACCCTCACGTAGACTGGAAACATCATGCACCGCGTCACCTCTGGCTCGTCCTTCGGGCTCCTTTGTGCAATTTTGCTGGGCAGTTCCTGCTTGTTCGTCACGGGTTGCGGTATGGGAACCACCGCCGCGCCGGATCCTGTTGCGCTGACGGTGAATGGCCGGGTGCACGGCGGACAGCAGGCAGTGGTCGGGGCGCAGATTCAGCTCTACGTTGCGGGCAATGCAGGCAACGGCAGCGCGTCTTCCCCGCTGCTGAATACAACGGTCACGAGCGGGACGAATGGCAGCTTCTCCATCACGGGCGACTACAGCTGCCCGTCGGCGACGGCGCAGGTGTACCTGGTCGCGACGCAGGGCAATCCCGGACTGGGTTCCGGTGGAAATAATCCTGCGCTGGCGATGATGGCTCCGCTGGGTGCGTGCGGCAATCTTTCGCCGACGCAGTTCATCTGGATTAATGAGGTCACGACGGTTGCGGCGGCGTGGGCGCTGGCTCCGTTCACGAAGGACATCTCGGACATCGGGGCGAGCTCGACGAATACGACGGGCCTGGCGAATGCGTTTCTGAACGCGCAGCTCATCGCCAACACAGCGACGGGCACGGTTGCGACATTGCCGAGCAACCTGACGACCGAGCCGGGCAAGATCTATGCGCTGGCGGATGCGGTGGCGTCGTGCATCAACTCGGACGGAACGACGGGCTGTTCGCCGCTGTTCACGGCGGCCACTCCGAGCGGAGGAAGCGCGCCGACCAACACGTGGGACGCAGTGGTGAACATCGTGAAGAACCCCGCGAACAATGTCGGAGGTGTCTTCACTGCAATTGGGCCGCAGCCGCCCTTCGCCACGACGCTGACCAAGGCGCCGAATGACTGGACGCTCAGCCTGACGGTGACCGGAGGCGGAATGGCTGCCGCGGGTTCCAACAACAACCCGCCGGATGAATCACCGGAAGCCCTGGGGATCGATAGCCAGGGCAACGTCTGGGTCGGGGACCACTCGGGGATTGTCAGCGCTTTCAGCCCGCAGGGGACGCCGCTCAGCTCGACCGGCTTCGGATCGGCAAACGCCGTCGAGGCGTACGGCCTGGCCATTGATGCGAGCGATAACGTGTGGCTGACCCTTGCAGAATATGCGTCGCACAACGGCAGCAAGGGTTCGATCGAAGAGTTGTCGGGGGTCTCATCGGGGTCGGCCCTGGGCACGCCGACGATCTTCACGGACAACAGCCTCGACTATCCGTATGCCGTGGCGATTGACAGCAACGGCACTCTGTTTATGGCCAACTACTATGTCGCCGGAAGTGCCACCAACCTGACATCGTTCAATCCTGCGACCGACACGTTCAGCGCGATAGCAACGCCTGCCCACTTTGGATTTTCTGTCGCGCTCGCAGCGGATAACGCGCATGGCGTCTGGATCACCAGCGGATCCGGCGACCTCAGCCTGCTGCATACCGATGCCAGCGGCAACAGTGTCTTCTCGACCGACTGCTGCGGTACGACAGATGCCGTCGCTGTCGATTCCGCGGGCGAGGCGTGGGTGGCGGACACGCAAAACAACAGCACGAACAGTGGCTCCGGCGCTGTGACGGTGTTCGCGAACGATGGCACCACCGTGCAGGGTTTTCTCACTGGCGGTGGAATCACGAATCCCTCGCATATTGCGATCGACGCGGCTCAGAACGTGTGGATCTCGAATCTGCACACCGGTATCAGGGGAGCGACGGAGAGCTTCTCCGAGCTGGCCGGATCGAACTCGAGCAGCCCGGGCGCAGCAATCTCGCCCAGCACCGGATACGGACTGGACGGGGGGCTCGTGTCGCCCTACTCGCTGGCCGTCGACCCCAGCGGCAACATCTGGGTCTCGAACACGGGGAGCCAGTCCCTGGTGATGTTCTATGGCATGGCAGCGCCCACAAAGACGCCGATGCCGGTGACGCCGCTGGCGCCGTAGCCATCCCATCGTGCCCATCGACTGCGGGTGCCTGGCCTCGTCCAGGGCGATCCAGACGGCGCAGAGAAAGGCCAGCGCGATCGATATCCATGCGAGCGCAGCCATCCGGAACCTCCGTGAAGTCTGAGACCTGAACGAGCCGCAATGGGTATCTTAGTGTTCGTGAGTTCCTGGAGAGTTCAAACAAAGCGTGCCGTCCGCTTCAGCCTTGGAGTGGCAGTCGCCTGCGCTGCACTCAGGCTGCCCGCAAAGCCGACCAAACCAGCGCGGCCGTCGTTCGAGCTGCTGACGCAGCGCATGGATGTCGACGTGGACGGCGCGCCGAGGGCGTATGGGCCGGCGGGCCGCGACGCGCTCGACGATCTCCGCAACGCGCACTCGATGGGCCGGCTCGACGCTCCCATCGTCGGCTATCTCCTCGAAGACGCGCCGCCACACAATCCCGTCGTGCAGGGGCCGCACGACCCGGCGCCGGGCTATTACGTCTCGCAGACTGCATTTGAGGACGAGTCGGTGGAGAATGAGCGCGACCCGCGGCGCTATGTTGACGCCACGAAGATCAACTACGTCGTGCTGGGGCATCAGGCGCGCAGGCTGGGGGCGCGGCTCGGAGACTTTGTCGCGGTCTATTCGAGGCGGACGCAGCGCTCGGTCTTCGGCATCGTCGGAGATGCCGGGAATCCGTCGGGAGATGAGGGCTCGCTGCACCTGCTGCAGGCGCTTGGCTATCCCTTCCACGACGGCAAGGACGATGCGGTTGAGGATGCGGAGATCGTCATCCGCTTTTATCCGGGGTCCAATCCGGACCGGCTCTTCTTTCGTACACAGAGTGCGCTGGATGCGGCGGCGGAATCGCTTGGCCTCACGCGCGAGTTCAGGGAAACGTCGAAGGACCATCGGTGAGGATCATCTGTCGCGCAGCCGGCACAACTTTTCCGGCGTGAACTGGTCTTCATGAAGTAGAGTCGTAGGAACGCTTGTGTTGCTCCTCGTCGCCGAAGCGCGATGCGATGGGGGCCAGCCAACGAGCCGAAGCCAATGCCGCCGAGAGCAAGGTCCGGACGCCGGCTTCGCGACGATCTCAGAGAGGATCCGGCTCAGGCGCAGGAGTGCCGACTGACTAGCTTCGCTGGCAGCCAGGTTAGAAAAACCACCAACCCCAGAAGCTCGAATAAAGGCGTGACCACGAGGTTACCGAAGTTACATTTGCTGCTCGCGTAGCGACTTATTTTCTCTCGTGATTATGTATTTTTTTGCATCATACGTGGCAACGAGGTTCTACTATTGGGACGCGCTAACCGTCCTGATTCCCTCCTCCACGTTCGGTACGGTGACCCTCGGCTGCTGACTTTTTGAGCTGAGGTTGGGCAGGTCTATTGCATGGTTGACGTCCACAGCTTCGCACTTCCGGGTTTCGTCTCACAGGCTACCTTCGCGCTTACGTTGGCGCTCCTGGCCTGGAGCGACGCGCGTACGCGCGGCACACGCTGGCTGGCTGCCGCCTGTGCCCTGCAACTGCTGATCATGATCTCGCGGGCGATCATGCCTGTGCCTCTGCGGGTGTCTGAGAATCTGAGCGCCTGCCTCCTGGTCCTCGTATTCTTCCTCATTTACATGGGCATGCGCTGGTTCGTGCTGCGCGTCCGCCTGAGCACGATGAACGGTCCTCTGGCGCTCAGTGCGGCCATGACGACGATTCTTTCGGTCGGCGTGATGCATCCCGGATGGGAGCTGGCTGCGGCGCGTCTCGCCGCGCTCATCGTTCTGGGCACGACGATCGTCATGCTGCTGCGGCCGCGGATTAAATCGCTGGCAGACACCGCGCGCGTGATGGCTCTGCTGATGGTCTTCGTCGCGGGTACCGTCGCCTTCCAGCTGGTGCTGAACGTGGGACTCTTTCCGCATGACCGGCAGCTCGATGCGGCCGCGCACGCTCTCACCATGATCGGCATTACGATGCTGGGCTTCGCCTTTATCGGCATGTATGTGGCCGAGACCAAGCGCCGCCTGCATGAAGAGACGCGCCTTGACTCGCTGACCGGCCTGCACAACCGCCGGGCCTTCGAGGAGATGATTCAGCGCGAGGTTCAGCTCGCCGCCCGCGACAACACGCCGCTGACGCTGCTGATGATGGACCTCGACCACTTCAAGCAGTTGAACGACACCTGGGGCCATGCGCTGGGCGATCGCGCGCTGCGCACCTTCGGCGGCGTGCTGCTGACGGTGACCGGAACCCGCGATGCGGTGGCACGCCTGGGTGGCGAAGAGTTCGCGATTCTGCTACCCGGCCGCTCTCCGCGCAGCGCGGTGTCGCTGGCGGAACGGCTGCGCGCGACCGTCGAGGGCCTGCGGCTCAGCGAGGGCGAGGAGCTGGTGCGATTCACGGTCAGCATCGGCCTCAGCTCGTTACAGGCCGGCGAGGTGGGATTCGAGCCGATGCTGCGTCGCGCCGACCGTGCGCTCTATAAGGTGAAGCGCTCCGGACGCAATCGAGTCCTGCTGGCGGAGACGGAGAATTCATCGGTTCCGTCAATGCCGCCCGCGCGGTCGATCCCGGACCTCCAGCCGGTTGGCGCGGGAGCTCGGGACCGCCGCATACGGGAATTCGCAGGCTAGCAGCCTTTCTTTCGTCTAAATCATCAAAAACAGACGCTTTCCAGGCGGTGCGTGTTCGCGCTGCAGTCCCGCTCGAATTAAACTAGGGATGTCTATGTCTGAATCAGAACCCAAACTGCCTACTGAGGTCGATCTCTCGCAGCCGCCGGCGGAGAACATGGTCCGCGTCACCTTCCGGCCGGAGAACAAGACCGTCGAGTTTCCCGTTCGGCACGCTGCCCTATGAAGGCCACGGCGAGCCGATGAGCCTCCTCGACGTCGCCGAGAACTACAACATCTTCCTCGATCATGCCTGCGGGGGCGTCTGCGCCTGCACAACCTGCCACGTGCACGTCATCGACGGCGCCAAGGGCCTGTCCGAGCCGGAGGAGAAGGAGCTGGACCGCATGGATTTGGCGCCTGGGTTGCAACTCAACTCGCGGCTCGGTTGCCAGGCGGTGATCGAAAAGCCCGGCAACTACGTGGTTGAAATTCCTGCGTGGAACAAGAACTACGTGCAGGAAGGCAAGCCGGCGGGAGTGGTGAAGGAATAGATAAAGCTGGTTTCGCGAAGACGCGCAACGCCTGCTCCACAGACGTGTCTCTAAGACCAGAGCAGAACATCCGTGACGCGGGTGCGTCACACGAACGAGGGCCCCTTTTGCATGATTTCCTCTGCGGTTCGCAACTGCTGTTTCCTTCTCTTCTTCCTCCTCAGCCTCACGATCTTCAGCGTCACCGGTCACGCGCAGACCGGTATCTACGGGATGTTCAGCGGCGGCCATTATTCTGGGGTCGGCGTCGGATATGGGACGCCGCCCAATCAGAGCGGAGGGATGACGGCGCTTGGTGGCACCTTCGGCGTCTATGACAACTTCATGCCGTTCGGCCCGATCAAGTTCGGCGGCGATGCGCGATTCTTCATCCAGAACAGCGCGAACTCGACGACCTACGGCAACAAGCTGGCGGGATTTCTGGTTGGGCCGCGACTGGCGATTGTATTGCCGCCGCCGATTCCCGTGAGGCCGTATATCCAGCTGGAGTTCGGAGGCGTGGGCACGAACAACGGCACGAGCACCAGCAAGAGCACATCGTTCGCGTACCAGGTGAACGGCGGTGTCGACTTTACGGTCGTGCCACACCTGGATATTCGCGGTGAGTACGGCGCCGGCCAGCTGACGTCTATCGGCAACTCGAACCACACGCTGCAGGAGTTCGGTATTGGGCTGGTGTTGCGGCTCTAAGTGCTGTCCCCGCGACGAAGAATTTTAGTTTGTTCCGGGATCCATCAGGCTTAGTCCGGTCGCGTCGTCGTGCTTCTTGTGGAGTGCGACTGGGTCAGCCGTGACGAAGACCTCGAGCAGTGGCTGCACGTGCGCGCTGAGGAAGTGGCCGCCGAGCGCGTGACCGTCCGGCATCGAGACCACGCAATGGATGTGCACCGCAGGCTTGCCGTTCAGTTGCGCGATGTCGCCGACGAGTGAGACGACCTCGACCTGCGTGTCGATCGGGATCAGACGATACATCTTCCTGCCGGGGTCGTAGAAGCCCAGACGTACATCGTGAAACGCTCCGATGGCGGTGAAGTGCGCGCTCTGAATGTGATACTGCGCGGCGAATTGCGTGAGGCCGGCGTAGGGATCGTCGCCGGCACGGAAGATGACGGCGTACTCCGTGGTGCCGCTGCCCATGCCGTCGTTGTTGGTCAACACCTTCACCCACATGCCGGGCGCGGAGCCATGTGGCCCGGTCTCTGACGGTGCGATGTATTGCGGCGCGGCCGGCGTTTGCGCAGATACTGCGGCTGTGCAGAGGGCGAGGAAAACGAGGATCCAGCGGGCGAAGCAGTTCATGGGCGAGACTCCTTCGGCTCCAGAATCTCACCAGGCGATCTCTGTAGGACGATCTGGCGCTAAAGAATCTTTCCGCACCACGCGACGAACGAGTTCGGTGGTTACGCCGTAGATGAGATGGCCCACCAGTGGACTCGCGTAGGAACTGACGGGGTACTCGTCCGGCCAGCCTCCCAGGTGGAACGCAGGCACACCGAAGACGTCTGCGGTCGCAAAGAGGACGCCGCCGAAGGTGGTACCGAAGCCTGCCCTGCGCGCTGGGCAATACTCGGCCAGAGCACCGTAGACGCCGCCCGTCAGTGTGCCCATGCTGTAGTGCACGATAGGGCCGCCGACTTCGCGCTGCTCGTGCGTGAGGTGCCGGCCGCCGGTCACGGTCTCGACGATCCTGTCAGCGGCCTTCATCGTCGCGTCCTCGCCGTCGGATTCCGCCGGCAAGCTCCCTCTTGTCCTCCGGCGATTCCACGGCATCGTCGAGCTTCTTGCCCAGGGTCCCGCTGAACTCGTTCATCATCCAGGCTGCCACCAGACCTCCGGCCATGCCCGCCAGAACTCCGCGTACAAGATGCTTGCTCGCCATATCTGTCTCCTCACCGTGCTCGCCTTCGTCTGTTCGATGCATGGCAGAAGATTCCTCGATGCTTTTCACGCGAGACGATGCACCGCATGTATTCTGGCGGGGCTCGACCAGGTAGGAGAATAGAATGACGCGCCCTGGGCACGTCGCTAAAGCCGGTTTGGCTGTCGCGCTCGCGATCGGTACGCATACCGCGTGCCCGGCGCAGAGCAGCGGAGCCTGCCCCTGTCCTCCTCCGAAGCTGGTGCCGATTACGGGTCGCGTGTTGGACGCGGTGACGGGAAGGCCAATCGCGGGAGCGGTCGTTCATTACTTCGACAGCAATCCGCCGCTGGACAGGGCCGGCGATCGCGTTCGCCAACCGATTGTGGGTGAAGTGAAGAGTGCAGCAGATGGAAGTTATGCTTTGCCGGCTGATCTGCCGCTGAGCAGCTTTCATGTGCGCGCGTCGGCGTCGGGATACTTCGCTGCAGCGTTCTACGATGAGCCGGCGATTGTTGGCCAGAAGTGGCCGGCAGACTTTCCGCCGCGGCCCGAGTCATGACTCTGCAGCCTACAACCGAGCCACGATCTGGTGGCGGTGGGTTCGAGCCTGTTTACGAGCACTTCCAGTTCGCTACCAACCATTGAAGTCACGGCCGCGGCGTTGTCTCCTGATAACCGTTCGATCCTATTGGCTATGCGCGGGCCGAAGCTGTTCCTGATTGCTTTGCAGGACGAGCATGTCACCGCAATCGCGTTGCCGGAAGAGCTCACGAAGGACCACATCGAGATCAAGCAGCTCGGCTGGGACGGAACACACCTCATCTTTACGGCAGAGAATGGACACACGCCCTTCGTCGGTGGCGCGAGTGCGCCCGAGTTTCACGCCACGCTGCTGCCTGCACCGAGTATCTTCGCGGCAAGCGTGAGCATTGGAACTCCGAACTTCAGCGGCGAGCGCTTCACGGTTGAGGAGGTCAGCTCCTGTGACGAGGACGATCCGTCGCCACACTGCGGGCAGAGTGGATCGCTGGTCGTGCATGACACCGCGAACGGCAAGACGATCCCGATCAAGTCAGGCGCCGTGGATGATCTGAGTTATCTCCTGCAGCCGGATCTCGGGACCATTGTGTTTTCGGATCCGGAAGAGACAAGCGTGGTCAGGAAGGTGCCCACACAGGTTATTCGCTCCGGGCAGATGACTTCCCGTATCGAGAGGCCCCGCTTGACGCTGCTGGATCTCAACACCGGGCAGCGTTCGAACATTGCGCTGCCGGGCGATGGCTCGCGCACGCTGACGCTGCTCGCTGCCCACCAGTTCGGTCAGGGTGGTGTCGGCGGAATGCGTGTGGCGTACAGCAGGGAGGGAGACTGCGATCCGCAGTCGACCGATGCTGCGCAGCCGTTTGCGCCTGCTGGTCTTGCAGGAGTCACGCCGAATGCCTGGAGCGTGTGCATCGTGACCGTTCCGTTCCCGCCGCGTCCTCGACCGGACGGGACGCATGCAGCTGCGAAAACACGCTGAGCCAAAACGAAAGGCCCGCTCGAAGGAGCGGGCCTTGTTCTCGCCAGTCCGGCGTTTTCGTCAGATTCGCATGGGCATCAGGATGTAGCGGTAGCGCGTCTCCTCGTTGCCGTCCTCGGGCCGCATCTGGCCGGCGGACTGCGCGTCCTTGAACTCGAGCCTGACTTCGCCGGTTTCACCGATGGCGCGCAGGAAGTCGATCAGGTAGGAGCTGTTGAAGCCGACGACCAGCGGATCGTAGTTGTAGGGGCTCTCGATGATGTCCTCGGACTCTCCTGAGTCGGTCGACTGGGCGGAGAGCTTGAGCTCGTTCTGCTCCAGGCGAATCTTGATGGCACCGGAGCGCTCGTCGGCGAACTGGGCCACACGCTGAAGCGAAGACATAAGATCTTCGCTTCTGACGATGACGAACTTGTTGTTGTCGCGCGGCAGCACAGCCTCGTAGTTGGGGAACTGGCCGGTGAGCTTGCGCGAGGTCAGCACGCGGCCACCGACCTTGAAGAAAAGATGCTGGTCGTCGTCGGCGAACTCGATGAACTGCGGCGCCTTGTCCTTGGCGGGCTCCATGTTCGCAAGCAGGCCGCTCAACTCGTGCAGCGCCTTGCGCGGGATCAGCGTCTTCTTCTCGCCGGAGATGCCCTCGATCGTTTCGCCGGTCTTCTCGATGTGCGCGAGGCGGTGTCCGTCGGTCGCCACCATCGCCATCGACTCCGCCTTGAGCACCAGCAGCGCGCCGTTCAGCGTGTAGCGCGATTCTTCGTTGGAGATCGCGAAGATCACCTTCGCGATCATGTTGTGCAGCGTCGCCGCATTGATCTTGTAGCCGCCGGCGGCCGGGAACTGCGGCACCTGCGGGAAGTTCGCGCGCGCCATGCCGACCATCTTCGTGTTGGAGCGGCCGGCGCGAATCTGCACCCAGTGGTTGTCCATCAGCTTGATGGAGATGTCGCCCTCGGGCAGCAGCTTGATGTAGTCGTACAGCTTGCGCGCGGGGATGGTGCACGCGCCGGGCTTCTTCACCTTGGCCGCACAGCTGGTGTTCAGCGACTGGTCGAGGTCTGTCGCCGTAATCGTCAGCTTGTCGCCCGGAAGCGCGGTCGCACTGGCCTCGAACAGAAAGTTCGAGAGGATGGGGATGGTCGTCTTGCGCTCGACGACCGACTGTGCGGCCGTGAGCTCGCGCAGCAGCTCCGCTCGCGAGACCGTGATCTCCAGGTTGCCGGTGGGCGCTGCGGCGACGTCGGGCGTAAGGGTGGCACTGGACACGGTCGGTTCTCCCTGGCGATACACCCTCCCGAGTTCAACGACACTCCGGGCGGGTTCAAGTGAGTTGAAACGATTCTAGGGCGAATGGGCCCCTTCGCGCGAGGGCCAACTGCTGTGCATAACAAGGGGCGTGTTGTGCGAGACCACCCCAGCGAGCAAAGAACACTCGCCGGGGACCCCGGGGGTTCGTCTTTCACCCTTGGCGCTGCCTTCCTTCCCTGCTCCCTGCTGAGCTCGCGAAGAAGAACCCTAAGATTAAGTCTTAAAGATAGAGAGAAGACCGTAGTCGTAATCGTTTGGCGTGGAAGAGTGGATAAGCCGTCCAAGCGCGCGGAAGCGCCCTAAAAATCGCGGTCCCCGCTTTCCAAAACTGCTGCCGGCGAAACGAAGAGTCTGGAAGTTTGGAATTAGCTCCAGGGTTTGGTCCGGCATTTTCCCGGTTCCCCACAGGCGGTGATGAACGCTCGTGAGAAAGCACCCCGGGGTGTGTGGGCAACGCGCGTTAATTCAATAACGGCGCGCCTCGATCAAACACCGCAATCTCAACAGTTGCACAGTTCTGGGGCAGGAAATCGCGTCCCGGCCGCGATCTGCAAGGAGAGCCTTTGTGCGGGCAAAGCAAAAGCCGCTGGGTACTGGGCCAGCGGCTCTGCGAACTCAAAATTTCCTGAATTTAATCTCTGCGGTATCCGCCACGGCGCGGTCCACCGCGGCCGCGGCCATATCCACGACGATCGCCGTGGCCGCTGCGCTCGCGCTCTTCCTCCGGAGGAATCCTGTAGCCCTCCGGGTAGAGGACGACGAACCGCCGCGGACCTTCGCCGGAGCTGGCCGTCTGCAGCCCGCTGTCGCGCAGGAAGAGGTGCAGCATGCGCCGCTCGCGGGAGCTCATCGGCGGGAAGCTGTAGGGGCGATTGGTGTCGTCCACGCGGTCGATGGCGTCATCGGCCAGGCGGCGGAGGTGGCGCACACGCTCGGCCTTGTAGCCGTCGGCATCAAAGGAGACGCGATCATGCTCCTCCGGCTCCAGCCGCAGCATCTTCGCGGCGATGTGCTCGAGCGCGCGCAGCAGCTCTCCATCGCGGTCCAGCATAAGGCCGGCGTCTGGTCCCTTGCACTCCACGTAGATGTCGCGCCGCTCGAAGCCGTCGGGGTCCGCTGCACCCGCTCCCGCGGTAATCCGGTACTTGAGCCGAAGCCCTCCGGTTGAGGTCAGGATGCGCATCAGGGAGGCTACTTTCTCAGCCGCCTCGGCGAGGTCTTCCATGGGTTTCAGTGTCCTCAGAGCAAAGTAAGTTGTTTGTGGGGCAGAGCAGCAAAAGGTGTGGCTGGAATCAGGGCCCGAAGTTGAGATAACTGTAAGAACTGACAGCGAAAACTTTTCGAACTTCCTCGCAATAATACTCAGAATTGCGTCCTCCAGTATGACGCAAACTGGAGCGGACGCGACTCTATCGCCGTCCGGGAATCGTCTTGGGCCCCGCCTTGGCCTGGGCCTTTGCCTGTGCGCGCTTCAGCTGGGCCTCGCGCATCTCGCGGCCGAGTTTCGTACGGTTCATGAGGAGCTGCTGGCCCACCATGATGAAGTTGCCGACGTTCCAGTAAAGCGCCAGGCCGGAGGCGTAGCTCCACGTCCAGTAGCCTGAGAACGCCGGCATCAAGAAGGCCATCATGCGCTGCTGCGCGGGATCGACACCCGGTGAAGGCGTGTAGAACTGCACCAGGAAGCTGGTGACCACCATGACGATCGGCAGGATGTGGTACGGGTCCGGCTGGCTCAGGTCGGGCAGCCAGTAGAAGTGAGCCTGCCGCAGCTCGACCACCTTCGTCATCATCGTGAAGAAGGCGAACAGCAGAGGGAACTGCACCAGAGTCGGGATGCAGCCGCCGAACATGCTCACGCCGTTCTTCTTCTGCAGATCCATGATCTCGGCGTTCATCTCCGCCATCTTCGGATCGGTCGGCTTCGGATTCTTGTACTTCGCCTTGATCGCGTCGATCTGCGGCTGAATCCGCTGCATCTTCAGCATGCCCTTCATGCCCTGCACGCGTAGCGGCACCAGCAACGTGTAGATGAGGATCGTAAAGAGGACAATCGCCCATCCCCAGGAGTAATCGTGCGGTCCTGGGCTCGCCGGCGCAATCCAGCTGTGCACCGTCTGCAGGCCGATGAAGAGATACTTCGCAATCGGCCCCCAGAAGCCGAAGTCCAGCAGCGGCTCCAGCGAGTAGCCGTCCACCGTCTTCACGCTCTTCAGCAGCTTCAGGTTCTTCGGTCCGACGAATACCCGGGCCTGGGTGTGGCCGGAGAGATCGCCCACCGCTGCGCCTAACACCGGAAGCTCAACATCCTTGCCTGCCGGTTTGCCTTCGGCGCGCAGAAGATCATTCATGCTGAGCTGGTTATGCAGCGTCACTACGCTTGCAGTGTGAGTCTGATCGGGCAGGATCGTTGCGGCGAAGTACTGATCGCTCACGCCTGCGAAATCGAACGGTCCGCTCAGAGTGGCTCCTCCGGAGACCTTCTTCGAGGCGATGTGCTCGTCCTTACCGCTCTGCATCGTGTCGATCGAAGGATCCGAAGGATACGAGTGTCCCTGGCGCGTGCGAGCAACGGAGAGGTCGCCCATGCCTGAAGGCCATGAGAGCAGCGTTCGCACCAGGCTGCCGTTCTTCAGCACCTGCGTGTCGGCGTGGATCAGATAGTCCTGGCCGAAGCTGAAGGTTTTGGTTACATCCAGCCCATTGGCCGCATAGTGGAACGTCAGTGACGCCGGCGCTGCGAGAGCACCTGTCGCCGAAGGAACGTACATCGCGTTCGCCAGCGTCTGGGTCAGCGCCGGGTCGTAGGTGTAGAGCGACATCGGGTAGCCGAACTTCGCCGAGGCCGCGCGGTCCACCAGATCCAGCGGCTTTCCGTCTTCATCCTTGTAGCGCTTGAGGATCCACGAGGTCACCTGGCCGCCGCGGTTTGAGAAGGTAATCCTGTACACCTCGTTCTCGACCACCGTGGTGCTTTCGGCCGTCGCCTGGACTGCCGGAGTCATGGAAGCGCCGGCGGTCATTGCCGGGGCCTGGGTTGCTGCCGCGGATGACGCAGCGGGGGCAGTGGCTGCGGGAGCCGTCGCGGCGGGGGCGTTTTCAGGGGCCTGGGGAGTCGTGCGCGCATGCCAGAACTGGAAGCCAACGGCGACGGCCACAAAGACCAGAAGCATGAGCATGAACGAGCGGTTGTCCTGGCTTGGCGCACCGCCTGCATTGGGATTACGAAACTCTGGCAAGAGAAGAACTTCCTATCGTTGAATCCCCGCTTCAGGCGCGGAGTTCGCTATCGTCCATGGTAAATGACTACGTTGAAAGGGCTGGTTCAGTTTCGCTCCATCACGATCAAGACATGGTCAGGGCACAGGGTCGAGACCCCCCTTGCTGAACGGGTGACATCGTGCCAGTCTGCGCAGGGCCAACCATCCTCCTCGAAGCCACCCGTGCCGCACGATCGCCACGTAAGCGTATTCGCTGCAGGTTGGAAGATATTTGCATTGTGAGATGGATACTGCGTGAAGCACCGGCGAAAGAACCCGCTTGTAGGCACCGAGGAGGACGGCGGCGGTGCGCTCGCGGCGGGCGGCATCCGATGAGGCCGCTGCGTTCACCGCGGCCTCGCTTCGTAAACATGCGTCCCTGGTGACTCGTTCGCTCGCTTCTCGGCTGCGGCCTGCACGCTGCGAAAGATCGTCTGCACCTCGCGCTCGATTACGGCGAACTCCGCCTCGAGCACACTGCGCTTCGGGTGCAGTACGACGTCCACGGGTGCAGCGAGCAGCGGCAGCGCGGCTCGCACGGCCTCGCGCAGCCTGCGCTTGATGCGGTTGCGAGCCACGGCCTTGCCCAGCGCCTTCGGCACTGTCAGTCCAACGCGCGGGCCAGTGGTTTCGGAGCGCGCGGCGGCCTCGGCGTCACGCAGCGCGAAGAACCAGGCCATCTGCTTCCCGAACTGCTTGCGTCCGGTCTTGTACACGCGCTGGTAGTCCGCATGTTTGCGCAGCCGGAAGTTCGTCGAAGGGACCATGGCACCAGAAGGAGTGTGGCGTCCAGCACAGCGTCCTAACAAAGAAAGGCGCCCGGGAGGAAAACCCTCCGGAGCGCGGTTGCGAAGAGACTCGGAAAGACCTTCGCGAAGGAGAAGAAGCTCTCGCGACGAACTAGCGAACTAGTCGCGGAAGCCGGCCGAGACCGCGATCTTGTGGCGGCCCTTGGCGCGGCGGCGGCTCAGCACGGCAGCGCCGGCCTTGGTGGCCATGCGGCTCAGAAAGCCGTGGACCTTGCTCCGGCGGCGGCGGTTCGGTTGAAAGGTGCGCTTAGGCATCGTCGTATCCTGTTCTCAATCTTTGGGATTGTTGCATCGCTGCACGCTCGCTCCTCCGTCAGAGGGCCTCTACGTTCGCATGCACAAACGCGTACGGCAGCAACTATTGAGTATACCGAAGTTTGGCGTCGCGGGCAATGTTTTGCTGTCCGCGTCCTCATCGTCTGCACCCTTCGTGTGAGCAATTTTCGCCCCACTCGCAAAACTTCACCGACTCTGGTGCAAACAGTCTCTCTTTCGTACTTTTGAATTTTTTGACTTGTCGAACGCGCCCGAAATGCGTGCTACTATCGACTGCGTTCGTGGAGTGCAGTTCACCTCCATCTCTGAGTTCCGACGGGCTGCTGCTTCACTCTCCGGCGATGCCAATGGCAACGTCGGACTTCAAATCAATTGGGGTTCGTTGTCCTCCGCGTGAAGGTCATGCACGGAGCTGCCCAGCCGTTGCTTTTTGCCGTGCTTGTTTCACTTTTGCACCTTGCTTTGCCCCTCCAGAAACGTCTAGGACACTAAGGAAGATTCACGATGTCATTTGAGCCGGTCCCAGCAACCGTCCTGAACCAGTGGGTTCGGATCCTCGGCGCGCTGGAAAAGAAGATCAATCGTCAGAGCTTTGAGACCTGGCTGAAGCCCACGCGCTTCTCGCACATCAACGGTCGCACGCTGCACGTGCGCATTCCTTCCGCCGCCTTCCAGCACGTCGGCGATCGCTACGGCGATCACATCTACGAGGCCATTGAGACGCTCGGCCTGGAACTCGACGAGGTCATCTTCGAGGTTCCGCCGCAGGAGCCCGCGCCTCGCGTTCGTGAGGACGGCGGCTTCGGTCCGCAGTCGGCGCACAACGCGAACATTACGCGCAACCAGCGGCCTTCAACGCCCGCCGGCCCTGGACCCGAGCAAGCGCGGTTCGACTGGAACTCCGCTGCGCAACTCAACCCGCGCTACCAGTTCGACGGTTTCGTCATCGGCAGCGGCAATCAGTTCGCGCATGCTGCGGCGCAGGCGGTTGCCGAGCGTCCCGCGAAGGCCTACAACCCGCTCTTCATGTACGGCGGCGTCGGCATGGGCAAGACGCATCTGATGCACGCCGTCGGTCATCTCGTGAAGACGCGCACACCGCACGCCTCCGTCAGCTACATCTCGGGCGAGAAGTTCACCAACGAGATGATCAACTCCGTGCGCTACGACAAGATGACGACCTTCCGCGACAAGTTCCGCACGGTCGACGTCCTGCTCATCGACGACATTCAGTTTCTCGCCGGCAAGGAGCGCACGCAGGAGGAGTTCTTCCACACCTTCAACACCTTGCACGAGACCTCCAAGCAGATTGTCATCTCGTCGGACCGCTCGCCCAAAGAACTCTCCGACTTCGAAGACCGTCTGCGCTCGCGCTTCGAGTGGGGGCTGGTCGTCGACATTCAGCCGCCGGATCTCGAGACCAAGGTCGCGATCCTGCAGCGCAAGGCCGAGAGCGAGCGCATCGGACTGCCTACCGAAGTTGCGCTCTTCATCGCCGGCAACGTCCGCACCAACATCCGTGAGCTCGAGGGCGCGCTCAACCGCCTTATCGCGTGGTCGTCCATGCAGGGCGCGGAGATTACGCTGCCCAACGCGCAGCACTGCCTCAAGCACATCATCGACACGCAGGTGCGCAAGATCACCATCGAGGCCATCCAGCGGGCGGTTGCCGAGAGCTTCGGCATGCGCGTCGCGGAGTTGAAGCAGAAGAACAACTCGCGCCAGATCGTTGTGCCGCGGCAGATTGCGATGTACCTCGCCAAGCAGCTCACGGAGGCGTCGCTGCCGGAGATCGGACGCCAGTTCGGCGGCAAGCACCACACTACGGTCATGCACTCCATCGCGAAGATCGACGAACAGCGCCGCCACGACAAGGACCTCAACCGCACGGTCGCGAAGCTGCTCGAGACACTGAGCTGAAGTGGTTAGTGGTTAGTAGTTAGTGAAAAGCAAAGAGAAGGCCGCCATTACTGGCGGCCTCTTCGTTTTGACTAACCACTAACTACTCGCCTTACTTCAAATACTTCTCCGGCAGCGTGAGGCCCGAGCGCTCATCGTCCCAGATGATGCTTGCGACCCAGTAGCGTCCCTGCGCCTTCACAATCTGCAGCGAGTTGATGCCGCGCACAAACGGCTTCGGATCGTCGGCTGCGTGGCGGCTCTCGTAGGTGCTCCACACGCTGACCAGGTTGCCGAACTCCTCCACGCGGTTGGCGATGCCGCGCTCGAAGAAGCCTTCGGTCTTGAAGAACGGAGCATCGCGGTCGATGTAATCCTGCGGCGTCAGGAAGACGACGTCGTCTGGATGCGCGGGGCGTCCATCGGCTGCCGGCGCCGCATGCCGGATCACACCGAGCCGTCCATCGGGCAGAAACAGCGAGCGGAAGCGGTCCCAGTCGCGCGGCTTGCCGGCGGGACCGCTGATCACGTCGTATAGCGCTGCCATCAGCGCGTCAACGCTCTCGACATCGGCTTTCTTCGCCTTCGGCCAGTCCGGATGCGACGCAATGGAACTCGGCAACGGCTTAGGCTGCGGCGCCGGAGCCGCCGTCTGTGCGCCCACCGCGCCACAGTAAAGCAAAGCCGCCATTGCGGCGGAACACACTGAAATCACACGCACAAAAACACCTCCAGAAGATTCACCGGAGAATACCAGACGCCTTCGCCCCATGGCGTTCCTAAGGAATCCGAACTCCATCCACCGTTTTTTCACCGCGAGCTCAAAGTACAAAGCAACTCTGCCGCGCCGCGCCCTGTCCAACTCTCACAACGATGATGGAGGTGTTGAATGGAGTCGCTTCATAACGGTCAGTGCGGGCTCTGTGGTCACTTCGGAGAGAATCATGCGAAGACGCAAGCGCTGGTTTCCATTATCAGCAGCAAGCAGGCGAGCGAGACCCTGCTGGATGAGTGCGGTCATCCACGCCTGGCCCCGCTTCACCTGAAAGTGTCTACGATCTCCGGTTGTGACGGGTTTGTGCCAGCGGCACAGGCCTGAAGTCCGGGCAAGCTCGCCCCTCCCCGGCCGGGTCCCTCACCTATGAAGACGGCTGACGAAACAGCCTCGCGCGTGGCGCTGTACGGGCTATGCGGAGGCTGTTTCGTGCGTTGGAGAGGTTTTATCTTGAAACGCCAGGGTCGTCAGGCGTAGGCGCCCATCGACTCGAAGTACCCCGGCAGCGACGCCACTGAGACCAGGAACTCCGGTCCCGGGATGCGCCGGCAGCTCGTGGTTGTGTCCGTGCTGAGCTCCATGCTGGGCAAGGAGCGCCTGTTGAATCTCGACACGCGTTGAGCGCTCCCCGGAATAGGAACGTGTCCAGTAGATCTGAAAGCCCTGTCCGCAGACAGGACAGCTCACATCGCAATCGCACTCGGAAGCCTTACACAGGATCTGCATCGTTGTTGAACCCCGTAAGAAAAACCCTGAAGAACCGCTGAATGGACTCTAGAGCGAGTGCGTCCGCAAACTAATGCCGCATCGGCTGTAAGGCGTACAACTTTGCTTTGAAAACAAGCCTTTTGTAATGGCGGGTTTGTACCGTGACGGCCGTACCGTGACTCCAGTACCGTTTCACCTCACGGTTGCTATGCTTGTCTTGTGAGCCAGCAGATAAAAATCCAGCTTCCGGACGGCTCCGTGCGTGAGGTCGCGCACGGAACGACGCCGCTCGACATCGCCAACAGCATCTCGCCACGACTGGCCGCAGCCGTCGTTGTCGCGCGCGTGCGCCCACTTAACGTCACAGCTCCTAACGAGAGCGCCGACGACGAAGCGAAGGCAGAGCAGACTGAAGAGGCGATGTACTCCGGCCACGATGCCACAGGCGAACGCCTCGTCGATCTCACCGCGCCGCTGAACGAAGATGTTGCGCTGGAGCTCCTCAAGGAGAATGATCCGGCCGCGTTGCGTGTCGTGCGTCATTCCGCCGCGCACGTCATGGCCACGGCCATCCTCGAGCTCTTCCCCGAAACCAAACTCGGCCACGGTCCTGCCACCGACAACGGCTACTTCTACGACGTCTACCGCGAGGTGCCGTTCACCGAGGCCGACCTCGCCGCGATCGAACAACGCATGGCCGAGGTTGTCGCGCGCGACGAAAAGTTCCAGCGCGTCGAAGAGCCTCGCGAAGAAGGTCTGAAGGACTACGAAAAGTCCGGCGAGTTCATGAAGGTGCACTTCATCGAGCGCTTCACCAAGCCCGGCGACACCATCTCGCTCTATAAGAACGGCGACTTCACGGACTTCTGCCGCGGTCCGCACGTGCCTTCCACCGGCCGCGTGAAGGCCTTCAAGGTCATGTCCATCGCGGGCGCGTACTGGCTGGGCGACGAAAAGAACCAGCAGCTGCAGCGCATCTACGGCACAGCCTTCTTCTCGCAGAAGGATCTCGACGCCCACTTCAAATATCTCGAGGAGATCAAGGCGCGCGACCATCGCGTGCTCGGCAAGCAACTGGATCTCTTCTCCATCCAGGAGATCGCCGGCGCGGGTCTCATCTTCTGGCACCCCAAGGGCGGCCTCATCCGCAAGGTGATGGAGGACTGGATGCGCGACGAGTGCATCCGCCGCGGCTATCAAATGGTCTTCACGCCGCACATCATGCGCCGCGAGCTCTGGCAGATCTCCGGCCACGAGGGCTACTACTCCGAGAACATGTACCCGCCCATGGAGCTCGACGACGCGGAGTACAGGCTGAAGCCGATGAACTGTCCGGGCCACATCCTCATCTACAAGTCGACGCCTAAGTCCTACCGCGACCTCCCGCAGCGCTACGCCGAACTCGGCAACGTCTATCGCTACGAGCGCTCCGGAACGATGCATGGTCTGCTGCGTGTGCGCGGCTTCACGCAGGACGACGCCCACATCTTCTGCACGCCCGAGCAGATCACTGGTGAGATTGAAGACTGCCTCGACTTCGCCGAAGCCGTGTTGAAGACCTTCGGCTTCAACGAGTATCGCGTCGAGCTCTCGCTGCGCGACGAGAACAAGGCCGGCGAGTTTGTAGGGAATGCCGCCGATTGGGAGAAGGCCGAGTCAGTGTTGCGTGACGTGCTGACGAAGCGCGGTGTCTCGTTCAAGGCCATCCCCGGCGAAGGTGCCTTCTACGGCCCGAAGATCGACATCAAGCTGGTCGATGTTCTCGGCCGCCTCTGGCAGCTGTCTACGGTTCAGTTCGACTTCAACCTGCCCAAGCGCTTCGAACTCGAGTATGTCGGCGAAGATGGCGAGCGCCATCAGCCCGTCATGGTGCACCGCGCCCTCTTCGGCTCTGTAGAACGCTTCTTCGGCGTGCTCATCGAGCATTACGCCGGCGCCTTCCCCTTCTGGCTCGCGCCGGTGCAGGTCGGCCTCGTGCCCATCAGCGAAAAGCACGCCGACTACGCGCAGAGCGTGAAGCAGCGCCTCGAAGCAGCCGGTCTCCGCGTCGAGCTCGACGTCTCCAACCAGAAGATGAATGCGAAGATTCGCGACTTCGGCCTGCAGAAGGTTCCATTCATCCTCGTCATGGGCGACAAGGAATCGGCGACTGACTCCGTCAGCGTCCGCGTCCGCGGCAAGGGTGACCAGGGCTCACAAACAATCGATGCCTTCCTCGCTCACGCAACGCAACTCACCGCCGAGCACTCGATGGAGCTCTAGTGCAGCTCATCGAGCTCGAAACAAAGATCGCAGCGCCGCCCGAGCGCTGCTTTCTTTTGTCGCTCAGTATTGACCTCCACATGGACAGCACTGCCCCCACAGGCGAGCGCGCCATCGCAGGCGTCACGCACGGCATCATCGGACGGAACCAGACCGTCACGTGGCGTGGTCGTCACTTTGGCCTAATGCTCGAGCACACCTCGCTGATCGATCGCTACGACCCGCCCCACTACTTCCGCGACGTCATGATCAAAGGCAACTTCCGCAGCTTCGAACACGAACACCTCTTTGAGCCAACGCCAGACGGCGGCACGATCATGCGCGATCGACTGGCTATCGAGGCGCCATTCGGCCCGTTCGGCTGGCTCGCCGAAAGATTAATCCTGCGCGCCTACCTGACGCGATTTCTCCGCCAGCGTGATGCAGTGATCAAACGCATCGCCGAAGGCCCATCCGCCGAGTGGCAGGAATACCTTCAGAACACCAGCTTGCGAAGCTAACTACCGAAGAAGTCCCTGCAGGTAGAACGCGATCGTTCCTTTGATATCTCTGAAGTCTGCTATTGAATCTTTCGCAAAAAACAGGTCGCCCACGGACCGGATCGCCGCCTTTGACCGCGATTCAACCGGGTAATCCAGCGGATCTGGCGTGCGCCGCATCATCGTCAATATGTGCTTCAGGATGGCTCGCTTGTTGACAACACTCTTTCTTCTTGTGGAGAAGTTGCGCGGAGAGTGTGGCGCCGTCAGTCCATAGGCCAACAAGCAGTTTGCTGCTTCGTTCACTCCGAACCAGATAACTTTGTCTGTCGTTCCGCCGAAGCGGACATTGACTTCCAGGTAATACCACTCGCCGGTTTCGGAGGAGTGGAGGAAGTCAAAATGATATGGCCCCGAAGCTCCCAAGGCTTTGCTGAACGCGGCAACCTTGGAGACCATGTCCTGCGGTAGCGGCATCGGATACATTCGCAGGCTCAGCCCTTCGAATTTACGGTCGACAAGAAACGCCCTGGAGTTTAACAATTCCCCGTTCTCGTCACTCGTACAGTGCAGGACCACGTTCGGGAGCACTCGAAAGGGCTGTGCAAGCAGGCCGTCCTGGGAGATCTGCGTCTCGCTTACGAACTCCGTCAGTTCCTGCGGAGTCTGAACCACTCTGGCCTTAAATGCGGGAATGGCTGCTTCCGGGATGGCAGGGCGCAGGCAGAGGGGATAATGGCGGCTGTCAATTTCGATGATGTCATTTGCTTCTCGTATGACATACGTCGGCAACGTATTGAATCCGGCTTCCCGGGCCAATTGGATCTGGGTTGTTTTCGACTCGGCCAGTTCAAGACAGCGAACCGACGGAATCATAAGTTTGCAGATACCACGGAAGCGGTCAGCGTTCGTGGCGAACCAGAGACGGTGCGTATGGGACAGCGTTGTAAGCGCATCAGCCCCCACTTCGGTCACATACGCTAAGACCGCTTCAATACCGGCCGCTGTGCCGGTCGCGTTCGCATCCATCGTTCGGAAGCCGGAGAAGCACGCCTGCTGCAGCGCGCTCGGCTTCTTCTCGCTGTCCGGGGTCAGCAGAAAGGTAGAAATTCCCATGGATCGGCAGCTTCGTGAGAACGTGAGCGCCGGCGGCCCGAAGCTGCCGAAGAAAATTACTCGCTTTACCCTTCTCAACGGCGCGTCATCTGGCACTTCAGGGCTCACAAGACTAAGCCCCGGCGACAGTTCTTGCGCTGTCGAATCGGTAGGTGACATAGAACTCCCCTTGCTCCTGCGACTTCCAACGTGGATTGCTGTCGAACACAATCCTTGCGAGAGGGTTAACGTAGATGATCATACAATCCCGTGAACTCTGCACCAGTGAGTCGGTCAAGTGAGCAACGACCTTTTCCATCACGGGAGCTTCAAAGGGATTGAAGAAGAAACAAATCAGATTCCCATCGGGTATGACGAATTCGGCAGCGTCCATGCAGTACAAACTTATCGGCGCTTTTCGCTCAGGCAGCAGCTCCGTCTTGCGCACGTTATCCTCGGCGGCCGTATGCAGCTCCGTGGCAAACTCAACTCCAATTACCTCTCGAAAGGGATAGCGCGACGCATAGAGTACGACTCGTCCCATCCCCGATCCGAAATCGACAAACCTGTAGTCCGAATAGTGAATCGACAGGTTCTCAAAAATCGTGCGCAGAACGCTCATAGAGCTCGCAACATACTTGCGGCCCAGAACCGCGTTGTCGCTCTCCACTGTCAGAGCGCCAAGAGGGATGCTCTCTGAAGTCGTAATGCCCAGCTCTTGATCGAAGGCGGCTCCCTCCGGGTCCGTCCGTCGAAAACTGCGTATAAACTGACGCGCCAGATCCTGGAGAGCGCCAGGGGCGAGTTTGATTGTGCGCCACAGACCCCGGCGCGCTACCGAGTTTCTAAGTCGGCGAATGCTTGAAGATCTCACCATGTCCGCCAGTCAACCAAGTGGTTTGTGGTTAGCGAATTCCGCTGTACGCTCGTCGCATATTGCGACCGAGAGTGTCCGAGCATAAAGCCAGAATGGAAGCGGTGAACGAGCATCTGTATTTGACGAGGATCAGGCGCTGTCCTCAAAGTAACCGCTTCCCCCAGAATTGGCGAGCTTCAGCCGCGCTCCAAATCTCATCCTACCCTGCTCATCGCCTGCTCAGCTAGGTAACTTCCGTCATGAAAGAAGAGCTTTCCTATCGATCGCAACGAATCAATATCGAGCACAGCTACCTCGGCAGCATCGACCGGTAACGGCTCTCTTGCATCACGAAGGTGTGGTCGCCGCGATGTTTGAAGATGAGGCGGTAACCATTGTTGTGCAGTCGCCAGATGGTCTTCCAGGTTTGCCGCGGTTGCAGCCACGGATGGAACTCGACGCACAACTGACGCACGGGAATTCGATCTGCCAGAATCTGATGAACGATTGCGTACTCGAAGCCTTCGATATCCATCTTCAGCAGGTCGATCGCCGAGTCGCCATTCTTCCGCATAATCGTCTGGAGACTCCAGCATTCGAACGAAGCGCGGGGCAGGCCCTCTCGCGGCACTGAGAATGAGCCTTCATCCGGGTCGTTCGGCACGGAGAACTCGATTACCCCATCCTGTGCGGCTAGACCGACGGAAAAGAACTCAATGTTCGTCAAGTCGGAGTCGGCGATGGTGGGAGCCGCGGTGGGCGTAGGGTCGAAGACGAGCACCGGTTTCCCCGCCATCTTCGCAACCTCTACCTCAAACGTTATGCCCTTGCCGACACCGGCGCAGTAGCACACTGTCGGTTTGTGTCGCGTGTCGATTACCCATCCACTGCCCTCATCTCCAACCCTCCTCACATGAGGAGAGGAAGAGCAGAAGATCCGGTCCAGAGTTCTCCGGCCCTTATCGCGAAGCCAACGATTGAGTCCCATTCGTCATCATGTTACGCGAGATTCGCAACCTTCCAATCATGGAGCCTCGAGTCTGCATCTCAGCTTTCAACCGAGGTGCCGCACATGAAAGCCGTCGTTCTTCACGAGTACGGGCCAGCGTCGAAGCTCAAGTACGAAGACTTCCCCGACCCCAAGGCGGGACCCGGGGAGGTTCTCGTTGCCGTCCGCGCCACCAGTATCAACCCCATCGACTGGAAGCTCCGGTCGGGCGCCGCTAAGGAGCGCTTCCCGCTCACTTTTCCCGCCATCCTCGGCCGTGACGTCGCGGGCATCGTGCGCGAGCTCGGCGAAGGTGTCAAGGACTTTGCCATTGGCGACCGCGTCTTCGCCCTCACGCATGGCACTTATGCTGAACTCTGCGTCGTCAAGGCCGAGGTCCTCGCGAAGATCCCTGACGGTCTCGACATGACCATCGCCGCCGCGGTCCCGCTGGTCTCCTGCACCGGTGACCAGCTCATCCGTAACGCGACCGCCGTGCAGCCGGGCCAGACCATCCTTCTCACCGGAGCGGTCGGCAGCGTCGGCCGCTGCGCGCTCTTCGCTGCAAACGAGATCGGTGCAAACGTCATCGCCGGTGTAAGAAAGAGCCAGATTATCGAAGCTAAGTCGCTGGGCGCTATTGAAGCCATTGATCTCTCCGACGACTCCGCGATCGCGCGTCTTGGCACGCTCGACGGAGTCGCTGATACGGTCGGCGGCGACATCGCCCCGAAGCTTCTCGCCAAGGTCAAACCCGGCGGCAACTACGGGAGTCTTGTCGGCCCTCCCAAAGACGCCGCGCTTCATCCCACGGTCAACATCAGGCCGATGATGGCGCAGCCTAATCCTGCGACCTATGTTCATTACGGCGAGGCCATTCGAGACAATAAGCTCATCCTTCCGATCGATCGTGTCATGCCGCTCAGCGACGCGGCTGCGGCTCAGGCTGCTGCAGAGAAGGGCGGTATCGGCAAGATCGTCCTGACCCCTTGATCCAGCCCCCCGTTCACAGTCTCTGAACCCCCAAACCCGTACAATCAGGAAAAGCGCCAACCTTCTGGAGACTGATGTCCTCGCGAAAGATTGTCATCACAGGTGCGGCAGGCCTGGTCGGACAGAACCTCATTCCGCGGCTTGAGAACAGGAATCTCGGCGAACTCGTCGCTATCGACAAACACCCTACCAACACGGAGACTCTTCGCCGTCTCCACCCCAACCTGCGCGTCATTCACGCCGACCTGGCAGAGCCCGGCCCCTGGCAGGAGGAGTTTGTCGGCTGCACGCATTTGATGAACGGTCACGCGCAGATCGGCGGAATCTACCCCTCTGAGTTTGTACGCAACAACATCACTGCCACCGAGCGCGTGCTCGAAGTTGCCGTTCGCAACAACGTCTCCTACGTCGTCAACATCTCTTCCTCGGTCGTCAATTCCATGGCGGTCGACGACTACACCGAGACGAAAAAGGCGCAGGAGAAACTTGTTCTCGACTCCGGCATCAAGCAGGTCGTCCTGCGCCCCACGCTGATGTTCGGCTGGTTCGATCGCAAGCACGTCGGCTGGCTTGCGCGCTTCATGCAGCGCACACCTGTATTTCCCATCCCCGGGAGCGGCCGATATCTTCGCCAGCCGCTGTACGCCGGCGATTTCTGCGACGTCATTGCCAGCTCGCTCGAACACGAGATCACCGGCAGCTACAACATCACCGGCCAGCAGCGCATCGACTACGTCGACCTTATCCGCGCAGTGAAGCAGGCCACGGGCGCGAAGACGAACATCGTGCGCATTCCCTATCGCCTATTCTGGCTTCTGTTGAAGACCTATGCCGTCTTCAACAAGAACCCGGCCTTCACCGCCCGGCAGCTCGAAGCTCTCATCACACCGGACGTCTTCGAGGTCATCGATTGGCCCGGCATCTTCGCAGTGCGCTCCACACCGCTGCAGGAGGCCCTCGACACCACCTTCCGCGATCCCAAGTATTCGAAGGTCGTTCTCGACTTCTAGCCGCGGGTCGTTGTGGCCCCGGCTGCTTCACTGGTCAGAGATAATCTGCCGTTAGATGCCGATGCCCACACCCAACCGTGCGGAGACACGACCCGCTTCACCCCGCAGCGCAAGCGCTCTCTCGCACCTTCTTGAGCCGCTGCGCCGCCTCACCGTACGTCTCGACGCACATCAGGGCCTCGATACTCGATGGCTGATCGCTGCCTTCGCGATCGCCCTCCCGCTGATCTTCCTTCGCGATCCTTCGCTGTTCACGAGGCCACAGTTCTGGGCGGAGGATGGCAAGGTCTGGTACGCGCAAGCCTATAACCAGGGTTGGCTGTACGCGCTTTTCCAGCCTCTGAACGGCTACCTTTCCATCTTGCCGCGCCTGGGGGCAGGCGCAGCGCTGTTGGTTCCATTCCGCTGGGCTCCGCTGATGATGGCACTTGAAGGCCTCCTGTTTCAGGCGCTTCCCATCCCAATCCTTCTCTCGGCGCGCTGCCGCAACTGGGCACCTCTGTCATTCCGGCTGCTCTTCGCGGCTGTCTACATTGCGATTCCTGACGCGCGCGAGGTGCACATTGTCTGCACAAACTCCATTTGGCATCTAGCCCTCATTGCGGTTCTCGTCGCCTTCGCTGCTGCGCCGCGCTCGCTCTTCGGTCGCCTCTTCGACATCATCCTCTTCGCTCTCGCCGGCGCTTCGGGTCCCTTCGCTCTTGTGCTTCTGCCGCTGCTGCTTGTCTTCTGGTGGATTCGGCGTCAGCGTTGGTCCCTGATCCTCTTTCCGATCCTCGCCGCCGGCAGCGCCGTGCAACTGGCATTATTGGGGCATTACCAGAAGGTCCGCCACCTCCGTTTCCTCGGAGCCACTATGGCGCGGTTCGTTCGAATCGTGGGTGGAAATATCTTTTGGGCCGCACTGCGGGGTTCACGTGCCTACGGTTACGAGCACTCGCTGCTGCCATGTCTTATCGCATTCCTCATCGGGGTTGCCGTCATTGCCTATTGTTCGCGCAAGGCATCGCTTGAGGTCCGGCTGTTCTTCCTCTTCTGCCTGGGCATTCTCGTGGCCTCGTTGTGCAGCCCGCTTCTCGCTCCCACATCCTTGCCGCTTTGGGAGGCGATCCTTCGAACCCCATCCATTCGTTACTGGTACTTTCCCAGCCTGATGTTTCTATGGTCATTGCTATGGTGCGCCTGCTACGCACGTTCCCGCATCTTCAGAGTGACTGGAGTCCTGCTGAGTCTGATACTGCTGCAGGGAATCGTTCGCGACTGGTGCATTCCGCCTCTCGAGAATCTCCACTTCCCCGAGTACGCTGCGCGATTTGACGCTGCAACTCCGGGCACCACGATGAACATTCCGCTCAACCCACCCCCAGAATGGTTTATGGAAATCACAAAGAAGTAGCGATTCTGCTGAGGACCAAACATTGCCGGCACCTAGTCCCGTAAAAGATCCCGTTACCGAAGCCGACAGGGTAAGGCTGTTCTCGCGCGATGGCTTGCTGTGTGCGGCGCTGCTCGGACTGTCCATCCTCGCTACATGGCCGGTCGCGGAGATCGGCATCAATGACGACTGGTCATCCATCCGAACCGCCCAGGTCTTCGCTCAGACTCACCACTTCGTCTACAACGGCTGGCTGGCCACGATGCTCGGGTGGCAGGTCATCTGGGGAGCTTTCTTCGCATGGATCTTCGGGCCAGGCTATACCGGCATTCGACTCTCGACGGTGCCCATCGCCCTGGCGACCGCCCTCCTGTATCACGCGATCCTGCGCGGCTTCGGCCTCAATCGCGCGCATGCCGTCTTCGGCACGCTCGTGCTTACGCTCAGCCCTCTTTTCCTGGCCATCACGGACACCTTCATGACCGATGTCTCCGGCCTCTTCAGCATTCTGCTCTGTCTTTATCTTTGTCAGCGGGCGATCGCGGCCGAAGAGGACTCGCACGCTGCGATGTGGCTTGTCTTCGCCGGGCTCACGAACATCCTCTCCGGAACAGCACGGCAGGTCTCATGGCTCGGCGTTCTCGTCATGGTGCCCTGCTGCGGCTGGCTGCTTCGCCGCCGGCGCTTCATCATCCCAGCCACAGTCATCACGTGGCTGGCCGGAGTGTTCTCGATCCACGGGCTCATGGCCTGGTTCGCGCGTCAGCCCTACTCCATTTCGGTGAAGATGTTTCCCGACGGAATGAGTATCCACGTCCTGGACCGAATCGTCGTAGAGACCGCGCGCTCATCCATGTCGACACTGCTCTTCCTGTTGCCCGTCTTGGTTGCCTTCGCGGCGGCCGTATGGCCCCCGCGCAAATCGCAGCTTGTTCGAGCGTTCGCTCTTTTCGCGGCTCTTGCCATTCTCTATCTGCTGCTCAATGCTCGGAGCCGCGGCGACATGATCGTCTTCCCCTGGCTCGCCGGCTCGGGCAACATCATCACCCCTCACGGAGTCATGCAGGATCAGCCCCTGTTTGGCTCCACGCGGCAGGCATCGACCCGGTGGCAGCTTCTCGTTCTCGCGGTCTTCGCGTTCGGCTTTCTAGGCTGGGTGGAAGCGATGCGTGCGCTCCCCCGCCGCACTCTCCAGCCGGTCGATCATCAGGAGCGGCGAGTCACGTCCATCCTGTTGCTGCCGACTCTTCTTGCGTATTGCGTTCTGCTGCTTCCCTTTGCCGCGCTCGTCGTGGTCTTCGATCGCTACCTTCTCCTCATCGTGGCGTTCGTGCTCATCTACCTGCTGCGAGCCCATCAGGAGCGCGTGGGCCCACACATTCCCGCGGCGGCCACAGCTGTGCTTGTGATCTTCGCTCTTCTCGGCATCGCGGGCACACACGATCTCTTCTCTCTCAACAGGGCAGAGGTTCGTCTTCTGCGCGAGCTTCAGCAGGCCGGTGTTCCACGAACCCAGATACGCGGGGGCTTTGATTTCGACTCGATCACCCAGGTTGAAACGGCGGGCTACCTCAACGACTCACATATCGTTAATCCGCCGAACGCCTATCGTCCTCAGCCCACGCCCGCACCGAATTTTCGCGACGGAGCAGACTGCGGATATCCCTTCCATCGATACGTTCCAGCTCTTCAAATCCGCTACGCCATCTCGGCAGACCCCACACCCTGTCTCGCGCCCACAGCATTCGCGCCTCAAACCTACTTCACGCTGCTTCCACCGGCGAGACGCGAACTCTTCATAGGCAGCGTTCTCCCTGGTGACGGTCGAGGGTCACACTAACGCCCACTACATCGTTGCAAAAAACAAAGAACGGTCGTGATCTTGCGCCAACCGCCCAGGTCAACCAGGAGGTATGTTCTATGCAGCTCACTCCTGACGTCGCAGAATGGTCAACTCACCATACTGCTGGACAGCCTTATAGTGGGCAGAAATGTAATCGTCCAGCAGGTGAACACCTGTACTCACTGCGCTACCATTTGGCTCCCGCAGGTTGTCGAACTCGCTGTCGAGCACAACGTAGGGAGGCTTGCGCTGCTCGAGCTCGCCGATCATCTCATGTTGAATGTCCTCGCGATTCTGCAGGAACGGATCAAAGTGTGACCACTTGGTCGCGGGAAGCCGCTGTGCGGCGAAGTAGGTGATGTTGTCGTTAATGAAGATTCGGTCATGATGGGGCAAGCCCACGTAGAGATAATCTTCCGGATGCGTATGCGCATCCAGATAGGTAATGGTCTGGATGTGATCCTCGTCCAGCAGAAAGCAGAAGCCTCTCGTAATGGGAGTGCCCTGATGGCACCAGCTTCGAAACTCGGGACCGGGAGGCTGCCTGCCAGGAGTTACGATCCAGTTGATCGCCAGCGGTTGTAGATGCGTGTGGCTGAACAATTGGATCCAGGTGGAAGATAAAGCAGCAAGGGCAAATAGAGCGATCGTCCCTGTCAACAGGCCGCGCAGCCAGATATTGAGCGAGGCCCGATGCTGAACCAGGACGGCCCCAACAAGTACGGAAGCCATAACCCCTCCATACATTCCCTCCACACTGGCGCGGACCAGACCTTTCATGGAGATCATCGCGGTCGTCACGCCAAGCGCCACCAGCAGATTCACCCACTCAGGTGTCGGAGCCTCCGATTCATCCGCAGTTGCTCTCCTCCGCGCGATCGCCCAGTGGGCAACCATCCAAAAACTTATCGCAAGGATGACTGGCAATAAATAAACAGCGATCTCGCCAAATGCCGGCCCCGGGCGCGGTACCGGGAAGGGCAGTTCGCGCCCAACGCGATAATACTTCGCTGTGTAGATCACGATGTCGTAGAGAAGATCGCGAAGTGGAGCGACAGAGAGATACGCAATCGCAGCCGGAGCAACTGTGATTGCAAAGGCGACAAGGTACGGTCCGATCACCGAGGTGATAAGGCCACCCGTTGACCTTCTCGTCGCGGGCTTTTCCAGCCACCTGATGATCACTACCGCCACGAGATTCGCGGCAATGATTTCGATGCCCACGTCGTAGCGAAAGAAAAACATGATGGCCGTCAGAACTCCCGCGCCCACGGCACGCCGGCGCTGCGATAGCACATCACGGACCGGAAGAATCAGCCACGAAGCCCAAAGTATCAACGTGCATAGAGCCGGAATCATGAGGCTCTCGGTCATAAACAAGCCGATTGCCCATAGCAGGCCGACCATTGCGGCACCAGCGGCAAGGTGACGGCCGCAGAACTTACGCGTCAGCGCGTACAAGGTGACCACCAACCCCGCCGCGAAAGATATGTCCGCGAGGCGTTCTGCAAGAACCGAAGGACCGACCAGCTTGAACAAGCCGGCAAGCAGGTACAACTGCGCGGGTCCATAGTTGTAATAAAAGTCGCGATGCAACACCTGACCGGCCATTGTCCGCATGGTTCCGGTAAGCAGGATGCCCTCGTCGTAGAGATTCACAATCCTGCTGCTCAAGAGAAAGAGAAGGGCCGCTACCCCAACAAACAGAAGCAGGCTCTCAAAGAGGATGCGGCGATCAAAAGGACTGGTCTGGCTTTCCTCATACTTAGACATCGAGACCGCATCTGTCTCTTGATTCATTTGTCCCAACCCACCCCGCGTGCCTGCCGAATCTGTCGAGCTGCCCTTTTGAAACAAGCTTCCTCCGAAACACTTTGTCATCGTTCGATGACCGCCGCCCGAACTGCATCCAATTATTATCCGCTTACAAGTCCCACACCCCGGCCTCGCGCAGCAGGGGAACAATGATGTGGTCTGCACGCCCGCAGGCCGCGATTCGATTACGTCGTTCGATGGCACGCGTGTAGCATCGATGGTTGATGGCTTCTAGTATCACGTCCCCATCGGTCCAGCGCGCCGGCCACGGAACGAGCTCCCGGATCTTCGAACTTGATGGTCTGAGAGCCATCGCCATTCTGCTGGTAGTTGGCTGTCACTATCCAGGTTTCGCAGGCCGTCTCTGGCGCCTTCCCGAATTCGGCTGGATTGGCGTGGACATCTTCTTCGCGCTCTCGGGTTATCTCATCACCACCATCCTCCTCGGTCTCCGTGGACGTCGCACTCCCTATCGCACTTTCTACTCGCGCCGCTTCATTCGTATCCTGCCGCCCTACCTCGCAACAACACTGTTTCTTCTGGTCATCGCCTTTCGCGAGCACTGGCACATCGGCAACTTTCTCGCCTCACAGCTTCTGTTCCTGCAGGGGATTCCCGAGAGCACGCGGGACTTCTTCATGCAGTTCATCCGCCATCCGTGGTATCACCTGACACACTTTCCATCTCTCCTCGCTAACGCTCACGCGCTTCCGCTCGGTAGCAGTGGCACCCGCATGGACTACGCCTATGTTCCGCCGACCTACTGGTCGCTAAGCATCGAGGAGTACTTCTATCTCCTTTGGGCACCCATCGTGCTTCGTTGTTCTCTCAGAACTATTCTGCGGATCGCCGCCGCGATGTGCATTCTGGAGATGGTTATCCGCTGGATCGTCGGAACCGACATGGCCTACTTCAGCCTGCCTTGTCGCTTCGACGCTCTGCTCTACGGAGCCCTTCTGGCCATCCTGTTCGATGAATGGCGGCGGAGCGGTATCCCCCGATGGGCCGCCTCGTCGTTCACTTCCTTGTTCTTGGTCTCCTGTGCCGGCATAGGGTTGATTCTGTATGCCGTGCGCCCCATCATCGGGCGAGAGATCCGAGCGTCCGTGCTCTTTTATGGTCTTCGGCATCTCGCTCATCTCCATCGCCTTTTGTGCCTTGATGGGGCTGCTTCTCCTGCATGCGGGTGGCCCGTGGTGGCTCGCGCGCATCCTTCGAATCAAGGTGCTCCTGTTTATCGGCACCATCAGTTACACCATGTATCTCGTCCACATAATTGCCGGGACTATCGTGTCGAAGGTGGCCGACGCCACCCATGCGCATCTGCCCGAGGCGGTCCTTGCCTTCCTGCTGACCATCCTGATGGCTTACCTGTCCTGGCACTGGCTGGAAAAGCCGCTGCTCCGCTGGAAAGATCGCCGCTTCCCCAATGCCCCGCATCCCGCCGAACCCACACTGAGTTAGTCAGGGCGATACCTTCCCCCAAAATTCAGCGTATTGACACACAACTTCGCTATTTTGGTGGCATGCTGCTTAGCTTCGTGGTCCCTGCGTACAACGAAGAGGCCTATCTTGGCGCCTGCCTCGAATCCATCCTCCATCAGACACGCGGCCTCGAGCACCTCACCGAGATCATCGTCGTCAACAACGCCAGCACCGATTCCACACGGGAGATAGCTCTCAGTTATCCCGGCGTGCGTCTCGTCGACGAGTCGCGCAAAGGGCTTCCCTTCGCGCGACAGGCCGGCTTCCTCGCCTCCACAGGCTCGCTCATCGCCAACGTCGACGCCGACTCCCGCCTCACTCCTGGCTGGATCGAAAAGGTCCTTACCACCTTCCGCGAGCACGAGGGCGGAGAGCGTCCGCTCGTCTCTATCTCCGGCCCGCTCGTCTACTACGACCTCACGCCGCGTCAGAGCCGCCTCGTCAATGTCTTCTATGGCATCGCCTGGCTCACCTATGCGACCAACAAATACATCCTGCGCGTCGGCTCCATGGTGCAGGGCGGCAACTTCGTTCTCTCTCGCGCAGCGCTCGAGGCCATCGGTGGATACGACACCTCCATCACCTTCTACGGCGAGGACACCGACATCGCGCGCCGCCTGCACGCCGTCGGCAAGGTGCTCTTCACTTTTGATCTGAAGATGCTCTCCTCGGCGCGCCGCCTGAAGCATGAAGGCATGATCACCATCGCCTTCCGTTACGCCGTCAACTATTTCTGGACTACCTTCTTCAAGCGCCCCTTCACTCGCGAGCATATCGACATCCGCGAGCCCGAGCTCAGTCAGCAGTTCGAAGCCTGACGCCCCCGCCGCGTCAGCACCCGTGATGTCGCTCGAGTAAACGTCGCGCTCATCGCGTCCCACGCCGACACGACATCCACTCCCAACCACGCCACCGCTGCTGCTGCAATCCAACCCACGGCACCCCTCCCGGTTATTGCAGCTCCATCTCCAGCGGCATCGAGTCGCTCACGCGAAGCGCCGCGCTCAGGCCATTGCGGAGGAACTCACTCCGTCCCAGCTTCACTACTTCAATAGCCATACGCAGCGGCCACGGCGCTCGTTCCTTCGCCCACAGCTCTTTCAGTGGCCTCATGTTGCCCTGCGTGTCCGGATGAAACGCCCGCTCGTCCCACTGTTGCCACCCCTCGATGAACCCCGGAAAGTCCGTTACGGCATTCAGCGTTGACTGCAGAATGCGTCCCTCCCACGGCTTTGCATACTGGTCCATGAACAGCACATGGCTTTGCCGCTCAATGCGGACCTCATCTACAAACTCGCGGAAGCTCCGCGCGTTCGTCAGGTTCACATTCGCATTCGGCTCCAGCCCATGCCGGTCGCCGCCGGAGATCAGCAGGTGGTCCGTCTCGCGCGCCAACCGCACCACCTCGCGGTTCTCCTTCGCGTGCCGCAGCCCGTTCAATTCCAGAGCGTGGATCGCCTCGCCCATCGCCGCGATAAATCGCACCACCTCGCGCCGGTGCACCGCGTCGCCCACCTTGTGCAGGTCCCACACCGGATGGTTGAAGACCACCAGCACGCCCGGCGTCGCATCCAGCTCTCGCACCATCGCGAGCAGCCTGGAATCCGTCGCCTCCACGCACGCACCGTAATACTCCTCTTCGCAGTCGCGCGCCGCCTCTGCCTCTCTGGTGTATTCCGCAAAGCGCCGCATCCACTCCGGCCCGTCCGCGCTGGGCAGGTTGTGGATCCCAAGATGAAACTCCGTGTCTCCAAACGGCGCGCTCCACTCCACCGACACCGGAATGTGCCGCGCGCTCGGCACCGTGCGCAGCAGCATCGGCGCCTCAATCGTGTCGTGGTCCGTAATTGAGACCAGCGGATCGAGGCCCATCCTGCGAATCTGCTCCGCCTCCAGTTCGAACGCCATCTTCGGCAGCATCGGCGGCCGCCAGAACGCGCGCTCGAAGTCCAGCGTCAGCCCGTACTTTTCCCGGCAGGCCTTCTCATACCGCCGCAGCACGATCCCCGCCGCCGGCAGCATCTCCACAAACATATGCACAAACTTCAGCGACTCTTCCGAACAGCTGGTGTGGCTGTGCAGCGACACGCCCGTCTGGTATCGCTCCACCGCCGCGGCATCCTTCCACCTGCTTGTGATCTGGGTCTTCGGCTGCATCGCATAGCCTCCAGGGATCCGGTGCATCTGCACCAATCCTGAGGCATTTAGAGGAACACCCGATAAATGCTGTGCGAACGCACATTGAATTCACCGCCGTACTCAAATTCGTCACGAACCACCCTGCATAACCGAGAGTGCCGGCAAGCCGAAGAGCTTCGCATCGCGACTCAACTGCTTCGGTTCAGGCGACTTATCCCTAAGAATCATCAGTTGGTCATCGCTTGAGCCCCTACGATCCCAAGAAGATACAAACCGGAATTCTCCGGAAATTCATACCCACATGCCCACCGACTGTTCGATTTTCGGCCAAATGTTGAAACTTTCCTTTGGCCATTTACGTGCACGTAGCCCGATACAAGCACCCATCCTAATTGCAGAACTTCACTGGAGAGACCCATGCATCTTTCGAGATTGCGGTCTGTCGTTTCGTCCCTTCTTCTTCTGCTGTCTGTACTCGCCCTCACCTCCTCAGCCCTCGCCGTCGAAGTCAACGGCCGTCTTAAAGGTTCTGTCACGGATCCTTCCGGTGCCGTCGTGCCCGGGGTCGACGTGACTGCAACGAACATCGACACCGGCGTCAAGTTCAATACCAAGACGCAGGCCGACGGCAACTACCTCTTCCCTCAGCTTCCCGTCGGCAAGTACAGCATCTCGGTCAGCGCGACCGGCTTCAAGGCATTCGTGGTCACGGGCATCATCATCAACATCGACCAGGAATATCTGCAGATAGTGAAGCTTGAGGTCGGCAGCAAGACGGAGACTCTTGAAGTCGCCGCTGACGCCGTTCAGGTCAACACCTCGGACATGCAGCTCAACAACATCGTCGACTCCAAGCAGATGGTCGAGCTGCCCCTGATTAACCGCACCTTCACTGGTCTCGAGCTCATCGAGCCCGGCGTGCAGGCCGCCAGCGATCGCTTCACCGGCAACTACTCGGCCAGCGGCTCGCAGTCGCAGCAGTCCGAGTTCCTCATCAACGGTGCCGACACCAATGACATCTCGCTGAACACACTGACCTACAGCCCCAACCTCGACGCCATCAATCAGTTCAACCTCGTCGAAGGCCCGCTCAACGCCGAGTACGACCGCAACTCCGGCGGCATCGTCAGCGCCACCCTCAAGGGAGGCACCAACCACTTCCACGGCGACCTCTTCGAGTTCTACCGCGACACCTTCCTCAACACGAACAACTACCTGCAGAAGTCCTTCAACTCCGCCGGTCAGCGCACCGACACCGTCGCCAAGTACCACCAGAACATCTTCGGCGCCACCATCGGCGGCCCAATCATCAAGGACAAGCTCTTCCTCTTTTACGGCTATCAGGGCACGCGTCAGATTGTTCCCGAATCCGGCGGCTCCGTCTCGGTCTACACGCAGGCAAACCTCAACGGAAACTTCTCCGAAGATCTGACGGCGCAGTCCAATCACTTCAACTACGTCTTCAGCCCACAGAAGATTCCCGGCACGATCACCTCGCTCGCCTCGCTCAGTCCGAGCTGCGTTCCGAACGGCACGAACACATGGTCCGCCTGCTTCAAGAGCTTACCTACGCCAGGCGTCATCCCCACCAGCGCCTTCAATACAGTCGCGTACAACCTGGTCAAGAAGTATGTCCCGCTGCCGAACAACAGCGGCGTCAGCCCGTATAGCTATATCTTCCATCCTCTGGTCACGACCAAGGCCAATCAGGATCTCGCTCGCCTCGACTACGCGATCAGCGCGAAGAACCAGCTCACCCTCATCGGTGTCTACAACCGCTCGAGCGCTCCGGAGACGCTGCCCTTCACCGGCGCAACACTGCCCGGCTTCGGCGACGTCAGCACCTCCTACACCCAGCAGTACACGCTCGATGACGTGCAGCAGTTCAGCCCCACGCTCGTCAACGAGTTCGCCGCTCACTGGACACGCTTCAACTATCAGGCGGTTATTCCGCAGGTTCCCACACAGCCCTCCAGCGCCGGCTTCTCGATCAGTCCGCAGAACACCGCCGGGGCCGGTCTGCCCACCATGGCGGTCGGCAACTTCTTCACCCTCGGCTTCTCCACCAACGGTCCTCAGCCGCGTATCGATCAGGTCTATCAACTCGGTGACAACGTCTCGAAGGTGGTCGGTCAGCATGCGTTGAAGTTCGGCTACGACGGCCGTCGCTTCAACGTCTCCAATCCCTTCAGTGCCCGCAACAATGGCAGCTATGCCTTCTCGAACAGCAACGCTACCAGCCCCTACACCACGGGTGACAGCTCGCTCGACTTCCTGCTCGGCATCCCGGGCACCTATAGTCAGGGCTCCGGCGCCACCATCCAGGCGCAGGCCTACCTTAACTACCTCTATGGGCAGGACGCGTGGAAGGCCACCAAAACCCTCACCCTCAACTACGGCCTCGGCTATTCGCTCGATACACCCCTCGTGCAGAAGCAGTACCAGGGCCTGGCCGTGCTCTGCCTCATCGGTGGTCAGCAGTCGACTGTCTTCCCGGGTGCACCCAAGGGCCTCAACTATCCCGGCGACAAAAACTGCAACAGCGCCGGCGGCGCCACTCTCTATCTTGGCGAGCTCGCTCCGCGCGTCGGCTTCGCCTGGTCACCTGACTTTGGATGGCTTTCGGGCGGCCCCGGCAAGTTCTCCATCCGCGGCGGCTTCGGCTTCTACTACGACCGCACCGAGGAAGAGAGCTCGCTCCAGACCCTCACCACACCACCGTTCGGCTCCTCGTCGGCCGGTGTCAACGACTACGCTCCTACCGGCACGGTTCTCACGCCCGGCTTCGCCAATCCATTCCAGGACATCAACAGCGGCACGGCTTACGCCAACAAATTCCCCTATGCCTTCCCGAGTCCCCGGCGCCGCGATCAACTGGGCCAAGCTGGAGCCAATCGCCAAGAGCACTTACGCTCCGGGCTTCCGTGCTCCCTACGCTGAGAACTTCCAGTTGACCGTGGAACGCGAGTTCGCCTCGCGCATCGTGGCCCGCCTCAGCTACGTCGGCTCACTCGCTCATCGGAATCAGATCACCGCCGAAGGCAACTACGAGACCGCAGCTGGTCACGCGGCCTGCCTTGCTGCAACCACCACCTGCTCGGCCTTCACCTCCAGCGCGACGCAGGCGCCGATCGCATCCACCAACGCCAACAACCAGATGAAGAACTACCCGACGAACACCGCATGGGGCTCCATCGATCCCAACACCGGCCTCACCGGGTTCACCAGCATCGGCGAGGACAGCTCCGAGGGCTCCTCCAGCTACAACGCACTTCAGGCCAGCGTCGAGAAGGCCTACACCCACGGCCTTTCCTTCCAGCTCAGCTACACCTTCTCGCACGCGCTCGATAACGGCTCCAGCTTCGAGGGCTCCGGCTTCGGTGGAACCAACGGCCGCGGCTACAACCAGTACCAGCAGAGCCTGAACTACGGAAACTCTTCCTTCGATGCGCGTCAGCGCCTCGTCTTCGCTCCCATCTACACCAGCCCGATCCTCCACGGCTCCAGCTGGTACAGCCCGATGAACCTGGCGCTCTCCGGCTGGCAGGTCTCCGGCATCACCACCGTCGCCACCGGCTTCCCGTAGGACTTCACCGTCGGCGGCTCCAACTCGCTCTGGTGCTCCAGCAGCAACAGCTTCTACGCCTGCCCCGACGTTCCGTTGCAGGTCGGTCCTCTCCAGACAGTGAATCCGCGCACCGCACCTCGCCTCAACGGACTCCCGATCTGGTACCAGAACGCCGGCGCCTCCTTCCGCGAGGAGCCCATCGGTCAGTTCGGCAACACGGCGCGCAACGCCTACCATGGGCCAGGGATCAACAACACCAACATCATCCTGGCCAAGAACTTCAACCTGTCGGGTGACGGCGTCCGCAAACTCCAGCTCCGCATGGAGTCTGACAACGTCTTCAACCACACCCAGTTCAACCTCCCGACCGGCGCGCTCTCCCAGACCTTCAACCCGACCACCAACCTCTTCACGGGCAGCCCCGGCACCATCGGGTCCGCTCAGTCGGCTCGCCAGACCCAGCTCGCCGCGAAATTTTACTTCTAATTTCACCGCATCACGACCCTACGGGACGCCTTCGGGCGTCCCGTCGTCGTCCCTCTTCAGGACCGTCGGTCACCGTCAAACAGCCATTCATCCCGCCTGGCGGTCCTTCCGTCCCATGAATAAATCAGGGCCGATTTATCCAGAAATTCATAACGACGTCGCGCCATAGCGCAAGATTCCATCGCTTTACGGGCCAAATTCCCTTTTTCGCCTTTGGCACGAAACTTGCGTAAGTCTCTCTCAAGCACTTCATTTAAACCACTGGGGACGTGGAGAGACTTATGCAACTGTTCAGATTGCGGAGCGTCTTGTCGTCGCTCCTATTCGTGTTTGTCCTTGGCTTTACCGTGGGATCCGCCTACGCGGTCGACGTCAATGCCCGCATCAAGGGAACCGTGACCGATCCGTCGGGAGCCGTTGTTCCCGGTGCCTCCGTGATCGCCACCAACACGGCGACCGGCGTCAAGTATCCCAGCAAGTCGAACGCCTCAGGTGATTACCTCTTTCCTCAGCTCCCCGTCGGCACCTACAGCATCACGGTTAGCGCCCCCGGCTTCAAGGGCTTCACCGCCACCGGCATCACCCTGACCATCGACCAGGAGTACGTCGAGCCCGTCAAGCTTGAGGTCGGCAACACCACCGAGACCCTCGAGGTCGCCGCTGACGCCGTCCAGGTCAACACGACCGACATGCAGTTGAGCAACATCGTCAACTCCCAGCAGATGGTTGAGTTGCCCCTCATCGGCCGCAACTTCACAGGCCTCGAGCTGATCGAGCCCGGCGTGCAAGCCTCCAGCGACCGCTTCGGTTCCTTCTCCGTAAGCGGAGCTGAGACTCAGCAGTCGTCGTTCCTCATCAATGGCGCCGACACCAACGATTTGGCCCTCAATACACAGGTTCTGAGCCCGAACCTGGACGCGATCGACCAGTTCGCCCTGATCGATGGTCCCCTGAATGCCGAGTACGACCGCAACTCGGGCGGCATCGTTTCCGCCACCATCAAGCAGGGCACCAACCACATTCATGGTGACGCCTTCGAGTTCTATCGCGACACCTTCCTGAACACCGCCAACTTCTTCCAGACGACCACCACCAACGGCCGGTTCATCGACAAGACCGTGACGACCTACCACCAGAACATCTTTGGCGGCACGCATCGGTGCACCGATTTGGCGGGACAAGATCTTCGCCTTTGGCGCCTACCAGGGCACTCGTCAAGTCGTTCCTGGTTCAAACGGTGGCGGCAATGCCACGGTCTTCACCCCTGCCCAGCGAGGTGGCGACTTCTCCGCTGACGTGACCGGGACCAATCCTGCCAGACTACACCTTTGCTACGGCCGCCACAATTCCGGCCTCCTTCCACTCTCTGCAAGCTGCCCGGGTGCCCGGTCACCTGGGGAGACTGTCATCACCGCACAACGGAGGCAAATTCAACTCCGCGCGACTTCAACCCGATTGCAGTCAAGCTCCTCAGCACATATGTTCCTCTGCCAAACAGCGGCAGCGAACGGGTATGTCTTCAACTCGACCAGCAAGACCACGGCGGACCAGTACATCGGACGTCTTGACTTCAATTTCGGTCCGAAGAATCAGGTCACGTTCGTTGGTATCTACCATAAGCAGTCTGTCATCTCGAACATCCCATTTACCGGTGCATCCTTGCCGGGATTCGACGAGGATGACGCTGAGCACATCCAGCAGTACACGGTTGACTATGTACGCCAGTTCAGCACCACGCTGGTCAACGACTTCGGCGTCCACTACACCCGCTTCAACTATGCGGCCGTCAACCCGCTGAACCCCATCGCCCCGTCGACATTCGGGTTCGCCATCAACCCGCAGATCACCTCCGGCCAGAGCCTGCCGCTTATCCAGACCGGTTACTTCAATCTGGGCTTCTAGCAACAACGGTCCTCAGCCCCGCATCGATCAGGTGTATCAGCTCGACGACAACATCTCCAAGACGCATGGCCACCACCAGTTCAAGTTCGGATATGACGGCCGGAAGTTCGGGGTCTCAAATCCCTTCGGCGCGAACAACAACGGGACCTATAGTCCTATGGCGGTGCCTACAGCTCTGGCGATCCTGGCCTGGACTTCCTCCTCGGAAATCCGGGGAGCTACACCCAGGGCTCCGGCGCTCAGATCATCGCCAGCGCGTATCTCAACTACATGTACGCCCAGGACAACTGGAAAGCCACTAAACACGTTGACGATTAGCTACGGTCTTGGCTATCAGATCGACACCACTCTTCAACAACAAGCAGTACGGTGGCGAGGCCATTGTCTGTCTCATTCCCGGCCAGCAGTCGAAGATCTTCCCGTCAGCGCCTCCGAGCATCATCTACCCGGGCGATCCTGGTTGCACAAACTCCGGCCAGGCCTACACGCGTTTCGGAGACCTCGGTCCGCGCTTCGGCTTCGCTTGGTCTCCTGACCTCGGCTGGCTCTCCGGCGCTCCTGGCAAGTTCTCGGTCCGCGGCGGTTTCGGCATCTACTACAACCGCAGTGAAGAAGAGACCTCGCTCAACAATCTTGCAACACCGCCGTTTGGCCTGAGCTCGGCTGGCGCAAAACAATACAACTGTGAACGGTGCTCCGGGATTCGCCAAACCCATATCGTGGACACCACGAATAACAACCCCGGGAACTCCCGGCTCGGCTACAACTCCTTACAAGAACCAGTTCCCGTTCGCCTTCCCGACTCCAGGGTCTTCGCCGGACTTCACTCAGTTTGAGCCAGGGCCCTCAGCACCTACGGTCCCAACCTTCCGGTCGCCGTACTCTGAGAACTTCCAGTTGTCGGTGGAGCGCGAGTTCCCGGCGCGCATCGTGGCCCGGCTCAGCTACGTGGGATCGCTTGGTCGTCATAACCAGATCGTTACCGAAGGGAACTATGTCACGCCGGCAGGCCACGCGGCCTGCCTTGCCGAACAAGATCTGCTCAAGCCTCCGGACAGCGAGTACCGCGACGCTCAGAACTACTACTTCCCTGCACACACCGTGGCTGGGAACCAGATGCTCCAGGACGGCGCGCCGGCATTCCCAGCCATCGATCTGGTTGGGGCTGAAGGATCGTCGAACTACAACGCCCTTCAGGTCAGCTGCAGAAGGCTCCGACTCACGGCCTCAGCTTCCAGCTCAGCTACACCTACTCGCACGCGCTGGACAACGCTTCGAGCTATGAGAACGCCGGTTATGGCGGTCGAGCGCGGCTACAACCAGTTCCAGCCTGCGCTCAACTACGGTGACTCTCAATATGACGCGCGTCAGCGTTTCGTCTTTGCGCCTATCTACATCACCCCGCAGCTCCACGGTGGTTCTCCTGGTACTCGCCCATGAACCTGGCCCTCTCTGGCTGGCAGATCAGCGGGATCACGACCTTGGCGACGGGCTTCCCCTTCGATACCGCCTATAACGGCGGCTCATCCAACGCTGAATGGTACCCCGCCGGATTCTCCTACTATGCCGGCCCGGATGAGCCCAACAGCACCGCGCCAGCTCACCCGTGGAAACCCCAGAACCTTCGCCACCGGTCACGGCAACAGGACAACCTGGTACACGGGTATCGCCAACACGTTCTCTGTGGCTCCTCTCGGCCGTTTGGAAACGCAGCCCGCAACACCTTCCACGGACCTGGAATCAACAACACCAACATGATCCTCGCCAAGAACTTCAATCTAACTGCGGACGGCGCTCGCAGACTGCAGATCCGTATGGAAAGCGATAACGTCTTCAACCACACTCAGTTCTCGAATCCGACCAGCGCTTTCGGAACCCAGCAGCTGAGCACGAGCGGCACTTACTCCACGGGGCTGACGTCAGGCAATTCGGGTCTGATCTCCGCGTCAGCCGCAGCCGCCCGCCAGACACAGCTTGCTGCGAAGTTCTACTTCTAACTTCTCACCAACACCCACAACACTTCAGGGGCGCCTTCGGGCGCCCCTTTTCTCTGCCTGTAACTTATTCATTCTGCGTCGCGTACACGCCATGGCACCTGCTCACGAAGACCGCGCAAAACGCCTATAATAGCTAGTGACGATGCCTGACGATCAGAACCAGCTCCCCCTCGGCTCCAACCCTAACGATCCCCCCTCGGCGCAGGACGCCAACTCCAACAACCCGCCCCCCGGCGGCTCTGGCGGAGACGGCCCCGGTGCGCCCACCGGCCCCGGAGCCCTGCAGCTTCTGCCCATCAACATCGAGGAGGAGATGCGCCGCTCCTACCTCGACTACTCCATGTCGGTCATCATCGGCCGCGCCCTGCCTGACGCCCGCGACGGCCTCAAGCCCGTGCATCGCCGCGTCCTCTACGGCATGCAGGAGATGGGCCTCCAGTTCAACAAGAAGTACACCAAGTCCGCGAAGGTCGTCGGCCACGTGATGGGCAACTACCACCCGCACGGCGACTCCGCCATCTACGACACGATGGTCCGCCTCGCGCAGCCCTTCTCGCTCCGCTATCCGCTCATCGATGGCCAGGGCAACTTCGGCTCCGTCGACGGCGACCCACCCGCCGCCATGCGCTACACCGAGTCGCGCATGATGCGCCTGGCTGGAGAGATGTTGGCGGACATCGACTCCGACACCGTCGACTTCGTTCCCAACTACGACGAGTCCACCACCGAGCCCTCGGTCCTGCCTGCGCGCTTCCCCAATCTCATCGTCAACGGCAGCACCGGCATCGCCGTCGGCATGGCGACGAACATCCCGCCGCACAACTTCACCGAAGTCCTCAACGCCACCATCGCCCTCATCCAGAAAGAGAAGGGCGAAACCAAGTCCGACCTCGAGATGGTCCTCGAGTACGTCAAGGGTCCCGACTTCCCCACCGGCGGCTACCTCTACGGCCGCGGCAATCTCGCGCAGACCTACAAGACCGGCCGTGGCCGCTTCATCGTGCGCGCCAAGTGCGGCCTCGAGCAGATCACCGGCGGCCGCCAGGCCATCATCACCACCGAGATTCCGTACCAGGTCAACAAATCAAACCTCATCAAGCGCATCGCCGAGCTCGTCAACGACAAGGTCATCGACGACATCTCCGACGTGCGCGACGAGTCCGACCGCGACGGCATGCGCATCGTCATCGAGCTCAAGCGCGGCGCACAGCATGAGATCGTCCTCAACCAGCTCTACAAGCACACCCAGATGCAAGAGAGCTTCTCGATGATCTTCCTGGCCGTGCACAACAATCAGCCCAAGGAGCTCTCGCTCCCCGCGGCCATCCACGCCTTCATCGACCACCGCATCGACGTCGTCCGCCGCCGCACCGCCTTCCTCCTCAACAAGGCCCGCGAGCGCGAGCACATTCTGCTCGGCTACCAGATCGCGCTCGACCACCTCGACAACGTCATCAAGATCATCCGCCAGTCGTCCTCCCGCGCCGACGCTCGCGAGAACCTCTTCCAGTTCTTCTCCAACCGCACCATCAACCTTCGCGGCACCGAGCTCAAGGGCGTCAAGCTCAACCCCAGCAAGTACGACATCGACCTCGCCGGCGGCAGCGTCTCCGCGCAGCTCGCCAGGCAACACCGCCGGCACGCTGATCCTCAGCTACCGCCAGATCGACGCCATCCTCGAACTGCAGCTCTACCGCCTCACCCAGCTCTCCATCGACGAGCTCCTCAACGAGCTCCGCGCCGTCCGCGACAACATCGCCGAGTACGAAGTCCATCCTCGCCAGCGAGAAAGCAACTCCGCAAAGTCATCATCAAGGAGCTCGAAGACATCCGCGACAAGTACGGCGACGCACGCCGCACCGCCATCATCGACGAGTCCGCCGAGCTCACCCTCGAGGACCTCATCGCCGACGAGCAGGTCGCCGTCACCGTCTCCAACACCGGCTACCTCAAGCGCACGCCCATCTCCACCTACCGCCAGCAGCGCCGCGGCGGCACCGGCCGCATGGGCATGAAGACCCGCGAGGAAGACTTCGTCTCGCAGCTCATCATCGACTCCACGCACGCCTATCTGCTCTGCTTCACCAACACCGGCCGCGTCTACTGGCTCAAGGTCTACGAGATCCCCGACGTCGGCGCCGCCGGCAAGGGCAAGGCCATGGCCTCGCTCGTCGACCTCCAGCCCGGCGAGAAGGTCGTCACCATCCTCCCCGTCCGCGACCTCGAAGAGGCCTCCAAGTACGTCCTCTTCGCCACCCGCAACGGCACCGTCAAGAAGACCGCACTCAAGGACTTCTCCAACGTCATGGCCCGCGGCATCATCGCCATCGGCATCGACAAGGACGACGAGCTCGTCACCGCCCGCATGACCGACGGCGAGCAGGTCATCTTCCTCGCCACGCACGACGGCATGGCCATCCGCTTCGACGAGCGCGACCTCCGCGCCATGGGCCGCCCGGCCTTCGGCAACCGCGGCATCTCGCTCAAGAAGGGCGACTACGTCATCGGCGCCGCCGTCACGCCCTCCAACGACGCCCGCAACAAGGCCCGCCTCGCCCGCGCCGCCGCCGCCGGCCTCGCCGCCCAGGTCCAGAGGGCCATCGACGAAGCCGCCGACTCCGCCGCCGCTGCGCCGCTCTCGCTCGCCGAGGCCGACGACACCACCGCCGCGCCCGAGCTCTCCCCCGAAGCCGCCGCCAAGCTCGCAGAAGCTCGACGAGAAGCTCGGCCTCACCCCCTGCCTCATCCTCACCGTCTCCGAGAACGGCTACGGCAAGCGCACCGACGTCGACGCCTACCGCCTGCAGTCGCGCGGCGGCAAGGGCGTCATCAACATGAAGGCCAACTCCAAGGTCGGCAAAGTCGTCAGCATCCAGCTCGTCGACGACACCACCGAGATGATGGTCATCAGCCAGTTCGGCAAGATCATCCGCATCGACACCAAGAGCGTCCGCGCCGCCGGCCGCTCCACCTCCGGCGTCCGCCTCTTGAATCTCGAGTCCGACGACAAGGTCGCCAGCGCCACCGTCATCCCACCCGAAGACCCAAAAACCAACGGCGAAAACGGCACGCTCGTGCAGTAGTCGGTTTCGCTAAGGGCACGCTTCAGCCGCTTTGAAGGGGCGGGGCTTTAGCCCCGCCGTCCAGACCCCTCCTATAAACACCAAAGGCTCGGGCTTCAGCCCGAGCCTTTTCGCGTAGTCAAGGGCGAACCTTACAGCCCGTCTAGAGCCAGCCTTCCTCGGCCAGCCGGTCCCATGCTTTAGCGATGTGCTGCGGTTTAAATCTTTCTTTCTTTCTTAGATTCCAAGCCTGTATCTGCACGGCTGCTTGCTCAGCTGACCGGGCTCTCGATCCGAACGTATCCAGCCCCCGAGTTCCTACCCAGTGCGCAGTCGCGAGCAACTCCATTCCGTAGGGCGTCTCGAATCCCTCTATTAGAGCTCCCACTCGATTCAGCCGTTCCGAGGATCCGCCTTCATCAGAAGATAGGAACTTCTCAGCTTCGCCCGTTGCTCCGTCCATAAGCACAAGTTCAGCGTCAGGCCTTTGACTATCGCCAAGACCTCTAATGAAGTGTCCTTCCATAACTTGTAGAACCTTATTCAAATTCTTAGCGAAAGGTCCGTAGTGTCCCTGCTCATAGGAAAGCCTAAGCGGCTGGCCAGCCTCCTGAAGAAAGTACGCAAGCTTCTGCACCTCTAACAGAGAGCGGCTGTAGCCCAGAGCCGAATACATATCCATCAACCTGATAACCAGCGCACGTGCAGCAGTCATCTTTGGGCGTGTCGTATGGACCGGCATGCTCTTAGCCGGCGGCGCACCCTTCGGCGCATAAAGATCTACAGTCACATCCGGAACTGCGGCGAACGCACGTTCGATGCGCGGTCTGACCGTACCCCAATCGAGTCCGCCCAAACCGCAACCCAAGGGGGGAACCGAAATGCTCGTGATTCCCAACTCCCGCACCGTGTCGATAAGAGCAATCAAGCCGGTATCTATATCCTCTAAGCGAGAATTGCCTTTCCAATGACGCTTGGTAGGGAAGTTGATAATGAAATGCGGCTTCCTTATGGCTCCATTGTCGAAAACGGTCATCTTTCCTGGGACAACGTCACCTCGCCTGCATTGCGCTTCGTAAAATGTGAAGTTAGCGGGGAATGCTTGCTTGAACTGCAATGCAATTCCTTTGCCCATAAAACCGACACAGTTCACCGTGTTCACAACCGCGTCGGTTTCCGCATGCAGTAGGTTGCCTTCAACTAAACGGATCATCGCTTCGCTCTCATGAGTAATACCAAGTAGGGTCAACGTGAACTGTTGGCTGATGCACATGGGGATACGCTTCCAACATCCTTAACACCTTGGCCTTGACGTTTTGGTTTAGTACTACGATTTCCTCGACCAGTTCCCAAGGTACGAAATTCTTGATCAAGAATTCGGCTTGCTTACGACGCTTGCGATCGCCGTCAGCTGCGTTGTCGGCCCAATAGGTCTGATTCACCATTCCCCAATCGACTTGGTCGAGATCCTTTAGGTCGTCGAACCAACTAGTGTAATACGCCAATCCGTGCCCATCTGTGAACACGAAATCGTGACGATTCGCCTCGACGGATTGCGCGGTTAGCTTCAAGTAGATGATGGGCGCTTGCCCCTCTGTATACCCGTCTACCCGATCGGTCTTCAACTGCAAAAGCATCACAGACTTTCGTCCGAAATAGAACGGCACGTAATCGTGGCAGGTACCCCCGGTGCCACACGGGACTACATGGTTATGACGGGACGCCTGCACAGAAGTACTGTGTATGGTCCTTACGACTAGACCATCCTTCGGCTCCGCATTCGGCGAATATAGACCTCCGCGTCGCAGGAACACTTCCAGATTGGCTATATGCACGATCCGATAGATCGGCGTCGGAAACGGTGTTGGCATCGAAGTTTGCCCATCAGATTACCCTTATCCAAGGGCCTACGGATTATTATCTCAAAATACGAACAAAGAGCGAAACTAAGACGATCATCGGGATACCAGGCCTGCCGAAGGCTGGAGTGGAGCGAAGTGCAGCCCCTAAGCGCAGCCGAATGGGCTGAATTGCCTTCCTTTCAGTGAGGCAATAAACCCGTCCTCCCGCTTTACTTCTTCTCCAGCTGCTTCTTCAGATGTTTCGCGCAGTTACTGGCCCAGCCTTGATAGATGTAACCCTCAGCCAGTCCCTGATCCACTCGCTTGAACGTACAGTCGAACACCGGCTTGCCCGTACGAGCGTCGATGATCGAAATGTTTCCTCCGCCGTGAGTGTCCAGGACCATCCCGGTTATCCACCCCGGTCTCTTCACACGCGCACCGCCAGACACCAGGAAATCGGCCTTCGCGGGCTCATCCACGACCACAACGGGCACCTTCTTCTTGAGGAACGCGTCAGACACAAACTGCTCAAATCCATTCATCGGCGAGATGAAGAGCTTTGCCCCGGGCGCAAATACAGCCGCCGATGGAGCGGCGAGAACAGCACCCACACTCTCGGTGGTCGTATCAGTGGAAGGTGTGGACGCGGTCGGGGATGCGTCGACGGTGTCGACGCTTCACTTTCAGCTTCCGGCTTCGCAGCGTCCGGCTTGGCGGACTCACCTCCGGCCGCCGCCTGCGGAGTTGGAACTGCCTGCTGAGCCGGGGCCGTCTCCTGAGCCGGAGCCGTCACTTGAACCGGAGCTGTCTGCTGAGTCGGAGCCGTCTCCTGAACCGGAGCTGTCTGCTGAACCGGAGCCGTCTGCTGAGCTGGGGCCGTCTCTTGAACCGGAGCCGTCTGCTGAACCGGAGCCGTCTGCTGAGCCGGAGCTGTCTGCGGAGAAGTAGCCGTCTGCTGAACGGGGGCCGTCGGCTCAGTCGGAGCCGTCTGCGCGAGCGATGTGGAACTCAACATAAGGAGCACCGCAAGAAGGCTTGAAGCAGCTTTCATGTGCACCTCGCATGCGAAATCAGCGGAAGGTTATGCCAGTTCGTCCGCCGATACAACACAACTTCTGGGGAGCCCCTGAATGGGCAAACGACTGAATTGCATTTGCAGGTTGGGATCACACGTCTAACTCGGCGGAGCCCAACATGATCCGCACGACCCTCCTGATCGCCGCTGCAGTCACCCTCATCCCCGTCGGCGCGAGCGCGCAGTCTCCCTGCAGCCTCCTCACCCCGGACCAGATCAAGGCTGTCCTCAACTCGCCCGTCGACCCCGGCCAGCCCGGCGTCGCCAAGGACTCCAACGACTGCACCTGGAGCGACCCCCGAGGCGAGGACCGCGTCTATATTGCCCTCCAGCCGCGCACCGCTTTCCAAACCACCCGCTCCCAGATCGAGAAGGCCGGCGGCCACCCCACCTCTGTCACCGGCGTCGGTGAGGACGCCTTCTTTGTCTCGTCCGGCGACTCCTCCTGCGCTCTCTACGTCCTCGCCAAAAACCACCTCATGCTTCTCACCGTAAACGGCCCCAACGCCAGCCAGGAGCAGAACCAAGCCTTCGAAAAGACCCTCGCCACCCAAATCCTCCCCCAGCTCTGACCCAGAAATCGTGCGGCAATGCATCTAACCTCTCAATATGATCCGCACGACTCTCTTGATCGCCGCAGCCACCCTCTTCACCGCCGCCGCGCACGCGCAAGACCCCTGCAGCCTCCTCACCCCCGACCAGATCAAGGCCGTCCTCAGCGTGCCCGTGAACCCCGGCCAGCCCGGCGGCACCAAAGACTCCCCCGACTGCACCTGGAAGGACGCCAAGGGTGAGGACCGGGTCTATGTCAGCCTGAAATCGCGCGACACCTTCAACGTCACCCGCGCCCAGATGGCCGGCCGCATCTCGTCCGTCACCGGCGTCGGCGAGGATGCCTTCTTCGTCACCTCGCCCGCCGGCTCCACGGCCTACCTCTACGCCCTCGGCACGCACCACCTCCTGCTCCTTCAGGCCAACATCCCCAACGCCACCCGCCAGGACAACGAAGCCGCCGAAAAGGCCCTCGCCACCGAAATCCTCCCCAAACTCTGAGCGCGGAAACGGAGTAGAGTCTCGACGGGGAAAAGTGACCCCCTACCCGTTAACTCCCCTGAATGGAAGACTTTGCCGATAAGTATCTGATTCCAGAGACTTTGCCGAGCCGCGACAATGAAGTCCACCCCTAACTCGAATCGGCTGAAGACTTTGCGCACATTTCGGTGGGGGAGGGGTGCCAGCACCGCAACTCGTCACAGCCACGCACCCGTTCACCACTTTTCTGATTCCGCGTTCTTCTCACCGCTACAATTCGGCATGCGCAAACCCCTCTTTGTCGCAGCCCTCCTTCTCCTCACTCCGCTCGCCTTCGCCCAGCAGCAGAAGCCTCAGCCCATGAACCTGCGCGAGGTCCTGCTCAAGCAGCTCCATTCCACCCACGACAAGGCCGAGTGGTTTGTTCCCCTCGACACCGCCGTCGCCAACCTCACCCCCGACCAGGTCCGCTGGGTCCCCAAGTCCAACGCCCAGATGCACTCCGTCGCCCAGCTCGTCGCCCACCTCGTCTACTGGAACGAGAACGCCCTCGCCACCCTCCACGGCCAGAAGCCGGCCCCCTACTCCGGCAACAACGAAGACACCTTCGTCGGCTACGACGTAAACAAAATCACTCCGGCTGAGTGGACCGCGCTGGTCGCGCGCCTCGACCGCTGTCTCACCGGCCTGGAGCAGTGGGTGCAGTCTGCCTCCGACGCCGACCTCGCCAAAGGCGCGAACACCATCGCCCACGTCGGCACCCACAACGCCTACCACACCGGCGAGATCGTCTACGTCCGCAAGCTTCAGGGCTCGTGGGACCCAAGCAAAGGCGTCAAGTAGCGTCGTCTAACGGTGCAGCTTCGAGAGCAGATAGAGGACTGCTGACAGCAGCACGCTGAGCACGATGCAGGTGCCGAGCGGAATCCACACCTGCACGTTGCGTCCGCGATAAGCGAAGTCGCCGGGCAGTCTTCCCAGTCCGAGTCCTGCGCGCTCCAACCCGAGCACCACAATTCCGGCGATTACCAGTGCGATGCCCAACACTATCAGCAGCCGGCCCATAACAATCTCCCGTTCTCATTAGACTCCCGCGGGCACCTGCAGCCACAAACAGTATTGCCGTTAGGTGGCCATCGGGTCTACGATAAGGCTCCCTCCTCGAATTCGGGCCCGAAGCAAGGTCCCCACTGTTGCAAGAGCCGGCCAGCGAGAGAGGTCCGCTCAGAATCGGGGTTCATCATGGGCCCGCATCTTCCGTCATCTCATTTGCACCCAGGCCCCGAGGATGTGCCTCGCGTGGCAAGTGTTGTGTTCAAATTCGTGATCTCGTTGCTGGTGCTTTCAAGCACCATTTGTGCTGCGGGTCAGGATATTCCAATCGGCGTGACTTACGTTTGCAGCGGCGAGCATCTCTTCGTCGAGAACTGCAACATTCGCGACACGTCCGACACCTCGAAGTGCATGGTCGGCCATCCCGACACGGTCCTGCCGAACGGTTTGATGAAGTACACGTATGAGACCCGCGGCGATCTGAAGAAGCTGCTGCCCACGTGCAAGCAGCCAAGCGCGCAGCAGATGGCCGCAGCGAAGGCGTTTCAGGATAAGCAGCAGGCGGCTTACAACGCGAATGTAGCGAAGGCGAATCAGCAGATGGCGGCAATCGAGCAGCAGCAGACTGCGGCCTACAGTGGACAGCCGCAGAAGCCGAAATCTGCCGATGAGCGCGCGATGAACCGCTGCATCACCTCCGGTCGATTGCCTGCCTCCTGCACCGGCAACGCACTGCTGGGCGGCTTCACCTCCATGTTGGGACAGGCCACACAGATGCTCGGCGTCGCGCCCGCGGAGAGCAAACCGCAGTCCGGTCCCACCATGGCCGGTGTCTTCGTCGGGGCAGGCAACTGGCGACTGGACTTCATCGACGGCGGTGTGCTGGTCAACTGTTCCTTCCTCTCTCCAAATCAGGAGAGCTACAAGTTGGAGTTCAGCAATAATCACGCATCATTGATCGTTGAGACCAAGCCGAAGCCTCTCGTCCTTACGCTGCACGCTGACGGAACCGTTACCGGCCCTGGTCCTGTAACGATCGACGGAGTGGTGGCCACGGGGATGGCCGGCGGTGGATCGACGCCAGGCCACACCGAAACCCAAACGACCACGAACACGCAGCGTATCAATGCGAACCAGGCCCCCGCGTATTCCGGCGACCAACTTACTAACACCGGCGGCGGAACCTATGACGCCACGCATACGACGACCACGAGCACGTACGTTCCCGGCACATCCACTCCGTCTTATGCCACCTTCTCACCGCGCCGCGCGACCTGCCCCGCGTTGAACCTATCCACTAAAGGCGCAAGCGTCGGCATCCAGACGATGCAGACGGACATGTTGAAGACGATGTTTGGCGGCGACAAGGGACCACCGACGCCGCCGGGAATCCGCATGCAGGGTATCTTTGCCGCGTCAACCGGCTTCAGTGTGCAGTTCTTTCCGGAGTCGGCGGTGCTGGGGTGTGGTCCGGACGCTGCGCGCGCGTATCCGTATACGGTGACAGCGGGGGCAAATGGTGCGGTTATTAAGATCGATGCGCCGGATCATCCTCTGACTCTTTCGTTACGGCACGATGGCATGCTCGATCCCGGTGCGACGGGACCGTACCAGGTTCACGGCCGCGTCATCACGGGCCAGAACAACAATGATGACTTCACGTTTGCGCCGATGGAGCAGAGTTGCGAGCTCGCGGCGCTGACGCCGAGTGCGACGATACCGTCGAGCGGAGGGACCGCGGGTGCAACAGTGCGCACCGCTGCAGCAGATCCGGCGACTCTTTCCACTCCGAAGAACGTGCTGGGCAATGCGACGCTGTCGATTGCGTCGGGATTCCCGACGCAGCCTGGCGCGCCGAATCCGCTGGCATCGCACCCGTATACGCTGCTGCGCGACAGCATTCCGAATCTTGTGGCGAAAGCCGGTGTAGCGATTCCTGCGGGATCGAGTGCGTACAAGGTGTTTGGAGTCGCGTGTGGAACACACAGTCCTGATTGTCAGAAGATCCTCGATGCGATCAGGGCGAGTGCTGCGTCCGCGGTTCGCGCTGATGCAAACGGCACAGGCACGTTTCCTGCTGTTCCTCCGGGAACGTATTACCTGATGATCTCGACGCGCTACAACAACCAGGCACTGATGTGGGATCATCCGGTGCAGTTGAAGGCGGGGCAGAACTCGCTGACGCTGAGTCCGCAGAACGCGACGCCGATGAATTGAGGCTACTGTTCCGTCGGACTCGGGTGGGGCCCGGTGAAGTCGGAACAGCAGGGCTTCATGACGGGTTTGAACTCCATGTACTCGACACGGGTCTGGTCGGGGTCGAAGAGGTTGAGCTGAATCTTGCCGTCCTTTCCGGCCTGGATGGCGATGCACTGTTTCTCTTCGCAGCCGTTGGCTTGCAGGTCGTGCAGGACGATTTGCATGCGCTCGACGCCGAGTGAGAAGTGATCGCTCATGCCGAAGTCGTGCTTATCCGGTTTCTGGTTCGGCATCATCATGTACTCGATCCAGTCGGTGCCGTCGGGGACCTGCATGCTGATCCAGTCGACGTTGGGCGGATGCATGGTGCCGTACCAGTAGGGACGGAAGCCGAGGATGTCTTTCCAGAAGGCGTCTTCCTTCGCGCGGTCGTGCGCGATGAAGCCGACGTGGATGATGTGGTGGCTGGGCGCGCGTGGGGAGAGTGGGGTGTCGCGGGCGAGAACGGCCTCTTTGAGGGGTGAGTCCTTCTGGACGAAGATGACGAGGTTGCCTTCAGGATCGTGGACTTCGACGAGGCCTTCGTCGGGGGATTCGACGTCTTTGAGGCCTTTGGCGATGAGGTAGCGCTTCATTGCGTCGACGTCGCTGACGGTGAAGCCGACGGATGCCATGTAGGATTGGCCGTCGCGGAGCTTCGAGGGCACGACCTCGATCCATTGATGTTGATTAATCGGGAAGACCATCTCCTCGCCGTTATGCTTCTCGTCGTAGCCCATGGTTGGGCCGTAGAAGTGCTCGGCGGCGGGGACATCGTCGGTGTAGACGCGCATGAAGGCGATGCCGGTGATGGCGGGGCGCTGTTGGGCGAAGAGAGTGGTGGTCGAGAGAGCTGACGGCTGCGAGAAGAGCGGCGAATCTCATGCGCGAAACTGTAGCGGGTTGAATTCGCAGGGTCAAAGGATGGAATTCGGAGACGGCAGAAGCCGCATTGAAGATGAGGCTGACAGCCTGTGTCTCCAGGATCGCCTTCGATGCTGACAATGCGTGCCGCAGTGCGCTGATCGAAGATCAGGATTGTCCAACGCGTAATCAACTCTAGTTGCGGGCATCAATGGCTCGCCTGATGATGTCGGATTCCGATAAGAAGGTCCGCATTTGTCATCGCCTTGAGCGATAGCTTCACTGGAGGACTTGCCGGATTCTTCATCGAGAGTCTGCTGTACTATGCTCTGCTCAAACCTCTCTCCGACGCATCGCAGATACGAAGAAGCGGTCATTTCCTTCATGGCGAACCAGAGATGGCTTTCGGCTGCCAGTTTGTAGCCTCTAGTAAGATGACGAATCCCATCCCCATCGACTCTGGCAATGCCTGTCAAAGTTTTGACAGGCGCGACAGACGCTTCGTAATCCCGCAGCAGTATTGGAGCGCTATCTAGTTCGGATATGCGGAAGCATGCGTCAGAATCGATTCTTTGATTCCACTCCACCAAACTGCGGATTCAAGGTGAAGTATGGGAACTTCTCCGAGATCTGTGCGTAATCGACTCGTCAAGTTTGATCCAGGCAACTGCGCGATGCATCGTCCTCTGAAGTCCTTGCGGTACTTCTTCGACATAGTACGCTCGAAGCTCTCAAAACACACGAGATTCATCAGCGAATCTGATCTCATCCGCAATTGCTGCTTCAGATCGGATCGATCGGAGACTTCGGAGCGGACGAACGAGCGAAAGGTTTTCGTCGTTGTCATGCGATTGCCGTTTCCCAAGCCAATTCCGCCGAGACCACCTCATGATGAAGCTGTCGAAGGTTTCATAGCGCTGAATCGAGCAGCGCTAGGTTGATGTAGCCGAAACCAGTCCCGATCATGCGGATGCAATTTGAGCCCCGCAGAGTGCGGATCAAATTCGGACCAGAAGACTTCAGCAGTTCAGTTTGGCATTGCACCTAAGATAACACAAAGGCCGCCCGGGTGGGCGGCCTTTGTTGTTGTGGCTTTGCGCCGAAGGCGCGTCTACCTGGACGGTCAGTCCCCGGCGACGAGGTCTTCTTCCTTCGCGGGTGCGGGTGCGATGGGCTTGATCTCGCCGAGGGAAACGAAGCCGGCGATTTCGGGCTCCTTGAGGATCTCCTTGCGGTAGAGCTTGGCCATCTGCGCGTTTTGGGCGTCCTGCTTGATCTTCGCGTCGCGGGCGCGGATCTTCTCCTCGCGCGCGTTCTTGGCGATGCCGGACTTCTCGAACGTGTCGTTGGCGGCGGAGTTGACGTGCTCCTCGTTGAGAACCAGGTCGTACTTGTCCTGCTTCTCGAGGCCGACCTTCTTGCCACCGGCGAAGATCTCGTGACGGCCGTGCTCCTCATACCACTTGGTGAGCGTGGAGGTCATGTGCATCTTCTCGATGATGTTGCGCCAGCCGACGCCCGTGTTGTAGGCGCAGAAGCTGATCTCGCCTTCCTGCGTGGCGTACGGGATGATGCACTGCTCGGTGCGGCGGAAGTCGTAGTTGAAGAGGTCCTGGAACCACATGCCGGCGATGAAGAGGAAGTTCCAGCGGTCCTTGCGGCGCTTCTCGATGTCCTCGATGGTGCGGTCGGCGGTGACCTTGCCGTAGTTGCGGCCGGTGGCGCCGAAGCACTTATCGAACTTCTCAAGCAGCGAGAAGATGCTGAAGTGCGTGGGAGCGTTCTTCGGCTCGTAGTTGCGGATGAGCGCGAGCGCCGCACCGATGACCGTGAGCACCTTGCCGCGGGAGGCGTCGTTCACCTTGGCGATGTCCTTGGCGAGACGGTCGGCGTTGAGGAACGCGGTGACGGGGACGGCTTCCTTGGTTTCCTTGTCGATCATCAGCGCCATGCCGATGCCGCAGTTGGGGTGGCAACCGCAGGAGAGCTGGCCCCAGTCGTGCTCGGGTCCGTGCACGAGGTCGGCCCAGTCGGAGAAGGTGGACATGAAGCTGATGGGGAACCAGTCGCGCGTGGACTCGCCGAGACCCGTTTGGTCGCGGATGTCGTGCGCGAGGTGCGAGAGGGTGTAGCGCTGCGCGTGACGGCGCTCGTCGGAGACGGCCTCGTCGCGGCCGGTGAAGGAGACCGGCTGGAAGGAGAGGAAGTTGATCTTCTTGGGGTTGTCGAGCGCGAACTGGATGATGCGGCCGACCTGCTCGTTGTTGATGCCGTTGACGATGGTCGTGACGGGGACGATGTCGACGCCGGCCTCGTGCAGGTTGTGGATGGCCTGGAGCTTCACGTCGAACGCGTTGCCGACCTTGCGGTGCGAGTTGGCGGCGTTGCCGATGCCGTCGAACTGCAGGTAGGCGTAGCGGAGACCGGCCTCAGCAGCGGCCTTGGCGAACTCCTTGGACTTCGCGAACTCGATGCCGTTGGTCGCGGCCTGCACGGAGTTGTAACCGACCTTGCGGGCGTAGGAGACGGCGTCGAGGAAGTAGGGCGAGAGCGTGGGCTCGCCGCCGGAGAACTGGACCGACATCTGACGGCGCGGCTTGATCTGCACCGCGTTGTCGAGCATGGTCTTGATCTCGTCCCAGGTGAGCTCGTGCACGAAGCCGACCTGGTTGGCGTCCATGAAGCACGGGTCGCACATCATGTTGCAGCGGTTGGTGAGGTCGATGGTGAGGACCGAGCCGCGGCCGTGCGTGACGGTGGAGGTGCCGTGGTTGTGGAGCTTCTCGTCGTTGTGGGCGCGGATGTCGCGGCCGGGGAAGACCTCTTCGAGGTGGCGCATCATCGGCGGATCGATGGACATGAGGTCCTCGAAGTGGCCGTGGATGGGGCAATCCTTGACCATGAGGATCTGGCCGTCGCGCTCGATGATCTGGGCCTTGATCTCGCCGACCTTCTCGTTGAGAAGGATCTCGTGCGGCAGCTTGCCGTCGATGATCTGCTGACGGATCTCAGGGATGCACTTGGGGCAGAGGGAGTCGGTGGTACGGGGCCAGCCGAGGGGCGGCTTCTCCTTCTGGTAGCTCTTGAGAAGCGGCTTATCGGACCACTTCGGGGTGAAGCTCTTGTTAGGGCTGATGGAATTCAGCTTGTCGAATACTGTCCAGCTCGCGCGTGCTCCGAGCACCACACCTTTTTCGAGGAGCTTAATCGCTTTTCCCATTTTCCTTTGTCTCTCCTAAGAAGAGTTCACTGCGAGCCGCGCCCGCCTCACTCGTATCGGTCCAGCCTACAGGGGTAAGTTCTGGCCCGAGAAGTACATCCGAGGGCTCACAAAGAGCCCCCCACGTGGTTGAGGCTATCGCCTCGGGGACTGAAAGTCGCTGATTTCGCAGCGAACGGGGAATCTGTGCAGCGAACGGTAACGTGACGAGTTTTGACAGCGTGGGGATTTTTAGCCAGCAATAGATACTGAAAACGCATTCGCAATGTAGGAGAGGCTTTATTGGCGCAGTTCGACGATGGTCGCGCCCTGGCCGCCTTCGTTGTAGGGCGGCTCGGTGACGGAGACGACGTGCGGGTGCTTGCGCAGGAAGTCTCGGAGGGTGCGGCGGAGCACGCCCATGCCGACGCCGTGTACGACGCGGATGCGCGGGAGGCCGGCGAGGAAGGCGCGCTCGACGAAGCGCTCGACTTCGGCCTCGGCTTCGTCGGCGGTGCGGCCGATGACGTTGATCTCAGAGCTGAGGGTGTCGTCGTCGCCGTAACTGGTGGAGAGGGTGATGCCGCCGCGACGGCGGATGCTCTCGGCAGGGGGTTCGCGCACGGGTGTGATTTCGGCGATGTCGGAGCGAGGAACGCGGGTCTTTATGGTGCCGAAGCTGACCTCGAGTGAGTTGGCGTCGATGAGGCGGACGATGCGGCCCTCGCGATTGAGGGAGCGAAGACGGACCAGGTCGCCGACGTGGGGTTCGTTAGTGCGAGCGGACTTGGCTGTTTGTTGCTTTGAGTCAGCGGCTTCGGCGGTGTGCTCGGCGACGGTGGTCTGGAACTGCTCGGAGAACTCGCGGCGCAGGCGGGCGACGCGGAGTGCGGAGTCGCGCGCGATCTTCTGTGCGATCTTTTTGTCGTCGATGTCTTTGACCGTGTCGCGAAGCTGCGACTCGAAGTCGCGGAGGAGTGATTCGAGTTTGCGTTCGAGCTCACGAGTGCGTGCCTGCTGTTCGGCGCGGCCTTCCTGCTGAAGGCGCTGGCGCTCGGCGTTCAGTTTGCGCTCGGTGGCTGCAAGCTCTGCGCGCTCGGTCGTGGCGGCGGTGAGCTGCGCGTGGAGTTCGTCGAGGAAGCGGCTGATGTCGGCCTGTTGCGTTGTGAGCTGCGAGCGCGCGTTGGTTACGATGGCGGGGTCGAGGCCGAGGCGCGAGGCGATGTTGATGCCGGCGGAAGCACCTGGGACGCCAAGGCGGAGTTCGTAGGTGGGAGTGAGGGTTGTCTCGTCGAAGCCGACAGCGGCGTTGAGCACGCCTGGTAGGCGCGCGGCGTAGACCTTGAGCGCGGTGAGATGCGTGGTGATGATGCTCAGGACTCGGGCGTCGAGGAAGTGCTGTGCGACCGCGACCGCGAGCGCCGCGCCTTCGTCGGGGTCGGTCGCGGAGCCGAGCTCGTCGATGAGGACAAGGGAGCGTTCATTGGCACGCTCGACGATGCGGTCGAGGTTGCGGATGTGCGCGGAGAAGGTGGAGAGGTTCTGCTCGATGGACTGCGCGTCGCCGATGTCGGTGAAGATGCCGGTGAAGATGGGCAGGCGAGCGGACTCGGCCGGGATGGGAACGCCGGCCTGGGCCATGACGGACAACAGGCCGACAGTCTTGAGCGCGACGGATTTGCCGCCGGTGTTGGGGCCGCTGATGATCATCTGGCGCTGGCCCGTCGGGGAGCGCGACGGTCATGGGGACGATGCGCCCGGCCTCTGCACGCATACGCAGTTCGAGTAATGGATGGCGGGCGGCGACGACCTCGAATTCGGTGTTCGTTGTGTAAGTCTCTTCAATGTCCTGTGCGTTTGCGTCGGACGCGTTAATGAAGACCGGACGGACGCATTCGAGCTCCTGCGCGAAGATGGCGATGGACTGGTGTGCGTCGAGCTCGGAGAGGATTTCGGCGCCAAGCGCGAGCGGGGTTGCATGAACGGCCACAGTGCGCGTCATCGCAACGAGGATGCGGTGGATTTCGGCCTGTTCGTCGTCGAGCAGGCGCGCGAGTTCGTTGTTCTGCTCGACCGTCTCCATGGGCTCGAGGTAGACGGTCTGGCCGCTGGAGCTGGAGCCGTGAAGGATGCCGCGGACCTTGCGCTTGAACTCGGCCTTGACGGGGATGACGAAGCGCTCGCCGCGCACGGTGATGAGGTCGCCTTGCGTTTCCCCGCCTTCGCTGAGCTGTGCGAGCGTCTTGCGGAGGCTTTCCTCGATGATGCGGTGCTGGCGCGCGAGGGCGCGGCGGATGCGTGCGAGCTCGGGGCTGGCGTCGTCGGCGAGGGAACCGTCGGGCTCGATCTTGCCGCGGAGAGCGCGCAGCAGGTTGCCGAGGTCGTGCTCGATCAGCGGAGCAGAGAGTGTCTCGACTGCCGGCCAGTTGTTTTTTAGCTCGTCGGGCGGCTTGGCGATGAGCTGACGCCAGGCATCGACGCGCTCGGCGTGGGCGAGCAGCGAGAGGAGTTCCGCCGGTTCGAGTGCGGAGCCTTCGATTCGTGCCTGATCGAGCAGATCGGCTGGGTCGAGCAGGCCGCGGAAGTCGAAGGCTGCGCCGATCGAGACAAGCCGGCGCATCTCGGCGGTGCGCTGTTGCTGCTGGCCGATCCATTCCGCGTCGGCGCTGGGTTCGAGTGCCAGCACCCGGTCCCGGCCGAGCTGGGAGCGTGCGCCGGCGGCCAGGCGCTCGCGCAGGCGTTCCCACTCAAGCGCAGCACCTCCGCGCTCGGTTAGCAAGCCGGGAATGTTCGGGTTGTCGGCCACAGAGCTATTAAAGCCGATTGTGGCGTACCGCGTAGAGCCGATTGTGCCGCGTCCCGCCGCGAGGGGCTGAAATACCCCGTTTGGAGGAACCGAGGACGCTCCCCGGCAGTGGTCTGGCGGCGTCTCATTGATAAGATGTGGACTGTGACGATCCCCGCCCGGCTCGTCCCGCTGGGTCGCGCTATGACGATCACGGGACTCGGCCTTCTCCTTATACCTTTCGGCCGTCTGCATGCGCAGGCGGCAGCACCCGCGCTTCCTCCGGCGACCACGAATCAGCCCTCGCAGAGTTCTTCTCCGGCACAGACGCCAGCTCAGACGGGATCGCAGAATCAGCCCGGTCTGCTGCCACGCGACGAACCGCCCTCAACGACCGAAACGCTAAAGATCTTCTCACGCGAAGTCGACCTCATCTTCACGGTTACGGATCACCGCGGACATTTCGTTACGGGCCTTGCGCAGCAGGATTTTGGCCTTCTGGATGACGGCCGTCCGCCGTCACACGTCGTCAGCTTCAAACAGCAGACGAACCTGCCGCTGCGTGTGGGCATTATGCTCGACACGTCGACGTCGATCCGCCAGCGGTTTCAGTTTGAGCAGCAGGCGGCCACGGACTTCCTGTTGCAGGTGCTTCGTCCGGAGGACCGCGCCTTTGTTGAGGGCTTCGACGTCCAGACGGAACTTACGCAGGACTTTACGAATCGCGTGGACCTGCTGGACACCGGCATTCGCAAGCTGCGGCCGGGCGGCGGCACGGCTCTGTTCGACTCGCTGTACAAGACGTGCCGCGATCAGATGCTGACGCTGCAGCAGACCAACTCCGTGCGCAAGGCGATTGTGCTGGTCTCTGACGGCGACGATGACTACAGCCGCGCGTATGAGTCGGACGCGATCAAGATGTGCCAGCGTGCGGAGACGATTGTTTACACCATCAGCACGAACTACGGGCCCAGCAAGGATAAGGGCGACGACGTGCTGAAGGCGATCGCCGATGCGACCGGCGGCCAGGCGTTCTACCCCAATTCGGTGGAGCAGGTGGCGGTGGGATTCCACAGCATTGAGGAGGCGCTGCGCAGCCAGTACTCGTTGGTGTACGTGCCGGCGGACTTCAAGCAGGATGGCAGCTTCCGGACCATCTATCTGCAGGCAGTGACAGGGGCTTATAACGTGCGGGCGAAGAAAGGCTACTTTGCGCCCAGCGCTCCGCAGTAATCGTTATTTGGCGCCAGAACTTTCCGTGGCAAATCGCGTCTGAAGAGGAAGCGAGGATCACGATGAAAGTGCGTCGTTTTGCGCTGGCCATTGTTTGCGGTGCTCTGCTTGCCGGAGCGGGTTCGATCAAGGCACAGGGGTATTACGATCCGCCGGGCGTCGCCGATGCTCTTGGCGGCCTGTCGTCGCAGCGCGCGGCAGCTACAACGATCACGTTTGACCGCGAGATGCTCGACGCGATGCTGGGTGGCGACCGTGCAGCAGATTTCAATGGTGTGAGTTTCGAGCACTATCAGTACCCAGAGCCAGTCTTCTACATTCCCGAGGAGATGCACGCTCTGGAGCAGGCGTACCACGCGGCCGGATGGTCGCACCTGATTGATTCGAAGGTTGGCCCGCGGGAGTCTGCCTCGCCGACGAAGCCGATTGCGGACATCTGGTTTCACTGGCAGGGTGGAGAGATCGACCATGTAACGGTTCTGATTCGCGGACGAAAGGAGATGAACGTCGTTCATGTCTCCGGCATGCTGCGCCCAATGGATCTCGTGCACATCAGTGGGCACTTCGGGATTCCGAAGGTCGATCCTGGGGCTGTGATGGTTCCTGCGCCTCCGGGACGATAGGCGTAAAGCAACGCCCGGCGAGCGCGAACGTACAATTGCCGGGTGCAGATACAGAGATTGATGGAGAAGGTACGCGATGCTGAACCGCGATTGCGGGCGCGGCTGCGCGAACTGGTGGAGATTGAGTCTCCGAGTGAGGATCGCGAAGCGGTGAACCGCGCGGCGGATCTGGCTGTCGATTGGGCGCGGGAGCTCGACGCCGAGGTTCGGCGGCATCCGGGCGGAGCGTTCGGCGATGTCGTCGAGTTGAGATTCGGAGCGAGTGCGGAACCACAAGCCGGTGCTGGTGCTCGGACATCTGGACACGGTGTATCCGATGGGAACCCTCGCGACGATGCCGTGGCGCGAAGTGGAGTCCGAGGACGGCATACGGCTGATGGGGCCGGGCGTTGTGGACATGAAGGCCGGTGTGGTGATGGCGCTGGAGGCAATCGCCGCGCTGCGAGAGTTGAATGCGCTGAACAGGTCGGTGACACTGCTGCTGAATCCGGATGAGGAAGTTGGCAGCGAAGTTTCTCGTCCGCACACGGAGCGGCTGGCACGCGAGTCGGAGGCGGTGTTTGTGCTGGAGCCAGCGCAGGGGCTCGCCTACAAGACGGCGCGCAAGGGTGTTGGGCACTTTGAGCTGATGGTCGATGGTGTTGCGGCGCATGCGGGTGTGGATTTCGCGAGTGGGCATTCTGCGGTGCTGGAGATGGCGAGACTGGCGGAGGAGGTCTCGGGCTGGACGGACCTAAGCAAGGGACGCACAGTGAATGTCGGCGTGATTGCAGGCGGGACGCGATCGAATGTGATCGCGGCGCGGTGCAGGGCTGAGGTGGATGTGCGTGTGGTGACGATGGACGACGCAGCGCGAGTGGAAGAGATGTTTCACAGCCTGCGGACGCGTGATGCGGTGTGCACCCTGCGCGTAGAGGGCGGAATCAATCGGCCACCGATGGAGCGCGCTGCGGGGACGGTGAAGCTGTTTCAGCAGGCGCAGCGGCTCGCTGCGGAAATAGGGCTGGACTTGCAGGAGGCCGCGACCGGCGGAGGATCAGACGGCAACTTTACGGCTGCGATTGGCGTGCCAACGCTCGATGGCATGGGTGCGGTGGGCGGTGGCGCGCATTCGCCGGGCGAGTATGTTGTCGCGGGGTATCTAGTCGAGCGGACTGCGCTGCTCGCGGGAATGCTTCAGTCGGGGCTGTAGCCGAGCTCTTTCAAAAGGCGCACCGTAGCAGCGAGCGGAAGGCCCATGACGTTGAAGTAGTCGCCATCGATGCGCGGAATCCACCGCGCAGCGTAGCCCTGGATGCCGTAAGCGCCGGCCTTGTCGTAGGGCTCGCCGCCGTCGAGATAATGCTGCAACTCGGCTTCGTCGATTGCGCTGAATGTAACGGAAGTTGTCTCGAGATGCGTGCGATGGCCGTGAGGGGAGAGCAGGGCGAGTCCTGTGTGCACATGATGTGTGCGGCCGGAAAGTGCACGCAGCATGCGTTCGGCATCGGCGCGATCTGCGGGCTTTTCGAGGGCATGGCCGTCGATCTCGACGGTCGTGTCGGCGCCGAGAACGAAAGCTCCGGGATGCAGCGCGTGAATTGTCTGCGCCTTTTCGAGCGCCAGCCGTTGCACGTAGGCAGTGGGCTCTTCCGATGCGCGGCGCGTCTCGTCGATGTGTGCCGGGAGGACCTCGAAGGTGAGAGCGATCTGCGCGAGGAGTTCTCGGCGCCGGGGTGAGGAAGAGGCGAGAATCAGCCGCATCAGCGCAGCGCCTCGACGGAGAAAGATGTTTCGAGCACATGCGCCTCCCGTGGCTGGAGGGTGATGGCGTTCTCGGCGGCGTTGGCGGATTCGATACACAGCATGTGGCGCCACCCGTCCTCGGGCATGTCGGCGAGACCTGCATTCGCCCACGGGTTCCATACAACCGTTGTGTTGGAGTTCCCCTTCGTGACAGTGATGCGGCGATGCAGTATGGGGTCGTCGACGACGATGGGCGACGTGGTGTTGAGGTAGGGGCGATCGGTCGGCCCTGTGAGTGTGAGGACGGGCTCGGTCTGCGTCTTGCGCGCGAAGTGGTCGTTCTTGTCGAGGTATTCGGCTTCGAAGAGACCGTGGACGCTCGCCCGTTCTACGTCGCCGACGTGCAGATAGGTGTGCAGCGCCTCCTCGAAGTGCAACGGCTGGTTTCCATTATTGGCGACGGAAAGACGCAGGCGTAGCTCGCGGCCGAACGTGATCTGATAGGCGACGAGGAAGTTGTCGAAGCCGAGCGAACGGCTGAGTTCAGTGGGCTCGAGCGAGAGCGAAAGGTGCAATTCGTCCGCGGCGTAGGCACCGAAGTCGAGCTTCCATGTTTGCGTGCGCGCGAAGCCGTGCGTGGGACCATCTGCGCGAGGGCTTTCGGGCGTTGCCGTGCGTGAGCCGAACCACGGGAAGATGATGGGGATGCCGCCGCGAATGGCTGTGCCGGGAACGAACGCGGACTTCTCCGAAAGAAAGAGCACCGGCTGCTGATCTGCCGGTTGCCAGGCAGTGACGTGTGCGCCCTGCAGGTAGAGCTCACCGGCGCAGGTCGGCGTGGTGACGCGTGCGCGGACGAGGTCGCCGTGTTCTTCGAAGAAGAGGATGCCCGGGATGGCGAAGGAGGCGTTGAGCTGATCGATGGTCTGCATGAGGAATGCGCGCGGAGAGCTCCTCATTGCATCTTAGGTCATCAGGCGACTGTGGAGATGCGATGGTCAAGGCAGTACTTTGCGATATCGACGGCACGCTGGTGGATAGCAACTGGCTGCACGCGGAGGCGTGGCAGCGTTCGTTCGCCGAGATGGGCATCATGCTCGACTGCGAAGAGGTACGGCGGCAGATCGGCAAGGGCGGCGACGAGCTGATACCGGTGTTCGTGCCGTGGTGGAAGCGCGCTGTTGAAGAGCCGCTGAAGCGTTATCGCGAGTGGATCTTTCGCGAGGATTATCTTCCAAGGGTGAAGGCTCTGCCCAAGGCGCGAGAGTTCGCTGAGGAACTAAAAGCGGCGCGGGATAAAGTTTGCACTCGCAAGCTCTTCGAAAAAGGCCGATATCGAGGACTACAAACGGATCATGCAGGTCGAGGATCTTGTCGATGAAGCGACATCCGCCGATGATGTGGACCGCGCGAAGCCACATCCCGATGTGTTTTCAGCAGCGTTGCAACGGCTGGGGTTGAAGGCGCAGGACTGCATCGCGCTCGGCGACACGCCGTACGACGCAGAGGCCGCCGGCAAGGCCGGTCTGCGCACGATTGGAGTCGAGACGGGCGGGTGGACGCACGATGAATTGATGGATGCCGGCTGCGTCGAGGTGTACGCGAGCGTGGCGGAACTGCTCGAGCGCATCGACGAGAGCGCGATTATGCGTGAGGGTTTGCGGAGCAGTTATTGATTCCTGCGAGCGGCCACAGCAGCGGCGGCAAGGCACAGAAAGATTGTCGCGGAGAAGATCACAGGCGCCATGAAGAAGTAACGCAGGCTGATTAGCAGAGAGCCGGCGTAACAGAGCGCGAGCCCCCAGGTGAGCCAGGGGAGTTGCGCGAGCGTCGCCGACGGCAACCGTCCCAGCTCCCACGTAACTATCACTGTGAAGAGCAGGAAGACCGTGACGAAGTAGCCGGAGCCAACGTAGAAGCCGTAGTAGGTTCGGTCGAAGCCTTGGATGTGGAACATCGTCCGCTTCAGGATGGAGAGCGCCTGATCCACGCCCCATGATGGATCGGTCTTACGAAAGCCGAGCGTATGGCCAATGGCAAACAGCAGGATCAGAACCGACGAGATGCGGTAAAGAATCGATGCGCGCATAGTGAGTTAGGTTTGGCACCGATGAGCATAACAGAGGCTCACGCGAAAAAATCAACTTTCTGGAGTGAGGTGCAGTTCGCTCATGTTGCGCTGGCCGGTGGGGCAGATGGAGAGAAGAGGGCAGCCGTCGCAGCGCGGGTTGTCGAAGGTGCAGAGGGTCTGAGCGTGCAGCTTCACCAAGGCGTGATGCTCGTCGAGCATGGCGGCGTCCCAAGTCTCCGGGACAAGTCGCATGAGGCGTTCCTCGGTCGTAGCGGCGTCGGCCCGCGGAACAACGCAGAGGCGTTGAATCACGCGGAGATGGTTGGCGTCGATCGAGAGGGCACGACGGCGCAGTGTGGAGAAGTTGACGATCGCGGCGGAGACCTGCGGGCCGACGCCTTCGAACTGCTCGAGCCATGCGCGGATCTTGTCCGTGCGATAGCGGTGCAGGAAGTCCAGCGAGAGCGCGCCGGTGCGCGCTGTGATCTGTTCGAGCGCGGTCTTGAGGCGGATAGCCTTCTGCTCGGGGAAGGTGACGATGGCAATGGCGCGCTCGATGTCCGGCACGGAGGCATCGCGAACGGGTTCCCAGTTACCTGGCCCGGCGCCGGGGAACGCACGTTCGAGGTCGCGCATCACCTGCAAGGATTGCGCGGTCCTGGTGCGGGAGCTGAGTAGCGAGTAGATGAATTGTGTGAGCGGATCCCAGGGAGTGCGCGCAGGCGGCTGGCCGTAGTGCTTCAGCAGCAGGCGATGGATATGCGGCAGCTTGTCGGCCTGCTCCGGTGTAAGCGGACGGCGCAAGGGCTCGGTCTCAGCTGGTTTGTCGGTGTCGGTGAAGAGCTCGGGAGTCATCAACTGGCTGTGCAGACGCTACAGCTATTGTGCTCCACGCAGCTCTCCGACGAGTGCGCCGACGGGGTTGATGACGGTCTTCCGGGCAATGGTCAGCAGCGGCGTGCCGCGCTTGTACATGAGATATGCCGCGACAACGCCAGAGAGAACGCTGCCCCAGACAATGAGCTTCCGAACGGTTACTTCTTTCGACATAAAGCCTCCGTAACGATGAGATGCAGTTGTCAGGGGTTTCGCGTGATACCGAGCTCCTGACCGGCGGCCGTTGCGATGCCCCAGGCCATGCGCGGCGTATTGTGGGCGAGGCCGAGCGAGCCATCGGGCCCGAGAAGGATGATGCCGCCGTGGCCGCCGAGCCGGTTGAAGAGGTAGTCGATGGCGTCGGTGGCGGCTTGCTGAGGCGAGGAGCCTGCAGCCACGCGGTCGACGGCCCATTTGCCGAGGACGAGCTTCATGATGGGCTCGCCCCAGCCGGTGAGCGAGACGGCGGCGGATTCGTTGTCAGCGTAGCAGCCGCAGCCGATGAGCGAGCTGTCGCCGACGCGGCCGGGGGCCTTGGAAAGTGTGCCGCCGGTCGAGGTGCCAGCGGCGAGCCGGCCTTCGGCATCCAGCGCGACCGCGCCGACGGTGTCGTGCGAATGCAATGTCGGGTCGTCGACGCGAACCTCATCCGGTAGAGCCTCTTCGACCTCGGCGTCGAGCGCGGTTTGGCTCAGTGCGGGGTCAATTGAGGCTGCAGTCGGCGTCGAGGTGAACTCCGCATTGCCGCTGAAGGTCGTGTCCGGGTGTCCGGCGAGCTCGGCCTGCTGGAAGCGCATGAGGCGGTCGCGCTCGCGGGGGACGATGAGCTCCGTATTGTCGACGAGGCGCATGCCATGCTGCGTAGCGAAGCGCTCGGCACCCGTGCCGACGAAGTAGACGTGCGGTGACTTGTCGAGCACAAGCCGCGCGGCCTGGATGGGGTTGCGCAGACGCTCGACGCAGGCGACGCCCCCGGCGCGCAGCGTGCTGCCGTCCATCATCAGGGCATCGAGCTGCACGCGGCCATCCCGGGTGAGGAAGGAACCGCGGCCGGCGTCGAAGGTGTCGTCGTCTTCCATGACGGTGATGGCCGCCTCGATAGCATCAAGTGCGGAGCCGTTCTTCGAGAGCACAGCCCATCCGGCGGCGAGCGCGTTCGCAATGCCGCGCTCGTGCGGCGCGACAGCGTCATCCGGCATGGCCCAGGCGCCACCGTGGATGAGAAGGACGGGTTGGCGGAGGCTGCGGGCCGGGGAACTCATGGCATCTGAGAGTGTACGGGAGGCTGCTGAGGAATGCCTTCGAGCGTAATTGTCGCAATGCAATACGAGCCTCGACAGCGGGAGTTACTTATCGTCTTTCGCAGCGGTCGTGGCGCCTATCGCTACTTTGAAGTGCCGATCGAGGAGTGGCGGGCCTTCCTCGAAGCGGAGTCAAAGGGGGCGTACCTGAACGAGGTCTTCAAACGCAAAGAGCACCGGTATGAGAGGCTTTCGGGTCCGGTGCCAGTGATCGCGCTGCAGAATGAAGAGAAAGCTGAGCCGCTGGAATGGGGCGAGACCTGGAGTCCGCACAAGGGCGTGAAGAGTGTCGAAACGTCGCAGCGCGAAAAGCAGGTCAGGGCGTAGCGACCCCGGCGAGCTTGCGTCGCTCGGTTTCGAGATAGGTGTAGCGCATGCGGTGGATGACTGTGATCGTCGACAGGATCGCAAGCACCCAAAGCGCGGCGGGCATCGCGTCCCAGCGCTCAAAGAGCGCGCCCAGGATGATGAGGACGACGCGTTCCGGTCGCTCCATGAAGCCGACCTTGCAGGAGCCGATCAGGGCTTCGGCGCGGGCGCGAGTGTAGCTGACCATCAGCGACGCGGTCATCACGAAGGCGACAAGGACGACGTAGAAGAAGCGGTTGCCGCGCGCGTAAAAGACCAGCAGACCGAAGAAGAGCGCCACGTCGGAGTAGCGGTCGAGGACGGAGTCGAAGAAGGCGCCGAAGACGGAGACCTGGTTGGTCTGGCGTGCGACGCGTCCGTCGACCATGTCGAAAAGCCCGGCGCCGATGATCACCAGGCCGGCATAAAAGAACATGCGGACATAGTTGTCCGCGCGCCCGTAGCCGAAGAAGAAGGCCGCGACGACGTTGATGAGGAGGCCGATGAAGGTGAGAGTATTCGGCGAGATCTTCGAGAGCGCAAGCCCGTTGACGATTTTTTGCAGCAGCCAGCCGCTGCCTTTTCCGAAGGTGCTAGTCCAGGTCATTCAATCGCTCTGCTTCCAGTTTAGTGGACTGAAGAAAAATGGGCACGTCGTGGGCGCCGCAGTCGTATATTGTTGCCATTCCTGGCTTATCGAGAGGCGGCAAATGTTGAAGTTTCGCAGTGTGGCGCAATGGAGTGCGGTTTGGGCGATGGGTATGGCCCTGGTAGTCAGGGCGCAGATGCAGCTCCCAGAAGACAAGTATCTATGGTTGGAGGACACATCCAACCCCCGGACGATGGAGTGGGTGAAGGCTGAAAATGCGCGAACGGCGGCAGATTTTGAGAAAGATCCGGAATTCGCCACAGATTATGCCGATGCGCTGAACATCCTGAACGATCCTGAGAAGCTGGCTACGCCCGGCCTCCATGGCGATTGGGTCTACAACCAATGGAGGGACGCGGAACACCTGCGCGGTCTGCTGCGCCGCACAACACTCGCGGACTATCTGACAGCTTCTCCCAAGTGGCAGCCCGTACTGGATATCGACGAGCTGAACCGTGCGGAGAATGCGAAATGGGTTCCTCGTGGCGTGAACTGCCTTTACCCCGGCGATGAGTATTGCGTTGCCGTGCTTTCAAACGGCGGCGAAGACGCGACCACGGCGCGCGAATTCAACCTCAGGCAGGCAAAGTTCGTCTCCGGCGGGTTCGTCCTCGACCATAGCAAGCAGAACATCGGCTGGGAGGACAAAGACACGCTGCTGGTGGCACGAGATTGGGGTGCGGGCACGCTCACCGGCTCCGGCTATCCGTTCGTCGTAAAGCGTTGGAAGCGTGGCACCCCGCTCGATTCGGCAAGCGAGGTCTTCCGTGGCAAGTCAACGGACGAACTCGGTTCCTCAGCGAATGTGATCCACGATGCCTCCGGTCATAAGCTCGTGACCTTCGATCGCGGCGTCACGTTCTTCACGTCGGAGACGTTTGTCGAAACCCCGAAGGGGATTCTGCAGCTTGCGATTCCTTCCAAGGCAAGTCTTGCGGGCATGATCGACGGCCGCTTGCTCATTCACACACGCGAGGAGTGGAAACCCGCATCCGGGAGACCGATTCCCGCGGGTTCGCTGGTCGAGGTAAAGCTGGCCGACGTGCTGCGTGATCCCGGACATTTGAACCCCCAGGTCGTCTTTGCGCCGACTGAGCGTGAGTTTCTCCAGACCACGCGGGTCACGCCGCATCATCTGCTGCTGACGACGTTGGACAATGTGCAGGGCCGCGCCTATCTTTACTCGCCGGGGGCGAAGGGCTGGACGTCGAAGCGGCTCGATTTGCCCGAGAACTCGGCGATCGCGATTGTTTCGACAGACCTGAACAGCAGCCGCTACGTACTGAGCGCGACCGGATTCCTGACGCCGACCACGCTTTATCTTGGCGATGCTGCGACGGGTTCGCTGAAGGCAATCAAGACAGCGCCCGCGCGCTTCGATGCAAGCAAAGACGTGGTCGAGCAATACTTCGCAACGTCGAAGGACGGCACGAAGATCCCGTACTTCGTCGTGCATCCGAAGGACATGAAGCTCGACGGATCGAATCCCACACTGTTGACGGCGTATGGCGGTTTCGAGGTCGCAGAAACGCCTGCTTATAACGCCGTCACCGGCAAACTCTGGCTGGAGAAGGGCGGCGTTTATGTGCTGGCGAACATTCGTGGTGGTGGCGAGTTCGGTCCGGCATGGCATGAAGCAGGGCTCAAGACGAAGCGCCAGGTCATCTATGACGACTTCGCCGCGGTGGGTGAGGATCTCATTCGCCGGAAGATTACTTCGACGCCGCACCTCGGCATCATGGGTGGGTCGAACGGCGGCCTGCTTATGGGAGTCGAGATGACACAGCATCCCGATCTGTGGGGGGCTGTCGTCATCGAAGTACCGCTGCTGGACATGCTTCGCATTGAGAAGATTGCAGCCGGCGCAAGCTGGGTGGGCGAGTATGGCTCGGTGAGCGACCCTGAGGTCCGCGAGTTCTGGCTGGCGCGCTCCCCTTATAACCAGTTGAAGCCGGACGTAAAGTACCCCGACCCACTCATCTGGACGACGACCAAGGACGACCGGGTTGGCCCACAGCACGCCCGCAAGTTCGCCGCCAAGATGGCGGAGTTCCAGGAGCCGTACTACTTTTACGAAGTCATCGAAGGCGGCCACGGCTCTGGCGCCGACGCGAAACAGACCGCGCATACCGATGCCTTGAACTTCGTCTATCTGCAGCAGAAGTTGATGAAGTAGCTGTGTGCAACCGCAAATAGCACGGGCATGGCGGCTGCCATGCCCTGCTTCTTGCAATCTTTGCGCGCTCTTCTCGAGTGGCTTTACTCGGCCGCGTCGTGGATGGTCGTCAGCTTCAGGACCTCGAGCTCGCGCTTGCCGGTCGGGGTCACGACAGTCGCCGTGTCGCCGACCTCCTTGCCGATGAGCGCGCGGCCGATGGGCGACGTCGTCGAGATCAGGCCCTTGGCGACATCGGACTCCTCGCTGGTGACGAGCTTATAGGTAAGCTCCTCGTCCTTGCTGTTGTCGAAGACCACCACCGTCGAGCCGAAGCCCGCCTTGTCGTGCGGGATATTAGCGAGGTTGACCAGCGAGAGCTCGGCCATGCGCTTTTTCAGTTGGCCCAGGCGCGCGTTCACGAATTCCTGGCGCTGCTTGGCCATGTGGTACTCGGCGTTTTCAGACAGGTCGCCCATGGCCACCGCCTTCTTGATCTCGGCGGGCAGCTCGGTGGTGAGCTCGTACTCAAGAACCTTAATCTGCTCTTGAAGCGACTTCATGATGTCTTGCATGTGCGGGTCTGCTTCTCACGGCCTCGAGGAAGTAACTGAGGCACAGGGGGATCAAAAACTTCATTATACGAGACGGCCAAAGGTCGCCTTTGGCCGCAACTGGGCGTTCAGGAGGCAGAGTCGCCGGGGTCGGGCAGCAGGGACGGCCCGGAGTTCTGCGAGAGAAATGACTCCAGCAGCAGCGTAGCAGCCACCTGGTCGATTATTTCCGTTCGGCTCACGCGCATCTCTTTGCGGCCGCGGAGCGATGCGGGCCCGGTTGAGCGCGGAGATCGCCCTGCAAGATCCAGCAGCTCGTGAGCTTCGCGGGTGGTCAGGCGTTCGTCGAGCAGATGATGCGTCAGCCCGGGGTGCTCCGCTTCCAGAGCCTTCGCGAATGCCTGCGCCTTCGCGGCCTGAGCGCCCGGCGTGCCGTCTGCATGCAGCGGGTTGCCGACGACCACGGTGGTCACTTTGTGCTGGCGGATGAAGCGCGCAATCGCCTTGAGATCGGCCCGAAGCGTCGTGCGATGCAGCGTGAACAGCGGCTGCGCGGTCACGCCGAGCGGGTCCGTGATGGCCAGCCCGATGCGACGGTCGCCGATGTCCAGTGCGAGAATCCGTTCCGCCATGCTGAAAATCTACCGCGCCCGGCGGTTCTTGCGCAGGATCGCCGCAAGGATCAGCAGATAGGTGCAGAGCTGCCCAAGATAAAGCCACGTGCGGACGCCGTTGGGCTGGCTCAGGAAGACGGAGGCTGCGCTGGTCACGGCCTGGAAGAAAAACGCAATGGAGAAGGCGAGAAAGAGGAAGTCGTGTGTGCGACGCCAGAACCGCAGGAAAAACATGGCCGCCACCAGAGAGGCGGTTGCAACGAAGCCGAGCATGAAGCCGTCGAAGAGCATCGTTACTCCGAGTCCCAGATGAGGCCGTAGATGAGTACGATCATCGACACGGCCACTACGCCGCGCCGCAGCAGGTGAAGATCCGTAGACGGCAGAAGCACCAGGTCGACGAAGATGAGAGCGCTATTGAGCGCCAGACCGAGGAAGCAGATGGAACTCCAAAGAAGCAGCCGCTTCCGCGACTGGCGATATCCCCGTGCCAGCAGAATGCCGCAGAGAAGCGTAACGAGCATGCCGAGGATGTATGAAGCAGCAGCCATATCAGCTCTTATCCTTCCTGAGACGGAAAGCGTCAGCGAATGCACGTACGCCGGGAGAGGGTTTGGAGTGAATTATGCCCGAGATGCGGATGAGTTCGCGCCGATATGTAGCGTCGACGGCTTCGATCAGCCGGTTGCGTTCCTCTGAATGCATGTCATAGAAGAACCCGGCGGCGCTGCTTTGGTCGCGCGCAATCAGTCCGCGACGCTGCAGGTCTTCCGCAATCGCTGCTCCCTGGCCGTGCGTAATGTAGAGCTGTTCGGCAATCTGCGCGGCCGAGAAGGGCTGGGGCGCGCCGCGCCACAGCAACAGCAGCGCTTCAAGGTGCGGCACACTGTCGATCTCATCAATGATGAATTGATCGACCCTGGCGGAATCGCCACGATCTACGTTGGGCGTCTCGTCGTGCATCATTTCGTCTCAAAGGGCCCATATACTGTTCTTCCCATCGTATATCGGTTCACGATAAAACAATTGCGTCATTTGGGGAGTCGTATCTGAACGAAGGTGTATGGTGCCGCCGCGAAAGATGGCGCTCGAATCAAAGAAAACAGCCACTTAGACTGTTTGCGAGGTATCCCGGTGCGTGTATTCAAATTTCTGCTGTTGCTGATCGTGGTAGCGGCCGCGGCGCTCACATTTCTGTTCCTCGTGCCCTATGGGCCCAGATCGGAGCAGTTCGTCGACGTGGCGCCGGGAACGGGCACGCTGGCCATCGGCAAGCAGCTCAAGCAGGCGGGCGTTCTGCGCACCGGCTATGAGTTGGAGGCGCTGCGCCTCACCCGCGGCGGAACTCTCAAGGCGGGCGAGTACAGGTTCGATCATCCGGCAACGCCGCTGGAGATATACGACCGTATGCGCCGCGGCGATGTCTTCACGATCGCGCTCGTCATCCCAGAGGGCTACAACATCTTCGATATCGCCGGCGCGGTGCAGGCCGCAGGGCTTGACTCGAGCGCGAACTTCCTCGCGGCAGAGCGGCAGCACACGGAACTGATCTCCGCATGGAGCCCGCAGGCGGCGTCGCTCGAGGGATTTCTCTTCCCGGACACGTACAAGTTCAATCACCATTCCACGGAAGAGCAGATGCTGGGCGCAATGGTGAAGCGCTTCGCGGAGGTCGCCACGCAGCTGGGAATCTCACCTGCGGACGCGAAGCGAGTAGTCACGATGGCGTCGCTCGTGGAGCGCGAGGTGCGTGTCACCTCGGAGCGGCCGCTGGTCGCGGGCGTCTTCGAGAATCGGTTGCGCGCTGGAATGCCGCTGCAGACCGATCCGTCGGTCGTCTATGCGTCCTTGCTCAATGGCACATGGACCGGCGTGATTCATCAGAGCGAGCTGCACTCGGACTCGGCGTACAACACCTACACCCATGTGGGTCTGCCGCCGGGGCCCATCTGCAACCCTGGCCTCGCGGCACTCGAGGCGGCCCTGCGTCCCGCGCAGACGGACTACATGTACTTTGTCGCAAATCCGGACGGGTCGACGAAGTTCGCGCGCCAGCTCGATGAACATAATGCGAACGTCGCGGTTTACCGGCACGAAACAAAGTAAAGCTTCTTCGCCGCCTGAATACCGATAAACGGCGGCGGCGATTTCCACGAGGGTTACCGAAGAGGTACTTGGGGTATCACACTATGCACCCCAAGGCGTTGTGTCTTCAAGTGGGCCAAAAAGTCTCACCGAGAGGGATGTCTTGGCGCAAGCGAAGATTCGGCGAAATGTGAACGTATAACTCCCGCAATATATGCCCAACCCATTCTCTTGAAAAACCTTAGGTTTGTCGGTCTGCTGTGGGAAATTTCGCGTTGACAGGGGGGTGGGGGCGGGTTCTATAACCGCAGAACTCCCTCAGTGGACGGCGGGCTCGGAGATTCGAAAATCCGGCGGCCGAGATCCAGACTCTGGGAGCAAGAAATGTTGGGGCCGGTGTCTCCCATGGACCGGCCTTACCCAACCGACACAAACAGACCCCAGGCTGGGGGCGGCACTGCGCCGAGCAAGAGAGTGCAAACGCCTGTCAGCCGGGAGGTCTCAGCAGCCTGTACGAGCCCATCCGACCGCTCATTCGAGAGGCTCGTCAGGGGACGTGTGTACCTGGAGAGAAAATGAAGCACTTTTGCGTTGATTTGAAGGTATGTGAGGGGTGTGGGGGCCTTTGGCTCCGCGCCCAGGAACGGATCCAGAACCATGGGGTGTATTGCCGGAGCTGTGCGCTGCTGCTGTCGGAGTTTCCCGCTCCGCGCCAGCGCAGCCGGGCAGGACGCAAACGGAAGCTGCGGTTGGCCGTTTGTGAAGGGGGTTCGAAGTGACGGCAGGAACCCGGTCGAATCAGTCGGTTGGAATTCAGGCGAATGAAACGGTGAGACGAGAGAGGAACGAGATGGCGGGGTCGGAAATACGGAAGGCAGTAAGCGGATTGCACCTGGTGCACGTTTCGCGCAGAGTGCTGGCAACGGAACTTCGCGAGGCGACAACCGGGCGGCCAGTGGCAGTACCCAGGATCTGGGCTGTCGCGGAGAACGTTTCAGCCCAGCCCAGGCGTGACCCAGCCGAGGCGATGCAGGCGCTCATTGCCGAAGGCCAGCCAGTTCCGCCGAAGCTCGAACTCGCCTTCTACCGCAAGTACACCGAGGCGATGCTCCGCCGCTATCTGCGCATGTCGATGGAGGTCGGCCGTGTGCCGTCGCTCATGGGCCGCGAGATGTTTCGCGGGCACGTCTCGCACTACAAGGTGGAAGGCTTCGACGACGGAGTCATCTTCTGCGTCGACGTCGAACGGTGCCTGGGCAAACTCCGGAAAACCGATCAGCACCTCATCCAGCGGATCGCACTCCAGGGCTACACGCAGGAGGAGGCAGCCCCGCTGCTCGGGCTGAGCGTCCGCTCCTGCATTGTGAAGTACGGGGAGGCGTTGGATCGACTTACAGAAATCTTTCTCGCTGGCCGTCTTTTGGAGCCTCAAAAATGTTGTCAAGACCCAGAAATGGTGGAAAACTGGCTAAACAACCTTTAATCAACAGCTTGGCCGTGGAAAAATCGTTGCAGGTTAATTTCACTCGGCTTGGTATTCTATAGAAGTAAGGATCAAGCGGGAGACCTCACCGGGGTCCCCAGCGAGCGTTGTTTGCTCGATGGGGTGGCCTCACTGGGGTCTCCCGCTTTACGTTTGGGGGTTTAAAGGGTGCGGTGTAACGGGAAAAGACAGGGGCGGTGGTCGGGGATGGGAACGGAGCTGGCGGCAGAGGCTGAGGAGCCGCAGGAGTCGGTGCAGAAGCCGCTGCGGCCGCGCCAGTGTCACAAATATCTGCAGAAGACGCTGGCATCGGAGTTCCCGAAGATTCTCAGCGGGTTCATCGACGAAGCGCGCAAAGGCGGCTGCGCGCACATGAAGCTGGCAGTGGAGCTGCTGGAGCCGGCCAGAGACGAAGGACGGCATCGAAAGGGGTCGGCCCAACGACTTCTTGAAGAGTTGGGCGAATGATTCGGAACCTATGCAGGCTCTGGAGCATCGGATTCAGAGATGTTCGCGGCCGATATACTTAAGAACTTGCAGGGATGAAGATTCGCCTGGCTGTGTCGATGGTGGGACTGGTGGCGGTGGTCGGCTTGACCGGCTGCTTTCGGACGACGCACATCGTCCAGCAGACCCAGCCTCCGGACATGTACAAGTCGACCTCGGTAGAAAACCTGGAAAGAATCATTTCGGAGAGGGACGCGTCCATCAAGACGCTGAATGCGGCGGTCTTGCTGACGGCCAGCACGGGCGGTGGCAAAGAGGGCAAGGTCATCACCTACACGTCCTTCAAGGGCTACATCTTCGTGCGCAAGCCGCGCGATCTGCGGGTGATTATGCTGCTTCCGGTTCTCGGTTCGAGGGCACTGGACATGGTCTCGAACGGCGACACGTTCACGCTTGTGCACGCCACCGGGGGCCACGGCGACGTATGGATTCAGGGCAGCAATACGGTGACGACGCCTTCAAAGAACGGGCTCGAGAACCTGCGGCCGCCTGTTTTCTTTGATTCGCTGATGGTTCCGGGCGTGAGTGACGACGAGCTGGTCAGTCTGACGGAATCGACCCGAGTGCTGCAGCCGCAGTCCAAGCACGGGCCCGCGATCGAGGAGCCCGACTACGAGCTTGAGGTGCTCAAGCGCGGGAGCGGGAATACGTTGCACACGACACGCCTGATTCACTTCAGTCGCGTCACTCTGCTGCCGTTTCAACAGGACATCTACAACGACAAGGACCAGGTCGAGACTTCCGCAACGTATGACAAGTACCAGGACTTCAACGGGATTCAGTTCCCGATGCTGATCAACATCAAGCGCCCGCTCGATGAGTACACGCTGAAGCTGCAGATCACGAAGCTGACGCTGAATCAGCCGCTGGAGAACGATCAGTTCGAGCTGAAGGTCCCGGCGGGCGTCACCGTGGAACAATTGAAGTAATCGACCTAGACAAGGCCAGCGCGGTGGGCGTGGCTGGCAATCTGTTCATTGATCTCAAGTGCAAGTGCAAGTGCAGCCCGGCCGGCTGCGCCGGTGACGCGCGGCTGCGTACGGTGGCGCACGGCGGAGAGAAAGTCTTCGAGTTCGAGCCGTAGCGGCTCGGCGCGCTGTGGGTCGAGCTTTTCGAGCGAGAGCCCGCGCGAGGGATGCGAGCCTTCGGCTGCGCCGAGCGCTGATGGAGCCGTACCTGCAATCAACTGCGCGAGCAGCGCAGGGTCGACCTTGATAGTGAGCAGCTCCTGGCGCGCGAAGTCGAGCGAGAGGTACTCGTGCGGCTGGAAGAGGCGCAGCTTGCGGACCTGCTCGGTGGAGACGCGGCTGGCGGTGAAGTTGGCGACGCAGCCTGATTCGAACTCGACGCGGACGTTGGCGATGTCCACCTTGGGCGAGAGCACAGGCAAACCAACCGCCCGAACCTCTCTGATGGGTGATTTCGTCAGCGAGAGCACGACGTCGAGATCGTGAATCATCAGGTCGAGGACGACATCGACGTCTAGCGAGCGCGGTGTGAAGACCGAGAGCCGGTGGGCCTCGAAGAACATGGGGCGCGTGATGCGCTCCGCGGCCGCCGTGACGGCGGGGTTGAAGCGTTCGAGGTGGCCGATCTGCAGGATGCGATGGTTTCGTGCCGCAAGAGCGAGCACGCGGTCGGCCTCAGCAAGTGAGGCGGCGAAGGGCTTCTCGATGAGAACGTCGATGCCGGCGTTCAGGAGCCGCTCGGCGACGGCCGCGTGATGGATGGTGGGAACGCAGACGGATGCGGCGTCGAAGGGCGCTGCTCCGTTCTTCAGGGCTTCGTCGATTGAGGCGAAGCCATGGATGTTGTAGAGCACGGCGAGTTCGGAGCGGCGAGTCGCATCCGGCTCGATGAGCGCAGTGAGTTCGAGCTCGCCGGGGTACAGGGATTCAAGCTCGTGGTAGACGCGGAGATGGTTGCGGCCGAAGGCGCCGGCACCGACGACCGCGACGCGAGGTATGTGCTGGAGCGGGGACAAGGGCTACTTCTTTGCGGAGGGGGTGGGCGATTCCACGGCCTCGCGGCAGCGGGTGTAGAGCTCGAGAAGCTGAGCGATCTGGTCTTCAGTCTTGGCGGCGCCCGGCGGCCCGAAGCCTGTAGATGCACTGCCGGAGCGGCCGACGTTCGCGTGCGGCGCGATGAACTTGAGCAGGTCGAGAGCGATGTCTTCAGAGCGGCGAGCCGAGTTGATGCTGGATTCCATGGTTGCCTTTCGAGGATGTTCCTCAAGCGATGGTAGCGGCTGAGCGGAGAGGCGCGCAACGGTGTGCAGCAAGGTCGCAATTTGAGTGGGTTTTGTGTGGGTAACAGAACGAAGTGAGGTGCGATGCGAGGAATAAGACGGGGATTGACCCTGGTGACGGCGATCATTGCGTTGCTGGGAGTGTGCTACGGAGCGGCGGCGCAGGTGGCGACGACGATGATCCAGGACACCGTGTACCGGGCAGACGGGACGCCGGCCAACGGAACAGTGGTCGTGGCGTGGCCGACGTTTACGACGGCTGCGGGCCAGGCAGTGGCGGCGGGTAATACGTCCGTGACGCTTGGGTCGAACGGAGCGTTGTCGCTGTCGTTGACGGCGAATGTGGGAGCGACACCAGCCGGAAGCTATTACACGGCGGTACTGCACCTGGATGATGGGACGACGAGCCAGCAGTACTGGGTGGTTCCGGTAAGCGGGACGCCGGTGACGCTGGCAACGATCGAGAGCCAGGTTCTGCCGACAAGTGTGGCGATGCAGACGGCGTCGAAGCAGTATGTCGATCAGGCGATTGCGCAGATCACCGGCGGAACGACGCAAACGACGACGTACGTGCCGACGACCGGCGGAACGATGACCGGGCCGCTGGTGTTGCCAGGCCGATCCTGTGACACCAACGCAGGCAGCGGACAAGCACTACGTGGATACGAACATCACAGCGGTGCTCGCAGGAGTGGGGCAGAAGGTAAGCTTGTTGCCCTTCGCGACGCAGACTATCTCTCAACCTGCGGGCACGCAGCTTCAAGTGAACGCGCTGAACGGCGAGCTGTACGCGAATCAGTTTCAAACGGGCGATGGCGACAATGGCATCGCCAACGCGCTGGCGAGTCAGGACTGCGGAAGCGATTGCATGGTGATCGTGGATCCCAGCTACACAGAGGGCGAGCCGGTGATCACGACGCAGATTCCGAATCAGGGTCGCGTAGTGGATCTTCGCGGAGGAACGAGGTGGGAGACGTATGTGAATCCTCTGAGCCCATCCGGCGGCAGCACGGCGGAGTTTCTGGGCCAGATCTCAACGACCTCAGATGCAAACTCGCCCGCCGCAGGCAGCGGCGTGGGAAGCACGCGGCTGACCTTCAGTGTTTCGAATACGGCGATGGCCGGCGGATCGAACCAACTGCCGGGCAACGTCGAGAATCCTCCGTACGGCAAGTCCAACTACGGCGTGTCGTCGCAGACCGGCAACTACTACACCGAAGGCCAACATGTGCAGGACGAGCATGTGATCAACTGCTATGCGGTTGGGGACTGCCTTGAAGGCAGCTGGTTTTTGAAGAGCTCGGGCGGCTACAGAGATGAGGCCGATGAGGGTGCGCATCCCTTCGACCTTCAGGTGAGCGAAGACAACAACACCTTTCAGGGAACGTGTTCGGGCGGCTGCACGACGGGATCAACGTCACTGTTTGTGATTTCGACGGTAAACGGAGGAACCCAGGGTGAGGGCCGATTCCTGATCGACAAGAACCCAGCGAAGACAATCAGCAACGGGCAGCTTGTCTCGGGTGGTTGGACGGTGTTGGCGCTCGCGAACTTTACGGGAACGAACTTTCCTGTGAGTGTCTTTATGCAGACTGCGGTCGCGGCGACCTCGCAACCGAAGAACATCGCTCCGGGTACGGTCACGCTTTCGATGGTAACGAGCGGAGCTCCGGCGGGGTTTGCGGTGGACACAAGCCAGTTGCCCTCGCAGTCGGGCGTGGCCTGCATTGCAGATACAAACGATGGGCGCTTTCCCAACTTCGAGACCGCGAACTACACAGTCGTTGATGCGAGTCACATCACCTTCACGCTGAACAAGGTCCATGGGGCCGGGGCTGTGGTCGCCGTCGGTGGGTTGTGCGGGTATGGCATCGAGCAGACCGTAGATACGGTCGGTTCCGTGCGGCAGGTGTTTCCGGTGGTCGGATCGCCGAACGCGACGTCACTTTACTATGCGGGGGCGAGCACGGCGGTGCTTGGGCAACGACGCCCTGTCAGAGCACAAGCGGCTATCAGAACATTTCGCTGCAGGTCGCATCGATCGTCCGCCATGGCAATGTTGTCACGGCCACGCTGGCCGGCAACACGCCAGTGGATGTGAATGGCTTGACGATGACGGTTAGCGGAGTGGCCGATGCAAGTTACAACGGCAGCTTCCAGGTAACCTCCATCGGTGGAAACGTGCTGACCTATAGCAATACAGGTCCGGACAGCACAAGCACCGGCGGAACGTTTTCACTGCTGACCGGAGGATACGTGTTGTATCCCATGGCAGAGATCCTGAGCGTCTACAACACGAGCACGAAGCAGGTGGATGGACAACTGACCCTCGCTGCAAACACCGTGGCCTGGGCAGCAGGCGATGCGGTCGAGGCGCCTCACTACTACCAGCAATTGACCGCTGCGGATACTGAATGGATCACGCAGTATGTGCCGCGTCCGATCCAGTACAGCAGCGCCGGCAAGCTTTACATGGGGCAGGTTGGCCCTGGCATGCGGGGATGGCAGGTTCAGAATGGCGTGCCGCCCAGCAACTACGTTGGTGCCGGAGGAACGCATGAACTGCCTGATGATGCCTATGTGGTGGCGGGCCCGTGGAGGAACGACTTTGAAGTGGATGCGGGGACGGAGTCGGTGATTCGTGCGCACTGCAACCTTCATGGCTGCAATCGATGGGACTCCGGCTACAACTTCTATTCGAACTGGATTCGGCGACGGGCGAGGACAGCTCTGTACTATTCGCCGCAGTTGAGCACGAGCGATCTGGTCGCTCGGCGGAGGGCAATATTCACGTTATCACCGACAGCGCTCTCGGCGCCTGCGATCAGTGCGACGACCCTGAACGCGACAACTGTGAATGCGACGACGCTGAATGGACGACGACGATTGCAGGAGGCGCGATCTCCGGCACGACGGTTACGGGCAGGCTCAGCTCCGGAGGCGGGGCCGCAGGCTTATTCGTGACCGACAATCACACGTCGGATGCCGTCCAGTGTGGAGTCGCAGGACGTGACCGGCTACTCTTCGGTTGGGTTGATGGACAATACCGGAGCGCAGGCCGGATCGTTCGGTTACGCCAACCCTTCGGCTGTAAGCTCCTTTGCGGGCGCGGTCTTCTTCAACAGTGATAACCACACCATGAAGTTCAGCACGAACAACGGAGTGTCGCCGTCGATCACGATCGATACCGGCGGGGAATGTCATGCTGCCGGGGTCAGCCGAGGTCAGCAACAGCGGTGCGATCAGCGCAAATCAGGTGAGCGCGCCAGTCCTGCGGTCGGGAACGGCGGCGAACACGGATCTGGTGGGAACGCTGACGGTGAACGCCGGTGCGACGAGTTCGTCGAGCTATAGCTTTACCGGCAGCTACGGCTCCGCTCCGGTGTGCGTCGTGCAGCCGCAGAGTGCGGCGGCAGCAGACGGTTGCTGCGGTTGGCGCGATTGCGCCGCAGGTCTCTACGGCGGCGTTTCGGTGAGTGTGCAGACGGCGCCCACGAGTGCGGTGACCTTCGGGTACGAGTGCGTGGGCAGAAACTAGCAGACGGATGGACAGCGCTGGCTGCGTCCACGAGTTCCATGTGGACTGCCAGCGCTATCTGATGAGGAGATGTGGCGAAGAGACAGTTGGACGATGTTGAGGCACTGAGGGAGATGGGCCGCCGGATGGACCGGCGGCCCGATTATTTGATCGAGGTTTGCAGAGAGGACGCTGTGCATCCGCACCCGCGAGGGTCAGTTGAAGCGGCTGATTGCGAATCCTGCGCAGCGCGAGTTCGAGCAGAGATGCGGCCGGCAGAATATTGTGCTGAAGGCGCGGCAGATGGGCATCACGACGTGGGTGTCGGCGCGGTTCTTTCTGCGCACCATTACGAGGCCAGGTACGTTGACGTTGCAGGTCGCGCATACGCGCGAGGCCGCGGAGTCGATCTTTGCGACGGTGCGGAGGATGTGGGAAGGACTGCCGGATGATCTGCGCGAGGGCCCGCTGCGGTTGTCGCGTGCGAATGCGGGGCAGATGGTGTTCGGTGAGATCGACAGCGAGTTTCGCATTTCGAGTGCTGCGGAATTGAATGCAGGCCGCGGCCTGAGTGTGCAGAACCTGCATTGCAGCGAGGTGAGCCGATGGCCGGGCGATGCTGCAATGACGCTCGCGGGTCTTCGGGCGGCGCTCGCCCCGCGGGGAGAGATGGTACTGGAGAGCACGCCGAACGGAGCCTATGGCGCGTTCTACGACGAGTGGTGTGCGGCTACGGATGAGGCGAATGCAGAGGACGGTGTGGTGCGGCACTTCTTCCCATGGTGGATGGAGCCGGAGTATCGCGGGCCGCTAGTTGCTGCTGATGCGATGAGTGCGGAGGAGCGTGGGTTGGTTGTAAAGCATGGCCTGAGCGCGGAGCAGATTGGCTTCCGGCGCGGGCTGGAGCGGACGTACGGTCTGCTTCGTGCGCAGGAGTTTGCCGAGGATGCGGAGACCTGCTTCCGTACGACAGGGGCCTGTTGCTTTGATGTCGATACATTGGACCAGCGGATGCGAGAGGCGCCGGAGCCGATCGAGAAAAGACGCAACGGAGCGCTGCAGGTTTGGCTGAGGTCAATTCCCGGTCGCGAGTATGTGGTTGCGGTGGACTCGGCGGGCGGAGGCGAGGAGGGCGACTTTGCGGCGGTGCAGGTGGTGGAGATTGCGACTGGGTTGCAATGTGCGGAGCTTCGCGAGCGGCTGCGGCCGGAGGATCTGGCGCGCGTCTCGGTAGAACTGGCGAAGGAGTACGGTGGCGCGCAGATTGTTGTCGAACGTAATAATCACGGTGCAGCCGTGCTTGCGTATCTGGAGACACGGGAAAGTTACAGGCGCTTGTACAGGCAGCATGGTGAGGTCGGCTGGCTGACGTCGGCGGCATCGAAGCCGGAGATTGTCGCGCGCATGGGAGTACTGCTGAGCGAGACGCCGGAGCGATTCATGAGCCGGAGGCTATTGGCAGAGTGCAGAACCTTTGTCGCGGATGAGCGCGGTCGCGCGGCTGCGGCGGCCGGGTCGCATGATGACCTGGTGATGGCCATGGCCATTGCGCAGGCGGTGCGGGCAGAGACCACTGCATGGAGCGGACGCGCCTCCGGCGCCCGACCAGTACATGCAGTGCAAGCGCGGGCATAGCACTGCTAACCTGCTAGTGACTACCCCGGCGAACAAGTTCGCAGGGGATCCCGTAAGGAGTCGGGCCTTGGCGGTTGTGGCGGTGCAGGCGATTCGCAGGATGCGCGGTGGCGCGCAGAGCCAGCTGATGCTGGGCGCGGACGGGAATCTGTGGGTGGTGAAGTTTCAGAACAACCCACAGCACCGCCGCGTATTGGCGAATGAACTGATTGCGACGCGACTGGCGGAGGCGATTGGGCTGTCTGTTCCAAAGAGCGATGTCCTCGAAGTGAGCGACTGGCTGATTCGCAACAGCCCGGGCATGGTGCTGGAGTTCGGCAAAGGTGTGCGTGAGCTTTGCGCGGCCGGGTTGCAGTTCGGGAGCCAGTTTGTCGGCGGGTTGATGCCAGGACAGGTAGTGGATTATCTGCCGGAGCCGCAGATGGAAGAGGTGCGCAATCTTGCGGAGTTCGCGGGGATTCTTGCGCTGGATAAGTGGACCGGCAACTGCAACGGAAGACAGGCGGTGTTCGAGCGGAGGCCGCGCGAGCGAAAGTATCGCGCGGTCTTCATCGACCAGGGATATTGCTTCAACGCGGGCGAGTGGAGTTTTCCGGACTCACCGCTGCGGGGAGTGTTCCCGCGCAACCAGGTCTATGCCCGCGTGACGGGCTGGGCCGGCTTTGAGCCGTGGCTGTCGCGGATCGAAGAGTTTGAAGCGGGCCGGCTGTGGGCGATTGCAGAGGAGGTTCCGCCGGAGTGGTACGGTGGCGACCTCGGGACGATCGAGCGGCTGATGGAGCAATTGCTGGCGCGGCGCAGCAGAGTGAGAGAGTTGATTGAGTCGTTTCGTGATTCGGATCGCGAGCCGTTCCCAAATTGGGGCGCAGCGAAAAGTATTGTTGTGCCGAGGCGCTTTGCAGTTGCAGGCGCGGCTGGCAATCTGGTGATGTAACCTCGGCGGGGAGTGTCTGTTGGCGGAGCGGGTACAGTGCGAGTTCTCTCTCATCCGGTATGTGCCGGATGTGGTGAAGGGAGAGTTTGCGAACATTGGCGTGGTGCTGCGCGAGGCGGGAGGTGCGGCCGGCGCGACCGTGCGATTCACACGCGACTGGAGTCGCGTGCGGTGCCTGGACCCGAATGCCGATGTGGAGCTGTTGGAGTCTCTGGAATCGGAGATTGCGGAGCGTCTGCGCGCAGGAGTTGAGCCGCGCGTGAACGCGAAACCCATGCTCGAACTATTGGAAGACACGCTTTCGAACAGCGTGCAAGTGACAGAGATGCGTGGGACGCTGGCGGAGAGTGTGCCAGCGGAGCTGGAACAGTTGATGCGGATGTATGTGGAGCCGCTCAAGGTTCCGGCGGTCCGCCGGAAGACGAGCGGGCGCACGGCGATCGCAGGCAGGATGCGCGATGAGTTTGAGCGCGCCGGCGTGTGGGGGCTAATGCGGAAGCGAATCTCGGCCGCGCAGTACACGCGGCCGGGTGATCCGCTGAAGATCGACTGCGGCTACCGGAACGGGCGCGTGCGCATGTTCCAGGCGGTGTCGCTGGAGAATGACGCGGAGGCGGCGAAGGGGCTCGCATTCTCGGCGGAGGCGCTGCGAGCGGGCGTGAGCCGAGTGGAAGGCATCGAGCTGGAGCTGACCGCGGTGATTGAGCCGATCACGTCAGTGGGGGATACGGAGATGTATGGATTTGGCGTGGGAGCGATGGAGAGCGCGGCGATCCGTGTGCTCACCACGGCCGATCTCGGACGAGTTGCCGAGACGGCGCGGCGGGAGTTGCGAGTGTAATCGGTAGCTGAGGGTTGGATTCCTGAACGGCGTGGCTTCGGCTGCGCCGTTTGCTTTTTGAGCGAGAGGAGAGCGGATGGGTGTTGGTGCAGCGGTGAAGGAGATGTGGGACCGGGTGACAGGAGTTCAGGCAGAACAGGAATCGGAGGGTGCGCGCAAGACGGTCGCCGCGCCGCTAGCGGGATCGATCTTCGCTCCCGCACGCAGCGGAGTCGGAGTGAACACGCTGCCGAAACCAACAGCCGCGAATTTGCGGAGGTTTGCGGAGACGCCGGCGGCGAGACGCGCGATCAACTGTATCAAAGACAAGATTGCGTGCATGGAGTGGAGGCTGGAAGCGAAGCCGGATGCGGGCGATGAGAATGCAGAGACCCGTGCTGAGCGCGCGCGCGCCCTGCGGCGGGCGTTCGAAACGCCAAACGAAAGCGATAGCTTCCGTACGTTCATCGAGCAGGTGATCGAGGATGTGCTGGTTGGCGGTTTCGGCGCGGCGGAGATTGAAGTGACCTCGGACGTTGCAGCTCCGGTGCGGTTATATCCGGTGGACGGAGCGACGATCAAAATTAACTCGCATTGGAACGGTGATCCGAATCAGCCGCGTTATGAGCAGGTGACGGGACGTCTCGGCAAAGATGCTGTGATGCCGTTGCTCGATGCGGAGTTGATGTATGTGCGGCTGAATCCACGCACGCACACGGTGTTTGGGCTGGGCAAGATCGAGGTTGCCTTCGAGACGATCTCGCAGTTCCTGCAGGCGCACCGGTACGCGGGACGCCTGGCGGCGAACAGCGTTGTGCAGTATGCACTCTGGATGCAGGACCGCACACCAGAGCAGCACGAGCGACTGATCCAGTGGTGGCAGGACGAGGTGGAGGGCACCGGGCGCGTTCCGGTGATGAGCTCCGAGACTCCACCGCAGGTGCTGCGTTTTGGCGGTGGCACGGACGCTGATCTGAGACTCCAGTGGCAGCAGTTTCTGCTGACGATGATTGCCAATGCGTTCGATCTGCCGGCGATGTTACTGGGAGTTTCGGCGGATGTGAACCGCTCGACAGCATCGGAGTTCGCTCAGGAGGCGTTCGACAACGCGGTGGTTCCGCTGGCGAAACTGATTGCCGACCATCTGACGCGGGACGTCATCGTGAAGCGGCTTGGCTGGGATGATCTGCGGTTCGTATGGAACGAGTTGGACAGCCGCGATGAATCGACAGAGGTTCAGATTCAGCTGGAGCTGCTGAAGGCCGGCGTACTGACAGTTGAGGAGGTGAGAACGATGCGTGGTCTTCCGGAATTGCCGGCGACGACTACGCAGAAGCAGTAGCGAAAGAGAGATGTAACAACAGCCAGGAGGAGTAATTGAGAGAGATGGAGGCGCGGCTGTCGAGGTCGCGCGGTTTGGCTGTGGCAGCGATGGCGGTGGAGTTCCCCGAAGTGAGTGGGCATCCGAATCGCCTGCCGTTTGAGGGATGTCTGACGCTGGTGGATGTGCCGAGCGATCGGGCACCGAGTGGAGCGCGAGGGCATCGCGTGGTGTTGACGAAGGAAGCTGCAGAAAAGGCGTTGCCGAGTCTGCTGGGCATGGCCGTCGACTACAAGGCCGGGTGGGACGGACATGATGCGCGGCAGAAGTGCGGCATCATCACGTCGGCGCATCTCGAGGGACAGCGGCTTATGGTCAGCGGATTTCTGTTCGCGCGTGACTTCCCCGAACTGGAGAGACGCATGTGCGGCGTGAACGCGAGTGCTGACGGTGAGATGGGCATGAGCTATGAGCTTGCCGATGCGCACGTGGCGGATATGCGCGCGCAGGTGTGGACGCTGACTCGGGCGACGTTCACGGGTGCGGCAATCCTGCTGCGCGAGAAGGCGGCGTATCGAAACACGTCGTTCAAACTTCGCAGACGTTGTAACGGACGAACAGCGGCTTAAGAGCGACTGGAGGAAAAGGAATGGAAGAGATGACTGCAGGTGAGTTGCAGACAGCGGCCGACAGACTGATGGAAGCGGCGTCGGCGCTGGAACGTACGGTGCTGCGCATGGCCGAGCAACAAGTGGCGCTCGCGGCCGAGGCGGAGTCGCAGGTGAGCCGCATCGTTGCGACGGTGGAGACGCAGCGCGAGGCGGAACTGGAGCGCAAGCTCGCTGAGGCCGAGGCGAAGATCGCCGAGCTGGTCGCGTCTGCAGGTGTGCAGCCCGCCGGCCGTAAGACGCTGCCGACCTCGATGGCAACGATGCTCGCGAAGCAGGGCGTGGTGATGGACTCGGTGGAGGCAGGTGCGATTGATGGGGCGCTCACGAGTCTCAGCATCGAGCAGCGGATTGCTGTGAAGTCGGAGTTGATTCGCGCTGGCGTGCTGAATCCGTCGGACCGCGGCTAAGCGCAACGAATTCGTACAACGCGAGAGGGTGCAGCGAAGGCTGCGCCCTCTTTCCTTTGCAAAAACAGGCAACAACAACTGAGGAGAATGAATGAACGCGAAGTTTACTGAGATCAGCGCAGCGGCGGACTACATCGGACCCGGCGCAATTGAGGTTCCCCTTTACCAGACCGAGATTCTCGACCTGGTTCGCCGCCGCGGTCCCTTTGGCCAGCGCATCAAGCAGGTGCCTGCGACCGGCCATCCGTCGCGCTACTTTGAGGAGCAGGCGATTCCCTCGCCCGCGGCATCCGCTGGCTTCATGGATCCGCGCAATCTTGTGCCGCCCGTCGTGAGCCCGACGCGCGTGGAGCGCTCCGTTCCGCTGAAGGCGCTGGTCGCGCAGATCAACTACAACCTGTTCGATCTCGAGCTTGGCAAGCAGCAGGGCCAGTTCGCCTATCTGCAGGCGAAGGACCTCACCGACACCGTCGACGGCGTCCTGCGCACGCATGACGTCGCGCTGTGGAACGGCACGGACACCAGCCTGAGCTCGCCGACGACGGCGCAGTACTTCGGCGCTGCCGGACAGATCGCCGGTGGTGGCAACACGGTAACCATCGGCGCTTCGGAGTCTATCGTCGATGGCCTCAAGTCCACGATCGCGCAGATGCTTTCGAACACCAGCTACGGCGTCCGTCCGACGGCGATCTACGCGAACCCGGTTCTGCTTGACCTCATCGATCGCGAGATGAAGAGCGAGTTCAATGTCGTGTTGAACACAAAGGCCATCGAGGGCGGCTTCACTGTAAAGACGCTCTCTACGCAGGCCGGCGACATTCCGCTGATTCCAGAGTGGACACTGCCGTACACCGGCACGCCTGGGTCGGGTAGCGCTGTGCTTCCCGCGTACATCGTCACCGAGGACCTGATCGAGTATCACTGGCTCGGCGATCCCAACCCGCGCGTCTTCCAGCTGGGCATGCCCGGTTCGCTCGCGAGCCAGTATGTCGCGGTGAAGTTCGGCGCCGTTGTGGTGAAGGGCGCGAACTACGCGCACTACCAGGTGCTCGTCGACCGCTAAACAGCGGTCGCCGAAATAGACCGCTAAACAGCAGCGTTGTCGCGGCTCAATGACCCGAGCTGCAAGAAATCCGCGGCGCGGCAAGGGAGAACCTGCTCTTGCCGCGCTGCGGACAAAACTCTTCCTGCGCAAGCGGAAGGAATCTTTACGGAGGTGAGGATGGGCTATCTATTGCCCTCGGACTATGTGGCGTACGGGCTGACGGCAGACACGCAGGACTCGTGGGTGACGGCGGCCTCGGCCATGATGGAGGCGTACTGCAAGCGGCCCACGCTGATGTCTGCGAGTTACACAGAGTATCTTCGGGTCTCGCGTCATACGCAGCGTGTGCGGCTGAGCTACGGTCCGCTGATCAGCGTCGATGCAGTGCAGGCACGGTATGCGCGGCCTTCGCGAATGTTTCTCGAGGAGCAGCCCTTCGCGGTTGAGTTCGCCGAGGTCTTCGGCCTGCCGGGCACGTGGGCGACTGTTGATCCGGCGACGCTCGAGGTGAGTGTGCCTCTGGGTGAGTTTCGCTTCCCGTGGAATGTGATGGGACTGCGCTACGCGGAGGCAGAGGTGACCTACACTGCGGGGTTGACGACTGTGCCGGATGCGGTGAAGGTCGCGTGCGCGCAGATTGTGAAGAACGCGCAGGCTACCCCCGGCCTGAATGTGAAGTCGAGCAAACTGGATACGCTGCAGACGCAGTACTTCAGCGACTCGCTGCTGGACACCCAGGTGAAGGCAATGCTGCGGCCGTACGTTGCAGAGAGGATGGCTTAACATGGCTGACCTTCTATGCAGCGACGCGGCAGTGCGTAGCGCGGATGCATTGCTGAGAGCGAATGGCGGGCGGGCTGTGCTGCTTCGTCTTCCGGCGCCCGCCGTCGCGAACAACGACAGCGAGCAACTTGGACTTGCAACACCGCAGTTCCAGGATGTGGAACTCGCGCCGGCGACCTTTCGCGCGGCGGCCAAGACATCGACGCTGCTGATCTCCGGAAGCGCCGTGAAGGCAGTTGTGGGGAGCTTGAAATTCAATTCGGCAGAGGTGCTGTTTGAGACGGCAGCCGGAGTAGTTATCGATGGCGTGCTGTACACGATTCTGTCGAGCACAGCGACAACCGCGGATGGAGCGACTTATCTGTACAGCCTGGAGCTGGTTGCGCCTGATCGCTAGAGGATGGTCGCGAAAGACATGGAGGAAGTTTGCAGAACGCGAAGGATACGTTTTACGAGCTGCTGCGTTCGCGCATTGCGGCTGCAAATCCGGAGCGCACCATCGTGCTGCGCGGGGTGACGCGGCCGGGTGTGCTGGTTGAGGAAAACGAGCTTGTCTCGACGGTGACAATCTCCGACTGCTTTCGCCTGCGGTGGACCGACGCCACTGTGGATTCGGACAATGCGACGCCCATTGCAACGATGACCTGCGAGGTGTCGTACGAGACGGCGGGAACTGCAGGCAATGCCGGCATGGATCGCGGGCGGCTGCTGACGGCAATGGATGCCGAGCTTACTGAAGCGCTGAACAGCACGCCGCAAACCGCGATCAAGCAGAGCTATGCCGCGCTCGCAACGGGCGGAAGCGCGACGGCGATGAGCACGAACATCTGGTGGAGCGACGCAGAGCTTGGGCCTCTTGCGGTGAAGGCTGACCGCATTGGGCGAACGGCCAAGGTGACGGTGATGAGCTGCGAGGAAGCAGGTGAGCTTTGAATTTGACGACAGAGACGATGCCTCCTGCGGTTCGCAGAGTGCGAGCCTATTTTGCGCCGGTGAATCGAGGAGCGAAGCAACCGACGATCTTCGACCCGGCGCAGCAGGGGATGTTCATGCCCGATGCGCCGCCTGCACCGTGGATTGACCTGGGGTGGATCAACGGGTTTGCGAGGAAGTCGGGGACGAAGATTGAGCCGGTGCTGGCCGGTGCACCTGCAACCCCGCAGATGCAGAGCCGCAATGCGGTCGATGCGACGGTGGCCTTTCAGTTTGCGAGTTGGGGCAAGCTGCAGATGGCTCTCGCTGCGGGAACGCAGCAGATGAATCTGCTGAAGGCTCAGACTGGAGCAGCTGCCGCGGGATCTGGCGGAGTTGCGATTCCAGCGGTCGTTCTACAGAGCGGATCGACGGCGAGTGTGTTGCAGCTTGGTTCCGCAGCCGCAGACTTTGCGGTTGGCGAGACCGTTGTGGTCGACATCGACTACACGGGACAGCTGGGGTTCGTTGGGAGTGCCATCAGCGGAGCGTATGTGAAGAGCGCCCTGACGGACGTCGACTATGTCCGCCGGGTGTCGCTGAACGTTGGGCGCATCTCAGCGATTGCGAACGGCGCGTTGACACTCGAGCAGCCGCTTCTGGCGGGGGCTCCGGCGAGCTCGATGAAGGTAAGCAGCGTCACTGGATTCTGCGATCGCGAGGGGTCTACGTTCTTTCAGGAATGGTCGGCGCTCTTTGTGGCGGAGGGTCAGCAGGGCGAACGCGTGCTGTGGCACTATCCGCGACTGCAGGCGATGGCGAGTGCTGCGGAGACCTCGGCTACCAGCGGTGGTGGGCTCGAGGTGCTGCGTCAGAGCGCGGCGTTTCGTGCGCTGCCAGTGAAGGATCCGGTGGATGGCGAGAGCGTTGTGTGCTTCCGCAGCTTCGTTTCGTGCTGATGTTGACGGTGCCCCAGGCACGCAGAGAGGAGATTGAGTTGCGGATCACAATTGACAATCTGGATGGAACGGGCCCGCGCGATTACACCTCGTCGGTGGCACCGGAGGGGCCGATCACGCTGCAGCGTACGCTGAATGCACCGACGCGCTGCACGGCTGAGCTGGTCGTGGACGTCGAAGGGCTTCCACTGCCCTCGCGGCTCGGACGGGTGATCGTCGAAGCCGAAGACGGAACAGTATTGTTCACCGGCTATCTCGCGACCGAACCGGTTCGCGTCTATGCGGGTGAAGCAAGCTCCGGGCCGGTGTATTGCGCGCGGTTGAGTGCAGTCAGTGATGAATGGCTCCTGGATCGCGCGGGTTCCGGAGCCGCACAGACGGCAGGGGCCTCATTGTCGCTCAACGGCAATCAACTGCTGGCGCGTATGGTCGCGCGGACACAAGCGGGTTCGCTGAGCGTGTCGCCTGGCTCCGGTGCGCAGGTGAGTGGTGTGTTCACGGCACGCGCCGATGTTCCCTGGAGCGTCAACGCAGGGGACGCTGCCGGCGCAGCATACGCAGGCTATCGTGCGTTGAACGGACAGATACTGCTGCAACCCGCCGGTTCTGTCACGCATAACTTCAGCGACGCTGACGGAACGTTGAGTGTGGCGGAGCTACAAGTTGGAGCCGTCCGTGAGCTGGCTAACGACGTCACCCTTTCGGGGGCAGAAGAACCAGCGGCATATATCAACGAGAACTTCGTCGGCGATGGCACGACTACCGTGTTCCCACTCAGCGAGTCCGCGTACCGGGATGCCAACCGCACGTTGATCAACGACAGCTTTGATGGGGCCGCGATTGACACGGCACAGTGGAGCGGAAGCGATCCCGGCGGCCACATTTCTCTGGGCGCTGGCGGTCTGACGTTGAGCGGCGGCACAGGCCAGGACGGACAGACAACCCTCACCGCCTTGGATGCGTTGGAAATTGGTGGCAGCATCGTGGTGGAGCTCGGCGGTGTTGTGCTCGGCGCTGCGTCCGACGGCATGCTGGCCGGCTTGTACGCCGGTCCTGTGCAGCTTGCAGCGTGCTTCGCCGGGATTTCGCGTGCGCCAGAGCACGAGCCAGACCGGAGGCGTGACGATTCTTGTGCCGGTGCTCAATGGAGTGGAGGTGGGCACAAGCTTCACGCCGCTTGCGGGGCACGCGTACACGCTGCGGCTGAGACTGCACAGCGTGGAGATGCAGCGTGTGATGCAGCGCTACTACTGCATGGTGGATGGTGTCGTGCAGGGCTTCGGTGATTTGAGCGGCGTGGGCGCCCCGTGTGACGTCGTGTTCGAGCTGGTGGACGAGGGCGCGAGCTCGAATACTCCGGCGACCGTGCTGTACGACACTGCGGCTGCAACGGGGACGCTGCCGGGTTCTCCCATGACCTGCGCCTTCGCCGCGGTGAACTCAACGCAGATCTTCGGGTCGATCCGTTCCGTGAATGTGACGCGCACGGGAAGCGCCTGGGTCGTCAGCACACTGCCGAATGGCACAAAGCAGACCAGGCTGATCGGGACCGCGGGCGAAGGCGTCGATTGCGAGATGAGCTATGGCACAAGCGCGGGCACGCCAGGCAGGGTTACGTTCCTTGCCGGACGGGTTCCTGTGGTCGGTGAGATCGTCGCGGTGCAGTATCGAAATCAGCAAAGGTCGGTCGCGCGAATGGCCAGCGCGGCAAGTGTTGCCGCAGAGGCGCAGGCAGGCGCCGCCGGCAACATCAATGGCACGAGCCGATGGCTGGGCAAAGTGCTGCAGCCGGTTGCGCGCTCAAGCGCGGACTGCGAGACCGCGGCGCAGGCACTGCTGGCCTTCGCGACGAGTCGGACGGCTGCTGTCGCTGGCTCTTATGCGACGGTGAATCCGTCGACCGACATCTGGCCCGGCGATGTTCTTGCGGTGACGAGCGATGGAGTGACCTCGTCGCTGCTGGTGCGAAGCGTTGAGGTCAAAGATGCAAACGCAGTCCCCGAGATTCGAACCTACGCGATCAAGTTTGCGAACGACTGGGCGACACAGTGGGCGGATGGCCTCGGCCTGAAGCTGAGTGAAGCGATTGCAACCAATGCGTTCCTCCCGGCAACTGCGGAGGGCGCTCCGGCGCAGGTGCTGGCGAATCTGCAGCAGCTGAGCGTGACCAGTGTGAACGGCAGCGAACTACAGATCGACGCGGGTTGCGATCCACCGGTGGGTGGCGGGTTCGAGGTTCGGCGGCGCGACTGGAACTTCGGAGCGGACGTCGACACGGCCGATCTCGTTCTACGCAGCCCTGTGCGAAACTTTTCGATTCCGCGAGCAGCGCAGGTTGAACGGTATTACGTGCGTATGTATGACGCGAGTTCACCTGCATTGTATTCACGCTTTTCAAGCGCAGTGTTTTTGAATGTGCCACTGACATAAGGAAGGGTGCGCGGCGATGGGCCGCGTGTGAGGTAAATGATGAATGAGTTCGAGCGGCAAGTGCTGAGCGAATTGAGTGTGCTGCAGGCACAGATGAAGGAGCTGCTCGGGATTGGACAGCCAGGACGGTTGCACAAACTGGAGCAGCGTGTGGAGTCGCATGAGCAGAGTGTGCAGCGGCTGAAGGGGCTGGGCGGTGCTTTTGGCGCGCTGCTGACGCTGGTGCACCTGGCAATTGCATGGCTGGGCGCAAAGCATTAGCAGTTCTGAGAGGACGTGAGGATGAATTTCTTGAAGTTGTTTCTGCGCGGCGTTGGTCTGCTGCCGAGCGTGATTCAGAGCGTTGAAGCGATGTTCGGTGCGAAGTCCGGAGAGCAGAAGAAGCATGCTGTGCTCGGCATCGTGACGACCGCAATCAACATCGTCGATGCGGTGGAGCAGAAGTCGATTATTGATGCCGATGGGTTTTCGTCTGGCTTGGGATCGATCGTGGACGGTGTCGTCGCGTGTCTAAACGCGAGCGTGTGGCATAAGGCTAACCAATAACAAGGGGAGACAACGAGTGAGCGTTGCAACTGTACTTTCAACGGTGGGAAATGATCTGAAAGGCTTCTATGCGAAGCTGTCGGTCGGATTTCCAGAAGGCGAAGCAGGCGTGGCTGATTATTTCGAGCCCGCAGACGCGTGCAGTGTTACTGACGCTGGGTTCGGACGCAGTGAAGATCGTGAAGGATGCGACTGCTGCGGCATCGAGCAAAGGGCTCTCGCTGACATTGGATGAGGCTGTGATTGCTGACATCAAGCAGCTCATCGCTGACGCGCAGGCGGGTGATGGCGTGATTCAGGCTGATTTGAAGGCGCTGGGAATTTCGATCTAGCAAAGTAGAAAGCGGCAGACTCCAGGAGTCTGCCGCTGGACGTTGAGCTAAGTGAGAACTACCCGATATCCTCGCTCCAGTTCTCGAGGTATGCCTTGAAGTCGCTCATGAACTTGCCTGCGTCGGCACCGTCGATGATGCGGTGATCGAAGCCAAGCGTGAAGCGCTGAATGGAGCGGACAGCGATTGAGTCGTTGCCGTCCTTGTCGGTGAGAACCATCGGCTCCTTATTGAGGCCGCCGATGCCGAGGATGGCCGACTGCGGCTGAGCGATGATCGGCGTGCCGAACTGCTCGCCGAAGATGCCGGAGTTGGTGAGCGTGAAGGTGCCGCCGGCGACATCGTCCGGAGCAAGCTTCTTCGAGCGGGCGCGGTCGGCAAGGTCGACGATGGCGCGCGCGACGCCGAGGAAGCTCTTGTCCTCCGCCTGCTTGATAACGGGAACGATGAGGCCCCACTCCAGTGCGACGGCGATGCCGATGTTGATGTTCTTGTTGTAGAGGATCGCCTCGCCCTGCGTGGAGGCGTTGACGATGGGGTGCTTGCGCAGCGCGTGGACGGCTGCGCGTGTGATGAACGGCATGTAGGTCAGCTTCACGCCGTTGCGCTGCTCGTACTTGTTCTTTTCCTTCTCGCGCAGTTTCACGATGCGCGTCATGTCCACCTTGAAGACCGTGTGGACGTGCGCGCTGGTCTGCTTGGACTCAACCATGCGCTTGGCAATGATGGCGCGCATCTTCGACATGGGAACGAGCTCGCCGGGCATCGGCGCGTAGGTAGGAGCCGCGGGCGCCGCGGGCTTTGCGGGTGCGGCTGCTGCGGCGGGCTGGGCGGTTGCACCGCCACCGCTGATGTGCGAGGTGATGTCCTGCTTGGTGATGCGGCCGGAGGCGCCCGTGCCGGGAACGGTCGCGAGATCGACGTTGTTCTCGGAGGCGATCTTGCGGACGAGCGGCGAGGAGCGCGGGCGCTCGCCGGCGGAAGCTGCGGAGACGGGAGCTGCAGGTGCAGAAGCGGCTGCGGGTGCCTTCGCAGGCGCGGCTGCCGGAGCTGCGGCCTTTGCTGCAGGTGCAGAAGCGCCGCCGCCGATGACGGCGACGACCGTGTTGATGGTGACTGTCGAGCCTTCGGGGACCTTGATCTCGGTGAGCGTGCCGGCCGATGGGTGAAGGAATCTCGGCGTCGACCTTGTCGGTGGAGATCTCGAAGATGGGCTCGTCGCGCTGAACGGTGTCGCCGACCTTCTTGAGCCACTTGGTGATGGTGCCTTCAGTGATGGATTCGCCCATCTGCGGCATCAGGACTTCGGTGCCAGGACCGGCGGTAGCACCGGCGCCATTGCCGGACGCCGGAGCGAGGGCCTCCGCTTCGGCCTCCTCGTCGCGGATGGCAGTGTCCAGCGCACTTGGAGTAACTGTGTCTTCCTTCGTGGGCACGGCGCCGGAGTTCGCCGGAGCGGCAGGTTGCGCGCCATCTTCATTGATAGTGGCGACAACTGTATTAACGCCGACGGTGGCGCCTTCCTGCACCTTGATCTCGCCAAGCGTGCCGGCGATGGGTGAGGGGATCTCGGCGTCCACCTTGTCGGTGGAGATCTCGAACAGCGGTTCGTCGCGCTGGACGGTGTCGCCCGGCTTCTTCAGCCACTTGGTGAGGGTGCCTTCGGTGATGGATTCGCCCATCTGGGGCATGACTACGTCGGTCGGCATCGGGAGGTTCTCCGGGGTGCGATGGGTGCGCAAGGCGCAATTGTGGATTATACGAGCGCGGCGCGGGCCTCGCACGAGGCGTTCGGTTAGCGAACCGTGCCGGGCGAAGCTGGGGCGGGCGGCCGTGAGGCGTCGGCCATGTCTTTTCGCAGAGATCGTCGGCTTGTGAGGCGTCAGCGTGGCATTCGGGCGAAGAACGCCTCGTCGTCTGCGGAGTGCCAGTCGACCCAGGACTCATCAGTCATGGATTGGCGCGTGGTGATCATGGACACGTCCGGGCCGACGGGGTGACGCAACTGCCAGGTACCGCTTTCGACGATTTCAAGGATCTTTTCGGAGACGAGCGAAACCGGACGAGGACCGCTGAGCGACTGGGTGAAGAAGCTGGCCATGCGCTGGCTTTGGCCATACTTCGAGGCGCCGGCAGTGGTGAGGCGGCGCGGCATGGACGTGTCGATCACGCCGGGTTCGACGAGCGCGACGCGAACGCCGAAGGTCTTCATCTCGCCGGCGAGCGCTTCGGTCATTGCTTCGAGTGCCCACTTGGAGGCGCAGTAGGCAGCCATGGGCGGCTGCGTGATGCGGCCGGCGACGGAACTGATCTGAACGATGCAGCCGCTGCCCCGTTCGCGCATCTGCGGCACCACGGCCTGGGTGCAGCGAATCACGCCGAAGTAGTTGGTCTCCATGACCGAGCGGAAGAGGTGGAGCGGGGTTTCTTCGACGGAGCCCATGGCCTCGACGCCGGCGTTGTTGATGAGCACGTCAATCTGGCCGTGCGCTTTCGTGAGCGCGGCGATGCCTTCGGCGACGGAGGTGTCGGAGTCAACGTCGAGCGAGGAGACAATGATGGGCAAATTTTCGCGCGCCGCGGCTTCTGCCAGCGCAGGAGACTGTGCGGGGTTTCGCATCGTGGCCAAAACCTTGTGGCCTGCACGGGCGAAACACAGGGCAGCTTCATATCCGATGCCCTTGCTGGTTCCTGTGATGAGAACTGTAGACATGACGGGCTCCATGAAATGTAGCGAAAGGTCGCGGTTGGACCGCGTATCAATTGCGAGACCCGAGTGAAATTGAAGGAGGCTGAAGTCTATAGCACGCTGAGGATGTCAGGCCATCAGCGCAAGCATCTCTTCCAAAGAATCTGCCGCGAGCACCTGGCGGTTGAAGACGCGGCCGAAGTTCGCGGCCACGCTATTTGCGGCCTGCGCAAGTGTCGGCGGAGGGTCTTGCGGCGACTCGAGTTCGAGCGACGTGACGCCGCGGTCGGCGATGCCGCAGGGGACGATCCAGTTGAAGTCGCGGAGGTCGGTTGTGACGTTGAGCGCGAAGCCGTGCGATGTGATGGCCTGCGAAACGTGGATGCCGATGGCGGCGATCTTTTTCTCCGGGATGCTGCCGCCGGCGTAGGTCCAGACACCCGTGAGTTTGCAGATCCGCTGCGCCGGGACGCCGAAATCCTTGCAGGTGAGAATCAGCGCCTCTTCCATGAGGCGGACGAAGTCGACCGGGCCGAGGAACGGGCCGCGCTTGTTGGGCAGGTCGCCGCGAAGATCGAAGATGGGATAGCCGACGAGCTGGCCGGGGCCGTGATAGGTGACCTCGCCGCCGCGGTTGGTCTCGTAGATCTCGACGCCCTTGCGTGCGAGCAGTTCATCGCCGGCGAGAATGTTCGCGCGCGTGGCGTTGCGGCCGAGCGTGAGAACGGGCGGATGCTCCATGAGGAGCAGCGTGTCGCCGATAGCGCCGGACTTGCGCGCCGCCACGACCTCGTTCTGAAGGCGCAGACCTTCGGCGTAGGGAATGCGGCCGAGTTGGAGCAGGTGGAGATGCATCGATCAGAGAATCAAAGGCCCATTTGTGACAGGCTCGGATGGTCGTCCGGCCGGCGGCCGAGTGGCCAATGGAACTTGCGCTGTTCGGGCGTGATCGACAGGTCGTTGATGCTGGCGTGGCGCACGCGCATGAGTCCGTTCTCGTCGAACTCCCAATTTTCGTTTCCGTAGGACCGGAACCAGTTGCCGGAGTCATCGTGGCACTCGTACGCAAAGCGCACGGCGATGCGGTTGCCGGTGAAAGCCCAAAGTTCTTTCGTGAGGCGGTAGTCGAGCTCGCGATTCCATTTGCGGGTCAGGAACGCAATGATCTCGTCCCGTCCCGTAAGAAACTCTGAGCGGTTCCGCCAGCGGCTGTCGACGGTGTACGCCAGCGCGACCTTGTTAGCGTCACGGGTGTTCCATGCATCCTCGGCCTTGCGCACTTTTTCTGTTGCGGTGGCCTCGGTGAATGGCGGAAGCGGCGGGCGTTGTTCCTGACTCATAGCTTGACCTCGCAGCACGAGCCGCCGCTGGGCGGCCCGTGCGTTCGGCAGGTCTTAGACGTTGATGGCCATGTTCTCGACGCTGGAGAAGCCGTCGAGCAGCGACTCGTAGAGCGTGGGGTGGGCGTGGATGGTGAACATCATCTCCTCGACCGTCGCCTCGAGCTCCATCGCGGTTACGGCTTCGGCGATGAGCTCGGTGGCCTGCGGACCAATGATGTGCACGCCGAGAATCTCGCCGTACTTCGCATCGGAGACGATCTTCACAAAACCGTCGTGCGCGTCGACGATCGTCGCCTTGGAGTTGCCGACGAACGGGAACTTGCCGACCTTAACCTGATAGCCCTTTTCTTTCGCCTGCGCTTCGGTGAGGCCGACGCTGGCGATCTGCGGATCGCAGTAGGTGCAGCCGGGCGTGCGGTCCTTGCGGACAGCGCGCGCGTACTTGCCCGCGAGTTTGGAGGCGACGACGATGCCGGCCATCGCGCCGACGTGCGCCAGCTGCGGCAGACCCGCGACGATGTCGCCGATGGCGTAGAGGCCGGGGACTGAGGTCTCCATCCACTCGTTGACGGTGACGAAGCCACGGTCGAGCTGCAGATTCACCTTGTCCAGACCGGCGTCATAGGTCCGCGGTGCGCGGCCGACGGCGACCAGGACTTTCTCGACCTCTTTCGATTCGGGCTTGCCTGCGGCGTTGACCCAACTGACCTTCGCTCCGCCCTTGGTCTTCTCGATCTTCTCGACCTTGCAGGACGTGCTGACTTCGATGCCGCGCTTCTTGTACTGGCGCGTGAGTTCCTTGGAGACCTCTTCGTCCTCAACCGGAACGACGCGCGGCAGCGCCTCGAGGACAGTGACGTCCGCGCCGAAGCTCTTGAAGACCGAGGCAAACTCGACACCCACTGCGCCGGAGCCGATGACGACAAGTGACTTCGGCATCTTCGGCAGCGTGAGGATCTGCATGTTGGTCAGGATGGTGTCGTCGGCCTGGTAGCCGGGCAGCATGCGCGCGTCCGAGCCCATGGCGAGCACAACCTTCTTTGCCTTCACGTCGGTCTTCGTCTGCTGGGTGAAGCCTTCGGCCTGCAGGTCGCGGCCCTTGCCCTTGTCTTCGTCGGTGACCTGGACGGTAAAGACGCCGCCGCTGGCGGGACCGGTGAGGCGGCCGTGTCCGCGCACCACGGTGATCTTGTTCTTCTTCATCAGGAAGTCGAGACCCTTGGTGTGCTTCGACGTGACGTCGTTCTTGCGCTTCAGCAGGTTGTCCCAGTTCAGCGAAGGCTTGTCGACGTTGTCGATGCCGAGCGTGCTGGCGGCCTTCAGGTGGTCCCACACCTCTGCGGAAAACAGCAGCGACTTGGTAGGGATGCAGCCCCAGTGCAGGCAGGTGCCGCCGAGCTTGTCGGTCTTTTCGATGAGGGCGACCTTGAGGCCGAGCTGTGCGGCGCGAATCGCGCAGGTGTATCCGGCGGGTCCGCCGCCGAGGACCGCGAGGTCATAGGTTGTCTCTGTTGCCAAGGGAATGCGCTCCATTCGTCAGGGGCTTTGCACGCGTGTGCAGGGAACGCTCTTAAGTTTACGCCTGCGCTCGGGTTGCTTGCCCAAACGCTATTCGATGCGCTGTCGCAATGGAACGATTCAATCCGCCAGTTTCCCCATAATTTGCGCGCAAAGGAGGCGCGTCTGACGCATGAATGAGTACGACTACAGCAGCACGGGGTTTGCGCTGACGCGCAGCTTCGAGGGACTTCGGTTGGAGGCCTATCGGGACTCCGCCGGCGTCTGGACCATCGGTTACGGACACACCGGCCCTGAGGTGCACTGTGGCCAATGCATCAGCGAGATCGAAGCAGAGGCGCTGCTGCGTTCCGATCTGACCTCTGCGGTGCTAACGGTGCGGAAGTCTGTTCAGGTAGATCTGGCACAGCATCAGTTCGATGCGCTGGTCGACTTTTGCTTCAACACAGGTCGTGGAAGCTTCTTAGGTTCCAGCCTCCTGCGATACGTCAACGAGGGTGAGTTCGACAGCGCTGCGGTGCAGTTCGGGCTGTGGGTTCACGCGGGCGGCAAGATCCTGCCGGGCCTCGTCCGGCGGCGCTCGGCGGAGGCTGCACTGTTTTCAGGGCAGGGATTTCCATCGTCCGCGAATTCAGCTTCGGACGCTGCGAATCCACACCCTTCCACAGAGGTGGGAGTGGCAGAACCCGAATCGGCACTGGCTCTGACCGGAAAGGGACGATAGCCTGAAGAAGCTCTGGTGGCTCTCCGCCTCCTTCTAAAAACCTGGCCCATGTTGAACCCTGCCTCCCGATTTGAGGAGAACGCAGAGGCGCCTTGCGCACTGCTTCGTCCGCTCGCGATCTTCCTTGTGATCGCATTTGCTCTCGCCGTGACTTCGCGTCAACCGGTGCAGGCTGCGTCGCGCGAGCACGCATCGCGGCACGTCCCATCAGCAAAGGAGCAGCCGCAGCCCGTGCGGGCCATGCGTTCCCATGCGACGATCTCGCACAAAGTTCGGGCTCGCTCTGCAAAGACCGCGACTGTGGCTCGGCATGAGCAGGCCGCGGGACGCGTGGTCCGTTCGCGCGGACGGCGTCGGGCTGCAAGCGCCGGCCGCCGGTCTGTCGCCTTGAGAAACGTTCGCGCTGGAAGTTTTTCGGCCGAGACTGTCGCCGCGAGCCGTCCTGGTGAAGCTCCCATGGCGCGGCCCGTTGCAGGAGCCAGCAGCCTCGTGGAGGCAGCCTCTACAGGCGTCTATGCGGGCGGGGAGCCCCATCCCGCTGGAGATGATCGTATTTCGACGGCGCCACGCAACGATGCCGCGAATACAACCGCGTCGCTCTCCGCGAGTGAGATGGCGCAGGCAGCCGTAGCGCCTCGCGTCTTTCCGATGTACACACGAGCCGGCCGGCTGATCGTTCCTCCACCACTACGGGGCTCGCGCGAGATTCTTGTTCACCAGAACCAGATGGCGGACGCCGCCGGTTTGGAGCGAATTGAGAACGATGAGGAACTCGAGCGGCTGCGCTACGCGCATCAGCTGGTCGAGGTTGCCGGGACTTCTGCGCTGCACGTGAATCCGGAGCTGCCGGAGAACCGCCGCCTCGCTCGTCCATGGACTGCGAAGTTCACCGCAGACATCGCCGGAGCCTACTATGCACGTTTCCGAGAGCCGCTGGAGTTGAATTCGGCTGTCCGCACGATCTCGTACCAGCTTCGTTTGCAGCGCATTAACGGGAACGCGGCGGCCATCGAAGGCGAGACCGCGTCACCTCACCTGACGGGCCAGGCGATCGACTTCGGTAAAAAGGGAATGACGATGGCAGAGATTGCGTGGATGCGCATGTATCTCATGCCGCTGATGCAGGCTGGGATGATCGACGTGGAGGAGGAGTTCCAGCAGGCGTGCTTCCATATCAGCGTCTATCGCAGCTATGTCGGCGCACGGCCTGCTGACGTCGCGCAGGCGCGCAGAGCCGCCGCTGCTCTCGACCAATAGACGCCCTCAAAGTTCAGCAATAGAAAAGGCGCGGTCATTGTCCCTATGGACATGAGCCGCGCCTGAATTTCAGTGCTTACTTGTTTGGGTTGGGCGGAACCTTTTCGCCCTTCTTGCGGGCTTCGGAAAGCCCGATCGCGATGGCCTGCTTGCGGCTCGTTACCTTCTTTCCACTGCGGCCGCTCTTCAGCTTGCCCTCATGCATTTCGTGCATCTCGCGCTTTACCTGCTTGCCAGTGCCCTTGCTGTACTTGCGGCCCGAGCTCTTCTTCGCGGATGACTTCTTCGTCGAACTCTTCTTTGCAGAGGCTCTTCTTCGCTGAGGACTTCCGGCCCGTACTCTTTTTGCTGGACGACTTCTTACTGCTTGCCTTCTTAGTTGCCATTTGGATACTACCTCCCGTGAAGTTGGAGCACACCTGCACCAACTTCGTTGCATCGCAGGATCTGCGTTCGACGATCCTGACCCTGCGCGGCGCCTGGAGTGTACTTCCGAATCAACTTCTACGGCGACGAACAAGCAGCGCAATCAGTACGCCCGCACCAGCGAAGGCAACGCTGGTGATGGTCCAGTAGAAGGTCCGGCTATGGATGCGCTGGAGCCTGCCTTCGTGCCACGCCACGTAACTCGCCTTCAGATCATCCGCGAGTCCGGGGATCGTGACTGCGCTGAAGATGCCATCAGGACCCGGCTCGGCTGGAAGCGAACCGAAGATGCGCTCGGGTCCCGGCGGATCTCCGCCGCGGTCCTTGGGAATCGCGGCAATGAGCTTGTTCACCTCCGCGTCGCGCGGATCATCGAAGAGCGTTGTGTCGGCGGTGTTTGGGAAGAGCGTGGACTTGCCGGTCATGTGCTCTTCGATCGCGGCGATTCCATCCTGGCAGACGCCCAGCGCGTAGTAGCCGCCGAACGGAAGATCGGGCCTGCGCTGATGCTGGTGCATGTAGGCGATGGTGAGAAGCCCCGTTAAGCGCGTCACTTCAAGGGCCTGAGCATCGGTGTACGTGTGCGCCACACGTCTGAGCACCCAGGACTGATCGAGCGTGTCCATGGTGCGCCACTCGCTCTTTCCGTCGACGCCGAAGTAATAGCTGACGTCGGCGTTGATGCGCGGCCCACGCACCTGCCACTCGTACTCCGCATGTGAGACCGGAACGAGTAGCGGACGAGCGCCCCAGCCAAGCAGGCCGCCGGTGCCGGGAACGGCGAAGCTTGTGTCGATCCAGAAGGGCATCATCACATCCTGGCCCTTGTAATGCAGATGGCCGAAGTTCGCGAAGTAACGCGCATCCACGACCGTGACCTGATGTCCGCTGGCGGCGAGCGCGGCGATGAGATCCTGCGGCGTCGCGGCGGAGGTCCCGTTGACTGTCGCGGCGAATGGCTTCGCTCCATCCAATGCATTGGCCGCAAGCCGGTTCAGCGCATCGGCAAGCCGCTGACTTTCGGCGTGCTCCGCCGCGAGTTGATTCGGCCCATCGCCGCGCACTGTGTTCGGGCCAAGCCGCGTCACAATGCCCTCGGTGGTGAACGGCGGAAGCGTCGAGGGCTCGTCGAACGAAACCGTCTGCTCCTGATCGAGCGGATAGGGCCCGAGATCCAAAAACGTTTGCGTCGGTGTTGATCCTGCCGATGCGCCGGGGTTGTTCGCGGACGCATTTTCTGCCGCGCGCTTGGTTGCTACGCGGCTCACGACGCGCACCGTCGGATTGATGGCGCTCATCGTCCATCCGGGGAATCGGTCGAGCGCCTCCCAGTCCTGGCCAAGGATTCGTTCACGAAGCTCGCGCACGAGATCCGGCGTCAGCAGCGCGGGCCCGTTCTTGTTGTCATCCGTGCCTTGGAGAGCGTGCAGAACCGCTTCTCTAAACCCCGGCTGCGCCGAGAGTTCGCTCATCATTTGCGACAGCAGGATCGTATTCGGCGGCATCGGCGACTCGGGTGGAGTGTAGCGATGCTGGCAGCCGGATACAAGCAGAGCTGCGGCGAGTGTGGCGATACCTCTGCGTGCTCGGACCGTGCGCCGCATAGCCCGAGAGTACACCTCACACGTGGTCGCAGAGGTCCGTCGCTGGTAGACTGGCGCGCATCATGCTGCGACGGAAATCCCGCGCGGTCTGGCTCGCGATGCTCGCTGCCTGTGTGGCTTCCATCGCGGTCCGGCGCGCAGAACCGGGAAGCTCTTGGCGCCGTGACCGGCCGTGTGCTCTGCGCGGATACGCAGCAGCCGGCGCGACTGGCGCACGTTGTGCTGCAGCCGGTGGTTGATCGCGATTCGCCGGTGTTGGACAAGACCAACGGACAGCGGCGGCCCGAAGGGATCTTTCACCTGCAGACAGTAAGTCTCGATGGTTCGTTCAGCATGCCCGCGGTGCCCGCAGGGACGGTATTACGTGATCGCCGAACAGGATGGATATATCTCTCCGCTCTCGCTCTTTACACGTGCGCAGCTAAACGATCCAGACGAAGTGCTGCAACGAAAGATAGCGCGCTACATAACGACGATATCGGTTACGGCCGGGCATACGACGCAAGCGGAGATCACGCTCATCCGCGGTGCGGTGATCGCAGGGATGGTCCGTTTTGAGGATGGAGCACCTGCGATCAACGTAGGTATCCAGCTATTGCAGCGTGACGACAAGGGGAATTGGCAGGCGCTGCGCACACAGAAGCTCGCCAGCCACAGTTCGAGCTACACCGACGACCAAGGTGTCTACCGGTTCAGTGGGCTTCCAGCGGGTGAGTACATCGTGCGCGCTAACATTGAGCTGAATAAAATCGTGCTAGACCACATCTTTGGTTACGGAAGCACGTACCTCGGCGATGGTTTTCACCTGCGCGTCTATCCGAACGACGTCTTTCGTCCCCGCGATGCCAAGCCGGTGAAGGTGGAAGAGGGCGAGAACGCGACCAGCGTCGACGTCGACATCCCGCTGTCGAAGCTGTATACGCTCAGCGGAACTGTTATGCGTGCAGACTCCGATTTGCCCGCCAATGCGGCGCATCTATCGCTGGTGTTCGCCGACACCGGCGAAGAACTCACCTCAACCGACGTAGATGCCGATGACGGAAGCTTCCGCTTCGACTTTGTGCCTGGCGGCAACTACATTCTGCGCGCGACAAAGATTGCGAACGTGGAGCGCACGGAGGTGCCCACCTGCGAGCACTGCATTCCGCCAACTGAGACAAAGATGAAGGTGCTCAACAGGTTCGGCGACGTCTCTCTGCCGCTTCAATTGACCGGCGACCAGAGTGCTGTTCTGGTGCAGGCGAACGCATCGGCGAAAGCTTTAGCTTCGTCGACGCAGTGATGAGTCTCATTGTGTCCAAGCGTCGAGCTTCTTCACGACGAGCTCATTCAGCAGCGCAGGATTCGCTTGTCCCTTCGACAGCTTCATGACCTGGCCCACGAAGAATGCTGCGACCGTGCGCTTGCCGCCCTTGAACTGAGCGACCTGCGCGGGGTTGGCCGCGATGACCTCGTCGATCATCTTCTCGAGCGCGGAGCTGTCCGTAATCTGCTGCGGCTTGTCGCGCTCGTAGATGAAAGCGAAATCGCGGCCCTCGGCGAAGCAGGTATCGAGAAGCTGCTTGAGCTGCTTGGAGCTGATAGCTCCCGCTTCCGTCAGGTCCGCCGCGAGCACGAGCCCGTCGAGTGACACGGGACTCTTGTCGAGAGTAATTTCGGCGGTACGCAGGCGCATCGTGATTTCGCTGAGCAGGATGGACGCGACGCGCTTGGGCGATTTGGCGAGCTTCGCCGCCTGTTCGAACAGGTCGCCGAGTTCGCGATCGGTGGTGAGCGTCGCGGCATCCTGCGTGCTGAGTCCGTACTGCGCGATCATGCGCGCTCGCCGCGCCTCCGGAAGCTCCGGCATTCCAGCGAGGATGTCGCGCATCCACGCCTCACCCACGATGAGCGGTGGCAAATCCGGCTCGGGGAAGTAGCGGTAGTCGTGCGCCTGTTCTTTGCTGCGCATCGAGTACGTGCGGCCCTCAGCGTTGTTCCATAGTCGCGACTCCTGCACCACGCGGCCGCCCTCTTCCAGCACGCCGATCTGGCGCTCGATCTCATACTCCAAAGCCGCGCGAATGTAGCGGAAGCTATTGACGTTTTTGACCTCCGCCTTGGTGCCGAACTTCGTGTCGGTCTTGAGCATGACCGAAACGTTCGCGTCGCAGCGCAGCGAGCCCTCCTCCATGTTGCAGTCGCTGACGCCGGTATAGAGCAGAATCTCCTTGAGGCGCGTGAGGTACTCGAAGGCCTCCTCCGGTGTGCGGATGTCCGGCTCGGAGACGATCTCGATCAGCGGCGTGCCGCAGCGGTTGAGATCGATGTAGGTGCGCGTGGCGGAGTCTGCAAAGCCGTCGTGAATGCTCTTGCCGGCGTCCTCTTCCATGTGGAGGCGAGTGATGCCGATGGGCTTTGATATTGGCTCGCCGTTCGCGCCCAAAGCAGGGACGTGCATCACGCCATGTTCTGCGAGCGGCTTGTCGTACTGCGAGATCTGGTAACCCTTTGGGAGGTCCGGATAAAAATAGTTCTTGCGCGCGAAGACACTGCGCTCGTTGATGGTGCAGCCGAGCGCCTCGGCCGCGAGAGTCGCAAACTCAACGGCCTTCCGGTTCAGCACCGGCAGAGCTCCGGGCAGTCCAAGGCACACGGGGCAGATGTGCGTGTTCGGCTCGCCGCCGTACTCGTTCTTGCAGCCGCAGAAGGCCTTCGTCTTCGTCAGCAGTTGGACGTGGACCTCGAGTCCGATGACCGGCTGATATTTGGCGAGGACCTCGGGCGCGAGACCGGCAAGGACAGGCATAAGCGGATTTTATCAACGCCCGCCTCTCGCCTGCGCCCCGGCCTGCATCTCATTCGTTCAGTCTTGCGGGGACGGTAAATGCCAGACGAGTCTACCAACACGACAAACACGGAACAGGCCACCAGCGAGCCGAGCAGCAACGGCGCGGCGACTGAGAGCGTATCGCACCAGAAGAACCTCGAGCGTCCCACCGCCGAAGACATCTATCAGCAGGTTGCGCTGAGTGCGAAGACGGAGCTGAAGCGCTCTACCGTTTCGCTGGCCATCTCGGGCTTTGCCGGTGGCATCTTCATGGGACTCTCCGGTCTGGGTTCGGCGCTTGTGCTCGGACTCTTCGGCTCCTCGCCCACTACGCACTTTGTCGCGAGCATGTTCTATCCCATCGGCTTCATCGTGGTCATCATCGGCCGCGCGCAGCTATTCACGGAAAACACGCTCTATCCGGTCGCTCTCGTTCTTTCGGAGAAGCGCGAGCTCTGGAACACGCTGCGGTTATGGTGCACGGTGCTGCCCGCAAATGTCCTCGGTGCGTTCGCGTTTGCCGCGCTCGCAGCGCGCACCAGCGCACTTCCGCCGGAGACGAAGCAAGCTCTGGTGCAGCTCGGCTTGCAGGCTGCACACATGGCGCCCGCCACGATCTTCTGGAGCGGCGTGACCGCAGGATGGATCATCGCCACGGCCGCATGGCTCGTCTCCGGTTCACACTCGATCACGGGTTCGGTGATGATCCTCTGGATCCTCACCTTTGTCGTTGGCCTCGGTAACTTCGCGCACTGCATCGCCACCTCGGGTGAGATTCTCTCGTCGGTGCTCGTCCACGAACTTCCCGCCACGAGCTACTTCCACTGGCTTTGGATTGCAGTCTCCGGCAACGTCTGCGGAGGCGTATTCATGGTCACACTGCTGGAATATGGCCAGGCGATCCTCGCCAAGGGGGAGACCCCTGTCGAAGGCTAGCGGTCCCGGCTCCTCTTTTCGTAGGGTGGCGGACGCCGGGCTACACTGGAGACTGCATGATTCTTCCGTTCGTCCGCGAGTTGGTCGCGGACCTTGAACGCTCTCCAGTCTTTGAGCGTGTGCGTCGCCATCTCGCGGGCGGCACGGGCCGGAGACGTGTGTCCGGACTTACTGCCACCGCCCGGGCTCTCTACCTTCCGTACTTCGTCCGCGCGTCGGATGCGCCAGCGCTGGTCCTCGTCGCCGACAACAAAGCAGCGGAGACGCTTCACGCGAACCTCCTCGCGGCATGCCAGTTGAGCGGCGCGCTGCAGGCAGACGAGGTTCTACGTCTCCCTTCGCACGACGTCCTGCCATTTGAAAATCTTTCGCCGCACTCCGAGATCCAGGAGCAGCGCGCCGCCACGCTCTGGAAGATCGCCAGCGGCCAGGCGCGGCTCGTCGTCGCTCCCATTGAAGCCGCGTGCATGCGGCTCTTCGCCCGCGATCATTACGCCGCGCTCGCGTTAAATCTGCGTCGTGGCGAAGAGCACATTCCGGAGATGCTCGTTGAGCACCTCATCTCGGTTGGCTACACGCGGGTCGACGTCGTCGACATGCCAGGCCAGGTTACGATCCGCGGCGGCATCCTCGACGTCTACGGACCGGAGATGGAGCGTCCGGTGCGCGTCGATTTCTTCGGCGACGAGATCGAGTCCATCCGCCGGTTCGATCCGGAGACACAGCGCTCGTCCACATCGATCGACGAAGTTCTGCTGCTTCCCTTGACCGAAACTCCCGCCACCGAAGCTCTGCTCGAAGCGATCAATGCGCGCCTCACGCGCAGCGGTTCCGCAGGGGCTGCGCTCGAAGGCGGTGAGACGCCGAGCGAGTTGCAGACGCACGTTGCCGGGAGTGCGCGCGAAGCCACGATCTTTCCCGGGTGGGAGTTCTACGCGCCCGTTGCGGGTGCGCGGTCGACACTGCTGGATCTGATGGGGCCGCACACGCGCGTCTTCGTCGAAGAGCCTGCGATGGTGTTGAACCAGGGCGAGCGCTGGTGGAACAAGGTCGAGCAACGGCATGAGCGTTCGGGCATCGGCTCGCTGGTGCGAGCGGAAGATCTTTACCTCTCGCCATGGGAGCTCGAAGACCGGTTGCGCGCCTTCTCCGGTTGCGATCTGGATCAGCTTGGTGCAGTCGATGTGCTTGAGAGTACGCGCAGCGATGCCAGCGAGATCGAGTTTGCCACGCGGCCCACGCTGCGCTTCCACGGATCGATTCCGAGTTTCATCGACGAACTAAAGAAGTTGATGGAGAGCGAAGCGCGCGTGCTCATCGCCGCACCCAACCAGGGCGAGGTAGAGCGCCTCGCTGGTTTGCTGCAGGATTACGGCGTCCCGTATCGCATCGGCTGGCGAACGGATCAAGGATCATCGACAACGGTTTTCTCCGAGTCGAGCTATCTCGCTGGCGACCTGCGCACGCCGGTGCTCGTGCGCGCGGCCATCGCAAACGGTGTGCAGGTGCTCGATCTCGATCGCGCCACCGCGCGCCAGTTCGTCCTCTTCGGAGCGAACGATCTCAACGACGAAGTTGACGTTCATGCGCGCCCGGTGCGACGAGGGAAGACCTCTGCCTTTGTTTCCGATCTCCGTGATCTTGCGGTCGGCGATTTCGTCGTCCATGTTGAACACGGCATCGCACGCTACGACGGATTGCGCGTTATTGACGAGAAGACGAATGGCTCTGACGGCTCGCAGCTCGAGCTCATGATTCTCACCTTCGCCGACGACGCGAAGCTCTACGTCCCGCTCACGCGCCTCGATCTCATTCAGAAGTATCGCTCCACCGAGGCCGGCCCTGCGCCGCAGCTGAATCGTCTCGGCAATCCTGCGTGGTCGAAGACCAAGGCGCGGGTGAAGAAGGCCATGGAGGACATGGCCGAGGAGCTGCTGAAGCTCTACGCGCAGCGCAAGGCCGCGATGGGCACAGCGTTCTCGCCGGACAACAACATGATGCGCGAGTTCGAGGATGCCTTCGACTACAACGAGACCGACGATCAGCTTACCGCCATCGCCGACATCAAGGCCGACATGGAGTCGATGCAGCCGATGGACCGCCTGCTCTGTGGTGACGTCGGCTACGGCAAGACGGAGGTCGCAATGCGCGCGGCGTTCAAGGCTGTGCAGGACTCCAAGCAGGTGGCCGTGCTCACGCCGACGACCGTTCTCTGCTTCCAGCACTTTGAAAGCTTCAAACGCCGCTTCGCCAACTTTCCCGTCACTGTCGAGATGATCTCGCGCTTTCGCACGCCGAAGGAGCGCAAGGAGATCCTCGAGCGCGTCGCTGACGGCAAGGTCGACATCCTCATCGGCACGCACGCGATCCTCTCTCAGGGGCTCAAGTTCCAGGATCTCGGTCTCCTTGTCGTCGACGAGGAGCAACGGTTCGGCGTGCGTCATAAGGAACGCCTTAAGCAGATGCGTGCAGCGATCGATGTGCTCTCGATGTCCGCGACTCCCATTCCGCGCACACTGAACATGAGTCTCGTCGGCCTGCGCGACATGAGCGTCATCGAGACACCGCCGAAGGACCGCATGGCGATTCAGACTGTCGTCGCCAAGTTCGACGAAAAGCTCATCCGCACGGCCATCGAGGTCGAGCTCGAACGCGGCGGCCAGACCTACTTCGTCTCCAACCGCGTCGAAAGCATCTACGAGATGGCGGCGAAGATTCGCGAGCTCGTGCCGCAAGCGCGCGTCGTTGTCGGCCATGGACAGATGCCCGAGGCAGAACTTGAGCGCGCGATGCTTGCGTTCATGAACGGCGAGTACGACGTGCTCTGCGCGACGAGCATCATCGAGAACGGCCTCGACATCCCGCGTGCGAATACGATCATCATCAACCGCGCTGACCGTCACGGTCTCAGCGAGCTCTATCAGCTTCGCGGGCGCGTTGGCCGATCGAATCGCCGCGCGTACGCGTATCTGCTGATTCCGGCCGAACAGCAGTTGACGGAGGTTGCACGGCGTCGCCTTGCTGCGCTAAAGGAGTTCTCCGACCTCGGCGCGGGATTCAAGATAGCCGCACTGGATCTCGAACTGCGCGGCGCCGGCAACATGCTCGGTGGCGAGCAGAGCGGCCACATCGAAGCCATTGGCTTCGAGCTCTACACACAGATGCTCGAAGAGGCCGTGAGCAAGCTCAAGGGCGAAGGCCGCGAAGAGCGCATGCAGGTCACCGTCAACCTCGGCATTTCGCTGCGCATCGACGAGAGCTACATCAGCGAGGAGAACCAGCGGCTGCGGATGTACAAGCGCATCGCCGGCGCGAACTCGGACGCGATGCTCACCGAGATTCGTGATGAGTTGCAGGACCGCTACGGTCAGCCGCCGGAGAACGTACAGCATCTTCTGGCCGTCGGAGAGATTCGGCTCCTCTGCGAGCAGCTCTCCATCGCGCAGATCGAGCGCAAGCGCGTCGCCGTCGACGAGGCGAAGAAGCCCGCGCCAGGACAATCGAAGCCGGCGTCGCAAGCTGTTCACTGGGCAGGCCGCGAGGTCGCGCGCCCCGGCAACGCGTGGCAGCCCTCCACGATGTTGAGCCGCACGCAGCCGCTGGCAGGACGCCACGGACAGGCACCGCAGACGGCCTCGCTGCAGTTCTCCTCGCGCGCCGCACTCAATCGCAACAATGAATCAAACGCCGCGAAGGCCGCCCGCGAGGCACTGGCAACGCGCGCCGCCAATTCACCACTCGCACAGGCGGGCAGGATGAAGCCGATGCGCGATATGCTCTTCATCACCTTCAGCGAGAAGCTCCACGCCGCTCCCGCCGAGTCCGGCAAGGGCATCAATGTCGGCGCGCTGATGAAACTCGTCTCGCGCAATGCGAAGAACGGCGCGCAACTCACCCCGCAAGGTGTGCTTCGCTGGCCGCTCTCGGGCTCCGATGCAGATACAGTTCTCTCCGAAACTCGCGAGCTCCTCGCCTCGCTCCAAGATGCCAAATCCGTTGTGTAGACTGAGACCCGACATGCGCCTGGCTGCAACTTTCCTCATCTTCATGCTTTCCTTCAGTACCTCATCCACTCTCGCCCAGCACCCCACCGCCGATGGCGCGGGCCAGACCTTCAATACGCTTTCCGAGCAGTACTTTCAGCAGGTCTACTTCAAGTACGCGCCGACAGCGGGAACATCCGCAGGTCTGCATCAGTACGACACGCAGCTTGAGGACTATTCTGCCGCTGGAGTGCAGAAGCAGATCGCCGCGCTGCATGAGTGGGAGAAGAAGATCGTTGCGGTCGATCCTTCAGCCTTGGATGCCGAGCCCGCTGCCGATCGCGAGATTCTGCTGAACTCTATCCGCGCCGCGCTCCTTCAACTCGAAGTCATCCGCGGATGGGAAAAGAATCCGGACATCTACTCAACGGGCGTGACCAACGCGATCTTCACTATTATGGAGCGGCCCTATGCGCCGGTGAATGTTCGCCTGCACGCGGCGGTCGAGCGCGAGAAGCTCATCCCGCAGGTCTTTGTTGACGCGCGCAAGAACCTCAAGAATCCGCCGCGTATCTACACCGAGATCGCGCTGCAACAAATCGACGACGACATCAGCTTCTTCCAGAACGATGTGCCGGCTGCCTTCGCTGCGGCAACCGACGCGCAAACGAAAGCTGAGTTCGCGAAGACGAACGCCGCTGTCCTCGATGCGATGAGGTCTTACGCCGCATGGATGAAGTCGGATCTCTTGCCGCGTTCGAACGGCGACTTCCGCTATGGCGCCGACACCTTCCGCAAGGCGCTCGCGCTGAACGAGATGGTCGACATCCCGCTCGATCGCCTCCTGCAGATCGGTTACGACGACCTCCACAAGAACCAGGCAGAGTTCGCGCGTGTCGCCAAGGAGATTGACCCGACGAAGACGCCGCAGCAGGAGCTCGCTGAACTGGCTGCGATTCATCCGGCACCAACAGATCTCCTCAAGGCGTTTCAAGGGCGCTTCGATTCGGAGATCGCCTTCATCCGCTCGCACAACATCATCACGCTTCCCAGCGACGTGCAGCCCACGCTTGAGGAGACGCCGCCGTTCATGCGTGCGACGACGCAGGCATCAATGGATGCGCCCGGCCCCTTCGAGACGCATTCGACGAAGGCTCTCTTCAACGTCACGCTGCCGGAGGCAAGCTGGAGCTCGCAGAAGACCAGCGAGTACATGGCGGCCTTCAATGTCGGCACGATCGTCTCCACCAGCGTGCACGAGGCGTACCCCGGCCACTACACGCAGTTTCTCTGGCAGCCGCAGTTCCCTTCGACGATCCGCAAGCTTCTTGGCGCAAACACGAACATCGAGGGCTGGGCGCACTACTGCGAGCAGATGATGCTGGACGAGGGCTACAACGCTCCGGGCGTCGGCGCCAAAGACGAGCATGAGTCGAAGCTCATCCGCCTCGGCCAATTGCAGGATGCCCTGCTGCGCGACGCTCGCTTCATCGTCGCTATCCGCATGCACACCGGCGTCGGCGGCGAGCTGACAATCCCGCAGGCCGAAGACTTTTTCGTGAACGAGGGCTATCAGTCGCGCCCTATCGCAGAGGTCGAGACGAAACGCGGCACCTCCGACGCGCTCTACCTTTACTACACGCTCGGGAAGCTGGAGATTCTGAAGCTGCGAGCCGATGTGCAACAGCGCCAGGGAGCATCGTTCTCCTTACAGCGTTTTCACGACGACTTCATGCGCCAGGGCTTCGCACCGATCAAGGTCATCCGCAAAGTAATGTTGCACGATGATTCGCCTGTACTCTAGGCTAGGGCCCGCACCGCCGAGCTTCGAGGCGCACGCCACGGATTCAGATTTATGCATCGAAGCCGTTGGTACTATTACTGAGCCACCCAGGAGAATAGGAACGTCGCATGTCATTGATGAAGGTGCGCAAGGCTGTCTTTCCGGCAGCCGGTTTCGGCACTCGCTTTTTGCCCGCCACCAAGGCAACTCCCAAGGAGATGCTGCCACTGGTTGATAAGCCGCTGATTCAGTACGGTGTCGAGGAGGCTGTCGCCGCCGGCTGTACGGAGATCATCATCGTCACTGGCCGCGGCAAGTCGTCGCTCGAAGATCACTTCGACAAGTCCTACGAGCTCGAAACGGCGCTCGAGGCTCGCGGGAAGACTGCGCTCCTCGAACTGGTCCGCTCCGTTTCACATCTCGCGAAGATCAGCTACACGCGTCAGCCGGACGCACTCGGCCTCGGCCACGCAGTGCTCCAGGCCAAGCAACTCGTCGGCAACGAACCCTTTGCCGTCATTCTTCCCGACGACGTCGTCGACGCCCAGATACCCTGCCTCAAGCAGATGGTCGACGCCTTCGAGCAGACGCAGTCCTCCATCCTCGCTTCAGAGATCGTCGAGGGCGCAGCCATCTCCTCCTATGGCTGCCTCGACTGCGTGCAGGATCCTGACGATCCGCGCCTGCTCGATGTGCTTAGCATGGTCGAGAAGCCGAAGCCCGAGGACGCCCCGAGCCAACACGCGATCATTGGCCGCTACATTCTCACACCGCGTATCTTCGAGATGCTCGAAAGCGTGAAGCCCGGTTCCGGTGGCGAGATTCAGCTCACCGATGGAATCAGGGCTTTGCTGCAGTACGAGAAGGTCTACGGCTTCACCTACGAAGGCACCCGCTACGATGCCGGCGACAAACTCGGCTTCCTAAAGGCCACCGTCGAGTTCGCGCTGCGCCGCGATGACCTTGGTCCGCGGTTCCGCGAGTGGCTGCAGCGGCAGAGCTTCTAAGGCGTCACACACATAGCCAGTCCTTCCTTTCCCTGCATCCAAACGTTCATGGGCCATCGTTGAGCCGTCACATCCATGGACAAGGGGATTGAGAAGAAGGACATCACGCGTCCCAAGAAGCTGAAGAAGGCACGCGGGCAGCCGGGCGCGAAGCCGCGCTGGGCCTCCGGCGCGAAGACTATGGTGGGTACCGCGGTCCGGCCCGAAAGCCGCATCTGGTACACCATCAACAACGGCACACTCGCTGAGATCTACTTCCCGGATGTGGATCAGGCGAACACACGCTCCGTGCGCTTCGTCATCACAGACGGCAAGGACTTCTTCTCCGACGAGATATGGGATGCGGAGCACGAGGTTCAGTGGCTCGAAACCGGCGTTCCCGGCTGCCGCATCGAATCATCCTGCAAATCCGGCAGTTATCGACTGACGAAGGAGATCATCCCGGATCCCATGCGGGACGGTTTGCTGTTGCGCGGCCGCTTTGTTCCGTCGCGGCAGGATCTGAACCTCTATCTCGTCATCGACGCGCACATCGGTGATCGCGGTGAGCACAACGAAGCGTGGGCCGGCGAGTACAAGGGCGAACCAATGGTCTTCGCCGAGCGCGGGCAACTGTGCTTCGCTTGCGGGAGCTCGCCGCGTCCGCTCAAGTGGAGCGTTGGATATATCGGCAAATCCGACGGGTTCACGGTTCTGCGCCGTGGCAATCACGTGCCCGCACGCCAACTACGCGCCCGACGGCAATGTTGCCTTGACCATCGAGATCGACTACAAAAGCACGGGCGATGGCAGCTTTCCTCATCTCGCTCGCCGGCGGCGAAGACTCGGCGGAAGCGGGCCGGCAGGCGCGCGCCGGTCTCCTTCAGGACTACGATACGGCGCGCGCTCTCTTCATCCGGCAGTGGCGCGAGCGCCAGGCGAAGGAGCGCGACCTTGTCGATCTCTCCGGGCACTCGCTCGACATGTATCGGGTAAGCACCGCCACGCTCGAGACGCACCAATCCAAGCGCTTTCCCGGCGGCTTCATCGCGGCGGTTGCTGTTCCCTGGGGCTTCGCGCGCGGCGACAAAGACATCAGCGGATACCACGTGCTCTGGCCGCGCGATTCCGTCGAGACCGCAATGGGCAAGCTCGCCAGTGGTGACGCTCACGCTGCGCGCTCCGCGCTCTTCTTTCTCGCCTGCGCGCAGGACGCTGACGGCGGTTGGAGCCAGAACATGTGGCTCGATGGCACGCCGCACTGGAACGCGATCCAGATGGACTCCATCGCGCTTCCCATCCTGCTCGCAGACAAGATGCGCCGCGAAGGCGTGCTCCACGGCTACGATCCGCGCCCGATGGTGCGGCAGGCCGCTAGCTTCATGCTCCGTCACGGTCCGGTCACGCAGCAGGACCGCTGGGAGACCACGCCCGGCTACTCGCCGAACACCATGGCCGCTGAGGTCGCCGCGCTGCTTGCAGCCGCCGACTTCGCAGACATCGAAGGAGCGCACGATCGCGCGCAGTTTCTCCGCGAGACTGCTGATGCGTGGAATGATGCCATCGACGAGCTGACGTATGTCGAGGACACTTCGCTCGCGCACCGATACGGTGTTCGCGGATACTACCTGCGCATTGCTCCGCCGCGCCGCATCGAAGAGCGCGAAATCGGCCATCTTCGTATTCGCATGCCCAACGTGAGTTCCGGTCCGAAGAGCCGCAGAGCGGTCGACATCATCAGCCCAGGCGCTCTTTCGCTGGTTCGGATGGGACTGCGTTCACCGGATGATCCGCGCATCGTTGACACCGTCAAGCTGCTCGATGCCACCTTGCGCGTCGAAACAAAGACCGGCCCCGCATGGCATCGCTCCACCGACGATGGCTATGGTGAAAAGGCGGACGGGCGTCCCTTCGACAAACGCGGCATCGGCCGCTGTTGGCCGCTGCTGGCTGGCGAACGCGCGCACTATGAGCTCGCTGCCGGCCGGCCGGATGTTGCACTGGAGCTTCTGAAGACGATCGCGCGACAGACCAGCGAGTGCGGCATGATTCCCGAGCAGATATGGGATGCGGACGACATCCCGGAGCGCTATCTGTTCAACGGCCATCCCACCGGCTCCGGCATGCCCCTCGCCTGGGCGCACGCCGAATACATCAAGCTCCTCCGCTCACTGCACGACGGTGCCGTCTGGGATCACATCCCGCAGACCGAGCAACGGTATCAGCGCGAGCGCCGCACGGCGACCTTCCAGATATGGACACCCGATCAGCCTCGCGGCTGGCTCACACCGGGCAAAGACCTGCGCATCGATCTGCCTGTGCCTGCGCGCATTCGTTGGACCGCAGGCAGACACAACGGTGAAGACGAGGCGACGGACAGCGGTCTCGGCCTCTACTGTGCAACGCTATCGACGCGAGAACTCCCGCCCGGCGCAACATTGCGGGTCAAGCTCGAGACCCGGCAAGATGCTGACGATAAGAGTGAGATCCCTGCATCCTTCACGTTACGAGTCAAATCCTG
>CAVSOV010000015.1:0-56275 GCA_963729675.1 uncultured Acidobacteriaceae bacterium
CTCTAGGTTCACTTTCGCTGAGCGGGAGTAGTTCAGTGGCAGAACGTCAGCTTCCCAAGCTGAATGTCGCCGGTTCGATCCCGGTCTCCCGCTCCAACTCAAGCTCAATCGCCTGAGTTCCTCGAAATTCCTCAAAAACCACTGTGGTTGCCCGCTCTTGTCTGCATCTATTGGCGGCTTCGTCACCCGTTCATCGTATTTGCTGCGCACTTCGGTCGCACTACATTGACGGTGGGACTGTGGCTATGAAATCTGTAAATGCGGCGGCATTGCTTGTTGCTCTCGCGATCGCGGGTTACGCTCACGGCGACACAATCGTTACGGGAAGTGTCAGTAATCAGGGTCTCACAGGGGGTCCGTGCTCATCTGCCGCGGCGAGTTCCAGTTCCGTCTCGCTTAGTTGCGGATCGAGCAACTTCACGGACGGGCTGGCGCAGGTCAACGCCGCAGTGGGCCCGCTGAATGCGAGCATGCAGGTCTTTCTCTCTTCTTATGAAAACCCCGCTGCTCCCGGCATGAGTACGCTCGCCCTGGCGAACCTTTCGTGGGCGATCGATGGCACCTACATCCTGACCGGTGGTTCGGGCTATGGATATGTGGACTGGTCGGCGACCAGCTATCGCTATGGAGAAGGTGGTGGCGGAGTTTTTGGTCCATGCAGTATTACGTTGAATAATGTGACCGAAGACTGTGACCTGAACGCCGGCTCTGCGAGCGGGTCGTTTCTGGTTCCGTACAACACACCCGTAACTCTGATATTCGGGACTTCGTACTCTGCCGGCGCTGTGGACTTCGACGAGGTCTATAGCGGAATGAACCTCGACGTCGATGGTCTGAAGGGGGTCGATCCGACAACGACGCCTGAGTCGCCGACCTTGACCCTGATGGCTATCGCCGCCGCTGCCATTGTCTGCATTCGACTGAGGTTTCGTGCGGCCGGAGCGCTAACCCATAGCGTTGCCGATCGCGAGCGGTAACCTCAAGATCATGGTTGAGCCCTTACCTGGCCCTTCACTCATCGCGCGTACGTCTCCACCATGCTGTCGCACGATCGTCCGAACGAGAAACAGTCCGAGTCCTGTCCCCTTGATCTTCACGCGATCATTTGAGGCAGCGCGGTAGAAGCGTTTGAAGATCCGCCTCAGGTCATGAGCCTGGATGCCTAACCCTGTGTCCGTGATGCTAAGCACAGCCCATGTGTAGTGCTCGATGCTGAGCCTGCATCTCACGTGCACGCCCTGCGGTGAGTACTTCACCGCATTGTCGAGCAGATTGAGCACTGCCGTTCGCAGATCTTCCGGATTTGCCGAAACGAAAAGACGCACGTCGCCTGGAACGTCTTCGAGCTGAATCGCTTCCGGCGGGAGATGATGCCGGCTGAGCGTGATTGCAATGCATTCGGCGACGAGCGCCTTCAATTCGATTCGACTGCGCCGCTGGACGCGCTCGCGCTGTCCCAACTCACCTGCTTTGAGGACCTGCTCGACCGTGGCAAGAAGCCGATCTGTATCCGAGCGCATTGTGGCATAGAAGTGCTGACGCTGCATTTCGTCTACGGGATGGCGTTGTAATGTGTCCAGGTAGAGTCGCATGCTGGCAATTGGCGTCTTCAGCTCATGCGTGACAGCATTCAGAAAGGAGTCCTGGCGCTCATTGCGGCGGATCTCGCGCACTAGAAAGACCGTATTGAGTACAACGCCCGCGATCAGGATCGCAAACAGAAAGACTCCCAGGACATCAAGCGCAATACGGCGGCCGTTGATGTGCACCCAGGTGACATTGAGTACGACGGCGAGCACCGTGAGGCAGACACCCAGGGTGATGAAGAATGCAGTGGCTCCGCGGCGGCGGGTGAGGTTCATGCTTGCTCAGGAGTATACGGGCATCGCCGCCGAAGGTTGCCGGACGCAACAGCAAGGCCGCCCGGAGAGGGCGGCCTCGCAGGAAGCTAAAGCATTCAAACGCCAGCCGGGCGCGGGCTTTTCGGGTCGAACTTGGCGATCTGCACCTTCTTGGCGAGACCAAGTTTTTCCATCAGCCAGATGCCGTAATAGTTGATGTCGAACTCGTACCACGCGAGGCCATGACGCGCGCTGACCGGATGCGCATGGTGGTTGTTATGCCATCCTTCGCCACCCGTCAGAAGGGCGACCCACCAACTATTGCGCGAGTCATCACGGGTCTCGAACCGTCGCGATCCAAACATGTGCGTTGCAGAGTTGACGAGCCACGTTGCGTGCAAGCCGAGGGTTGTGCGGAGGAACGTACCCCACAACAGCATTCCGACGGCACCCACGACGCGGTGACCCGGCGAAAGTGCCGCGCCCACGACAACCTGAAGAATCGCGGCAATAGTTAGCGGCAACCAGTGATACTTCGACAGCCACACCTGCACTCGATCGCGAGTGAGATCCGGAGCATAGCGCCCCAGAAGCGCGGTTTCAGAATGCAGCGCACGCCCCGAAAGGATCCAGCCGGCATGAGCCCACCATGTTCCTTCATTCGGCGTGTGCGGATCGCCTTCCTGATCAGAGTTTTGATGATGCACGCGATGCGTAGCCACCCAGAAGATTGGCCCGCCCTCAAGCGCCATGGTGCCGCACGCCGTAAGAAAATACTCGAGCCAGCGCGGAACCCGGTAGCCGCGATGCGTCAGCAACCGGTGATAGGCCATCCCAATGCCCACATTGATCGCAAAGAAGTACATGATCGCACCGGCGATGAGATTCTTCCATGAGAAGAAGAACAGTGCCGCGATAGCGCCAACATGGAACGCTCCCATGAAGATGCTGGTGATCCAGTTGATGCGGCCCTGCTGGTAGGTGCGGCCCATGCGCAGGTCTTGCTTCAGGCGCTGGTTCGTCTCGCGGATAGCCGCGAATCGGTCAGATTCGCCGGAGACGGAGGGGAATTCGGAGGCGGAAACTTTGGCGTGAGTCAATTCCTCATCGCGCTCTGTTACTAGGGTGTCGATCAATGTTCTTGTCCTTCAAAGGTACTTCTTCATTGACCATACATCCGGCTCTCTAGGGGCTATGTAAGACTTTTGTAATGCCGGGGAGCAGACGTACCACTCAGGTTGCAGTCGTGTCGCATGTAGCAGTATTTCCAGGTGTCCTGTTGGCGATTCAGACAAATTCGTCGTTGTGCGTTGAGCAGATCTCACGAGGTTCTAAAGGGTGCTCGCGAGCAGGCATCTGCTTGCTCCGCCAGCGATACTCCTCGACCAGCACCCGAAACATAAACACCGATGACGGCGACGAATCCAGCTAGTCAGGTCTAGCGCAGGAAGACGCTGAGTTCGGCTGCTGCGGCTCGCAGGTGTGGCAGGAATCGCGTCTGCATCTCGAGCATTGGCATCCGTGGAGCATGTCCGCTCAGGTTGACGCATGCAACCACCCGCCCGTTCGGCGCTTGTACGGGCACGGCAAGCGACCGTAGTCCAATCTCGAACTCCTGGTCGCACAGCGCATATCCGTTGCGGCGCACATTACGCAGCGCGAGCCGAAGCTTGTCCACCGACGTAATCGTCTTCGGCGTGTACTGCACCATGTGCACTCGCGCCAGGTACTGCTCCAACTGATCCTGCGGCAGATATGCGAGCAGAACACGCCCCATGCTCGTGCAGAACGCCGGCAGTCGCGACCCGATGTGCAGGTCAACTGACATCACGCGCGTCACTGTGGTCCGAGCGATGTAAACAATATCTTCGCCATCGAGAGTGGCAACGGAGAAACTCTCGCCCAACTGTGCCGACATGCGCTCCAGGATCGGTTGCGCCGCATTCGCCAGCGTGCTGGACGCCGTATAGGTATTGGCGAGCGTCAGCATCTTCGGCCGCAGAGAATATCGCTGGGCCTCGTCGGCACCGGCAAATCCAAGCTTGCACAGCGTATAGAGACAACGGCGAACCGCGGCTCGCGAGAGACCGGTACGCAGACTCAGTTGCGAGATGGTCATCTGTGGCATCTGCGGCGTGAACGCCTGAATGACAACCAGCCCACGCGCAAGCGACGCCATGAAGTTCGGATCGCCCGCATACACCTCAAGCGCAGCCGCTGGAGTGACTTTGGGCTTTGTTGCGGCTGATGCGCTGACGACGGGTGCAGGAGCGGAGAGCGTAGCAGTGGTCATAGGCTTTCAAGGAACGGCCAGAAAAGTGACAGGACGATAGCCGCTCTCCTTCAACGATAAACGCACAGCGCACCAAGAGCAAGAGAAGGAGCCAGGCCGTCAGATGGGCCTCGTGTCTGTTTGAACTCTCCGCCAGCTACTTACGGGAGCGATAGCGCTCGATCAGGTTGTTTGTCGAGCTGTCGTGTGTCAGCTTCGGGTTCTCTGCCGACTCCAACTCCCCAATGATCCGCTGCGCCAGCACCTTGCCGAGTTCAACGCCCCACTGGTCGAACGAATCGATATTCCAGATGGTGCCCTGCGTAAACACGGAGTGCTCATACAGCGCGACCAGCTTGCCGAGAATCTCGGGAGTGAGTACGTCCCCAAGGATGGTATTCGACGGCCGGTTGCCCTCGAACACCTTGTGCGGGACCAGCCAATCCGGCGTGCCCTCTGCCTTCACCTGCTCTGCGGTCTTGCCAAAGGCCAGCGCCTCGCCTTGCGCAAATACGTTCGCCATCAGCATGTCGTGATGCCGTCCCAGCGGATTCAACGTCCGCGCAAACCCGATAAAGTCGCACGGAATCAGCCGCGTCCCCTGGTGGATGAGCTGATAAAAACTGTGCTGCCCATTCGTGCCAGGCTCGCCCCAGTAAATCGGCCCCGTCTCATAGTTCACATGCTTGCCGTCAAGCGTGACGTGCTTCCCATTCGACTCCATCGTGAGCTGTTGCAGATAAGCAGGGAAGCGCTTCAGATACTGCTCATACGGCAGGACGGCGACGGTCTCCGCGCCGAAGAAGTCCGTGTACCAGACCGTCAGCAGTCCCATGAGCGCGGGCAGATTCTGTTCAAACGGCGCAGTGCGGAAGTGCTGATCCATCTGGTGGAAGCCATTGAGCATCGCGCGGAAGTTCTCCGGCCCGATCGCAATCATGGTGCTCAGGCCGATCGCTGAATCCATCGAGTAGCGGCCGCCAACCCAATCCCAGAACCCGAACATATTCTCCGGGTTGATGCCGAACTTCTTGACCTCTTTCTCGTTCGTCGAGATGGCCACGAAGTGCTTGGCAATCGCCGACTCATCACCACCCAGCCCCTTCAGCGCCCACTCGCGCGCGCTGTGCGCATTCGTCATCGTTTCCAGCGTCGTGAATGTCTTTGAGGCGATCAGGAACAACGTCTCATCCGCGTGCAGGTCGTGTACAGCCTCGGCAAAATCCGTCCCATCGACGTTTGAAACGAAGCGAAAGGTCAGATTCCGGTCGGAGTAATGCTTCAGCGCCTCATACGCCATCACCGGGCCAAGGTCGGAGCCGCCGATGCCGATGTTAATGACATTCTTGACGCGCTTTCCCGTATGCCCGCGCCACTGACCCGACCGCACATGATGCGCAAACGCCGACATCTTGTAGAGAACCTTATGAACCTCCGGAACAACATCCTCACCATCGACAAAGATCTTCTCGGACTTCGGCGCCCGCAGCGCGACGTGAAGCACCGCACGGTTCTCCGTGATGTTGATCTTCTCGCCGGTAAACATCGCTTCGATCCGCTGCCGCAGGCCGCACTCTTCCGCTAGCTGCAGCAGCAGCTTGATGGTCTCGTCCGTGACGCGGTTTTTCGAGTAATCGAGGAAGAGGCAGCAGGCCTCTGCGGTCATGCGTGTGCCGCGACTGGGATCATCAGCGAACAGTTGCTTGATGGTCTTGTTGCGCATCGCATCGGCATGGCTCTGCAGAGCCTTCCACGCGGGCCGATCGGTCAAAGAAGTGTCGCTCATCTCGGGTCTCTCCTCTGAGATTGATGGGAGTCTCTTCAGGCGGTACATGCCGCGCTAAAGTCGGCGCCGCCTCCTGCATTAGAACACTGCAAGCTGCTCATCGCATAAACGCCCTATGGCGGCGGAATCCGTACCGTGCGTGCCTTGCACGAACGCACCGGCCCGCACGCAATCGGGTGAAGCTGTTTATCGAGACACACCTCAACGGCAGTCAGATAGTTATTCCCGCAGCTCAGAGCAAGGCTGCTCGCGCCAATCGACGGATTGCTCTGGGTCACGAGCGACAGAATCTGGTCCGGCGCCAGCGAGATCTGCGCATTCAGTTGCGCCAGCTTCGGCGGAACCGTGAACGATTGAAAGGCCGCGCGAGCGGTGGTGAAGAACGCATCCGGCGAGAGCCCCGAGCATGTGCCATGCGTCCGCCACTCATGCTCCAGCAGGCTCTGGTCAGGGTAGATGTCGCTGTATTGTGATGGATTCGCCGGTCCGGGAGCATCGCTGCAGTTTTGCGGATAGCTTCCGTCGGAGTTCTGCGGCCATAGCCCGTGCAGCACAAACGTAGCGCCTCGCCCGCACTCCGGCGCGCTCTGGTGCGAATAGCAGAACTCCGGAGACCACGAGAGGTTCAGCAGGTAGTAGTCGAAACTCTGCGGCCCCCTTGGCTGCGGCAGCGCCGGGGCACTGGATGTGATGTGCCGTGTCGCCGCCGGAGTCGTGTTGACGGGGGCGGGTGTATTGCATGCGGTCAGGCAAAGAAGAAGGATAGTCAGGGAGATCTTCTTCATAGCGCGAAAAGCATAGCAGGGGAATTGCATCTCATGTCGCGGCTCGGGGCAGCGCTCGCGGCATAATTCTCATCCAAGTTGCGCATGCACGGTTCTCGGGTGAACGGGTGACAACGGCACGGGCCCAAACGGTACAGTCGCGAATAGACCCTCTGAGTGAGCCTCCTGCTCCACAGGAGTCGGCCCACGCCGCTGGATTGCGATACGTGACGGACGCGAAGCCGGGCATCCGCCGCGTTCGCTGTGGCAAAGGCTTCCGCTACACGGCTCCCAGCGGAGCCACAATTCACGACGTGGACACACTTCGGCGCATCCGCTCGCTCGTTATTCCACCCGCGTGGACCGGCGTTTGGATCTGCACAATTCCAAATGGTCACCTGCAAGCCACTGGTCGCGACGCACGCGGCCGCAAGCAGAGCCGTTACCATCCCCGCTGGCGCGAGGTGCGCGACGAAACGAAGTACGAACGCATGGTGCAGTTCGCACAGGCCCTGCCCGCCATCCGCGAACGCGTGAAGAAAGACCTCGCGCTCTCTGGTCTGCCCCGCTACAAGGTTCTTGCGACGATCGTCAGCCTCATGGAGCAGACGCACATCCGCGTGGGCAATCAGGAATACGCGAAGGAAAACGGAAGCTACGGTCTCACAACGCTGCGCAACAAACACGTCGAGGTGAAGGGGTCACAGGTCACCTTCAGCTTCCAGGGCAAGAGCAAAGTCCACCACACCGTCAGTCTCGAAGACCGCCGGCTCGCGCGCGTCATCAAGCAGTGCGAGGAACTGCCCGGTTACGAACTCTTTCAATACGTCGACGACAGCGGCGAACGCCACGCCATTGATTCATCCGACGTCAACGAGTACTTGAGCGAGGTCACCGGTCATCACTTCACCGCGAAGGACTTCAGAACATGGGCGGGTTCCGTTCTCGCCTGCGATCTCCTGCGCGGGATGGGTGCCTTCGAAAGCGGTACGCAAGCGAAAAAGAACGTCGTCGCCGCCATCAAAGCGGTCGCGTTGAAGCTGGGAAATACGCCCTCGGTCTGCAGGAAGTGCTACGTCCACCCCGCGGTGTTGGAAGCTTATCTCGGCGGCATCACCATCGACGAAGCGAAGGCCGAGCTCGAAGAGGAGATCGGCGAACACGCAGGCATGCTGCGCAAGGAAGAACGGACGCTTCTTCGACTGCTGGAGCAGCGCAGCATTCTCGACAAGGCCGCCTGACCTAAAGCGCCGCGAGCACGTCTGCCGGATCCGGGCGCACGCGATGATCCGCTTGTGCCTCAGCGAACGCAATCGTAGCCTGCCCGTCGGCACCAGGCTTCAATATGAAGGTCGCGGGCAGCGGCAGGCGCCACGTCGCATCGCCCTGGTCGCCGTGAACGAACGGAATGTTGATCAGAATCGAACGCAGGTGCCGTTGCATCGGCTCCGGCACCGTGTAGGCGATCCCGAACATCTCGGCGACGCGGCAGCCGGCATCCGAAAGCACGGGGAACGTCAGCGAATGCTGTTGCACCGTGAAGTCATTCTGTCGCGGTAGCTGCGGCGAGACCGCAACCAGCAGAGCACCGCGTTCACGAACCTGCGGAAACGCAGCCTGCCAGGCTTCCAATTCAGTCATGCAGTACGGGCACCAACGGCCCCGAAAAAAGTTGACAATCACCGGTCCAAGTGCAAGGAGATCCGTCGAACGAACCAGTTTGCCCGTCAGCGCATCCGGCAGCGCGAAGACTGGGGCCGGTGCGCCTAACGAAAGCACGCGCGATTCAATCCCTGAATCGAGCAGGTCGTGAATTGCCTGGTCCGTAATGGCGAGGCGCTCCGGTTGCACGAGGGAGCGCGTCTGCGCGGTGATGGCGTCGAGCTGGGATTGAAGCGAATCTGGCACACAAACAGTTTAGGAGATTGGCCATATCGCCGGCGGAGAGGGTCGCCGATATTGTTTGGGGTTGGGACAAATACCAGCCTGCGATGGTACGATGGGCGGCGATGAAGACCTCACTTGAGCGGCGTACCTTCCTTGGATTGAGTGCAATGGCAGTCGCGGCGGCAGCAGTGCCCCGCGCTAACGGCGAGGGCGCGCAGGCAGCCACAGCCGCACAGCCTCCGGTGCGGCTCGGCATGTGCAGCTATACCTTCCGCAACTTCGACCGTGCACATCTGATCAGCTTTCTCAAACAACTTGAAATCTCGACCATCAACCTCAAAGACGCGAAGGATCACCTGCCGTCGACCTCCGCCGCCGATGAGCAGAAGGCATTGGACGACTACAAGGCCGCGGGCATTACTCCGACGGCAGTGGGTACCGTCTACTTTCCAAAGGATGAAGACGACGACATCCGCGCAAAGTTTGAGTACGCGAAGCGCGCTGGGGTGAAGGTGATCGTGGCCGGAGATCCCGCTCCGGCGGTGCTTCCGCGCATCGAGCGTTTCGTCAAGGAGTACGACATCGCAATCGGCATCCACAACCACGGCCCCGAGGACAAGATCTGGAAGTCGCCGCTCGACGTCCTGAAGGCCGTGCACGGCATGGATGTGCGCATGGGCTGCTGCATCGACGTAGGCCACACCATGCGCGCGGGAGTGAATCCCGTCGACGCCATTCGAGCCGCAGGTCCGCGACTGCATGACATGCACATGAAGGACCTGGCGAAGCCAGACGCGAAGGAGTCGCAGGTTGCCGTGGGGCGCGGAGTCATGCCGGTGCGCGAGATCTTTGCCGAACTAGCGAAGATGCGCTACCCAGGCTATGTCGACCTCGAATACGAGATTCACGGGGACGATCCGATGCCCGGTGTTATCGAGAGTATGGCCTACATGCGCGGCGTGATGGCAGGCATGGGGTGGAAGAGCTAGCGCGGTCGCCCGCTGAGGACGATATCCACGCTGCGCGGCGCGCGATGCTCCGCGAGATCTTTCAGGAAACTCTCGAAGCCGTCGATGTGCGTGAGGTCTTTGCGCGGACGGTCGGTTGTGACGCAGCTTGGCTGCGCATCGCTGATCTGCGCTATCGCCTTGCCGACTTCCGTCGCGTAGTCGTGATCGCGCTCGGCAAAGCAGCGGTGCCATCCGCGGAAGTAGTTCTCACAAAACTCGCCTTATCCAAGATTCCGATCGAAGCAATCGTAGTGGGGCCGGGCGAGATGCGCACACTGTCTTGCGCGGTGGAACGTTGGCAGGGAAGTCACCCTGTGCCGGACGCAACTGCACGCGATGCCGCACATCGCATTGTCAGCTCGCTAAAGAGAACGAACGCACAGGATCTCGTCGTCTTCCTGATTAGCGGGGGCGCCTCTGCAATGGTGGAATTGCCTCTCGATGAGACTGTGACCGTTGAAGAGACCGCAACGTTTCATCGCGCGCTCGTCCATTCCGGCCTGACGATCGCGGAGATGAATACTCTGCGCAAGCATCTTTCCGCCGTGAAAGGTGGCCGGCTCGCGGAACTCGCGCCTGATGCGACGAAGTGCACCTTGCTCGTCTCAGATGTTCCCGAAGGAATGGCCGACGTCATCGGGTCGGGTCCGACGCTTCCTGACTCTTCAACACGCGAGCAGTGCTGGGAACTCATCCGCCGACCGCAACTGCAGGGAACATTTCCGGATCGAGTGCGCACACTGCTCGAGAACGCAAACCTGCCCGAGACACCGAAGCACGGCGCATCATGCTTTCGCAACGCCGAGTCTCGCATCGTTCTCTCATCGGCAACGATGCTCACCGCAGCAGCACAATCATGCCAACGCCGAGGATTTCATGTCGTCGTCGACAACTCCTGCGACGACTGGGACTATCGCGCAGCAGCCGACTACCTCCTCGAGCGATTGCAGAATTTAAGCGCTGAGCATCCGCGCCTCTGCCTGCTCTCCGGCGGCGAGGTGTTGGTGAATGTTGGCAGGGACCCTGGCACAGGGGGTAGGAATCAGCAGTTCGCGCTCTACTGTGCGACGCGGCTGGCCTCATTCCCAGCGGAGGTTGCGGTGCTGAGTGTGGGGACGGATGGGGTGGATGGGAATAGTCCGGCGGCGGGAGCGGTGGTGGATGGAACGACCGTCGAGAGGGCGATGAGTGTTGGGTTGAGTGTGGAGGATGCGCTGGAGAGGTTCGATGCTTATCCGCTCCTGGCGCGATTGGGCGATGCAGTCATTACTGGACCGACGGGGAATAATGTTCGGGATCTTCGGATTTTGATTGCGGAGGGGCTACCCCCTCCCCCCGTCACTTTTTGCGCAAAGTCTTCAGAAGATAAGACTTAGGGGTGGACCTCAATGGTCTGGACTGCAGTTTATCGCTTAAGTTCAGACGCCCGGCGCGGCCCGGGCGTGAGAACTACTCTCTTCTTTAAGTTTAAAGCCCGCGTCAAGGGGTGCTGTGGGTTTCGGCTTACTTGAGTTGACCCAGAAGCGTATCCACTGCCTTCTTGAGCTGGGCGTCTTCACCCGTTTCGGTTTCGCCGAGGGGGCGGAGGACTTCGACGTCGACCGGTCGGGGGTGCATCTCCATGTCGTCGTCCTTGCTGGTGCGGATTCGATAGCCGGGGACGCGGACGCTGGAGCCGTCGATCAGGCGCTGGGCTCCGGTGAAGATGATCCAGCCGGCGGTTGGCGTGCCAACGACCTTGCCGAGGTCGAGTTCACGGTAGCCTTCGGTGAAGTCTTCGCCGTCCGACAGGGTCGACTCGTTGGTGACGAGCACGGTGGGGACGCCGAGGGCGCGCTGTCCAAGCGCCTGGCGGCCGGGAGCGGTTGCGCCATCACGCGGGGTCATGAGCAGGTAGTTGCGGCGCGCGAAGACGTCGATCACGCGCCCGTTGACGTATCCGCCGTTGTTGTTGCGCACGTCGATGACGACGCCTTGTTTGGTTTCGTTCTGAACGTCCAGATCGACATAGAGTTGAGCGAGGTCGTGGTCGCCCATGGCGGCGATGTGCACGTAGCCGAGCTTGCCGCCTGAGATGCGCTCGACGTAGGCACGGCGCTGCTCGACCCAGGCGTTGTAGAGCAGGCCTGCCTCCACCTGCAGAGTTACAGGGCGGACAATTGCGTCGCGCTTTTTGCCCGCGGTTTCCACGCTGATGACGACGCGCTTGCCGACCTTGTCCTCGAGTAGAGCGTCGAGATTCGTGTCCGGCGCGATGGGCGTTCCATCGACGGCGAGCAGGCGATCGCCGGGATGAATGGTGCCCTCGAGCGATGCCGGGCCAAGTGGCACGACCTCGCGGACGATCAACTCGCCCTTTGTTTTCGAAGGGTTCGCGTTCGAAGCGCAGGCCGAGTCTGCCGGTGCGGACTGCCGGCGGTGTGATCTTGTTGATGCCGGAGTGCGAGCTGTTCAGTTCGCCGATGAGGAGGTTGATGTCGCGACGGAGCTCGGGGCCGGTGCGGGCTCCGGCGATGTAGGGCTCCCATTCAACGCGCAGGGCGTTCCAGTCGTGATGATTGAAGTCGGCGAGGAAGAAGCGGTGATCGAGGGTGCTCCAGGCCTCCTCGAAGACGACTTGCTTCTGGTGATCGAAGTCGACTTCGATGGATGCGGTGACAAGGATGGGCCGAGGTGTGCGCGTGTCGAGAGGGACGGCGTGAACGGTCGAGGGTGCTTCGCCGCCTGCGTTTGCCGCCGCCGCCCATGCCGGGGCCTTCAAGGTAGTAGATCGTCTTCGAGTCCGGCGACCAGGCGATGTCGGACTTGAACCCGGGAGTGGAGGTAAGTTGACGCGGAGAGGCGGGCTCACGCGAGAGCTCGTCGAGCGAGTAGGTGTAGATGTTCACCTGATCGGCGACGGTGGCGACAAAGGCCAGGGTCTTGCCGTCGGGGCTGATGAGGGGATCGCGCAGTTGCAGGTTGATGGGCAGCAGCGTCAGCCGTTCCCGAATTCCTTCGAAGACGATTCGTGTGGGCTCGATCTTCTTCGGCGCGACGATGAGCGTTGTGCTCTGCGGCCTCCGGGGCGGGCGGCTTCTGCGGTTCTGTCTCAGGCGTTGTCTGGGCAGGTTGATCTGGAGCGGGTCTTGTCGAGGGTGCGGACTCCGGTGTTGTGCCGGGCTCGCTGGGTATGTCGGGAGCGCCCGGCGTCGACTGCTTGCGGAAGAGTTCGGTGAACTGATCTTCGCGGAATGCGGGGACATGCGGGATGAGATCGACGCGTGCAATCTGCGGCGTTTCGCTGCGCTGTGCGGTGTCGAAGAGAATGTACTTGCCGTCGGGCGACCATGCGATGCGTGAGGCAGCCTCGCCGTTCGCCAGGAAGGTTAGCGGGCGCGGCTCCGCGCCGCCTGCCGCAGGCACGGCGAAGAGATTGCTGAAGCCATCCGGGCCTGTGGGCACGTAGACAACCCAGTGCGAGTCCGGCGACCAGGCGATCGTGTTGTTGTCGAGCTCGCCGTGTGCGAGGACGTGGTCGTTTGCGCCATCGAGCGAGATGACGCGCAGCTCCTTGCGGTTGCGGATGAAGGCGATGCTCTTGCCGTCAGGCGACCATGTCTGCCCGGAGTCGATATCGACGCCGTGAGTGAGCGCACGTTCGGACTGGGTGGTGAAGTCGTAGAGATAGAGGCTGGAGCCGCCATCGCGCTCGGAGCGGTAGACGACCTTCGTCGAATCCGGTGACCACTGCGGGTCGCTTTCGGCGGCGTCGGTGCGTGTGAGCCTCTGGGCTTCGCCGCCAGTCTTGGTGCCGGTTGCGAAGACGTCGCCCTGATCGACGACGGCCAGTTTGTTGCCGTCTGGCGAGATGGCAAGATCGCGCCAGTGCGTCAGCGGCGTGTGCGTCACACCTTCCGCGCTGGGCGCGCCGAGCAGGGTAATGGCAACCTCGCTGGCTTTGCCGCTATGCGTGTCGAGCTTCCAAATGGCAAAGTGACGCTCGAAGACGATGGTCCTGCCGTCGTAGGAGATAGTTGGCCAGAGGCAGCGTCCGCTGGTGAAGTGCGTGACTTGATGTTCGGCGCCGGTGGCGGTGTCGGCGCTCCAGATGTTTTCTGCGCCGCTCTTGTCGGACATATAGAAGAGCGTCTTGCCATCCGGTGACCACATGGGCCACGCGTGCTTCGCGTCTGCGGACAGAAGACGGCGATAGCCAGCGTCGGTGGGCGAAGGGGAGGCGAGCGGCTTGATCCAGAGCTCGGTTTCGTCGATGTGCGCGTGGCCGTTGCGCCACCACTGCGAGGACGAGATGCCTTTCGCGACAAGCACGATCTCTTTGCCGTCAGGTGAGGGCGCTGATTCGAACTCGTTGAGGTAGCGCTCGCGCGAGACCTCGAGCGGCGTGCCGCCGGTGGAGCGAACGCGCAGGATATCGCCCTGGCCGGCGACGTCGGTGGTGTTCGAGGTGAAGTAGATCCACTGGCCGTCGCGTGACCAGGCGTCGAGATTGCTGGGAGAGTCGGAGAAAGTTACGCGCTGGAGTGTGCCTGTCGCGAGCGTCAGGACGTAGATGTCGCCGGCGCCGGTGCGCGTCGAGATGAAGGCCAGCTTCTTTCCGTCGGGCGAATACAAGGGCCGCGACTCGTCGGCTGGATTGGAGATGAGCAGGCGCGCTTCGCCGCCGTCCGCGGGTACGGTCCAGATGTCTCCGCCTGAGGCGAACGCGATTTCCTTGCCGTCGGGAGAGATGGCGGGTGTTGCGAAGGAGGGTTTGGAAGACTGTGCGAAGGCCGCCGTGGAGAAGACGAAGGTCAACAAGAGAGACGGAAGCGAAATGCGACGCAAAAGTTCACCTCGTGGCGGGAGATCCTGATTGTGTGTTGATGACAAGACGTTTTTACCACGTATTCGGACGCGGACGGAGAGATTCAGGCGGAGGAGACCGCCGGGCGAGAGAAGCAGGCGAAGGAGCTGACAACCGGACGAGCTGGCAACAGGACCAACTAGGCTGCGGGCTCGCGATCGAGGTAGAGGCGCTCCTCATCGGCGTCGTACTCGAAGAGCTGAGCGTAGCGGCCCCAATCGACGAGGGTGTCGAACTGGCGCTCGGCTTCAGCGGCCGAGAAGTGCTCGTCCAGGATGTCGAGGACGAAGTCCTTGCTGATGCGGCCATCGGGCTTGCTCTCACACATGGCCAGCAGAGCCTGCATGAGCGGGACGCGATCGAGCACCTGCTCACGAAAGATCTCGTGGCTGCGATGCACCTCTGCGTTGGCGAATTCGCGGCCGATGGCGGTCAGCATCACGTCTCCCTCCGCCACCATGGCGAAGCCGAGCATCACGGCGGCGTCGACTGCGGGGAGCAGGTCGTCGACCTCCAGACGAAGGTCCTCGGCGAGCGCGGGAAGATCTTCGGCGCCACCGCGGCTGTCGAGGATCTCAAGCAGGCCGCTGATGCCGCCGGAGCGTGCGTGCGGAAGCATGCCGAATCTGGACTCGCGCTGGGCGGTGACGACTTCGCCCACGGCGGCTTGCGGGTTGGTCATGACGGTGTAGACGTGGTCGACGAGAGCTTTGAATCGCGAAGCCTCTTTGCTTCGAGGGCGCGGCATGTCCACCTGAAGCTCACCGCGGATGGTGCCGGGATTCGCGCCGAGAATGACGATGCGGTCGGCGAGGAGCACGGCTTCTTCGATGTTGTGCGTGACGAGCAGAATGCTCCTGGCAGGGAAGGAGCCCTTCTCCCAGAGATGGCTGATTTCACCGCGGAGGTTCTCGGCGGTAAGGACGTCGAGCGCGCTGAAGGGCTCATCCATCATGAGCACGTCGGGCTTGATCACGAAGGCGCGGGCGAAGCCGACGCGCTGGCGCATGCCGCCGGAGAGCTCCTTGGGATAGGCGCCTTCAAAGCCCTCGAGGCCAACCATGTCGAGTGCGCGGAAGGCCTCGCTCTGGGCTTCGTCGCGATCGACTCCGCGGGCGATGAGGCCGAGTTCGGCGTTCTCCTGCACGGTGAGCCAGGGGAGAAGGGCGAAGCTTTGGAAGACCATCGCGACGTCGGGGTTTGGGCCGGTCAATCTGCTGCCCTGGCGAAGGACCGTGCCCTGAGATGGAGCGATGAGGCCGGCGAGGATGCGGAGCAGAGTGCTCTTGCCGGAACCGCTGCGGCCCAGCAGGGCAACGACCTCGCCGGGCTTGACGAATAACGAGACGTCTTCCAGAACTGTCTGCTGGCCGCCGGCTGGCAGAGGGAATGTCTTGGTGACTTGCTGCGCCTCGAGAAGAGCGATTGTCGGTTCCATATGGCGTATCTCCTTATGCGAATCTGGTAGCGGCGCTGGGCGAGATCGTAGAGCGGCCTCCAGATGAGGCGATTCACGCCTACGACGAAGATGCTCATCAGGCCGACGCCGAGGACGATTCGCGGCCAGTCGCCTTTGCCGGTGGCGTCGGCAATATAGGCGCCAAGGCCGTCGGCCTTGAGCGTGGTGTTGCCCCAGGAGACGAGCTCGGCGACGATGCTTGCGTTCCAGGCGCCGCCGCTGGCAGTGATGGCTCCGGTGACCCAGGTGCCGAAGATGCTTGGGCCGAGGAGAAACTTCCAGCGACGCCATCCTCGCAGGCCGAAGCTTGTGGCCATTTCGCGGAGGTCGTTGGGGATGGCCTGTGCGCCGCCGATGACATTGAAGAGCAGGTACCACTGCGCACCGAGCGCCATCAGCAGCATGCTGCCCCAGTTGAGCGTGATCCCGAGCTTGATGAAGCCGAGCGTTGCGAAGGGAAAGAGGAAGTTCGCAGGGAAGGATGCAGCGATCTGGACGAGTGGTTGCGTCAGGCGGGCGAGTCGTGGACTCAGGCCGATGGCGACACCGATGGGCGTCCAGACCAGAGTGCTGAAGACGATCAGCACGAGCACTCGCGCGGCTGTGGCGCCTCCGAGGATCGCGGCGTGTGCGACCTCTTTTCCGCCAACGCCACGCAGGACGAAGTGAACCGCGGCGATCAGGAGAACGAATGTAATTGAGACCAGGGTGGCGTTGAATGCCAGGTCGCCTCTGCGTGGTGCGTTCGAGGCCGGCGGATCGTCTGAATGCGAGGTTCGCACCGAGAGCCAGCGATCGACGGCGTGCCACAATGGCGCGGTCAGCGACTCAATGCGCCGGGGCAAGGATGCGGCGCGCCAGAGATCGACGACCCAGAACCGCTGTTCCTCGCCTGCACTGAGTTCGAGTTTGTAGCGGTCGGCCATGTTGACCAGCGGCTTCCAAAAGAACTGGTCGATGAGCAGAATGAGAAGGATCATGGTGCCGATCGCCCAGGCGAGGGCGTGCATGTTCTTTGCGACGATTGCTGCGGCGACGTAGGAACCCAGACCCGGCAAGGTGTACTGTCGGTTGAGCACGCTGATGGATTCGCTGGCTGCGAGAAAGAACCAGCCTCCGCCGAAGCTCATCATGCCGTTCCATACGAGCCCTATGGCGGAGACGGGAAGTTCGAGACGAGTGAATCGCTCCCACTTCGAAAGCCGGTAGAGCGTTGCCATCTCTTCGAGTTCGCTGGGTACTGTTCGCAGCGATTGATAGAACGAGAATGTCATGTTCCATGCCTGGCCTGTGAAGATGGCGAAGATGGATGCTGCCTCGAGGCCGAGCAGGCTGCCATGAAAGAGTGCGATGAATGCAGTGACCGTGACGGAAAGAAAGCCCAGCACCGGAACCGATTGCAGGATGTCCAGCAACGGCACGAGAATGCGTTCGGCCCTTGGGCTTCTTGCGGCGGTATAGCCGTAGGCGAACGTGAACAGGGTTGAGAAGATCAACGCGATGAACATTCGCAGAGTCGAGCGCGCTGCATAGTTCGGAAGGTTGCGCGGATCGAGACTGATCTGCGGAATGATGTCCGGCGGATGAAAGCGCACAAAGGATTCGGCGCCGACACGCGCGGCTACATAGAGAAGCGCGAGCGTGCCGAGTCCGACGGCGAGATCGGCCGGTCTGAACGAAGCCAGGAACCTGGACCGGAGCCGTTCCGACGCTCCCCATGTGGGTACTCTCATCATTCTCATCGAAGTTCCGGCTATCAGAGATCGAGAAGGTTACATACCGAAGCGAGCCCGGGTGGGCCCACTCACAGTTTTACCTTGGCGCACTCACGTGCATTGCGTGCAAATTCGGACTTATCAGAATCGCATGTTCGTTAACGCCGATTTAGCGGCTTCTCTATGGAGTCTTAACAGGTGGCTTGACTCTACTGGGCTCGAGCGCCGAAATGCAAAAGACGTATGGCGCCAACGAGGGATCAGACGATGCTTTTGGGAGGATACAGAAATCTTTGCGTGTTGCTGGTGCTGGCTGCCAGCGTGCTTGTGGCTGGTGCGCAGTCGACCATGGGCAGCCTGCGCGGTGTTGTGGACGACGCCACTGGCGCGGCGATTCCGGACGCGAGTGCAACGTTGCGCTCCGTCGACCAGAACGGTGTTTTTACCCTTACCAGTGACAACACAGGCTCTTTTGTCTTCCAGAATCTGAAGCCCGGCCACTACGTGTTGACGATGACGCACGATGGCTTTGCACCGACAACGATCAAGGACATCACGCTGGATGCGCGGCAGGACCTGCGTGTGACGGCGACGTTGAATGTCTCGGCGCAAACTACAGAGCATCGACGTAACGACGGGACCCGACCAAATCAACACAGAGGATGCGACGATCGCCGACTCGCATAACAATGCGATGATCATGCAGCTTCCGCTGAACAATCGCGCCAGCACGACGAGCCCATTGGGTGCATTGACGCTGTCGGCCAGTGTGCAGCAGGATAGCTCGGGTTACGTTGCATTGGGCGGCGCAAGTTCGTCGATGGTGAATTTCTCGGTCGATGGTATCTCGACGGTGAACGTGCGTCAGAACGGCGCGCTGCAGGATGCGTATCCCTCCCAGGAGGGAATTGCCGGCCTGAAGGTGACGGCGTTCAACAACTCGGCGGAGTTCTCGCAGGTGGGCGATGTGACGTTCACAACGAAGGCCGGCACTTCGCAGTTTCACGGAAGCCTGTTTGAGTACTTCCAGAATGACGCGCTGGATGCAGATCCGTATGGATTCAGCGGCAAGGCGCCGAAACACTTCAACACCTTTGGCGGGTCGCTCGGCGGCCCGGTAAGGTTGCCGAAGATTTATGACGGCAAGCGCACGTTCTTCTTCTTCGACTACGAGGGCAACCGCCGCGCGACCGCTTCACTGCAGCAGTTCCTGGTGCCTACGGCAGCCGACCGCGCGGGCAATTTAGCCGACATCTGCGGACCAACGATCACAACGATCAATCCGACGGCGGCGGCGCTGCTGAAGTACATCCCTCAGCCGAACCAGAATGTAACCCTGAGCTGCGGCGCGACGGTGCCCTATAACTACGAGAACTTTCAGCCGACGCCTTCCACCACGGATGGTGCGGACCTGCGTGTGGATCAGACACTGGGCTCGAAGAACTCGCTCTACGCGCGCTTCAGCCGCAAGAACATCAGCTCCAGCGTAGCCAATGCGTTTCTGCCTAACGATGTCGACAGCATTCACAACCGTAGCCTGCTGGTGTCGGACACGCATACCTTCACTCAACGGCTGGTGAATGAGGCGCGCTTTGGATTGACCTACGTGACGACCGCGGTGAACTTTCCGATTGAGGGCGCGAGCGCGCTGTCGCAACTCGATCTGACCGGCGTGGACATCAGCCAGCATCCGCTGACGCATGCGTTTCCCACGTTCAATTTCAACGCGGGAACGGGTTTTACACCGATTGGCCGCGACAAGGCGGGCGTGACTCAATCGCAAACGGCGCAGATCTCAGACAATCTGACCTGGACGGTGGGGCGGCACACCTTCAAGGGCGGCACGGACATCCGCAGGCTGCGCTACTTCGATCTTGAGAGCTTTGCGCCGGAGTTTGCGTCCGACGACTTCGGCAATTTTGTCTTCCAGCCAACCTTCACGGGCAATGCGTTTGGAGACTTCCTGCAGGGCGAGCCCACGACGTCGTACTTCGCGGTGTCGAGCCCGGACGTCGGCGGCACGGCGACGCAGCTCGCGTTCTTTGCGCAGGATGAGTACCAGGTGACCTCGCGGCTGACGCTGAGCTACGGCGTGCGCTGGCAGGTGCTGCCTTCTTTCCATGAGGACGGTGGCAACCTCGCGAACTTTGATCAGTACAACAATGCCATTGTGGTACCGGACCAGCTCGCGTCGTATCTGCAGAAGCAGAATATTGAGAGCTCGAACGTTGCGTTTCAGCAATCGTTCAACTCCTGCGCGCTCGCTGCTCGCGACACAACACTGCCCTGCACGAACTATGTGACGGCAAGCCAGGATCATCTGCCGCAAGGGCTACGCCAGACGTACCTCGGCAATGTGCAGCCTCGCGTGGCCTTTGCCTATCGTCCGTTCAACGACACGAAGACTGTAGTGCGTGGCGGATTTGGCGTGTACACCATCACCAACCTCGGCCCATTGAGCTTCAACAACAGCGGCAACCCGACGAGCAACCTGCATGTGTATTCGAACTCCAGTGCTTCAGGTGCTCCACTGATCCAGTTCCCGAATACTGCGCCGCCGGCGGCTTCGGCGACGTTTGGTGGCGGCGGTCTGGATCAAGGTGTCGATCCGCACTATCGCGATCCGCAGGCGAACCAGTGGTCGCTGACGGTGGAGCGTCAACTTACAGAGGCAACCTCGCTTCGCGCGAGCTACGTGGGCATGCACAGCTATCGGCTCTCGATCACGGAGGACCTCAACCAGATTCCCGCGAGCATAACGCCCTACAACACGGGAGCGACGGCGGGGCCGTTCGTCGACGCGCGCGCGCCGTACCAGAACTGGTCGACGCTGTATTCGACCTTCAATGCGGGCAAGGCAAACTATAACGCGCTGGAACTGGAGGCCACGCGCCGCATGGCGCACGGGCTGTACTTCGACTCGAACTACACCTACGCGACGAACCATGCTGACAATCAGGGTGATACGCCGACGGCCTTCGCCGGCGAGGTGAACTATGGGGTGCCGATTGCCGACAGGTTCCACATCAACTCCGACTACGGCAACGTCGAGGGATCGCGGCGCCATCGCTTTCTGCTCAACGGCGTGTATCAGCTTCCCTTGGGCGAGGGGCGCGCGTGGTTCGCGCATGAAGGCTGGGTCGGCAAGGCATTCGGCGGGTGGGATCTGAACACGGTGACGCTGCTCGAGAGTGGCCCCTGGCTGACGCCGTCGATCAGCCCTGGAGGGTGTCAGGTTGCCGTAAACAGCGCGGGTGCGTGCCCGGCGAGCGGTGCCGGGAATTCCTGAGACCAACGATCAGTCGAATACCAACGTCACGAACCGCGGCGCTACGTTTCGGCCGGATGTGGTTTCAGCACAGCTGTACACAGGGCAGTCGCGCACGCGCTACTTCAATCTCGCGGCGTTTGCGCCGACGCCGATTGGCGCGGGCCGGTTCGGGAACGCGGGTGTCGGCATGCTGCAGGGACCAGGCGCGGCTGCGGTAGCACTGGGCGTTGCGAAGAACTTCACGATCGGCGACGCGCTACACGTGCGCTTCGAGTCGACGTTTACCAACGTGCTCAACCACACCAACTTCGCGCCGCCGGCGACGCAGGTTGACAATACGTCGACCTTTGGCGCGCTTACAGCCGCAACGACGGCGGAGAATGCGGGGAATCGCACGGGCCAGCTCGCCTTGCGTGTCGACTTCTGAGCGGCCCGCCGTGGACTCGTCTGATGCTGACGACTTACTTCCATTCCCACATCTTTGAGACTGTCTGGCCGGAGGGATCTACTTCGTACTCGAAGGCAGCGCAGGTGTTGTTGAGAGCGGCGAGCTTCGTAGAGGTAGTCTGGAGGAAGAGCATGCCGCGATAACTGACGGAGCCGCCGGGACCGAATTTGCCAAGGCCGGTTCCGGTCCAGGTGAGGGACTCGCCGTTGTCTGTCGTGGTGATGCCCTGTCCGTGGCCGTAGATGCTGCCGTCGGGACGGATGGTTGAGGTGTAGGTGCCCATGCCGGTTGTGGGGACACCCAGCATCTGGCCGGCGTCCTCAAAGGACACCTCTGCGGTTGGAGGATCGATAGAGATGACCCGGCGGACAAGTCTTTTGCCTTTCACTTCGCCTATCTGATTTCCGAGCATGATAAATCTCTCACTTTCACAAGATTTGAAGGTGCAGGAAACGGGCCTGCACACGAAGCCCCTTGGGATGAAGTAGTTGCAGTGCGTGGCCGGATGGCTCTGGAGAGAGGAGAGCCACTATAGGCTGCGTGCGCCGGCTGCGCAAGGGATTCGTTGGTAAGAGACTATTTGTCAGGTTGTCTTGTTCAGGTCGTCGTCTTTGGAGTACTTGGTGCCTTTGGCGGTGATCTCCAGAGCGATGCCTTTGTCGGTCATCTGGTACATCCAGACACCGTCCTCGACGGAGGCGGCTCCCTGCATGGACCCACCCTTTTCAGGAGAGGTCTTGGCAGCGGCGGAACCCTGACCGCCGAATTCCCAACCGGAGTTCACGAAGCCGTTGAAGGCTTTCGCGTTGTCGAAGACGAAGATGACGCTGAACTTCTTGACGCCGAAGCCAAGGCCGGCCTGGATCTCGAACATCTTCATGTAGGTTTGCTGCTTCGTCTGGTTGTTGACGGCCATACCCTTGCCGTTGCCGGAGCCACCGAACAGAATTTTGACGCCTGTATTGCTGAAGACCGCGTAGCCGTAGCCTTTCTGAACGGCTGCCCTCGCGGCGGGGTCGGCCTTGTAGAGGCGGGCGAGCGTGTCGTTGGCCATCTTCTGGATTTGAGTACGCTTCTCCGCGTTCTCTTTGGCGTCGTCGGCGCCTAGGCTGAGGGTGACAACGCAGAGCAGTGCGAGAGTGATGATCCTGCAGGCGACGAGGAAGCGATTGATTTTCATGGGGCACTCCCTGGGCTTTGTGCATTTCGCAGCACGCGGTTTACGGCCAACCGCCCCCATCCGGACGATGTGAATCTCAGCAGCGATCGCGGGGCGGTGGCCGTACTAAATAGGGTCGGCTTGTGGCTGGTGCATGCGGAACTGTCAAAAGAGGCGAGCGTGGGCCAGGAAGGGGTTGGTGGCTGGCAAGGAAAGCGCGTTGCGCGCGGCGGAGGGCGTCCATCGCGATGCAGGGCGGCTGGCGTGGGCTCAGGGATTGCCAGCGGGAGTATCGAGGAACGTGCGGATCATCGCGACGGTTTCGGTGGGGCGTTCTTCCATGAGCCAGTGGCCGGAGTTGGCGATCACTCCCTGCTGAACGTTGGTGGCGACGTTGCGGAATACAACGGCTTCGTTGGCGCCGAAGGATTTTTCGCCACCGATGGCCAGCACAGGCATGGTGAGTTTCGTCTGCGCGAAGACCTGGTTGTCTTTTGCATCCTGCGCGAAGGCCTGGAACTGCGAGAAGCCGGCACGCATGCCGCCGGGGCGCGTGTAGCTGGCGGTGAAGAAATTGCGGGTGGCATCGTCGGGCTGGGAGGGATCGCCGGTGAAGGCATTCCAGATGCGGTCGAAGTAGATGCGCTCGCGGCCGGCGACGAGGCGCTCGGCATCAGGGCCGTAGAAGTTGAAGTGCCAGAGCGCGGGAGAGACGATGATCTGGTTCCAGGGGTCGATGCCGGGGAGGGGGGCATCCATCACGACGAGCTTTGTGACCTTGTCGGGGAAGAGGGAGGCGTAGGCGTAGGCGACCATGATGCCGATGTCATGCGAGACGACGGCGGTGCGGTCGAAGCCGAGCGAGGTGACGACGGCGCGGATGTCCTGGGCCTGGGTCTTCTTGTCATAGCCGGTGGCGGGGATGGAGGAACGGCCGATGCCGCGGAGGTCAGGGCACGATGACGGTGTGGTCGCGCATGAGGTCGGCGGCGAGTGGCGCCCAGGAGTCGCTGTTCTCCGCGTAGCCGTGGATGAGGACGACGACGGGACCGTGGCCGCCGGAGCGTACGAAGATGTCGGCGCCGGCGGGGCTGTGGACGGTGGTGGCGCGGAAGCTGGCGGGAAGTGATGGTTGCGCGAACAAGGGGAGGGCAGCGGCGAGGAGTGCAACGACAGCGATGCAGCGTTTGGGCATGGTTTCTCGGGGTTTCTTTGGGGTCGGGCCTGAGGCCCGATTGCTGTGAAGGGCGTGCGCTATATTTGTTCGCCGGTCGTGACGTCGGCGATGAGCTTGATGAGGTGGATGTGGTCGGCGGGGAGTTTGGTGAGTTTGGAGTACTGGCGGACGGTGGCCTCGTCGGGTGCGGTGAGGATGGAGAAGATCTTGTTCTCGGTGACGATGGACTCGATCCATTGCACGCGGCCGCCGAAGGACTGGAGGGCGGTGCGGGCGAGCTCGGCGAGGATGAGGAGCTTCTCGGGCGAGAGGTCGCCGACTCTGGGGACGGTGCGCTCGACGATGAACTTGGGCATGAGGAACCTCTGGGGTTTGAATTTTGGTGCAAACCTGGTTCGGTGGCCCGAGAGAGAACGCCATTATAAGCAGGGAGGCCCCCTCCCCCCACTTTTTGCGCAAAGTCTAGATGAAATTTGACTTAGGGGTGGACCTTAGTGGTGCTGAATGGTGCGGATGGAGTTTGGTGGTCGCGTGGGCCCCTTTGCCGGAGGGGTGATTTGTCAAGTCAGGCCGATGGTCTTCGGCAGAGCGGTCTGGGTCTGGCGTAGTAGTCTTCGGGAGCCGGTCAGCGCCTCTGGGAAGCGGGTACGGCATCCGGGTCTGCTCTCAAAAATTCTGCTTGAGGTGACGACCATGCGTGCGATCTGGAGATGGAGTCTGGTGCTGGTGGGTTCGACGGTGATGCTGGCGCAGGGACCCCCGATCAAGATGGGTCTGTGGGAGTCGACCAGTGTGGTTGACGATGGCGATGGGTCGCCGACCACGGCGAAGGTGAAGACCTGCATCACGGCGGCGGACTGGGAGAAGATGGTGCAGGGCGCATCCCAGATGCCAAAGGAGTGCACGCAGAGCCTGGCGAAGACGGCGCGAGGCTACACGATCGACGCTGCGTGCAACCATCCGAAGAGCTCGATGAAGATGCACGGTACATCGACCGTCGTGGACACCGAACACATTCAGACGGAGATGCAGACGACAATGACCATCTCGGGAACGACGAGGCATCTTGTGATGCACTCGACGGGGCACTTTGTGAGTGCGAGCTGTGGGACGGTCAAGCCGGGGGATCCGGTGATCGAGTAGCGGCGAAGGCTGACGCTTTGTCAGCAGGCGCTGATAGGCGGCCCGACGACCTTTACGCCATAGCGGAGGGAACTGCTGGCCATGTCCCTGGGGCCGATGGCGGCGGTGTCGCGAAAGAACTGCTCCATCTGGCCGGCGGGGGTGTAGGTGATGAGCATGCGGGCGGGTTGGCCGATGGCGACGAAGGCGTGCGGGACGTTGCGCGGGCCGAGGATGGAGTCGCCGGGCTTGAGGGTGAGGCGTTGATCGCCGGCCTGAATGAGGACCTCGCCTTCGATGACGTAGAACCATTCCTCCTGAGCGAAGTGGAGGTGGAGCGGAGGGCCCCAGCCGGGGACGAGTTTGGTGTGCTCGATGGCGAAGAGGCTGGGAGTTTCGGCGGCGGAGGTTTTGAAGAGGATTTCGCTGTAGCCGGGGCCGTGAATTTCGCCGAAGCGATCGTCGTGGGCGTGGACGAGATGGATTTCTGGTGTGGCGGTGGTTTTTGCCTCGAGCGCAGAGGCGAAGGGCTCGGCGAGTGCGAGCGGAAGTGCGGATGCAGCGGACGTGAGGAAGTGGCGACGCTTCATCAGGGTCTCCGATGGATGGCAGGATTTGTGATGTCCGAACCCGGTTGTGAGAAGGAGCCAATTATAGGGTGCGGAAGTTGCGGCGGCGGCATGGGTGAAAGCCGTGCATCACGAATTTCGTGAACGTGATGGGGTGGTGGCGGGTAGCATGGGCCGATGTACATTGCGTCGGTTGTTCTGTTGCTGTTCGTTTTGCCGGTGATTTCGATTGTGGTGGAGCGGGTGGTTGGGGCGCATGGGGCGAGCCTGCTTGTGCTGGTTGGCAAATGGGTCTGCTTCTGGGCGGTGGGGGTGAGGCTGTTTGTGGCGGGCGTGCGGCAGACGATCCAGCCAGGATTTACGGCGGAGGCGATCTTTCGGGTCAGGGATTCTGCGGTGTGGCCGATTGTGCGGGAGGTGGGGTTTGCGAATCTGTCGATGGGGTTGCTGGGGCTGCTAAGTCTGTGGCGCGGGGAGTGGCTGATTCCGGCGGCTATTGTGGGAGGGCTGTACTACGGGCTTGGCGGGCGCGGGGCATGTCGCGGGCAAGGAGCGCAACGCGAAGGAGACCTTCGCGATGGTCACGGACTTTGTGCCGTTCGTGGTGCTGGGCGTGTTTGTGGTGAAGAGCCTGATGTAGGTGGCCGGCGGGTTTGTGCGTTCTGCGAATACCCCGCTCATCGCGATAGAGCCGCGATGAACGGGGCACCCATGATGTCGCTGGTTCGGTGGTGATGGGGCCACCCGGCTAAGGTGGAATTAGACCTGGATCATGCCTCCGTCGACAAAGAGTTCGACGCCTGCGACGAAGCTGCTGTCGTCGCTGGCGAGGAAGACGACGGCTTTGGCGATCTCGTCGGGCTCGCCCATGCGGCCGAGCGGGACGCCGGCAATCATCTGTGCCCTGAACTGCTTCTCGATTTCCGGGTCGGCGGCCAGGTTGGTGATGCCCGGGGTGTCGATGGGACCGGGGCTTACGACGTTAACGCGGATCTTTCGATCTTTGAGCTCGTTGGTCCAGGTGCGGGCGAAGGAGCGCACCGCCGCCTTCGTGGCGTTGTACACACCCATGTTCGGGATGCCTTTGCTGGAGACGATGGAGGCGTTCAGGACAATGGTGGCGCCTTCGGGCATGAGCGGGAGGGCCTTCTGGACGGTGAAGACAAGGCCTTTGACGTTGGCGTTGAACGTGGTGTCGAAGTGCTGCTCGGTGTAGCTGCCCAGGGTGCCGAATTCTCCGGAGCCGGCGTTGGCGAAGAGGATGTCGACCCTGCCCTTTTCGCGCTTGATCTGGTTGAACAGGCGATCGAGGTCGTCGAGATTCGAAACATCGCCCTGCACTCCTATGACGTTGCTACCGATCTCTTTGACGGCCGCGTCGAGAGCGGCCTGGCGACGGCCGGTGATGTAGACGAAGGCGCCTTCCGCTACGAAACGCTTTGCGGTCGCGAGACCGATGCCGCTGTTGCCGCCCGTAACCACTGCGATCTTTCCGGTGAGCTTTCCCATGGTGACCTCGTTTTGTTTCTGTTTGAACATTTCGATGTACATCGAACAGATGAGGTTGGGGAAGGGAGGGATTCAAAATAGGTTCTTACGGCGCGGCAGAAGCGGCATTCGGGCTAAAGCCCGGGCTAGCAAGCCGTGCCCTGACGATGCGTGGCCATTTGGTCGTCTGTGCTAGGATGGCTGGCCATGTCACACAAATTAGCTTTTATGACGTTGGCAATTCTGCGTCAGCCGTTTGGGCACGCGGAGGTGCAGGGCTTTGTCGATCGCGTGCCGGGGGTTTATGGCGCGGTGGATGCGAGTGAAGGATTTCATGAGATGTCAATCCGTGACCTGAACACGTATCTGCATTCGTGGGGAGATACGTCGCTTCCTGACTGGTACCCGGAGAGGGCGGGCACGGACCGGGTTGCGATCACGCTGAGCCTGTGGGCTGACCTTGAGTCAGTGGCGGCGTTCTCGTATAACGGCGCGCACGCGGAGGCGTTGACGAAGCGGCGCGAGTGGTTCGATCGGTCGCCTGTGCCGCCCTATGTGGCGTGGTGGGTGGAGTCGGAAAAGGCGATCACGTTCCCGGAGGGGTATGAGCGGATGGAGTCGCTCTTCCGGAATGGCTCGACGGCGTTTGCGTTTGATTTTCGCAACCCGTTCGATCCGGAGGGGAAGGCGTGTGTACTGGACCGCGCGGCGATGAAGGCCAAGGCGGCGGTGAACGCGCAGGCGTAGGCGGCGGCGGTGGATGCTGACCTGGGGTTGAGCGATCGTGGCAGGGCCGAGGAAGGCAATTCAGTCCCTTCGGCTTCGCCTTCGCGACGGCGTTCGGCAGAGCGGAACGCGGCACGGTGCGCGCGGGGCTGAGGCCAGAGCGGAAAGGCTCGGGTTACCTAGAACCAAAGCGGTGCGGCGGAAGCGGCATCCTTCGACTGCGCTCAGGACAGGCTCGGAAAGCCATGCCCTGACGATGCGTGGTGAGGGTGGAGGTGGTTCCTACGTCCTCGTTCCCACCCGTCCGCTGCGCGTACGGATGGGGCACCCGTGCATTTTCGTTAGGGAACAACGAGCCATCACGGGTGGGAACCCTCCCACCCGGCATGAGACGCAGACGTGGCCCCTTTTGCTCGTAAATCACGCATTTGCGGGTAAGGAGCTAGTCATGAAACCGAGCGACGCAAGAACATTCGAGAAGGGCAATGGCAACGCGGTCGTGTTGGCGGTAGGGGTGTGGGCTGCTCGCGACGGTATCTATCTCCGCATCGATATGACAGGTGATGGTACGCAAACGACTGTCACGAACAGACCGGGCTTGGTGAGAAACCATCAGATTCTGTTTCGGGATCTTCGGAAGATGCTGATGGCCAACGGATGTTGGGAATTTTGCGATGGTGGCGCCGAAGGTCAGGCAACTGGGAGCGACGAGGATTAGCGGAAGCGGAGGATAGCCCCCCTCCCCCGTCAATATTGCGCAAAATCTAGATGAATTAGGACTTAGGGGTGGACCTAAGTGCGTCAATTGATGCAGACGGTGTCGAAGCCGCTCTTCTGGTGGGGTGATTTGTCAAGCGCGGGCGGTCTGATTGGCCCGGTTCTCCAGCCGAATCCGCATTCATCTACGAGAGCTTTCGGTCAAGACGAAAGTCTGTTTGACCGAAGTTCCCAAAGGCGAAATGCCTAGATCAAGGAGAGCAATATGAGCATCGCTGGGCAATGGACACTTCATTACAGCTGGGGCTGTAGCGGAAGCTACAGTCAAACAACCTTGACGTTTGCGACTACAGGGAAGTTCACCGACGGGTTTGGGGGTTCGGGCCAATGGGCGGTCCTCGGCGGGAATGTGCAATGGGTGTATGAGCCAACGCCGAGTGCAGTCTATTCGGGCAATGTCATCGGAGGTGCGATGTGCGGCGAGATGACCAATTTCCATCTCGGAGAGCAGGGATGCTGGTATGCCACAACAGCCCAGATTCCTGGGGCTGCCGCGACTGAGAAGAAGGTCGAGGATGCCGTCAATCGTGATGCCATGGGCAATCCGAAGAAGAAGTGACGTCGGGACTTTGGAAATGCCAGAAAGGGTGCTCGGAAGAGCACCCTTTCAGTAATGTGGCGGTGGAGAGGAAGGCAATTCAGCCCGTTCGGCTTCGCTCAGGGCTGCGTCCTTCGGACTTCACGACGGCGTTCGGCAGAGCGGAAGCGCGCGCTCGGCGCGGGGCGTGAGGTCTGAGCCTAAAGGCTCGGGTTACCTAGAAGCCAAAGCGGTGGCGGAAGCGGCATCCTTCGACTGCGCTCAGGACAGGCTCAGAAAGCCGTGCCCTGACGATGCGTGGTGAGGGTGGAGGTGGCCCCTTTTGCTCGTGAATCACGCATTTGCGGGTAAGGAGCTAGTCATGAAACCGGGCGACGAAAGAACATTCGAGAAGGGCGATGGCGAGACGGTCATGTTAGCGGTAGGGTTGTGGGCCGCTCGCGACGGCATGCTTCTGCCCATTGATATGACAGGTGACAGTGCGCATACGACTGTCACGAACAGACCGGGCTCTGCGAGAGACCAACGGATTCTGTTTCGGGATCTTCGGAGGGTGCTGATGGCCAAGGGATTTTGGGAATTTGGCGATGAAGGCACCGAAGGTGAGGCAACTGGGAGCGACGAGGATTAGCGGAAGCGGCACGGCGAAAAGCCGTGCCCTGACCATGCATGGTTCGGCTTGGTCGTTTGCTACCGCAAACGATGCCCACCTTATCGACGATGAGACCGTCGCGAAGATGGGGCACACGGGCTGGTGGGATTAGAGGGTGATGTGGACTGTGCGTTGTTCGCGCTGGAGGTAAGTGAGATAGCTGGAGTGAGGCCAGTCCTCCGGTCGCTCGACCAGGCCGCGCGTTACTGGGTTGCGGTGAATGTATTTGATCTTTTCGATCTGCTTGCGGTCGGTGAAGACGTTGAAGTCGTAGTAGCGGTCGTGCCAGAAGGGACGCTGAGACGATTGCTTGCTGACCGAGAGTTTGAGAGCTTGTAACGCTTTGGACAGGGGCTCCGTCTCGGGTTCGGTGACGAGCAGGTGGACGTGCTCGGGCATGATGACGTAGGCGAGGATGTCGAAGCGGTAGCGTTTGCGGATTCGTTCGAGGGATTGTTCGAAGAGGTCGCGTGACACGGCGGTGCGGAGGTAAGGACGGCGGTCGTAACAACTGAAGGTGATGAAGTGATCGTGATCTTCGTTCTGGTGACGGGTGAGGCCCAACGGCATGGATCGATTTTAGGGAAGTGATGTTGATCGGATAGTAATGTTCCGGGTGCCCCAAAATCTGGGTGTCTAGAATCTGGGTGCCCCATCTTCGCCGCGGTCTTATCGCGGCTAAGGTGGGTTCGTTGCGCGTGTGAGTGTGGTTGGTTCGCGCTTCGCGCGAATGCCCACCTTAGCGACGATGAAACCGTCGCGAAGATGGGGCACCCCGGATTCGTGTGTAGTCCACCTAAAAGAGAGCAGCGCTTTGTTGCTTTACAACCTTCTTGTAATAGAGGAAATTACCGCGCGCGGCGAAGTATGCCCAGAAGAGAATTGCGGGAATACCACCGAGTGGAACTGAAATGACAACGCATAAGAGAACGGGCGCCCAAAGGCCTTTCGTCAGGGCCCAGATGCCGCCAAAAAAGAACGCAGCCCAGTTCCATCTTCCTTGGTAGGTCTCTTGAGTTTCGAAGATCTTTTGAAATTCGCGTCGATAATATGCCGAAAGCCACGGCATTCCGCTGAAGTCGAGAGTACGTGTCTCTTGTGGAATGACGGGCGACCCGTGAGCGGACGGAGGCGGAGCCGATGTCGTCGAAGACTGCGGTTCGGCCAAAACTGGATTCCGCGCGCCGCAATACCCGCAGAATCCGACATGAATGGGAATCTTGCGTGAGCACTGAGAACAATCGACGCAGCCATCTGGGGGATTAAGAGTGCCGCATTGTTGGCAATAGGGCTGCTCCTCCGCCAATTTGTTATTACAGTTGCGACATCTGCCGTTTTCGGGGAGTGGACTAGGTAATGGTGCAACAGAACTAAGGCCCAACATCTCGGACACGCAAAATCTCCATCGAAGGCGTTGGTTCTTTGTAACCTTGAATGTACGGATTCTGCAAGCAACAATGTGGATGCTCTGCTAACCGACTTACCGCCCGAATCTTTGTTTGCCTTGCATTTGGGACATGAGGCGTTGCTGGGCTTTCATGCCGCCGCCGCCTGGCCATGCTGCCCATGCCTTTGAACATCTTGCTCATCTGGGTGTGCTGGCGGAGGAGGTTGTTGACCTCCTGGACGGTGGTGCCGGAGCCGAGGGCGATGCGCTTGCGGCGGCTGCCGTTGATGATGGCGGAGTTGTGGCGCTCCTTGGAGGTCATGGAGTTGATGATGGCCTCGATGCGGGTGAACTGCGACTCGTCGACGTTGGCGGCGGCCTGCTGCATGCCGGCGAAGGGGCCGACGGAGGGCAGCATCTTCAGGATGGATTGCATGCTGCCGAGCTTCTTGATCTGACGGAGCTGGTCGCGGAAGTCTTCGAGGGAGAAGCCGTCGCCGGCGAGGGCCTTTTTGGCGAAGGCCTCGGCCTTGGAGCGGTCGAGCTTTTCTTCGGCGCGCTCGAGGAGGGTGGCGATGTCGCCCATGCCGAGGATGCGGCCGACGATGCGGTCGGGGTGGAAGGGCTCGAAGGCGTCGGGCTTTTCGCCGGTGCCGAGGAACTTGATGGGGGCGCCGGTGATCTGGCGGATGGAGAGGGCGGCGCCGCCGCGGGAGTCGCCGTCCATTTTGGTGAGGATGGCGCCGGTGATGGAGAGGCGGTCGTTGAAGGCCTTGGCGGAGTTGACGGCGTCCTGGCCGGTCATGGCGTCGGCGACGAAGAGGATCTCGGAGGGGTTGAGGAGCTTTTTGAGCTCGGACATTTCGTCCATGAGCTGCTCGTCGATGCCGAGGCGGCCGGCGGTGTCGACGATGAGGATGTCGCAGGCGTAGTTGCGGGCCTCGCGGAGGGCTTCGCGGGCGAGGCGGAGGACGTCGGCTGTGTTGGCGGGGTTTGCGCGATCAGCTGCGAGCTCTGAGCTTTGAGCTTCGAGTTTTCCTTCGTAGAGCTGGGCGTTGATGGATTGGGCGACGACTTTGAGCTGCTCGCGGGCGGCGGGGCGGTAGACGTCGACGGAGACGAGCAGGGGGCGATGGCCGCCCTTTTTGAGCCAGGCGGCGAGCTTGCCGGAGGTGGTGGTTTTGCCGGAGCCCTGGAGGCCGGCCATGAGGATGACCGTCGGGGGCTGGGGCGCGAATTTGAAGCGCGCGGTGTCGTGGCCGAGGGTGTCATGAGCTCGTCGCGGACGATTTTGACGATCTGCTCGGAGGGGTTGAGGGCGGTGGTGACCTCGGAGCCGAGGGCCTTGGCGCGGATGTCCTCGATGATTTTGCGGGTGACGTCGAGGTTGACGTCGGACTCGAGGAGGGCGACGCGGATCTCGCGGAGGGCGTCGTTGATGTTTTCGTCGGTGAGGGTGCCCTGGCCGCGCAGGTTTTTGAAGCTGCGCTGGAGCTTTTCGGAGAGGTTCTCAAACATGGCTGGTTTAAGTTTAGCGGATTGGGGAGGGGGAGGGATTTGTGGCGGGGTAAGGGAAGGCAAGGGAAAGACTTTGACGCAAAGGGCGCTCAGTCACCCCAGCGAGCAGAGCTCGCCGGGGACCCCGCCAGACGCGAAGGGCGCCACGGCGGTGTGGGCGGGCAGGGATTGCTGTGGATGGTGAAGTGCCGGGGCGGAGACTTGCCGAGGAGGATACCGGGGGCTGGCGGAGGGGCGCGCGGCGGGGAAGAATCGGGAGTATGCCTTCTGTGAAGTCAGGGACCGGGTCGGGCGGGAGTGTCGGGTTCAGCGATGTGGGGCTGCTGCGGGAGTATGCGACGCATCTGCGGGTGGAGAAGGGGCTGAGGCCGCTGAGTGTCGAGGCGTATCAGCGGGACCTGGAGAGCTTTGCGGAGTTTGTGGAGAGTGAGAGCCGGACGCTGGTGACGGCGCGGCAGGAGGATGTCTCGGGGTTCATGCGGCACCTGCGCGAGCATGGCGTGGAGTCGCGGAGTGTGGCGAGGAAGCTGAGCTGTCTGCGGGGGTTCTACAGGTGGCTGCTGAAGGATAAGCGGATCCAGCATGATCCGACGGTGAATATCGAGAGCCCGTCGAGCTGGAAGGTGCTGCCGAAGAGTCTGGCGGAGAGCGATGTGCGCGAGATGCTGGAGCGGACGGGAGCGGCGGCGAGGGGCGATGCGGCGGATGGGGTGGCGTTGCGAGATCACGCGATGATGGAGCTGCTGTATGCGGGTGGGTTGCGCGTGGGTGAGATTGTCACGCTGCGCGTGGAGGATTTGCGCTTAGAGGGTGCGAGTGTGCAGGTGCGGGGCAAGGGCGATAAGGAGAGGATTGTGCCGATTGGGCGGTCGGCGGTGGAGGCGCTGGAGATGTATGTGAAGCGCGGGCGCGGCGAGTTGGTGCGTGGTGTGCAGGGTGTTCAGCGGGCGCTGTTTGTGTCGGTGCGGGGGAAGGCGCTGACGGCGCAGAGTGTGTGGCGGACGGTGAAGGGGTTGAACTCGCAGGCGAGCCCGCACAAGCTGAGGCATAGCTGTGCGACGCATATGGTGGAGCATGGCGCGGACCTGAGGACGGTGCAGACGCTGCTGGGGCATGCGGATATTGCGACGACGCAGGTGTATACGCATCTGGCGATTGATCGGTTGAAGACGGTGCACAGGATGCATCATCCAAGGGCGAAGATGCGGGCGGAGGGTGCATGAAGCGCGCGCGCCTGCTGCTATTCGTACTTTGTGCATACTCCTGCCTGAGCCAAAGCGGCTCGATTCGAAAATGCCACATCATTAATGGAACATGGGTGCTCACGTCGATTTACCCAACTTCAAACGTCGAAGGGCCTAGCCCGTCTGAGCAGAAGAAATTGCTCGGCACCAGCATCGTCTTGAATGCGATTCCTTAGAGGCTTGTGGTCAGTCCGCGCCAGTGAAGTCCATCCGAGCCAGCCAAGTCTCATCGGATCATTTTCTATCCAATACGCGAGTGCGCTTCGTAGAAGTGGGAATCAATACTCAGGAAATAACAGAAGTGATTATCAACAATAGACAAGCAGGCAGCTGTTTCGGCGCCTTTCCGCTCCCCGGTCAGGACGTGTACATCAAGAACAAGGACGAACTGTTGATCGACTTTGAAGGCGTGTTCTATCGAGCTGTGAGAAAGAAATAGAGGCGCAAGAAGTATGAACGGTAACGACAAAACGTTCGGCAAGCTGGCGGAGAAGTTTCTTGCGATGCTGCGCGAGGAGCGGGGGGCGAGCGAGCATACGCTGCGGGCGTATGGGCGGGAGGTGCGTGGGTTTGCGGAGTATCTCGGCGAGACGCTGGGTGAGAGTGGGGATATTCGCAAGGTGGAGCACACGCATATTCGTTCGTACCTGGGGGTGTTGTTCGATCGTGGGTTGACGAAGGCGAGTGTGGCGCGGGCGCTGGCGGCGGTGAGGAGCTGGTTCAAGTGGCTGGCGCGGAGTGGGTATGTTGCGTCGAATCCGGCGCTGCTGGTGAGTACGCCGAAGCTGCCGAAGCATCTGCCGAGGGTTCCGGGGATTGAGGAGTTGAACCGGGTGTTGAATTCGTTGTCGGGTTCGGCTTCTGTGGCTAGGGAGGAGAAGGCAACCCACCCTGCCGCGCCAAGCCACCCCGGCGCGCGCGTCGAGGGTGGGGCACCGGTACGCGTTGGGGCACCCGATGATGTGGCTGGCGTGGCCGGCACGGGATCGCGTGATCTTTGAGTTGTTGTATGGGTCGGGGATTCGGAACTCGGAGCTGTGCGGGTTGGATCTCGCTAGTATTTTGTGGGGCGATGATGCGATTCGGGTGTTTGGTAAAGGCAGGAAAGAGAGATTGGTGCCGCTGGGAGATGAGGCGGCGGCGGCGATTCGGGCGTATATGCCCGAGCGGAAGGAGAGATTAGAGGCGGCGGGTAAGGGGAAGCTGGTTGGCGGGTCCGATGGTGGGGGGCCGCTGCTGATGAATCTGCGGGCGCGTGGGAGCTGCAGGCTGACGACGCGGAGTGTGGGAAGGATTGTGAAGCAGATTGCGCTGAGTCGCGGGCTGGCGGCGGATGTGCATCCGCATACGCTGCGGCATGCGTTTGGAACGCACATGCTGGAGGAGGGTGCGGACCTCCGGGCGATTCAGGAGATGCTGGGGCATGAGCGGTTGTCGACGACGCAGAGGTATACGCAGCTGACGGTGGGTCAGGTGCAGAGGGTGTATGACGAAACGCACCCCAGAGCCCGGTGAGGGCGCGGTGGAAGCAGATTTTAGATGTTAGGGATTAGATGTTAGAGAGGAAGAGCAGCGGATTGCGTCGCTGATGTTGCGCGCGTGGCGAGCGCTGCCGCTAGGCTGCGGGTATGAGCGATGGAGCGAAGAGCTTTGGGCGAAAGGTTGATGAGTATCTTGCGGAGCGGCTGATTCCGGCGGACGCGGCGTTGACAGCGGCGCGTGAGGCGAATGCAGAGGCGAAGCTGCCGGCGATCGATGTGTCGGCGACGCAGGGGAAGTTTCTTTATCTGCTGGCGAAGATCCATGGCGCGCGGCGGATCCTGGAGGTCGGGACGCTGGGTGGGTACAGCACGATCTGGCTGGCAAGGGCGCTGCCGGAGGATGGCAAGCTCGTCACGCTGGAGATTGAGAAGCGGCACGCGGATGTGGCGCTCAAGAATGTTGAGCGGGCTGGAGTGGCGGCGCGGGTGGAGTTGCGGCTGGCTCCGGCGGCGGAGTCGCTGGCGGCGCTGGTGAAGGAGGGTGCAGAGGCTTTCGACCTCATCTTTATTGATGCGGACAAGCCGAATAATCCGGTGTACCTGGAGTGGGCGCTGCGGCTGGCGCGGCCGGGGACGGTGCTGATCGTCGATAACGTGATTCGCGAGGGCGCGGTGATCGAGGCGGAGAGCACGGATGCGTCGGTGCGTGGGACGCGGAAGCTGTTCGATTTGATGGCGGCGAATCCGCGGCTGGATGCGACGGCGCTGCAGACGGTGGGGAGCAAGGGCTACGACGGGTTTGTGATGGCGGTGGTGCGCGAGTAGCCGTTAGTAGCGAGGGATGGTGGGGTCGATGACGCTGGACCAGAGGTCGATGCCGCCGGAGACGGATTGCGCTTTTTCGAAGCCCTGCTGACGGAGCCAGTTGGCGACGGAAAGGGAACGCGAGCCGTGGTGACACATGACGGCGATGGGTTGCTCTTCGTCGAGCTCGTTGAAGGCGCGGGAGCGGACCTCATTCATGGGCATGAGGATGCTGTTGGGGAGGTGCGCGGTGGCGTACTCCCAGGGCTCGCGGACGTCGAGGAGGAGGGGTGGGTGCTCGGAGGCGAGCTGTTGTTTGAGCTGGTCGACGGTGATCTCAAGGTCCATGGGTTAAGGATAACGGGTCGGCGCCTCTGTCGAATGTTGTCAGGGACTTGCGATCCGCTGGCGAACGGCTTGACGATAGGCCGGGAGCGGCGGAAAATTCGGACCTAGGCGTCTCCCCTATTCGTTGAGCTTTTGCGCGGCCCCTCAGAGGCGCACCATTTTGTTGCTGAGGAGGAAGTATGAGCACACAAGCTCCAGTGTTGGATATGGACAAGCTGAACGCGTTTGTCGGTCAGTTTGTGAATGATTTGGGTGCGGCGGGCCACGCCGGGATGGTGGTGATTGGAGAAAAGCTGGGGCTGTATAAGGCCCTCGCCTCCGGTCCCATGACCAGCGCCGAGCTTGCAGCGAAGACCAAGACCGATGAGCGGTATCTGCGCGAGTGGTTGTCCTCGCAGGCTGCAGGCGGTTACGTCACGTACGACGAGAAGACAGACAAATTCAGCCTGTCGCCGGAACAGGCGTTCACGCTGGCGAATGAGGACGGCCCGGCGTATCTTCCGGGAGCGTTTGAGCTGGCGCTGGGCTCGCTGGCTGCGGTGCCGCGGATTGCGGAGTCGTTCCGCACGGGCGCGGGCATGGGCTGGGGTGAGCACGATGCGGGCGTGATTCATGGATGCGAGAAGTTTTTCCGCTCAGGGTATGTGGGCAATCTTGTGAGCTCGTGGCTTCCGGCGCTGGAGGGCATGAAGGAGAAGCTGGAGAAGGGAGCGTCGGTAGCGGATGTGGGATGCGGGAAGGGTGCGTCGACGATACTGATGGCGCAGGCGTTTCCGAAGTCGACGTTCATCGGATTCGACTATCACGATGGCTCGATTGAGGGCGCGCGCGCGTCGGCGGCGAAGCAGGGGTTGAGCGACCGCGTGACGTTTGGCGTGGCGGCGGCGAAGGGCTTTCCCGGCAAGTATGACCTGGTGACGGTGTTCGATTGCCTGCATGACATGGGCGATCCGGTGGGCGCGGCGAAGCATGTGCGCGAGGCGCTGAAGCCGGATGGGACGTGGATGATTGTGGAGCCGTTTGCGAATGATCGCCTGAAAGACAATATGAATCCGGTGGGGCGGATGTACTACTCGTTCTCGACGCTGCTGTGCACGCCGTGTTCGCGGTCGCAGGAGGTTGGGGCGTGCCTGGGAGCGCAGGCGGGCGAGGCGCGGATTCGCGATGTGGTGACGCAGGCGGGGTTCACGCGCTTCCGCAGAGCGACAGAGACGCCGTTCAACATTGTGTATGAGGCGAGGCCCTAGCGTACGACGGCGTTGAAGGGAAGGAAGAGGATGATGACCGTCCCGCGGTACGCGGGCGACTGGCTGCTGCGCACCTTCAGCGTGCCGCGATGACGGTCGATGATGCCCTTTGAGACCCACAAGCCAAGGCCGGTGCCGGTGATGCCCTTGGTAGTGAAGAAGGGGCTGAAGAGACGTGCCTGGGTTTCGGGTGTCATGCCGATGCCGGTGTCGGCGATGGTGACGGCGATGCCGGGTTCGCCGTTGTGCCAGTTGATCGCCTCGCGGCCGCGGAGATAAAGTGTGCCGCCGGCCGGCATCGCGTCGAGTGCGTTGCTGATGAGGTTGGCGAGGACCTGACGGATCTCTCCTTCGAAGCAATGAACACGTCTCTTGGCGCTGAAGAAGCGATCGATGTGGATGTTCGCGTTGGTGATGCGGCCCTGGTAAACGGAGAGGACGCTGCCGACGAGCTCGCTGAGATTGATCTCCTGCGGGCTGGTGGATTGTTTGTGGAAGCGAAGCGTCTGCGAGGTGATAGCAGACACGCGGCGAAGTTCGACCTCGGCGGTCCGGATGTACTGGCGCGCTTGCTCGAGCGAGTCGCAGTTTTCGGCGAGGTAGAGCAGGTTGGTGACGGATTCGAGAGGGTTGTTGATCTCGTGCGCGATGGAGCTTGCAAGGCGGCCGACGATGGCGAGCTTCTCGCTCTGCATGAGAGCCAGCTCGGCCTTTCGCTGTTGGGTGATCTCAAGCGAGGCGGCGGTGATGGCCTGGATGTTGCCGTCCTTGCCGTAGACGGGGAAGTAACTGACGGTCCAGTAGCGGTGCTCGTCTGGAGGGTCAGTGACGAGCTTGCCCTCAAGAGGGAAGTTAATGACGGGCTCGCCGCGTGCGACCTGATCGAAAAGCTCCTTGAGGCCCGGGATCGGGGCCATTTCAGTGAGCTTGCGGCCGACGATCTGCTCAGGCTTGAGACCGAAGAAAGCGGCTTGACGATCGTTGAGACGAAGATAGTGGTAGTCGTCGAGATCAAACAGGGCGAGACCGATGGGCGCGGTGCCGTAGATGGTCTCGATTTCGGCGCGCTGGCGTTCGGCTTCGTCGGTCTTGGTGAGGAGGGCCTCGCGATCGAGCTTCTCCTGGGTGAAGTCGCGGAAGAAGATGATGATTCCGTCTTCGGCGGGGTAGCTCTGGACGCGGAGCCAGATGTTGAGTGGCTCGGGATAGAAGGCTTCGAACTCGCCGGGAAGCTGCTGGTCCATGCTGCGGCGATAGTTCTCGAGATACGGCGAGTTTTCGTAGACGATGGCCGGGAATGTCTTGAAGAGGTTTTCGCCAACAAGGTTTCGGCCCATGGAGATGAGCTCGTTCGCGCGACGGTTGAGGTAGGTGAAGTTGTAGTCGCGGTCGAGAAATACGACAGCGTCGGTGGTCGCTTCGAAGCACTGCTCCATCTGCCGACGGAGAGATTCGGTCTGGAGGTTGGAGCGCGCGGCTAGTTCGGGCACAGGGGTCCTTGGGCGATGCCGAGCGAGATGATACCAATGTCGCAGCAGTAAGGCTAAGTGATTCTATATATTGCGACGCTGAGTGCCGAGATGGAGGTTGCATTGTGCAACCGATGGAGAACCTGATACCGAGGTTCTCCATCGGCGGCATTCGAGGAGATTGCGGACACGCGCTGTCCGTTCCAGCGCGACACTGCTATGGCGGAGTTAGTCGCGAAAAGGAACCCCCACCTTAGCGACGTTGAGGCCGTCGCGAAGATGGGGCACCCGGAGTTCTCGCTCGTTGGTTTAGACGTTGGCGCCGTGGCACTTTTTGTACTTCTTGCCAGAGCCGCAGTAGCAGGGGTCGTTGCGGCCGATGGTGACGCCGGCGCGTTTGGGCGCGGAGCCGTTGCCGTTGGCGGTCGAGCCGCCGGCCTGACGGGCGATCTCGAGCTCGCGTTCTTTCTTGCGGGCGAACTCGCGCTCGAGGGCGTCGATGGTGGTCTGCGGCGCGCGCGTGGGAACGACTGGCGCAGAACCCGCCCTGTCCGGCGTATCGCCGGCCGAGGGTAGGGCACCGGATCTTTGCCAGTTCGTCGGAGAAGGCGTGGGCATCTGTGCGGGCGGAGGCATCTGCGGAGGAGCGGCGGAGTGGCGCGCTTGCAGAGCTGCGAGCTGATCCATCGTCTCGATGGGCGTGCCGTCAGGAGCGAGGATCTGCATGCGGAAGAGATGGCGGCAGGTGTCCTCCTGGAAGCGCATCATCATGGCCTCGAACATCTCGAAGGACTCCTTCTTGTAGGCAACCAGCGGGTCCTGCTGCGCGTAGCCGCGCATGCCGATGCCTTCCTTGAGGTGGTCCATGTTGAGGAGGTGATCTTTCCAGAGGCCGTCGAGCACGGAGAGCATGACGACGCGCTCGTGGTAGCGCATGTTGGGCGCGCCGAGGATCTGCTCTTTAACGTTGTAGCGCTCGCGGAGTGCGTTGAAGAGGGCATCGCCGAGATCGTGACGCGAGAGCTCGTCGGCTTTGATTTCGTTTTCAAGCCGTGCGCCGAAGATGTCGAAGACACCGTTGAAGAGGCCTTCGAGGTTCCACTGCTCGACGTGCGCCTTCTCGGGGACGAATTCGTCGAGGAGGTTGGAGAGGATGGTGGAGACGTAGTCGTCGGTGATGAGCTCTTTCTGATCGACGCCTTCCATGAGCTGGTGGCGGAGACCGTAGACGGCCTCGCGCTGCTTGTTCATGACGTCGTCGTACTCGAGGACGTGTTTGCGGGACTCGAAGTTCTGGGCTTCGACGGCCTTCTGCGCGCCTTCGATGCGCTTGGAGATCATGCGCGATTCGATGGGCACGCCCTCTTCCATGCCGAGACGCTGCAGGAGCGTGCCGACCCACTCGCGCGCGAAGATGCGCATGAGGTCGTCTTCGAGGGAGAGGAAGAAGCGCGAGGCGCCGGGGTCGCCCTGACGGCCGGCGCGGCCGCGGAGCTGGTTGTCGACGCGGCGTGACTCGTGACGCTCAGTGCCGAGGATGAAGAGACCGCCGGACTCGACGACCTTCTCGTGCTCCATCCTGGTGGCGGACTCGTGCGCGGCGATGATCTGGTCCCACTGCTCCTGCGAGGTCTCGAACTCCTGACCCTGGTAGTAGAAGCGCGTGAAGCCAGCGGCGGCGACAGGATGGATGGCGCCTTCGGCGGGTGAGACGGCGCGAGCGAGCGAGCGCTTGACGAGATCCTGACGCGCGATGAACTCGGAGTTGCCGCCGAGGAGGATGTCTGTACCGCGGCCGGCCATGTTGGTGGCGATGGTGACCATGCCGAGGCGGCCGGCCTGTGCGACGATCTCGGCTTCCTTCTCGTGGAACTTCGCGTTGAGGACGACGTGACGAACGCTCTTGCGCTTGAGGATGTCGGAAAGGAGCTCGGACTTTTCGATCGACGTAGTGCCGACGAGAACCGGCTGCTTGGAGGCGTGGAGACGCTCGATCTCGTCGGCGACGGCGAAGTACTTTTCTTTCGCGGTGCGGTAGACGACGTCGGAGTTCTCGATGCGAAGCATTGGGCGGTTGGTCGGGATGACGACGATTTCGAGTTTGTAGATGTTCTCGAACTCGGCCGCTTCGGTCTCGGCGGTGCCGGTCATGCCGGAGAGCTTCTTGTAGAGGCGGAAGTAGTTCTGGAAGGTGATGGTGGCGAGCGTCTGATCTTCCTTGCGGATCTGCACGCCTTCCTTGGCTTCGATGGCCTGGTGGAGACCATCCGACCAGCGGCGGCCGGGCATGAGGCGGCCGGTGAACTCGTCGACGATGATGATCTCGCCGTCCTTGACCACGTACTCGACGTCGCGCTTGTAGAGTGTGAACGCCTTGGTCGCGACTTCGATGTGGTGCTTCATGTCCCAGTTCTCGGGGTCGGCGATGTTGCCGATGCCGAGAAGCTTTTCGATCTTCTCCCAGCCCTCGTCGGTGATGGTGATGGCGCGGGCCTTTTCGTCGACGACAAAGTCGCCGGTCCAGGTCTTCGATTGGGTCTCGAAGTTCTCGATCATCTCGCCCTCTTCGAGTTGCGGGATGATGGTGTTGGCGATGGCGTACTTGTCGGTGGTCTTGTCGGTGGGACCGGAGATGATGAGCGGCGTGCGCGCTTCGTCGATGAGGATGGAGTCGACTTCGTCGACGATGCAGTAGTAGTGGCCGCGCTGCACGGTGTCCTTGAGGTCGAACTTCATGTTGTCGCGCAGGTAGTCGAAGCCGAACTCGTTGTTGGTGCCGTAGGTGATGTCGGAGCCGTACGCTTCGCGGCGCTGCTCGTCGGAGAGGTCGTGGACGATGACGCCGACGGAGAGACCGAGGAAGCCGTAGATCTTGCCCATCCACTCGGCGTCGCGCTTGGCGAGATAGTCGTTGACGGTGACGACGTGGACGCCGTGGCCGGCGAGCGCGTTGAGGTAGCAGGGAAGTGTGGCGACGAGCGTTTTGCCTTCGCCGGTCTTCATCTCGGAGATTTTGCCGGAGTGAAGGACCATGCCGCCGATCATCTGGACGTCGAAGTGACGCATGCCGACGGTGCGGATGCCGGCCTCGCGGACGACGGCGAAGGCTTCGGGAAGGAGCTCGTCGAGCGCGCGCTTTTCAGCGGCGACGATCTCTTCGGGGTCGGTGAGGCCTTCGATGGCGGCGGCGATGCGGGCGCGGAATTCGACGGTCTTGGCAGCGAGCTGTTCGTCGGTGAGATCTTTGAGCGCGGGCTCGTTGGCGTTGATCTGCTCGAGCGTGGGGAGCATGCGCTTGACGGCACGTTCGTTGGAGGTGCCGAAGACTTTGGCGAGTAGGGCGTTGAACACGGATGTCTCTCTTTTTGCAGGGCGCCCTGGACGGATGCTGGGCGTAGCTGGGCGCAACCCTTAGTTTACGCGGTGTGGAACAGGCCGGAGTAAATGGCGGCCCGCGGACAGAGCGTTAGAGGATGCTGCGCGCGAAGCTGGTGGTCGCATAGACTGCGACGGAGTGTGCGGCAGGCGGCCGCATCGTCCACGTGGAGTGGAAGGCGGCGCGGCAAGGCGCTGGAATCAGGAGGGTTTCGGGGTCAGCGGCGACGTTGGCGGCGAGGTTCTGCGGCAGGTGCTCGCTGCGTGCGTCGACGGCATGGCGATAGAGCAGCGCGCTGATGTGGTCGCCGTAGAAGGCGTGACGCGCGCGCGAGGCGGACGCCTGCGAGGCTCCGAGGGTGGAGACCAGCAGAAACAGGCAGGCGAGATGGCGCGTGCGCAGACTCACGGATGTCTATAGTTTAGCCGATTTCGCCAGTAGATTCAGCTTTGTTTCTGTGGGTGTCGTCGGCGTTGCGGCGCCTTTGCAGAGCCCTATAGCAGCTGACGTCAACAAACAAGAAGAACAGGGTCGCGCGAATTCCCATCTTCCATCCACCGTCCAGCACCCCGAAAACAACCGCACCCGCTGTTATTGCCAAGAAAAAGCAGAAGCAGAATGTCAGGACGTAGATCCACGCGCGGTTTGCCTTTGTCCCTGTAGCCCACACGTCGGCCATCTTAGTCGGAAACCGCCACTTATTGGAGAGGCTTGAGGTAGCGGGACAGCGGGTCATTGGAGGTGCGGATCACGGACGCGACGGTCTCGGCCACGAGGTTGGCACCTTCGGGGCTGGTGTGGGTGTGGTCCTTGGGGAAGAGCGGCGCGGTTTTTTCGGGGCCGAGGGCTTCGAGGCGATCGGCTTCGATGTTGCCGAGTTCGAGGACAGGGATGTTCTCCTGCGCGGCGACCTGGCGAATCCAGTCGTTGTAGCCCATGTCGCGTTCGATGTGGGCGCCAGCCGGACAGGCGGGCTGAGCGGTGGCTCCGCAACCCGCACCGTCCGGGGCAGTCCAGATGTTGCGGATGGTGGGCGTGAGGAGGATGGGGTGGACGCCTTTGGCTTTGGCGTCGTCGATCATCTTGCGGAGGTACCAGCCGAAGGTGTGGATGGTCTCGATCTTGCCGGCGTAGGGGCCGGTGGTCTGGGCGACGTCCTGGGTGTCGTCGCCGATGCCTTTGAGGTCGCCACGCGGTTTGGCGCCGCCGAGGTCGCCGCCGTCGTTGTGGCCCATCTGCAGGAGGAGGAAGTCGCCGGACTTCATCTCGGCGAGTGTGGTGGTCCAGTGGCCTTCGTCGATGTAGGAGCGCGCGGAGCGGCCGGCGATGGCTCGGTTGGCGACGTTGATGCGCGAGGTGTCGAAGAACTGCGCGAAGTGGTCGCCCCAGCCGAGGTCGGCGCTGTTGCGCGCGGTGGAGTCGCCGACGATGAAGACCGTGGGGAGCGTGGGGTTGAGTGGAGCGTTGTGCGGGATGTTCGTCTGCGGAGGTGTGGGCGGCGGAGTTTGCTGGGCGATGGCGTGGAGGCTGAGGGTGAATGAGACGGCGAGTGCGAGTGTGGAGGGCCGCAGCATAGAGCTAACGGTAGCATTCGCGCGGCACAGCAAGTGTCACGAGACAAAGATGTAGTCGAGGACATGATCGCGGCGTAAGCTTGGCGCACACAGCAGAGCAAATTCTGGGAGGCGGGTGGCGATGGACGCTGGTGCGGCCCCATTGGAGAGCGCTCTGCGCAAGGCGCGATGGCGGATTCTGCCGCTGCTGGCGCTGGGCTACCTGGCTGCGTATACGGACCGCGTGAACATCAGCTTCGCCGCGGAGCCGATGAATCGCGATCTGCATTTTTCGCCGTATGTGTATGGCCTGGGCGCGGGACTGTTTTTTGTCAGCTATGCGCTGTGCGAGGTGCCGTCGAACTGGCTGTTGCTGCGGTTTGGGGCACGGCGGTGGCTGGCGCGGATCATGTTCACGTGGGGCGCGTTGGCGATGGCGATGGTGTTGGTGCACTCGCGGGCGAGTTTTTATGGCATGAGGCTGCTGCTGGGTGTGGCGGAGGCTGGGTACTTTCCGGGGGCGATCTACTTTCTGTCGCTGTGGTTTCCGGCGAAGGAGCGAGCGCGGGCGATCGGCATGTTTTATGTGTCGCTGCCGCTCGCCAGCGTGGTGATGGGAGCCGCTGCCGGAGCGCTGCTGCGGTTGGATGGACGGCTGGGCCTGCATGGGTGGCAATGGCTCTTCCTGGTGGAAGGGATGCCGGCGGTGCTGCTGAGCGTGGCGATCTGGTTCATGCTTTCGGAGAGACCGAGATCTGCGAAGTGGCTGCTTGAGGAGGAACGCGAGGCGCTGGAGGCGGAGGTTGAAGATGCGTATCCACCCGGGGACGGTCATCGAGGGAAGGCTCTGAAGATCGTGCTGCGCGATGCGAGGGTCTGGTTGCTCGGGCTGTGCGGGCTATGTTTGCTCGGATCGCACTATGCGCAGAATTTCTTCCTGCCGGAGATTCTTCGCAAGTTGACGGGAGTGTCGGCGGGGAAGGTTGGGTACCTGATCGCGCTGGCGGGCGCGGCAGGGGCGGTGATGATGATCGTCAACGGGATTCACTCCGACCGGACGCGGGAGCGGCGCTGGCATGTGATCGTTCCGGTGCTTGTGATCGCGTTGCTCGTGCTGATTGCGGGCGTGCATCTGCAAGGTTGGACCGCAGCGGTCGTTCTGTTGAGTGTCTTCTCGGTGTTTTTCGCCGCGCAGGCGCCGTGGGTGGCCATCGTGACGGAGTTGTTCTGCGGCGAACGAGCTGCAATGGCGATCGCGATGGTGAATATGTTCTCGATCACTGGCGGCTTCGTCGGGCCGTACTGGATGGGATGGATGCGCGAGGCGACCGGAGGCTATGCGGTGGGTCTTGGGTCGCTGTGCGTGCCGTGGCTGATGATGGCGGCAGGCGTCGCGTGGGTGACACGGCCGCGCGCGCAAAAAGTGACGAACGCAGATGAAAAGATGTTGAACGGAGCGCCAGCGCTGGTGGATGAGAGATAACATGAGGGCCTGTTGCGGCCCTCAAAATCTTCTTTGGAGAGAATGATATGGCGAATCCATTTGTGCATCTGGAACTGAACACGACGGATTTGAAGAAGGCGCAGGCGTTCTATGGCGGCCTGTTCGGCTGGCAGTTTCAGGATATGGACATGGGACCGATGGGGATCTACTCGACCTTCAAGCCGGACAAGCGAGCCGGGTGGCGGGATGTACTCGGCGAAGGATATGCCGCAAGGATGGCTGGCGTATGTAGGCGTGGATGACATCAAGGCGGCGACGGCGAAGGCGAAGTCGCTGGGTGCGCAGATCTTCGTTGACTCGCAGGAGATCCCGAATGTTGGGTGGATGACGATTATGAACGATCCGACCGGATCGAGGGTCGCAATGTTCCAGCCGAAGACGTAGCTAGCTGCCGTAACCGCGGTGCTTCATGGCGGCGAGCTCCTCGGTGCTGGGCCAGGAGATGGTCAACAGGAAGGCTGAGTCGTCGAGCGCTTCGACGTCGTGGCGGATGGAGGCCGCGAGCGTGAAGAGATTGCCGGCGGTGAGCTCGTACGGCCTGTTGCCGACGTTCATGCGGAGCTTGCCGTTAAGGACCTGCACGGAGATGGTGCCGTCGGCGTGGTGCTCTTTCATGTGGGCGCCGCGTTCCATGGTGATGAGCACGATGCGGAGGTCGTGTTTCTTGAAGAGTGTCCTGGCATACTGACCGGCCTGCCATGGCTTCCTGCTCGCCGCGTCAGCGATCTCCTGGTTGAGATCGAAGTGCGCCATTCTGTCGACCATGGTGCCGTCGGCGAGTGAGGTGGTCGTTGTCGTCATGGGACGCGGTCCTCCTGTGGGCGGGAGAAGTCTACGCCTTGCGATGCGGGCCGAGCCAGCGTGGTGTGCAAAGCCGGATGCCGGGATGCGATACTGCGGCAGTCGAAGGAGCGAGAGAGACGGATGAGTGAAGCGGCGATTGCCTATGCGCAGAAGAATGGACAGCGGTTTGTCGAAGAGTTGAAGGAGCTGTTGCGGATTCCATCGGTTTCAACGGCGCCGGAGCATGCCGGCGATGTGCGCAAGGCCGCGGAATGGGCGGCGGAGAAGCTGCGCGCGGCGGGCATGGAGAATGTTCGGCTGATTGAGACGACGAGCGAGAAGCACAAGAACGGGCATCCGCTGGTGTATGCGGACTGGCTGCATGCGGGAACAGGGAAGCCGACCGTGCTCTGTTATGCGCACTATGATGTGCAGCCGCCGGATCCGCTGGATGAGTGGAAGTCGCCGCCGTTTGAGCCGGCGGAGCGCAACGGCAATCTGTATGCGCGCGGCGCGGTGGATGACAAGGGACAGCTGATGATTCACCTGAAGGCGCTGGAGTCGCTGATGAAGGCCGACGGGAAGCTGCCGGTGAATGTGCGGGTGATTCTGGAGGGCGAGGAGGAGGTTGGAGGCGAGGGCATCGCGATGTATGTGCGCGAGCACGGCGACTCGTTGAAGGCCGATGCGGCGCTGGTGAGCGATTCGGAGATGTTTGCGCCGGAGCTGCCGACGTTGTGTGTCGGGACTGCGCGGGATGATCTACACGGAGATTGAGGCGCGCGGCGCGGCGCAGGATCTGCACTCGGGGATGTATGGCGGCGTGGCGCCGAATCCGTTTGTGGCGCTGGCGCAGATGATCGCGCAGCTGAAACGCGAGGATGGGCACATTGCGATTCCGGGTTTTTATGACGGTATCGAGGAGCCGACCAAGGCGGAGCTGGAGTCGTGGCGGGCGCTGCCGTTTGATGAGGACGAGTATCGGAAGCATGAGGTGGGCTCGACGGAGCTGACGGGCGAGGAGATGTTCTCGGTGCTGGAGCGCACGTGGGCGCGGCCGACGATGGACGTGCATGGAATGCCGGGCGGGTTCACTGGCGCGGGCGCGAAGACGGTGATTCCGGCGAAGGCGGTGGCGAAGGTCAGCTTCCGGCTGGTGCCGGGGATGAAGCCGATGGACATCTTTGCGAAGTACAAGGCGTTTGTGGAGGAGATCTGTCCGAAGGGAATCACGGTGGATGTGCGGATGATTCACTCCGGCGATCCGATTGTGATGAGCTCGGATAATGAGTTCATCCGCGCGGCGACGCAGGCGATGGCGGAGGTGTTCAAGAAGGACACGGTGTTCATCCGCAGCGGCGGGTCGATTCCGATCGTCGGCGACTTTGTGCGCGAGCTGGGGATTCCGACGGTGCTGATGGGCTTTGGGCTGCCGGACGATAACCTGCATGCGCCGAATGAGAAGTTCAATCTGTCGAACTTTCATCGTGGGATTGAGTCGGTGGTGCGGTTCTTCGGGATCGTGGGTTCAGAACGGAGCGAGTAGAGGTGAGTGCGCTTGTTCCGTACGAGGTGGGCGGATACATCCTGGCGGGTGGCAAGAGTTCGCGCATGGGACGCGACAAGGCGCTGGCGGAGCTCGCCGGCAAGCCGCTGATTCGGCATGCGGTGAAGAAGCTGAAGCGCGTTTGTATAGACGTACAGATTCTGACCAACAACGAACAACTCGAGAGGTTTGCTCCGATCGTGCGCGATATCCATCCTGGTTGCGGGCCGATGTCGGGGATGGAAGCGGGCCTGTGTCACTCTATCTTCGAGTGGAGTCTCTTCATGGCCGTGGACATGCCGTTTCTGCCGACCGCATTCATCTCCAGCTGGGTGGACCGCTGCCTGGTTGAGGAGCGGCGGGGAGTCATGGCCGGCGCGCGAGTGCGGATGTTTGAGGTGGAGGGCCGGCCGCAGCCCGGTTTCTGCCTGTTGCACAAAGACGTCGTCCCCTTTCTGGCCGCGGCGATTGAACGCGGCGATTACAAGCTGTGGCCGGTGCTTGAGGCGGCAGCCCGGGCGTTGGCCTCGAGGAATGGACTTGTTCCGGAGCGCGGATCTTTTTGTGCCCCATTCCAAAATTTTCGGTCGACTCACGGCAAGGGGAAGGGTGAGGCCTGGCGGTTTACGACGCAGGCCCAGCAGCGGGCAAAGGCACTTTGGTTCGCCAACCTGAACACGCCGGAAGAGTTTGCCGAGGCGGAGCGACATGTGGATGCGCTGGACACGTGAGTCTGTCTGAAATACTGGTGGAGGAGAGCTGCCGACGATGGCGCAGGTGCCTGATCCTGGAAAGCCGGAGCTGGAGACTGACCCCGAGGAGTCACTGACCGCGGCGGTTTCGCCCGAAGACGCTCCTGTGGTTGAGGAGTTCATGGCCGAGGCGGCCCAGGCGAACGAGGCCGAGGTCGAGTCGACTGAGCAGGAGATGGCCTTCAGCGCGACCGCGGGGCTGCCGGGCGCGGAGTTCGCCGGTACGGTGACGGGGCCGTACATCGCCTTCGAGAGCGTGTGTAAGTCGTTTGGCGATTTTGTCGTGCTGAAGGACGTCAGCTTCTATGTAAACCCGGGGGAAACCCTATGTATTTTGGGTCGCAGCGGTGTGGGGAAGTCGGTCTCACTGCAAATTCTGATGGGGTTTCTGAAGGCCGACCGGGGCACGGTGCTGGTGGCGGGGCAGGACATTACGTCATTTACCGAACGCCAGATGCAAGAGGTGCGCCGGAAGGTCACAATGGTCTTTCAGAGCGGCGCATTATTCGACTCGATCACGGTGGGAGAGAACGTGGCCTTTCCGTTGCGCGAGCGCGAGCACATGGAGGAGGACCAGATTCAGAAGCTGGTGACGGGGCTGCTGGACATGGTGGGCGTGATGGGAATGAAGGACCTGCTGCCCAGCGATCTTTCTACGGGGATGAAGCGCTCGGTGGCGATCGCGCGGGCGCTGGCGGCCCAGCCGACGGCGATTCTTTATGACGAGCCGACGACCATGGTCGATCCGTTGATGGCGCATTTGCTTGGGAATCTAATCCAACTCCTTAAAATGCAGTTGCATCTCACGAGCATTGTCGTAACTCATGACACACGGTTCGCCGAAAAGCTCGCGGACCGGGTCGTTTTCCTTCACGAAGGCAGGGCACGCTTTTTTGGCACCATGGATGAGATGAAGAAGAGCGCGGACCCCATACTTCAAGAGTTCCTGTTACTGGATGAGCTCGTGCCGCCTGGAAGCGGTGCTGTGGGGATTCCTCGAACGGGTGAGCCCACGGGTCCCTGTGGCCCTGACGGGTAACTCCGGAAACACCAATTGTTGCAAAACTTTACAGCACGTGTCGTGTTAGCGTGAAAGTAACGTACCAGGATGAGACAGTGTCTTTCGCGGGAAGGCAGACCTACAGGTCTGTGGATCGTGACTCGCACAACGGGAACTAAGTACGAACGCTGAGAAGGTTTTGATTCCGATGGCAACACCGGATTACATCGAACAGGTAGTGATTTCTCGGCGCAGCCAGCGGCGCTCCAGACCGATTGCGCGCGAGGGCCCATCCAACGTATCACGACCCTCCGTGGTCAGCCTGGTCTGGGTGGCGCTGGACTGCATGAGCGTCCTGGTCGCAGGACTGATCGCGTTTCAGATCCGGCTTCCACAGGTCCGCACTGCCGAGGGGACGCTGATCCACCAGATTGCAGGACCGGCACCGGAGGTGCTGTTCCTTTATCTTCTGCTCTTCTGCTTCTATCTGGTGGTGTTCGCCCGGATTTACGGTCTATATCGTTCCACGGACTCGCGCAGCGGCATGCATGAACAGCGCATGACGGTTCAGGCGACTCTGACCGCGGGTCTGCTGCTCTGCGGCACGCTGTATCTGCTGCGAGCCTATGCGGTGTCCCGGATTGTCATGATCGTCACCGTGCTGTTGACGATGGTGATGCTGATGGCGCGGCGCGCTTTGTGGCGCCGGTTGCGGCAGAAGCGCTTCATCGAAGGTCTCGAGGTCCGCAACGTGCTGATTGTGGGCGATGGCCGCGTGGGGCACGCGTTGCGAAATCATCTTGAGTCACTGCCACATATGGGCTTCCGCTTCAAAGGCTTCATCACGATGGACGGCCGCAGTGAGGGAATTGCGGGATCGCAGGTGGTGGGCAACATCCGCAATTGCGTGGCGCTGGCGCGATCGCTGTTCGTCGACGAGATTTACTTCTCGACGCCCTCCGACAAGCAGACCGTGATCGCGGTTGTTGAGGATGCCCGCGCGCTGGGCATTGAGGTGCGCGTGGTGCCGGACCTTTACGATGGCCTCGCTTGGAACGCACCGGTCGAATACATCGGCCAGTTCCCGACGATTCCTCTGCACCGGCAAGATTTTCCGCGCGATGCGTTCCTGCTGAAACGCGTGATGGACATTCTGCTGGCTTCAGCGGCTCTGGTGGTGGCTGCGCCGTTTATGGCGCTGATTGCTCTGCTGATTCGTTGGGACTCGCCCGGCCCGGTGCTGTATACCGCGGACCGGCTGGGCCGCAAGGGGCGCGTCTTCAAGTGCTACAAGTTCCGCACGATGGTGAAGGATGCCGATCAGCGGCGCGGGGACCTGCAGCACATGAACGAACGCGACGGCGTGCTGTTCAAGATCAAGGAAGACCCGCGGCTGACGCGCATCGGCCGGTGGCTGCGCAAGTACTCGCTGGATGAGTTGCCGCAGTTCTGGAATGTGCTGAAGGGCGAGATGAGCATGGTGGGGCCGCGGCCTCCACTCGCCGCCGAGGTGGAGAAGTATGATCTTGCTCACCTGCGCAGGCTGGATGTGCTGCCGGGCATCACCGGGCTCTGGCAGGTTGAGGCACGGCAGGATCCGTCCTTCGACAGCTATATCTCGCTGGATACGGCTTACGTCGAGAACTGGACCCTGATGCTCGATCTGCGCATCATGGCCCGGACGATCGGCGTTGTCTTTGCGGGCACCGGAGTCTAGAGGCGAACCCCGAACTGACGCAGCACTGTAGACTTAAGGTGTGCGAATCGCTCTGGCCCAGATCAACCCTACAATAGGGGACTTCTCCGGCAATTTTCAGATCATCTCCAGGTTTTATGAGCAGGCGGCCGGGCAGGGCGTCGAACTGGTTATCTTTCCCGAGATGGCGACGGCGGGGTATCCCGCGGCGGACCTGCTCGAGAAAGAAAGCTTCGTGCGCAGCGCCGAGGAGTCGCTGCACAGGCTGGCCGAGCTGACTGGTGGCGTTGATCGACCGGCGATGCTGGTGGGGTCGCCGATGCGGTGCCAGCAGGAGGGCGGCAAGCGCGTCCGTAACGTGGGTGCAGTGCTCGAGGCGGGCGAGATTCGATTCACGCAGACCAAGAGACTGCTGCCGTACTATGACGTCTTCGACGAGCAGCGGTACTTCGAGCCGGCGTCGCGGCAGGGGCTCACGAAGATCAAAGGGCACGCAACCGCGATCACGGTCTGCGAGGACGCGTGGAATGACAAGATGTTCTGGCCGCAGCGCTTCTATCCGAACGATCCGGTGGAAGAGCTGATGAAGCAGTGGGCAGTGCTTCCGCAGCCGCTTAGCGGTCACCGGTTGATCCTGAACATCTCGGCTTCACCCTACTGGCATGGCAAGCCCGCAGTGCGGCGCCGGATGATCCGCGCACTGGCGGAGCGCCACGGCGCCACCGTCGTGATGGTGAACCAGGTGGGCGCCAACGACAGCCTGATCTTCGACGGCGACTCGTTCGCGATGAATCCGCGGGGCGACGTGATTGCGCAGGCGAAGGAGTTTGAAGAGGACCTGGTGATCCTCGACACGGTCGACGCTCAGCCGGTAACGGTCTCACACAGGAACGAGGCGATTGCCGAGAGTGCGAAGATGCCGGGCGGCGAGGCGGAGTGCGAGCGCACGTGGAAGGCGCTGGTGCTGGGCACGCGCGACTACCTGCACAAGTGCGGCTTCAAGAAGGCGTTGCTTGGTTTGAGCGGGGGCATTGATTCTGCGCTGGTTGCGGCGATTGCCGTGGAGGCGCTCGGCGCGGAGAATGTTCGCGGCATCGGCATGCCGAGCGAGTTCTCCTCGGAGGGTTCTGTCACTGACGCGGAGCGGCTGGCGAAGAATCTTGGGATTGAGTTTGATGTCGTGCCGGTGCGGGCCATCTTCGAGCAGTTCTCGCGTGCGCTGGAGCCGTTCTTCAACGGCACAACATTCGGTCTGGCGGAGGAGAACCTGCAGCCGAGAATTCGCGGCAGCCTGCTGATGGCATTCTCGAACAAGCAGGGAGGCCTGGTGCTGACGACGGGCAACAAGAGCGAGATGGCCACCGGTTACTGCACGCTTTACGGAGACATGGTCGGGGCGCTGGCGGTCATCGGCGATTTGTACAAGACGGAGGTCTACGCGCTGAGCCGGTATGCAAACCGCGAGCGCGAGATCATTCCGCAGGAGACGATCGATAAGGAGCCCTCGGCGGAGTTGCGGCCCGGGCAAAAGGACACGGACTCGCTGCCGCCGTATGAGGTGCTCGATCCAATTCTGCGCGCTTATGTGGAGGACTACCGTTCCGCCGACGAGATTGCGGCGATGCGGAATGTCTCTCCGGAACTGGTACAGAAGATCATCCGGCTGGTCGAACTTGCGGAGTACAAGCGGCAGCAGGCTGCGCCGGTGTTAAAGGTCTCGAAGAAGGCATTTGGTATGGGCAGGCGCTTTCCCATTGCGGCAAGGCGTGAGGTTTAACTCTTGGCAGCGCCCCGCGTGCTGTTGCAGCAAGACGAAGGAGATTTGGTTTTGGCAAAGATGAGACAGATGATGGTCGGATTCATGTTCGCGCTTGCGATGGGCGCGACGGTGGCAGCGCAGACGGTTCCGGCGTCGAACACGCCCGTACCGCAAAACACGGCTCCCGCTGCCCCGCAGGCTCCCGCGGCACAGACGACGAATCCCTTCCCGCCGGTGAACCCGAAGAACTTCACCGCCGACACTCCCAGCGTGGACGAGGTGAACAGTTTTCTGAAGGCGCTCTGGGGCTATGACGTGAACCGGCAGTGGCAGGTGGAGGGAATCGTGAAGACGATCGCGCCCGGCGTGGCGAAGGTGGTCGTCCTGGTTGGCGACAAGCGCGCGCCCGGCAAGACCTCGCCGCTGGTCTTCTTCACCACACCGGATGGCAAGCATGCGATCGCCGAGAATGTGATGGACTTCGGCGCAAAGCCGTTCGCAGATGCGCGCAAGGTGCTGCAGGAGCGTGCCAGCGGCCCCGCGAAGGGAGCCAAGGCCAACGATCTGCTCTTTGTCGAGTTTGCCGATCTGGACTGTGACCGCTGCCACGATGCGCAGGCGAAGATGGACAGCCTCGAGCAGGACTTTCCGCAGGCGCGCATCATCTTCGAGAACGCTCCGGAGCCCACTCATCCGTACGCCGAGCGCGCGGCTTTGGATGGAGTGTGTGTTCGGAAGACTAAGGGCGATGCCGCGTTCTTTTCGTACGCGCGGGCCGTCTACGCGAAGCAGGCAGGTCTAACGCCGGCGAGCGCCGACGAGACTCTGAAGACTGCAGTGACCGCTGCCGGTGCAGACCCTGCTGCGGTGGCGGCGTGCGCTGCCCTGCCGGAGACCAAGGCAACCGTCGACGCAACGGTGAAGCTCGCGCAGGACCTCGGCGCGCTGCAGGTTCCGATGCTGGCGGTCAACGGCCACTTCCTGGCCATCGACACAGTTCCGTACGAGACGCTGAAGCAGATGATCGCCTTCCAGGCAGGACAGGACGGCGTTACGGTACATCTGCAGCCGACGCTCACGACGCTCAAGTAGACGCCACGACAAAGAAAACGAGGAGGCATCGTGCCTCCTCGTTTTTGTTTTGGAGAATCTACCGTGTGCTTACTGCTTACTGCTGAGGCGGTCCTGTAGTTCCGCCGCCAGTTCCGCCGCCGCCAGTTCCGCCGCCGCCAGTTCCGCCGCCGCCAGTTCCGCCGCCGCCAGTCACCGCCGCCGCCGTCACCGGAGCCGCCGCCGCACAGGTAACCGCCCGGCAGGAATCCGATGGTGGTGATATCGAAGTACTCTCCGTTCTGGATGCCCTCCTTCGTTCCGGCATTAAAGGTGAAGTCAGCACTCACCGAACTGAAGAGATTACGTGAGAGGCCCGACGAGGACTTCGTAACATTGCAGGTGCTGAGGTACGGCTTCATGCTCGATTGGATAAGGCACTGCACGTCGAAGCTGAAAAGCTGAATCGTCGTAAATGAGAACTGCATTGTGTTGACCGTGTGGCCGGTATCGTTGACGATGACGACCTCACTCGGCAGAATCGGGAAGACCGGAATCTGGATCGCACCGCTCTCGATTTCACTGAGGCTGTACGCCTGCCGTCCGTTGCAGAAGACAAAGCCGCGACCGCACTCATTCGCCCTCTCATGCGAGATGGAGACGACAGCGGCGTGGGATGATGGTGGGCTCAAGAACGCAGCAGAAGCTAGAACGGCGAGCGACAATCGGCCTAAGAATTTCATCCGATAGAACCTCCTCTTTGCCCTGGGGGCTGGGCAATGGCCAGATTCTAGAGCGGATTCTCGAGCGTCCCGCATCACGCGGGTAATGGGAAATCCGGTACAGAAGGTTGTCTACTTTCTGAACACTGGCGCACATTTTTGCAACGAAGGTGGGAGTTGCATGAGCGATCGGTTGTAGGCCAACGACTCAGGAAGTCGAATCAACGATTGTTGGCAATGGCGCGGGCCGGCGCGCGCACCATGCAAAGAACGATTCACATGCATAGCCGGCGAGGATTGCCAGCAGCGGATCGATTACGAACTGATAGCGTGCGTTTGGATGGGTGATATAGAAGGGCAGAGGGTAAATTGCGATCGGCAACAACAATGTCGCAAGTATGCGTCGTCGGCGCCATGCGAGCGCCAGTCCGGACAACGCGAGCAGAGAGAGCATCCCGGTCAGTGGTCCCGGCGACTCGGAAGATCCGGCCCAGAAGCGAACGATCCGCTTCATGGTCAGTTTGGCGAACTCGATTTTGTGCGTCGAGATGTACTCTCTCGCGATCACACCCTTGCTCCGCATATAGCCGACCTCACCATAGGCGAGAAACAGCTCGCGCTCCCTGGGATTCGCTAATGGCGAGGCATCCTTCGGTACATTGCCATCGCCTCCAGGATGATTACCTTCCCATAGCTCATAGTTGATTGTCGATCGGAACGGGATAAACGCGTGCATCACGCGCAGGTTCCGAATCGGCCAGGGCGAGAATGCGACCAGGAATGCAAGAGCTGCCAACCAGGGCACGACTCGAGCCCGCCAGGCTGACCACGCAAACACAGCGATCAGAGACAAGAACAACGTGGGGTTGACCAGCGTGCCGGCTGCGCAGAGTATGCCGGCTACCAGCGAGTACCATTTCGCCTTCCATCGCGGGCAGCAGGTGAGAGCAACCGCTGCCGTAAGTAGAAGCGCGGAGAGGCACGTGTCCCAGATGTACAGAGGGAGCAGCAGCATCGGCTGTGAAATGGCATAGATGAGCCCAGCCAGGTTTGCGGTACGCGTACCAAAGTAGCGCCGAGCCATCCACATGATCAGCGGAATGATGAGAATCGACAGAAATATCTGGAATCCGATCAACGCAAAAACGGCAGAGCGTCCATTTCCGGTGAACCGAAGGATTGCTGCGATCAGGAGAGGATAGCCCGGCGAAAGAAGCGCGGTGGGACCGGAAGGGAAGTGAAATGGCGAAGAGTATCCGGCGCCGCTGAGAACAGACTGGGCGATGAAAACGTCTTCATAGTTCCAGGAGGTAATTGAGGTAATCGTTTCAGGCGGTCCTGCGCGCAAAACGAATGTGGCGTAAACAACACGCGCAACAACAGCAAGCCCGATAATCCACGGAAGACTTGAGCGTGTTGTCGCGTGCGCCGAAACCTGCGTTGTGGTGGCGGATGCCATGGTTTCTTCGCGCCAGAGTAGCACTGAAGTCAGGCGGCGAAGCAGTCAGGAACTTTCGAGAGGGAGAAAT
>CAVSOV010000016.1:0-101039 GCA_963729675.1 uncultured Acidobacteriaceae bacterium
CCAAACACGCGCGTCGAGCTTCACTGAAGCTCCGCCGTCCGCAAAAAATCGAAAGTCCCTCCTGGATCCAGATTTACGCCTGTCACGCGCGTCGAGTGCACCAACTCGTTATTCGGATACCACAGCGGAATCGACGGCAGATCGCGCGCCAGGATCTGCTGCACCTGAACGTACTCGCGCCGACGGGCTGTTTCAGCCGTTTCAGCGTTCGCCCGTGCCAACAGGGAATCGACCTGCGCATTCGAGTAGCGCCCGCGGTTCCCGCCCTTCGGCGGAAAACTCGAACTCGCAAACGCGTAGCTCAGAAAAGCTGGATCCTCGTTCGACCCGATCCATCGCAGCATGTACATCTGGAACGCGCCACGAGTCACATCCGAATAGAAGCTCCCGAACTCCGCAGACCGAATCGACAACTCGATACCCGCCGCGCGCAACTCCTGTTGCATCGCCTGCGCTACCAGCCGAGTCGTCTCGTCCGTCGAGGTCTTCAACGTGAAGCGCAGCCGTACGCCGTCCTTGTCCGGTTTCAGTCCCGCAGCATCGAGCAACTCCACCGCGCGCGCCACATCATGCGGATACTGCGGCAGCTCCGCATCGCTCGCTGCGGCCCAGTGTCCCCTTGGCAGCAGAGTGTTCGCAATCTGCGCTTCGCCACGCCACAACGCCGCAATCAATGCAGGCCTGTCGATCGCATATGCGATCGCCTGTCGCACGCGTGAATCGCGCAGCTTCGGATCCTGCACGTTGAAGTTCGCGTACATCACAATCGCACCGGGCCCGGACTGCACGACAACATTCCGCTCGCCGCGCAACGCGTGCACCATGTCTGGTGTCAGCACGTTGCTCTCGATATCGCCCAGAGCCCTTCCTCATCTCCAGCGCCGCGGTGATCGTGTCCGGCACCACCTCAAAGCGCACACGCTTAATCTTCGGGGCGCCCGCCCAGTAATCGGTATTTCGTTCGACCAAAACATCTCTGTCCTGCATCTGGCTCACAAACTTGAACGGCCCCGTGCCCACCGGATGCAGCCCTTCATCCCGCCCCGCACCGTTCTCCACAACGCCGAATAGTCCATCGCTGAGATCGAACAACAGGCTCGCATCTGGTTGCTTCGTGCGCACTGTAACGGTCAATGGGTCGTCCGTCTCAACGCTGGTAATGTCGGCAAGGTTCCCGCCCTTCGCCGTAACGAGCGTCCCGTCGATCATGCTCTTGATCGACCACGCAACATCCTCCGCTGTCAGCGGCTTGCCATCGTGAAAGCGTACACCGCTGCGGATATGAAAGATCCACGTCAGCGGATCAGGCCGTTCCCAGCTCGTCGCGAGCCACGGCTGCAGAACGAAGTGCGCGTCTTTCTTCACCAGCGCGTCGTAGATCAACCCGCCGACGCGCTCCGACTGCGCATCCGTCCCTTGCCGCAGGTCGAGATTGTTCGGCGAGCTTTCAATTAGAAACCGCAACGTTTCCGTATCGTGCTCTCGCGGACCGCATGCCGCGAGTGGCATCAGCGCCACTGCTAAAACCCCAGCCCAAAGCGCACGCGCCATCACGCGAGCGTCACCTTGCCCAGAATCACAGCGCTTCGTGCTCCAGTCGCACTCGGCAGATTTCCCGGAAGCCCATGCCACGTCAGCCATCCGAGCAGCGCAAACGCCGCAGCCTCTTTCGCGCCCGCATCGAGTCCCGTCTCCTCGATCGATCGCAGGCGTACTCCAGCAGGCTCAAGTTGCTCCCGCAACATCCGCATCAGCGTTGCATTGCGCACGCCACCGCCTGCTGCGATCAACTCCGCCTTCGCCTCCGGCGCAAGCCTCTCGAACAACGGCCTGCAGAACCGTGCGTAAGCGTCCGCAATTGTTCTCGCGGTCAACGAAGTCGCCGTAGCGATCGCGTCCTCTTTGCGCGGGCTTTCGTTCTCACACGCCGAGATGAACTGATCGACAAACGCCTCCCCATACTCTTCGCGTCCGCATGACTTCGGCGGCGGGGCAGAGAAGTATTGCGCGCGCATCATCTTCGCGATCACGCTCTCCAGCACTCGCCCGCGCGCCGCTGTCGCACCATTGCGATCGAACCCACGCTTGAACAGTCGCTCCATGCACGCATCGATCACCATGTTTGCCGGCCCGGTATCAAACGCCAGAACATCCTCCGCGCGACACGCAGCAGGCAGCGCCGTCACGTTGGCGATGCCACCAAGGTTAAGCAGCACCCGGCTCTTTCTGGCATCGCGAAACACACAGAAGTCGAACATCGGAACCAGCGGCGCTGCCTGCCCACCTGCGGCCATATCCGCTGGACGAAAATCACTCACGACCGGCACGCGCATGCGCTCGGCGATCACCGCAGCCTCGCCCGTCTGCCACGTGCATCGCACCGGCGAGCCCAGATAATTCGTCGCTACGCCCTGGTGATAGATCGTCTGCCCATGGCACGCAATCAACTGCGGTCTCACGCCCGTCTCGCGGGCCGCAGCGTCCACGGCCTCTGCGTAGACCTCGCCAAGCCGCCAATTCAGACGCGCCAACTCGGCTGTGCTCGTACTCTTCGCAGCTTTTGAATTCATCGCGGCGAGCACCGCCTTTCGCAGCCTCGCCGGATACTTCATCGCATGATGCCCCAACACCTTTACGCGTGCGCCGCCATCGGCCGGCGACACGCGACAGATCGCGACATCCACACCATCGGCGGAGGTCCCGCTCATCACGCCCGCAACGATCATCGCCTTCGGCTTGCCCGCGATCACGACGCACCACCCTTCAGCTCGCGCTGCAACTCCGCCAGAATCTGCAGCGCTTCGCGCGGAGTCAACCCATCTACATCGAGCGCCTCCACGCGATCTACGATCCGCTGCGATAGCGGCGTAAACATTGTCATCTGCAGCGCCGGCAGCCGGTCCTTCACTGGTGCCGCCTCACGAACCTGCTGCGACTCTGCGCGCTCATGCAGCTTCAGCACTTCACGCGCGCGTTCTACAACAGCCTGCGGTAGCCCAGCCAGTCGCGCTACTTCGATGCCGTAACTCTTGTTCGCCGCGCCCGCCTCCACTGCATGCAGAAACACAATCCCGCCCGCTCCCTCGCGCACCGTCACGCGCGCATTCTGCATCTGCGCAAGCCGCTCACTCAGCAGCGTCAGCTCGTGATAGTGCGTTGCAAACAGTGTCCGCGCTCCGATGCAATCGTGCAGATGCTCCACGGCCGCCCACGCCAGCGACAGCCCATCGTATGTCGCCGTCCCACGCCCCATCTCATCCAGCAGCACCAGCGAGCGCTCCGTCGCCGTGTTGAGGATCGCCGCCGTCTCGGTCATCTCCACCATGAACGTCGAGCGGCCGCGCGCCACATTGTCGCTCGCTCCGATCCGTGTGTAGATTCGATCGACGAGGCCCAGCCTCATCCGCTCTGCCGGCACGAACGACCCGCACTGCGCCAGGATCGTCAGCAGCGCCGCCTGCCGCAGATACGTGCTCTTGCCGCCCATGTTCGGCCCCGTAATCAGCAGCAGCGAGGGACCCTCGCACGCTTCGCCTGCGCAGAGGTACACCGAATTCGGCACAAACCGCCCACCGCCGGATTCCTCCAGCCTGCGCTCGACGACAGGATGTCCGCCCGCAATCACCTCGAGCACGCCGCTAGCATTCACCTCCGGCCGTACCCACCCATGCATCGCCGCTACATGCGCGAAGCATGCGAGCAGATCGATCTCCGCAATATTCCGCGCCGTCTCGCGCACCCGCGCCGCATTCGTCAGCAACTGACGCCGCAGCTCGGCGAAGATCCTGCGCTCGATCTCCCCCGACCGCTCCTGCGCCGTCAGGATCTTCGTCTCCAGCTCTTTCAACTCCGGCGTCGTGAAGCGCTCCGCATTCACCAGTGTCTGCTTGCGTTCATAGTCGGCGGGCACGGCCTTGGTGTTCGCCTTCGTCACCTCGATGTAATACCCAAACACCGAGTTGAACCTTACCTTGAGCGATCCAATGCCCGTGCGCTCGCGCTCCCGCTCCTCAATCGCCGCGATCATGCGCCGCCCGTTCTGCGAAAGTCCGCGCAGTTCATCGAGCTCCGCATCCACGCCCTCGCGCACCGCACCACCATCGTTCAATGAGACCGGCGGCTCCTCCACCAGCGTCCGCGCAATCATCTCCTGCAAATCACCCAGCGGATCCAGGGCGCGTGTCAGCTCAGCCCATCGCGCCGCATCCGGTGCGCACTCCTTCGCCGCAGCCAGGACGCCCGGCAACCTGCCAATCGTCACACCCAGTGACACCACCTCACGCGGCCCCGCCGAATCCAGTGCCACACGCCCCAGCAGTCTCTCTAGGTCGAGCACACCATCCAGCGCCCGCCGCACTCCCTCACGTCTGCGCAGATCGCCGGCAACCACCGCCACCGCATCCAGCCGCGCGTTGATGCCGTCCAGCGACTGCATTGGCCGCAGCAACTGCGCTCGCAGCATTCGCTTTCCCATCGGCGTGCAGCATGCGTCCATCGTCCATAGCAGCGTCGTCTGCGGCCCCTCGCTTGAAAAAAGCGGCTCCACAAGCTCGAGATTCCGCACGCTCACTGCATCCAGCTCCAGGCTGTCGCGCTTCTCATAGAAGCGCAGCCCATCCAGATGCTCCAGCGCACCCTGCTTCGTCGCGCGCAGATAGTGCACAATGCCGCCCGCCGCTACAGCCGCCGCAGCATGTCCACCCAATCCCATGCCATCCAACGAGTGCACCTTTAACTGCTGCCGCAACAGCGGAACCGCATAGTCCTCCGTGAACACCCACTCATCGAGCTCCGTGCGCGCTCCAGCAACATCCTGCGCCGCGCTCTCGTCCCCAGCGAACCCCGCAATGTCTTCGTGCTCGTCTCCGCGAGGCAGCGTCGGCTGTCTTCGGCTCGCGATGCCTCCGAACGCCGCACCGCGCGCCAGTAACATCTCCGCCGGACTCATGCGTGCGAGCTCATCGCACGCCAGCGCCCAGGAGTGCGCTCCACCAAACTCTGTCACGCGAAACTCGCCCGTCGACAGATCAATCGACGCCACACCCACGCATGCGCTTGCACCCGAGCCCACGCTCGCCACACTCGCCAGCCACTGGCTCTCACCCGCGCCCAGCGCCGAATCCAGCGCCGTCCCCGGCGTCAGCACGCGCGTCACCTCGCGCCGCACGACGGTCTTCGCGGTCTTCGGGTCCTCCATCTGGTCGCACATCGCGACCTTGAACCCCTTGCGAAGCAACCGCTGCAGATATCCGCCCGCCGCGTGATACGGCACGCCGCACATCGGGACAGATTTAGCCTTATCGCGCGCCGTCAGCGTCAGTTGCAGCTCGCGCGAGGCGACGATCGCATCCTCATAGAACAGCTCGTAGAAGTCGCCCATGCGAAAGAAAAGCAGGGCATCGGGATGCGCGTCCTTGGCCGCGCGATACTGCCGCATCGCGGGAGTCAGCCCCGCCTCGCCCGTCATGTCCTTCGCCGTTGCCATCACGTATGCAGGAAGGCTCAGGATACCGTCTCGACCCCTCTGCATAACTCGGCCGAAAATCGCCCGCGGCTCGCAGCACGTACACTCAAAGCATGGTTGAAGTCCCCCTGACCGAGGCCCAGTTCGCCGCGGCGGCTCAGCGCCTCAAGACCTACGGCGTCGACCTGACAAATCGTTCCGGCACGCTCAGCCGCGAAGGCGTCACCGCCCGCTACAACTACGCCAACGAAAAGCTCACCATCGAGATCCTCGACAAGCCCTTCTTTCTCCCTCTCACCCTCATCGAGTCCCAGATGCGCAGCTACATCCAGAAGGGCCTGGACGAACTCAACCGCCCTGCCTAGCTTCTCTCCAGCAAACCGAGCCGCACCCCGGACGATATACTGAAAGTTCGCGCAGAATCTTCGAGGCGCAGCGTCCGCAATGGCCCTTCTCTGGCTCCGAATCGCGGTTCTTCTCTACGGCATTGCCGCGCTCGCGGTGCTGCCGGCCGCGCTCTATAACCGCCCACGCTGGCGTCACATAGCGATGCCCGCGGCCCTGGCCGCCGTCTTCTTCCACTTCGTCGCGCTGGCCGAGATGCTCAACGCCGCGCACCACGCCCTGCCCGTCGACACGCACGAGAGCCTCTCGATGCTCGGCCTGATCCTCGGCGCCGCGTTTCTCATTCTCGCGACGGTCTACCGCACCGTCTCCTTCGGCATCTTTCTTCTTCCCGTCGCCGCGCTGCTCACACTCGTGCCCGCCTTCCGCCCTGGCGCTGAAGTGCTCAACTACCCGCTGCTGCACACCGGATGGCTCTTCCTGCACGTCGCTCTTCTGCTCGCGGCCTACGCTGCGCTGCTCATATCGCTCATCGCCAGCGTTCTATACCTGATACAAGAGCGCCGCCTCAAGCAGAAGCGCACCTCACAGGCCCGCAGTTGGCTTCCGCCGCTCGAGACTACCGACCAGATCGCGCTCAAGTCGCTACTCTTCGGCCTGCCCTGCATGACCGCCGGCCTGCTCATCGGCTCTGTCGTCGCGCTCGAAACCATCGGCCCCGCTTTCTTCGCCGACCCCAAGGTACTGCTCTCGCTCGCCATGTGGGTCGTCTACGTCGTGATGATCTACATCCGTCGCCATTCCGGCCTGCGCGGCCGCCGTGCGGTTTATCTCTCCGGCTTCGTCTTCCTCATCGTCCTCGCCGTCTGGGCCGCCAACTCTCTCTCCGTCGTCCACAGGTTCCGAGCTCCATAAGTCCCGTGCCATAAGTCCAGTGAACGATCAGACAAATCTCGGCGCTCTGCTCCTCGTCGGTGTGAACCACACCACCGCTCCGCTCGACGTACGCGAACGCCTGGCCATCCCCGTCGCGCGTCTCGCCGACGCGACGCGCTCGCTCGCCGGCCAGCCTGGCATCCGCGAAGCTCTCATCCTCTCCACCTGCAATCGCGTCGAGCTCCTCACCGTCACCGAGAGCACCAATGGCACCGAGGACGGCACGGCACCCGCGATCGCGCTCAACTTCCTGCACCACTACCTCAACGTCCCCACGGACGCCGTCACGCCGCACCTCTACACCCTGCGTGAGCGCGAGGCCATTCGCCATCTCTTCCGCGTCGCCTGCTCACTTGACTCCATGGTCGTCGGCGAACCGCAGATCCTCGGCCAGGTCAAAGAGTCCTGGAACATCGCCCGCGAGGTCGGCGCCATCAGCTCAACAGAAGCCTTCAGCTCAATGTTGGACCCGCTCCTGCAGCGCGCCTTCTCCGTCGCCAAGCGCGTCCGCACGGAAACGCAGATCGGCAGCTCGTCAGTCTCCATCGCCTCGGTCGCCGCCGAGCTCGCGCGCAAGATCTTCGGCTCGCTCGCCAACAAAACCATCCTGCTTGTCGGTGCAGGGAAGATGAGCGACCTTGCCGCGAAGCACCTCATCCAGCAGGGCGCAAATACGCTGCTCGTCTCCAACCGCACCGAAGCCCGCGCCGAAAAGATCGCCGACACACTTCGCACGCCCGACATCACCACCGGCGTCATCCCCTTCGCGCAGCTTCACGAGCAGACCCATCGCGCCGACATCATCATTACTTCCACCGGCGCGGGCCAGGTATTCTCGCCCGACAACGGCCGCACGCTCGTTCATCGCCGCAGGAACCGCCCTGTCTTCTTCATCGACATCGCCGTCCCGCGCGACGTAAACCCCGCCGTCAACGACCTCGAAGGCTGCTTCGTCTACGACATCGACGACCTCCAGCAGGTCGCGCAGGAGAACCAGATTCAACGCAGCCGTGAGGCCGAGACCGCCGAGTCCATCGTGCAGCTCGAAGTCGAACGCTACGGCGAGCGCCTCGCACAGGCTCCCACCACTGAGGCCATCAAGCAGCTTCAGCTTTCAGCCGAAGCCCTCCGCGAAGCCGAGCTCGCCCGCACCGCACAGCGCCTTGCCAACCTCAACGCTGCACTCACCCCCGAGCAGCAGTCCGCCATCGAGCACCTCACGCGCTCACTTATCAACAAGCTGCTTCACCCGCAGATCATCGCTCTTCGCAACACCGACACAAAACGCCGCGCCGACGACGACTAACTCTGCACGGCCTTCGGCTTCTTCGTCAGCAGCACCAGCATCCCCGCCACAATCGCCAGCGTCACCATCCCCGCGATCCCCAGAATCCGGATCACCGAGACCGTATACCTTCCAGCACTCGGGCTGTAGTTGCAGCAGTACAGAATCAGCAAATCCACCGGATTGCTGATCTTCTTCTCGCTCGCCTCCAGCAGCGCCATGCGCAGATCGCGCGGCTGATATTCGATCCCCGCCAGGTACTTCGACATCTTTCCATCCGGCGTCGCGAACATGATCACGCTCGAATGCGCGAACTGGTCCATCTTGCCGTCCGGCCCCGGCACACGCACAAAATGAAATCCCGTCGCTCCGCTGATTGCATCAATCGCAGGCTGGCTCGCCGTCAGAAAATGGACTGAACCACCAGCATCCGGCCCGCCCCATCTCACTCAGAAACGTCCGCTTCTGTGCCGCTGCATCCGCCGGCGTATCCATCGGATCAATCGAAAACGTCAGGACCTCGTAGTCCTTGCCCGGTGTGAGCGTCGTCGACTTCAACCCCGTCGCCAGCCCATGCAGCACCTGCGGGCACAGCATCGAGCACTTGTAGTACACCAGCGCCATCACGACGGGCTTCCCGTCGAACCAGCTCGCCAACGGCCCCGTTCTACCCGTCTCATCGGTGAACTGCGCCTGCATCGGCAGCGGCTGCCCCAGCCTCTGCTCCAGCCCCGCATGCGCTAAATAATCCGGCCGCTGCTGTGCGGTCATCCCCAGCGGCTTCTCCGCCGAGTACCCCTGGGCCCCAGCCGCGCCCGCCATACAGCCCAGCGAAGCGCTAACAAAAAATAGCGCAGCAAGCAAAACGAATCGTCTCACTCCTCTATGCTACGCCGCGACTGCTGCTGCGGCGGCCGCGTTGATCTCGCTGCTGCCCAGTACCTTCTGCGGCCATCCGTCCCGTGCCACCTTCAGCATCGCGCGCCCCACCGCTTCGGTCGTCGTCACGAACCCCGGTGCAACCCGTATCAGCAACGGCTCCGCCCACCCCATCACCCTGTACATCGCGTCGTACCAGCCCACCTTCGACTTCACACCATGCAGCGGTTGAATGTACCCCGGCCGAAAGCAATACACGCCGCGAAACGGCATCGCCATCAGCGCATTCTCGGTCGCGCCCTTCACTCGCGCCCACATCTGCCGCCCCTGCGCATTCGTCCCCGCCCCCGACACATACACAAACACCGCCTGCGGCGACGCCTTCAGCAGCGCTTCTGCCAGGCTCATCGTCAGGTCATAGGTCACATGCCGGTACTCCGCCTCATTCTTGCCCAGCGACGTCACGCCCAGGCAGAAGAAGCACGCATCGAACCCGTTCAGGGCCACATCTCCCCAGTTGAAGAAGTCGCGATGTTGCACCTCGGTCAGGTTTGCCTGAACCCGCTCCAGCGGCGATCGCACAATCGCCACCACCTCGCCCACATCCTGCGCATGAAGACACTCCCGCAAAACACCCTGTCCCACCATCCCTGTCGCGCCGAACAGCAGAACCCTCATGATCGACCTCGCGCGAAAGTATCTCACCTCGGGAACCTCCGCGCTCAACGCGCGTATCCTTATGAACGATGAGTACTACGACACTTCGCATCGGCACCCGCGGCTCCGAGCTCGCGCTCTGGCAGGCCAATCACACCGCGGATCAGCTCCGCGCCCGCGGCCACAACGTCTCCGTTGAGATCATCCGCACCACCGGCGACCGAATGCAGGATCCCGCCTTCAAAGCACCCGCGACCTTCGACGACGGTTCACCTCTCGACGCCAAGGGCATCTTCATTAAAGAAATCGAGGACGCCCTCGCCGCCGGCCGCATCGACCTCGCCGTCCACTCCCTGAAGGATCTTCCGACGCAATTAGCCCCGCGCTTCACCCTCGCCGCCATCCCCGCGCGCGCCGACGCCCGCGACGCCTTCGTCTGCGAGAGCTTCTGGGGCCTGCACATGCTGCCCATGGGCGCGCGCATCGGCACCACCTCGCCGCGCCGCAAGGCCATGCTCCTCGCCCTTCGCCCTGATCTCCGCTTCGTCGATCTCCGCGGCAACGTCGACACGCGCCTGCGCAAATGGCAGGAGGGTCAGGCCGACGCCCTCGTCCTCGCGGCCGCAGGCCTCGATCGTCTCAACCGCGCTCAGCACGTCCATCAGCGCTTCGCCATCGACGAGCTCTGTCCGGCGCCCGGCCAGGGCGCGCTCGCGCTCGAAACCCGATGTCCCCACAGCGCCCCCCAAAAGGAGCAAGACATCGCCATCCACACGGCCGTAGCCGCTCTCAACTGTCCCGACGCTGCCTTCGCCACGAACGCCGAGCGCGTCGTCCTCAACTCCCTCGGCGGAGGCTGCAATCTTCCGCTCGGCGCCTTCTGCCATAAAGAATCAAGCGACGTACATGGAATGGAAGCCGATCTCTGGCATCTGCACGCGATGGTTGTCAGCCCCGACGGCGATCAGATTGCGCACGTCATCGAGCACGCCCCGCAAGGCATCACGCCAGAGGAGTTCGGCCAGCGCGCCGCCGAAGCCCTTCGCGCGCGTGGCGCCATGGAACTCCTCGGCGAACCAACGCTCTCCTGACATCTTCACCGGGAGTCTTCGCAGACGTCACCCGCGCGCGTTCGTTCTCCGCGGCAATCCCACCTGCGCCACCAACTTCTCGAACCGCGGATCGTCCCGCAGCGGCGCTAGCAACGAATCAATATCCAGCCCGATCAGGTCCGCGTTGTGCTCTCTCTGCAACTCGGTCAGGTCGCGCAGCGCCGCATCCTTCATGCCCAGCGTCGCCTCTATCTGTGCGGTCAAATACGTCGGCCGGCCGTCGGGATGCAGTCGTTGTTCCGTCGCCAGCATCGCCCTCCACATCGCCTGTTCGCCTTCGCGCTGATACACCGGCTCTGCGGCCTCGATCAACTGCATCTCCTCATCGCTATGGCGAAGCCTCGCATACCTGCGCATCTCATCCAGATATCGTGGAATATCCCGCGGCTCCTGCAGGCAAAGCAGCGCAAGAATGTAGTGCAGCGAAGGCGCATTCGGTACGCGCGTCAGAATGTCCTGCACCATATCCACCGCCTGCCCACGCTTCCCACCTAATCCGATCGCCAGCGCCCTCGTTCCCAACACACCCGCCGACGCCGGTTCCAGTACCTGCGCGCGATTGAGTTCGCGAATCGCCTCGCTAAACCGCGCCTGGTGCATCAGCATCGAACCATACCAGTGGTGCGCAATCGCAGAGTTCGCATCCAGCGCAATCGCCCGTTGAAACTCGCGCTCAGCCTCTGGCGCATTCCACTCCCAGAAGAACTCTTCGTACCCGAGCGCCGCATGAGCATCCGGCAGCTTCGGATCCAGCGCGATCGCCCGCAGCGCCGCCGTCTTCGCCAGCGGATACGCCTGCGCTGAAGGCATCGTCGCGTACTCGCGCAGCAGATCGTACGTCTTCGCGAGCCCCGCATACGCCGGCGCATAGCTCTCGTTCGCCGCGATCGCCTGCTCGAAGTCGCTCTTTGCCTGCGCCAGCGTCTCCGGAGTCCGCTGCTCAAAGAGGTACGAGCCATGCAGGTACAGCTCCTGCACATGCGCTCCTCCCGAACTCGCCGCGACAATCGAATGTCTTAGCGGCTCACTCGCAGCATGCGCCCCGTGTTCGCCGCTGCCCGGCCTCGACCCCACACCGCCAGCGTCGTCACCGCGAGGCCCACAGCCGCGATCGCACCGGCAACCATCCACCGACGGCTCCGCGGAGCAGTCGCCGTCCCCCTCGCTGCCTCAAGGGGTCTCTCGACCGCCTCCGAGCTTGCTGCGTTCGGCTGGCTCTCGCTCGCACTTCTCGCCGACGCGCTCCAGGCTTCCAGCTCCGAGATCACAGCGTAGACATTCGCGCGCCCCTCACCTGGCGTGCGGCGCGTCCTGCGGACCGGCAACCCCCGTTCCGACTCCCAACGCTTCGCCGTCCGTACATCGCAGCTCAAAAACTCTGCAATGGCGTTCCATCCCTGCAGGACTTCATTGGGCACCATGGGAGAAACCCGTCCAAATCATTCCGCACGGCTCGTGTACTGTCGTCGCCGCGCTCTCTAGCCGGGATTCTATAGGACGCTGCCTCCGTCAAATGCAAAAAAGGCCCCCCATTTCCAGGATGGAGGGCCTTCCTGCTCCGCCGGCGCGATCCGGCAGAGCGCCTCTGACTCGGTTGGATGGAGGCACGTGCGACCCACCCAACCGATCCAGCGACCTCGCAAAAACTCAGCGCATCGAGCGCATTCTTCGCCACACAGGTGAGTCGCAATCCACTCGCCAACTCGTCGTCAAATCCCACCGTGGCAAGCCGTTGATTCAACGACCCGCACCCCTATCCGCCCCCGTCGTGTCCCGAACCGCCACGAACTTCCTTGCGCAGGCAATCGGCACGAGAGTGCCAATGCGTCCACGTTCAGAACGCACACCAACTCGACGCGCCGTCTGCGCGTCCTCTCAAATCATCTGTGTGGGAACGCTTACTGCACCTGTTCGAAAGGACCCGGCTTGTCATCGCCGTCCAACGTCCGCTGCGCGCCGTCGCGGCGCTCTATCAGCAACTCAACCAGTCGAGCATAAAACCGAACGCGCTCCGGGAGATCCAGCGACGCTGCAAAGTCGTCGACGATCGTCTCCAGCATCCACTCAGCTTCGCTACAGGCGTCAGACCGGGTCATAGGTCGCGACCGTTATAACACTCAGACCGAAATCGCCGTAACAGGGGAGCCAGCTCTTTAGTAACAGCCAGTAACACGAAAGACGCTTGATCACAGCATGCGCCTTCCTTCCTCGCGGCCATTCGTCGAACCCTCACCCGTTCCGTCGTGAGCCGCCCTATTCGCACAGCATCATTGGTTCCTGCCCGACGCGAACATGCGCGCCCGGTGCCGGCGCGCTATCGCCATACATGTCTTCCACTTCGGTGGGCGTCCAGTTCAACCTTGTATCCACGGTGATCACTCGGTCCGGGTTCCAGAGAATCACGCCACGGCGTCCATCTGAAAACTGAAGACTGCACGACCACGTGCCGGTTTCATCGGCGTCACACGGACTCAGCTTGTTGCCAACGAGCCATCTCTGCAGGTTGGCGTAGGCCAGGGCGGCGCGCGTAGGCGTTGCGTTATCGGCTTCCGTCATGAACAGCGCGACACAGCAGTGGTTGTCCCACTCGTACCAGAGGAATCGTTCCATCCCCGAGGAGCGACCAACCAGCAGAGCTCTCACCGCGACCGCTGCGGCCTGATCCTCACTTGAAAACGTGCTGCCCGTCAGCCACCCTGTCTCCGTATTCCAGATCGGCTTGTTCACGCCATGCTGACTCAGCAGGGAAGAGACCTCGGAGTACAACGGTGCGATGGCCTCCGGCTGACTCGGTGTGACGTAGAAGTGATACCCGATAATATCGGCCGAGTTTGCATAGCCGAGATCGAGCAACTGCTTCAGCAGCGGAAGCCCATTGGAGCACGTCAGGTTTGCGGCGATGAACTTCGCATTGGGATCGACACTCTTGATGGTCTTGTAAGCCGCCTCTTGCAGGCTGACAATCTGCGCCGGAGTTCCTGTCCACGTGGCGGCGACATTCATCTCGTTCCACATCTCGTAATAGGCAACCCGGCCCTTGTACCTTGCGGTCACGGCCGCAACATAGTCGATCCAGTCCTGCATGTTAACCGGTGGCGCTGCAGCGCCGGGCGTGTAGGCCGACGTCTCATTCGGACGCTGCGATGCCCATTGTGGAGTCAACGCCAAGGGAAGGATCATATCCACCTTGTGCTCTTGCCCCTGGGCAACAAGCGAATCCAGCCGCGAGAAGTCCCACACTCCCTTGCTCGGCTCCAGATCCTTCCAGGTCACGTTGGCATCCCACAACCGCCACGTCCCAAACGGAATTGCAGGCCATGGAGTTCCCGGATCAACAAAACCGACGTGCATGCCAAAATACCGGTCGCTGACGGGGGAGTCGTCGGACGCGGAGGCAGCGGAAATTTTGTTGGAAGGGGAGACTGTCGTTGAAGTATTTGCGCATCCGGCAAGAGACTCGCAGAACACAACGAAAACCAACATCAGCCCTAAGGCTTTCGCGTTCAACTTCTAACTGCCTCCGATAACTTCGTCGGCAGTCAGATCGAACGACCTAAAACACTGATGTGTTACAGCTTGCCAGAAGAATTTAACTCAGTATATCAGGACGAAAGCCCGGTTCATCTCCGCGCCGCTGAACAAGCCTCCGCAGAAGACGGTGCATAATCAGCGGTAGGTGAGGTACTGACCTCACCTGGCAGCTTCGCAACCCATTTCAACTTGGAGGGCAGTTCTTATGGGAACTGCACCTGTTGTAGCTGGGCCTGTCTCTTCCTCGCGAACAGGTATGGGAGCCATCCCGTATCAGGGCGGCGTAACATTCCGCGTCTGGGCGAAGTTCGCGTCTTCGGTCTTTGTGGCCGGGGACTTCAACAGCTGGAGCACGACGGCGAACCCGCTCGCTCCGGATGGCGGCAGTGGCTATTGGTCCGTGGATGTGTCCGGCGCGGAGGCCGGCGACAACTACAAGTTCTACATCCCCGAATCTGGGTTGCGGGTGGACCCGTATGCTTCGTCAGTCCTTAAGGATGCGGCGGACGGGGCGCAGAACGGGCAGCTGTTGTGGAAGGCAACGGTATCGAGCCAGGACGTGCCCTTCGACACGACCACCGGCTTCACCATGCCAAATTGGAACGAGATGGTGGTGTACGAACTGCACGTCGGCACCTTCACGACGCAGCCGGACGGCAGCCAGGGCACGCTGATCACGGCCTTCAACAAGCTGAAATCGATCGGTGACCAGGCGAGTGGTGTGGGGTTCAACGCGATCGAAATCATGCCACTCGGTCAGTATCTGACCGTCACTTCCTCCGGCTACAATCCCGGCTACATCTTCGCGGTCGAAGACACCTACGGCGGCCCAGACGCGTTCCGGGACTTCGTGAATTCCGTTCATGGGCTCGAACTGGCGGTGATTCTCGACGTCGTCTACAACCACCTGGGCGACACCGATCTATGGCAGTTCGACGGTTGGTCGATGCCGGGGATACGTTGCCGCTGGTGCGGCTATGAGCCGATAAATGGCGGCGACTATTTCTATGAGGACGCATCGCTCGGCCACACCGACTTCTCCCATGCGCGATTCGACTTCGGCCGGCCGGAGATCCAGCAGTATCTATGCGACAACGTGGCGCGTTGGCTGCAGATGCGATTCGTCGACGGGCTGCGCTTCGATTCGGTCATCAACATCCGCGGGATCCAGCACAACGGCACCTATGAGTGCGACGACGCCAACGGAGCGGCGCTCCTGCGGCGGATCAACCAACAGGTTCAGGCGAGCCAACCCTGGAAGCTGACGATCGCCGAGGACCTGCAGGGCTGGGACCAGATCACGGCACCCGTGGCGAACGGGGGGATGGGATTCTCAGCGCAGTGGAATGAATCGCTCTGCTACGCGCTGCGCGACGCGGTCATACCGTCTGGCGATGCGGCAAGGCCGATGCAACCGATCCTCGACGCGCTGAACTCGCTGAGCGGACCGAATGCGTTCAAGTACGTGGTGTACACCGAGAACCACGACAAGGACGACCCGTCCAACTACCTCGGTGGCCGTCTGCCGGACCTTATTCATCCAGGCCAGTCGGATAGCTGGGAGTCCAAGAAGCGCTCGACCCTTGCCGCCGCCGTTGTGATGACAGCGCCCGCGATCCCGATGATCTTCGAAGGCCAGGAGTTTCTGGCTTGGCAGCCGTTCCCCAACGGCGGAGCCCAGCCGGCGCAGATCGACTGGACGATGGCGACGACCTTCGCCGGCATCACCGGACTGTATCGCGACATGATCCACCTGCGACGCAACTGGTTTAACAGCACGCGTGGGCTGCAAGGGGCGAACCTGCACAGCTTGCCGGTCTTCGCCGATAACGTGCTGGTCTATCACCGGTGGGACCAGGGCGGAGCGGGGGACAACGTCGTGGTGGTCTGCAACTTCTCGAACATGGGCTACGCAAGCTACGCGATCGGGCTTCCGCAAGTCGGGATGTGGCGGGTTCGCTTCAACAGCGACGCAGCGGCTTATGACTCGTCGTTCTCAAACTGGAACAGCTTCGACACAATGGCGGATGGGACGGCGTTGAACGGAATGCCGTTCAGCGGGAATGTCGGCATTGGGCCCTATAGCTGCATTATTTTGTCGCAGGATTGAGCAGCGGAGTTCTACCACGTCTGTGGGCGTGTAAAAGGCGCGACAAACAACGAGAAGCCTTCAGCCACCGCAGCCTATCGCGGCTGCGGCTGAGGACTTCCATTCGGCGGAGCAGGTCGCGACGATTGCGGTGGTCTCTTGCTGTTGCGGCGGCTTTTGCTGTTGCGGCGGCTTTTGCTGTTGCGGCGGTCGCTGTTGCTGAGGCGGCCTTTGTTCCTGCGGTGGCCTCTGCTGCGGCGGGCGCTGTTGCTGCGGCGGTCTCTGCTCCTGCGGTGGCCGCGAGGGTTGAGGCTGCGGCCTCGGGGTCCCCGGCTTATTTCCATTGCTCGGTGGCCTGGTCCCCGGCTGGTTCCCATTGTTCGGCGGCCGAGTGTTGGGTGGCTGAGTCGACGGTGGCCGAGTGTTCGGCGGGCGCGTACTCGGCGGGGGCGTATTAGGCGGACGAGTCGACGGCGGACGCGTGCTCGGAGGCCGATTCGCAGGTGGCCTGTAGATCGGCCTGTTGCCCGGACCCGGCTGGATCGCAACCGGCGGCCGCGGCTGCGGTGGCCGGTAGTTTGGCGGGTGATAGTGCCAGTTGCCGCCGTATCCTGGCCGGCTCGCCCAGGGAATCGGCCGCGGATGGTACCAGATATGCGGCGGTCGATACCCTCCATGCCATCCCACCCAGATCACGTGGTTGTAATAGACGCCGCGACCCCAGTTCCATCCCCAGCCGCCCCATCCCCATGGCTGGTTGTTGGCGATCAGCGCTCCAATGCCAATGCCCACGCCAAAGCTGATCAGCGATGCCGCGACAATCGATCCGGTGCTCGGCGGCGCGTAGACAACCGTGGGGTTGTACTGCGGCACATAGACGACCTGCGGATTCGCCGGCTGGATTACATAAATCGTCTGCGGTCCCTGCTGCACAACAACCGTCTGCTGCTGGTTCGTTCGCAGCGCCCCTGACGAGTAGGCCTGCGCGCGCAACCGTTGAATTGAATCCGACACTGCCGCCTGGTTCGCGGTCACGGCCTGCCCGATCGCGGCATAGTCGTCGATGTTCTCCGCCATCATCTGCAGCACGTCGGGGAAGTTCACCAGAGCCAGGAAAGCCGGGTCGAAACCCTGCTGCTGCGCTGCGTCGGTCAACTGGCCGTCAGTCAGTCCGGGATTGCTCGCCAGCCAGTTGGTGACATCCAGAATCTCCTGCGGATTGGTCGACGCCGTCGTAATCTGCGCCAGCAGCGAGTCCGGGTACAGCGCAATCGGCGCCAGAAGCTGATCGAGCTGCGGCCCGTTCGGCGTCGCAATCTGCGCTCGAGCTTCCATCGGAAGCTGGACCATGACCACGCTGAAGATCAGAAGAACGGCCAGCAGACGGTACCGCAGAGACGGCATAGGTGTCCTCCACAACTGGTGAAACCCTGTCAACGCGTTTCAGATGCGCTTCTCTTCTCGCAGCCCGAACTATCGTCGCATATCCTTTGCGCGAAGAGCCCCTGCTTGACGCGCCTGATAAACTGAAAGAGAGGAATTAACCTCCACCCGGCCTCCGCCGGGCTTCGTTTTTTGACAGTTCCTTTCGCTGAGGTCCGGACCTAAGCTTATTGTTTCGAAGACTTTGCGCAAAAAGACGGGGGAGGGGGGTACCCCGCAGTATTGAGCCCAATGAGACTTTCGTTCCAGCGCGTGGGATATGTTGGAACTACGATTTTCCTCAGGCTGTTAAGCCACTCGATGAGTTAGCCCAAGGAGGCTCGTGAAGCCGCAGCCCGCACCAGGGAAGCTCGCTCGTCTCGCCGGCCCTCTGACCCTCGTGCTCGGCTACGTCGCTGCTGTAGTCCTTCCGGTCCTGGGCGCCCTGCTCAGCCTGAACACCCACCCCTTCCAGACCACCCCGCTGGCCCTCAGCTTCGCCGCCATCGCCATCGTCACGCTGCTCAGCGGCCCCGGTCCCGGCATCGTCGCCTCCATCAGCACCGGCGCCTCCTACGTCTACCAGACCTCCCCCCACTCCCCCCCCTTTTCCCACGACCCCCGCGAAATTGTTCACACCGCCATCATTGTGTTGCTCGGCATCGTGGTGACCTACTTCTGCGAGCGGCAGACGGTGATCAGCGGGCGGTTGGAGGCCGCGCTCGGCACCCTGCAACTCAAGACCGACGCACTCATCGAGGCGCAGCAGGCCAGCAGCTCCGTCGTCTGGACCTACAACCCTCAAAGGCGCCAGATCCAGTGGGCAGAGGGTGGCGCCCCTATCTTCGGCCGCCCCTTCGACGACCCGTCTATGGCCGATCTGCCGATCCATCTTGCGATCGAGGAGGACCGGCCTGCGCTCGACGAGGCCTTTCAGCACGCATTCGCAGATCGAACTCCGGTCCAGATTCAGTTCCGCAGCCGTCTGCCGAGTGGAGAGGTTCGATGGTTCGAGAGCCGGGGAAGACCCTCATCGCGACAGAAGAATCTCTGGCGCGGTGTGACGATCGACATCACCGAGCGCAAGAACGCTGAGATCGCGCTGGTGCGCTCTGAGAAGCTCGCTGCCATCGGCCGTCTCTCGGCGACCATCGCGCACGAGATGAACAATCCGCTAGAGGCCGTAACGAACCTGCTCTTTCTCAGCTCCACTGACCCGACGCTATCGCCCGACACACGCGGCTATCTCTCATCCGCCGATCAGGAGCTTCGCCGGCTCGCCAGCATCGCGCGGCATACGCTGAGCTTCGCGCGTCCACGGTCCTCCGGCGGCCCTGCGCACACTCTGCCACTGCTGGAAGCGGTGGTCGAGATGTTTCAGCCGAGATGCGCTTCGCAAGGCGGTGAGATTCATATCCTGCACAATCCCAATCTCACGGTCGCCGCGCCCGCCGACGAGGTTCGCCAGATGCTCACCAACCTGGTGTCAAACGCCTGCGACGCCATCGAAGGCCCATCCGGCCGCATCGCCATCGACGTCTCTGCCGACGACGAGTTCGCGATGATCGAGGTTCGCGACAACGGCGTCGGCATCTCGCTCGAGAACCTCAACCACATCTTTGAGCCGTTCTTCACGACGAAGCCTGACGTCGGCACGGGAATCGGCCTTTGGGTGACGCGCGAGCTGGTAGAGAAGAGTGGAGGCGAGATCGAGGTTCGCACCGAAGCGCTGCCGCCGGGCTTCCGCACGGCCTTCCGCCTTCAGCTTCCGCTCGCCGACTGATGCGATCAGTTAGCTTCCACGGCGCGCTCGAGCAGGATCCGAACCTCGTCGTCACTCGTCTGGTCGAAGCATCTGTACCACTGTCCGACGGCGGCGAAGTCATACGGTGTCATGAGGCAGACCACTGCATCGGCGTGACGTTTCAGCTCCAGGCAGGTGTATTTTGCTGCGACCGGTACAGCAATGATGATCTTCTTTGGCTCGCGTTGCCGGAGCGCGGCGACGGCGGCCCGCATGGTGTAGCCGGTTGCGACACCATCGTCGATCAGCAGAACGCATTTGTCTCTGACATCGACAGGCGCGCGGTCGCCACGATAGGCATGCTCGCGCCGCTCCAATTCGCGCGTCTCGCGCTCGGCGGTGTCGGCTAGCTGCTCGGGCGTTACGTGGAGCGCGCGCACGACCTCCTCATTGACGATGCGCACGCCACCTGAGGCGATGGCGCCCATCGCCAGCTCCGGCTGCAGTGGCGCCCCGAGCTTTCGAACCACGAAGACATCCAGAGGGGACCCGAGCGCCCTGGCGACTTGATATGCGACCGGGACGCCGCCGCGCGGGAGTGCCAGGACGACGGTCTCCTCACCGACGCACTCGCGATCGGGGAACTCGCGGAGGTGCACGCCCAGCCGCTGTCCGGCGTCGATGCGATCGGCAAACAAGGCCACGAACCTCCTACTCTGGAGATCGCGTTGCACCCACCAGATTTGCTTATACGCCCTTCAGTTGGAAGCAGGCGCCTTCTCAGGCGGACATCACCGCGCGTTCGCGGCGCACCATCGACGCGTACAGGTCGAAGTAGTCGCGCACCATGCGGCCGCGGGAGAAGCGCTGCTCGGCGGCCGCGCGGCAGTCTTCCGGGCGGATCTGATCAATGCGCTGAATAGCGTCAGCCATCTCCTCGACGTCGTCGACGAGGAAGCCTGTCACGCCGTCCTCGACGATGTCCGCCAGAGCTCCCGAGCGGTAGGCGATGACAGGCGTGCCGACAGAGAGCGCTTCCATCGCAGTGAGCGAGGTCGTCTCCGGCGCGCGGGAGGGTTGCAGCAGACACTTCGCGCGCGCGAGCAGACGTTGCCGGCGCTCCACCTCCATCGGCCCAAGGAACCGATGCGATACGCCATCGCCATTCAACAGCGGCTGGACCTTTTCGGCGAAGTACTCGCCGTGCTCACGGTAGAAAAAGACGTGACCTCCGACAAGCACCGGCGTGCCCGCCAGCGTTCCAGCCTCCAGCGCCTCGTGCACATTCTTCTCCGGGGAGATGCGCCCGAGCGCCACCGCAAAATCCTCGCGCTCACGGTCCAGCCGGACGTTCGGAAGCGGGACCCCGTTCTCGATTACAGGAACACCGGCCAGCTCGGGGCAGGTGTTCCGCTGTGCCGCAGAGACACACTGGAACTGCGCGCGATCCCCGAAGGTCACCCACGCTTCCGGACGATACCAGCCGATAGGAACGTGGAGCGTCACCAGTACCGGAATATCTGGTGGGAGGACGTGCTGGTCGAACTCCACGCCGTGCATGTGGATCAGGTCGACGCGATACTTCGACAGGGCGCGATCGATGGCTGATTGAAAACGCCAGCGGTGCCATCGGCGGTCGGACTCGCTGATGAGAGCGCGCTCCGGCATGGGCGAAGCGAACAGCTCACCCGCTACCAGCGACCCGGCGCAGGCCACAACCAGGGAGCGCTGACCCTCGGCGACGAGCGCCGTGTCGAGCTCAGCCAGGATTCTTTCCGCACTGCCGACGCCGCAGGGCCCCACCGGGGCAAACGGAAACGCCACACTCAAAACCGTCAGGGCCACACCCACACCTCTTGTCGCGCAATCCGCCTGGTATCTCGCGCAACAGCCCCGAACGGTGCCCGTCTTCCGCGAGTCTCTCCCTTGTAGAGATGCATGACTTACGGGCAAACGCTGCCGCCCGGAGGTAACCAAGTGTGTCTGACGAGATACGCCTGTCAGCATCGCGGGCGAAAAATCCTCGCGGACTAGTGAGGCGTTATCTGATGTAAGATGAGCGTTTTAGAGGGAGTTGTAAAGGTGGTGCTTCAGGACGTAACCTCCACCACCGACGCGTCGTCAATCGTCGAAGTGGGCTGTGCGGTTTTCGAGAGATAAATATTGATCAGCTGTTCGAGAGGCATCGGGCGGCCAAAGAAATAGCCCTGCGCCTGATCGCAACGGCGCCAAGCGAGAAAGCGCTGCTGTTCCTCCGTCTCAACGCCTTCGGCCACCACGTCCATATGAAGTCCGTGGGCCATGGCGATCACCGTCCGGACGATGGACGCGGCGTTGGCGTCGTCGGGGCAGCGCGAGACGAAACTGCGGTCGATCTTGAGGCGGTCGACCTTGTACTCGAGGATGTACTTGAAACTCGAGAAGCCGGTGCCGAAGTCGTCCAGCGCGAACTTAACACCCATCGCGCGGAGACGGCTGAGCGCAGCGATAGTTTCCGCCGAACTGATCATCAGGGTGTACTCGGTGATCTCGAGTTCGAGGTCGGCGGGGGCCAGTCTCGAGTTGCGCAACGCCTGTTCAACAATCTCTCCAAGATTTTGCTGTAAGAACTGGCGAGGAGAGAGGTTAACTGCCATCGTGATTCGTTTGCCGAGGCGCTCCTGCAGGACGCGGGCCTCCTCGCAGGCCTTCTCCAGAACCCACTGTCCGAGCGGCAGGATGAAGCCGCTCTCCTCGGCTGCGGAGATGAACTCCTCCGGGCTGAGCAGCCCGCGGTGCGGGTGACGCCAGCGGAGCAGCGCTTCGACGCCGACGAGCTCGCCGGTGCGGCAGGCGATCTGCGGCTGGTAGAAGAGCGTCATCTGGTCGTTGATGAGGGAGCGGCGGAGATCGGATTCGAGTTCGAGCTCGTCGGCGCCGGATTCGGCGAGAGCGCCGGAGAAGAGCTGCAGGCAGTTGCGGCCGCTGCGCTTGGCGGCGTACATGGCGGCGTCGGCGTTGCGCAGGAGGGTCGCGGCGTCGGTGCCCCACTCCGGCGAAAGGCACAGGCCAAAGCTGGCAGTGACGCTCAACTCTTTCCCGGCGAGCTGAAGCGCGCTCTGGAGCTTGCCGGAGAGACGGCCGGCGGCGCGCATGGCGTCGTCCTGACTGCCGCAATTGGGCATGACGACGACGAAGGTGTCGCCGCCGACGCGGGCGACGGTGTCATTGGCGCGGGTAGAGTTGCGGAGGCGGTCGGCGAAGACGGTCAGGAGCTCGTCGCCGGCGGCGTGGCCCAGGGAGTCATTCACACGCTTGAAGTTGTCGAGACCGATGGAGAGGACAGCCACCGGCTGGTTGAGCCGCCCGGCGCGCTCAAGGGCTTGCTCGAGCCGCTGGCGCAACTTCATGCGGTTTGGAAGTCCTGTTAAAGCATCATGTTGCGCTAGAAATGTAATGGAGTCGGTGAGCTTCTTGCGTTCTGAGATGTCATACGCGGTGGCAAGGTATCCGGTTGTCTCGCCGTTGTCGCCCTGGAGTGCAGTGAGTGAGACGTGCACCGGGACGCGAGCGCCGTCCGGGCAGACATAGTGCCAGTCGGCCTCGGAGCTATTGCGGTTGCCGAGCAGCAGAAGCAGGGATTCGAAGTTGACGGCGGCAGCGCCTGCATCGCGGCCGGTCTGGCCCATAACGCGGTCGCGGAGTTCTTCGGGGTCGTGGAGGTCGACAAGCGAGGCATGGCCGACCACCGCCTGACTGTTGAAGCCGGTGAGCCGCTCGGCGGCGGGGTTCATGGCAGTGATGGTGCCGGTGATGTCGGTGGTCAGAATGGCGAAGGGAGCGTCGTGGATGAGCGATTGCGAGAAGCGGTGCATCTGCTCGACCTGCTGCTGGCCGGAGCGCTCGGCGGAGAGGTCATGCAGGGTGACAGCCACACCGCTTTGCATCTTGACGGCCTGGAGCTCGAACCAGAGGTCGTCGCCGGAGTCGCTGCGGTAGCGGATCTCGCCCGAATAGGGGAGGCCGGTGCGCTCGACCTGGCGCAGCCGCTCGACGAGACTGCTCTCCGGCAGAGTGGGCAGCGCCTGGCTGAGAGGCATGCCGATGAGGTCGCGGCGGCGGTGCAGGAGAAGCTTCTCGGCGTTGGCGTTGACGAAGCTGAAGCGGAAGTCGCCGCTCTTGTTGAAGGGGCCGCGCTCGCTTTCCAGGATAAAGAAGGCCTGGCGGCCGGTTTCGGCGGCCGAGACGAAGCGCTCATGGGCACGCTCAGCGGCCTCTCCGAAGGCCTTCACCTGGTAGAGCATCGGAAGCAGGAGGACGACACCGCCGGCGAGGACCAGAGAGCTCAGTCCCAGGATTGCGCTGGTCTGGGGCGTGCCGCCGGTTACACCGTACCCCAGCAGGTCGAGCAGGCGTTTGGCTGCCGCGACGCCGAGCACCAGCATGAGGCCGAGGGCGGCGGTCCGGAAGGCGGCCTGGCGGCGCATAAGCCACACCAGGCGGCTGAGCACGACGCAAGCGCAGGCGCAGCCAAGAATCGTAAGACCGTCAGCTACGATCCGGAGCCAGTAGAGGATGTGGGGTGAAGAGTCGCCGAGCCCCCTGGCCAGCCAGCTGCTCCTCAGCATGACGAGCTGCGCCAGAAAGGCGAGCAGAAAGCAGAGCAGCAACGCAGTCTGCATCAGCGGTCCGCTGATGTTGCGACGGTGAACGGTCTTCCCCATAACAGGTCCCACAGGATTTTCGGGCTGGCCTACTAGGGAACCTAACACCGTCGGTAGCGTTTCCTCTCAAATTTTCGGTCATTGCGATGACGCAATGGTGGTACCTCGAGAGTACGGTACTTGCGACCTATTCGCCGTAGGGGACCCAGATGTTTTTGACCTGGGTTGCATGTTGCAGATACCAAAGGCCCTCGGCGTGCCTGGGATTGAACCAGTCGAGGGCGCGGCCCTCGTTCGTCCACACCTGTTTCAGATTACCGGCCGAGCCCAGTTTGACCATAGCCGCGGCGGCGTCATCACGGAAGCTCCAGATGGCGTCGACGTCGTCATGCTCGGAGAGGGTCTTGCCGAGTTCCATGGGGCGGCCGGCGACGAGGTTGACGACGCCACCGGGGAGGTCGCTGGTGTCGAAGACCTGGTAGAGCTCGCCGATGAGGGTGGCGCATCGCTCGCTGGGGACGGCGACGACGGAGTTGCCCATCGCGATGGCGGGCAGGATGAGTGAGAGCAGGCCGAGCAGCGGAGCGTCATCGGGGGCGAGGATGCCGACGGTGCCGATGGCCTCCTTCATGGCGAGCGTGACCATGCGGAAGGGCGGGTTGTGGATGGAGCCCTCGAACTTATCGCACCATGCGGCGTAGGTGAAGGCGCGGTTGACGGAGGAGTCGAACTCGGCTTCCGCTTGTGGGATACCGACGAACTCGGCGAGCTTCGAGACGATCTCGGAGCGGCGCTGGATGAGGTTCTCGGCGATGTAGTAGAGGACCTGCGCGCGGCTGTGAGCAGCGGCCTTGGCCCACTTGTTGCCGGCAGGACGGGCGGCCTCGACGGCGTTGCGGATGTCCTTGCGGTTGCCGAGCGGGGCCTCGCCGACAAGCTTGCCTTCGCGGTTGTAGACGGGGAAGCTGTAGCCGGAGTCGGGCCGCGCCTGTTTGCCGCCGATGTACTGCTTCACGGTGCGGTCGATGCCGACGCTTCCGTTGCCTTCGTGATCTCTGTTCTCTGATCTCTGTTCTCTTGTCTCCTGCACGACCTCTGCTTTCTGTGCAGCGTGCGTCCACGCAGGGACGAGGTACTCGAACATGCCTTCCTTGCCGCCCTCGCGGCCGTAGCCGGACTCGCGGTAGCCTCCGAAGCCGCAGGCGGCGTCGAAGAGGTTGGTCGAGTTGACCCAGACCACGCCTGCCTTGACCTGCGCGGCGACGTCGAGCGCGACGTTGATGCTCTCGCTCCAGACGCAGGCGGCGAGGCCGTAGGGGGTGTTGTTGGCGAGCTCGACGGCTTCGGCGGGAGTGCGGAAGGTCATCGACGCGAGGACGGGGCCGAAGATCTCCTGCTGGGCGACGGTGGAGCTGGGGTGGACGTCGGTGAGCAGTGTGGGCTTGATGAACAGGCCGTTCTTCGGCATCGGGATGTCGGGCTGCCAGCAGGTGGCGCCTTCGGCGATGCCCATGGCGACGAGCTTCTGGATGCGGTCGTACTGGACCTGGTCGACGATGGCTCCGATGTCGATGGCTTTGTCGAGGGGAGAGCCGACGCGGAGGGTTTCCATGCGGGCGCGGATCTTGTCGTAGAGCTTCTCGGCGACGCGCTCCTGCACGAGCAGACGCGAGCCGGCGCAGCAGACCTGGCCCTGGTTGAACCAGATGCCGTCGACGAGGCCCTCGACGGCGGAGTCGAGGTCGGCGTCGTCGAAGACGATGAAGGGCGACTTGCCGCCGAGCTCGAGGGAGAGCTTCTTGGGCGTCTTCGCGGTGGCCTTGCGGATGATGCGGCCGACCTCGGTCGAGCCGGTGAAGGCGATCTTGTCGATGTCGGGGTGCTCGACGATGGCTGCGCCTGTGCTGCCGTCGCCGTTGATGACGTTGAGGACGCCTTTGGGCAGGCCGACTTCGGCGGCGATCTCGGCCATGGCGATGGCGGTGAGCGGGGTGAACTCCGCGGGCTTGATGACGACGGTGTTGCCGGCGGCGAGAGCGGGCGCGACCTTCCACGCGAACATCAGCAGCGGGAAGTTCCAGGGGATGATCTGGCCGACGACGCCGACGGGCGTGTAGCCGCGGAACTCCTCGCCCTCGAAGCCGGTGTCGGTGAGGTCGCCGAGGAGCTGGGCCCAGCCAGCGTGGTAGTAGAAGTGGCGGGCGACGAGCGGGATGTCGATGTCGCGGGACTCGCGGATGGACTTGCCGTTGTCCATGGACTCGAGCACGGCGAGGCGGCGCGAGTGCTTCTGGACCTGGCGGGCGAAGGCGTAGAGATAGCGGGCGCGCTGATGGCCGGTGAGCGCCTGCCAGCCGGGAAGGGCAGCGCGGGCGGCTTTGACGGCGCGGTCGACATCGGCGGCGTCGGCTTGCGCGATGGTGGCGAGGACTTCGCCGGTTGCGGGATTTTTGGTCTCGAACGAGGCGCGCTGACCTTGGTCCACTCGCCGTTGATGAAGTGGCCGAAGCTGCGCTTGTGCGCGTCGAGCCATTTCGTTACTTCGCTCGGGTCCTCGGGTGCTGGGCCGTATTCCATCGACTGAAACTTCTCCACAATGCTGCTTGCCATTTTTGCCTCTTTTGCCGCGGTGTTCGCTTATGCCCCCTCCCCCTGTTTTTTGCGCAAAATCTAGAGAACAGGGAAGTTAGGGGTGGACCTCTGTAGCGGTTCTTGCTAAAGTATCTCGATTCAGTACGTTACAGTCAAAGTCTTGAAACCATGGTGCTTAACGGGTAGGGGGTCACTTTTCGGTCATTGAGGATGAGCTCCTGCGAGCACGCCGCGCAGATCTTTACAGGATGTCATGAACCTGAAGCAGTCCAGGTTGAATTGCCAGTCACGCGACCGCTGCTCCTCGGGCACCTGGAGGTCTTCCCGGATGTCCGTCACGAAATATGGCGAAGCCGGATCCCCTGCGGTGCCAATTTTACGGTGGCTCATGTATCCCCCCAGATGCAGCATATCCGCGGAAAGACGAATGCGCTGACTGATGGAAGCACGTCTGCGCGGCTGGTCAAGGAACTGAAACGATCGCGAGCTTACAAGACCGTCCGTGAACTCGACCGTGATGTAGATCCACTGCGTAGGTGAGCGCAGGGGTTGCAGCCAACGCCGGTTCACAAACGCCAGCTGAATTGCATTCTCTGGCCCGGGCACTCGAAACTTTGCATACGGGGCCAGCTTAACTTCGGTTAGAGCTTGCGTTGAATAGCCAACCTGAATATCCCCGACCGTGCGTATTGCTGCTTTCGCAAGATTTCGTTCGTAGAGGTACTCGAAGAAAGCCGCCGCCAACCAGATGACACATATCGCGATCAATGCAAAAAGAACCTTAAATAGCGGAGATGAAAATGTTAGTCGCTGCATAGGACGTTGAATTGTTACTTACCGCGTGGATCATCCCACCCTACGCCTGTCTGCCGTGTAGGAAATGAAGCTAAGCATCAGAAGCACCCCGCTGGGTACCGCGCAGTATACGAACGGCATAATCCGGGCGCTGCCGTGCTGTTCCTCATACACCGTTGGGTTCTCCGAAGGTTGCCGCGGAGAAAGCGTTGGCCTGCGTCCGACTCGCCGGCGACGAACAGGATGAACAGAACAATCGCCACCGAAAACAGCAGCTTGGTGCGTATCCCCAGGTGTCTCATCTAGCCCCCTCCGTTGCCTTGCTGCTCGACTACGCAATCGGGTGCCGATACGTCGCGCTGTACCTCCCCGTCACGTGATGCTCAAGTCTGACGTTCAATGTCTGCGAGCATGGAGCTGGCGCCGAAGCGGAAGAGCGAGGGCTCCAGCCAGGGGCGGCCGAGCTCGTCCTTCATCAGGGCGAGCCATTCCATCGCCTGCTTCGCACTCTTGATGCCGCCCGCGGGCTTGTAGCCGACGGCCATGCCGGTGCGCTCGGCGTATTCGCGAATCGCTCGGACCATGACCAGCGAGACGGGGAGGGTGGCGTTGACGGCCTCTTTGCCGGTCGAGGTCTTGATGAAATCAGAGCCGGCCATCATCGCCACGACCGAGGCGCGGCCGACGTTGCGCAGCGTGAGAAGGTCGCCGGTGCCGAGAATGGCCTTCATGTGCGCGGGGCCGCAGGCGTCCTTGAAGGCGGCGACCTCGTCGTAGAGGGCGTTCCACTCGCCGTTGAAGACGTGCGCGCGAGTGATGACGATGTCGATCTCTTTTGCTCCTGCGCTGACGGAGCGGCGAATCTCCTCGACGCGGGTTTCGAGCGGCGAGAGGCCGGCAGGGAAGCCGGTGGAGACGGCGGCGACGGGGATGCCGGAGCCTTCGAGCGCTTTGACGGCGGTCTCGACGAAGGCGTGGTAGACGCAGACGGCGCCGACGTGGAGGTTCAGGTCTTCGATCTTCAGAGCTTTGATGAGGTGGTCTTCGAGCGGGCGGCGTGCTTTGGCGCAGAGGCGTTTGACGCGCTCGGCGGAGTCGTCGCCGGAGAGCGTGGTGAGGTCCATGCAGGAGATGGCGCGGAGCAGCCAGGCGGCCTGCCAGTCCTTCTTGACGCTGCGGCGGGTGCCGATGGTGGCGGCGCGGCGCTCGACGGCCGAGGTGTTGACGCGGACCTCTTCGACCCAGCTGACGTCGAGCGGGATGCGCCGGTTGGGGATCAGTTCGCGGCCGTGCAGCGCTACCGGAACCTCTGGTCCCTCGACCTTTGGGATCTCATGCGGGATTGCAAGACCCTGGGGATTCGAGTTCTCTGCGTTCTTTGGTGATGCGTCGGTTTTTACTGCCATAGCCCACTCCCAACCAAAACACTCCGGCCCGCCAGAGTTCCGGCAGGCCGCAATTTGTCCGAAGACTAAGTCTATACCCGTGGGGGTGGAGCCGTAGCTGTCAGATTGGCGTCAGGGCAGAAGCCGCGGTGATCTTCGACCCCACCCGCGATCATGAATCGAGCACCCAGGTCTCGTGGAAAAGGTACGGGCGGTTGTGGCGCGACGAGCGGTGTCGGGGTTCTTCGACTGCGGCTCGCGAGCGAGCCTTCGCTCAGAATGACGGCGATTTTCATGCCATTGGAATTGGGAGTTAGCCGCGGAGGCTGGCTGGCGGGACTTTGATGGCGGCGAGCCGGTCGTAGGCGGCTGTCGGCAGACTGGAGCGCTGGCGGCGGCAACGTTTTCCTCAAGATGCTTCACGCTGGAGGTGCCGGGGATGGGGATGATGACCTTCGAGCGCTTGAGCAGCCATGCGAGCGCGACTTGCAGCGGCGTTGCGCGGAGAGCTTCGGCTTCTTTCTTGATGGCGTCGTGCGCCTCGCGCGCCTGACCGAGCGGAGCCCACGGGAAGAAGGCGATGCCTTGCTGCTCGCAGAAGTCGACGATGAAGTCCGACTCGCGGTCGGCGAAGCTGTAGCGGTTCTGCACGGAGACGATGGGGACGATCTTCTGCGCGCGTTGAATGTGCTCCTTCGTGACGTTCGAGAGCCCGACGTGGCGGATCTTGCCTTCGGTGCGCAGGCGGGCGAGCGTCTCGACGGAGGCCTCGAAGGAGACGGCGGGGTCGGGAATGTGGAGCTGGTAGATATCGATGCGGGCCGAGCTTCAGTCTTTGAGCGAGCCTTCGAGCGCCTCGGTCAAATGCCGTGGGCTGGCGTTGTGCGATCCACTGACCGGGACCGACTCGCTCCCATCCGCCCTTGGTGGCGATCACGAGGCCGGCGGGGTAGGGAAACAGCGCCTCGGCGATCAGCTCTTCGCTGACGTAGGGACCGTAGGAGTCGGCGGTGTCGATGAGGTTGACGTCGAGCTCGACGGCGCGACGCAATGTTGCGAGCGCGCCGGGTTTGTCCTTTGGCGGACCCCAGACTCCATCGCCGGTGATGCGCATGGCGCCGTAGCCGAGACGGTTGACCTTCAAGGCTTGATCGCCGCTAGATGAGGCCGATCGTAAAGGTTCCTGCTGCCGCTGCACTCACCGTCATCATCTGTCTCCTGTTCCTCTGTTTTCGATGCTCTCATTCGTTGTTTGCTCCATGAAAAATTCACCGCATCTCTTGCGCGGCGCTACACTAGTTTCCCGTGAAACCCCTGACCCATGCCGAGCGACTGGCGCTTGGGCGTCATGCGCGCAAGCAGATCGCGCGGCGTGCCCATGCCGATTTCAAGCTGGACATCTGCCCGGGCGATCCGCTGGCCCTCCTCGCGGAGTCCATGCGCGGGCGCGTCCCGCGGCTCATTCCGGTCAAGTATCAGCGCATGGCGGCTTCGCCGTTTGGGTTCTTTCGCGGCGCCGTGCCGATCATGGCGGCCGATCTGGCATGTCATCCGAACACCGGTCTTGTGACGCAGCTGTGCGGCGATGCGCACGTAGAAAATCTCGGCGCCTACGCGTCGCTCGACAACCGGATTGTCTTCGACCTGAATGATTTCGACGAGACGATTCGCGGGCCGTTTGAGTGGGACATCAAGCGGCTGGCGACGAGCCTCATTCTCGCGGGGCGCGAAGCCGGCATTGGCCGTGCGGACCGCAAGGTGGCCGTAGCAGCGTTCCTTCGACGCTATCGCCGCACCATGCGCCGGTTCTCCAACATGCCGGTGCTGGAGATGGCGCGCTATCAGATTCATCGCCTCGCGCATATCGGCCCGATGCCGGCGATCTTCGCGCAGGCGGAGCGCTCCACACCGCTGCGGCTGCTGGAGAAGCTTACCGAGCCGATCGATGGCAACAGCGCGAAACCATGTTGCAAAGAAGACTGCGGACACGAAGACCGCAGCCAAGAAGACATCTGCTGCTGCGAAGAAGGCTGCGAATGTGCCGGCGCTCGAACACATCTCGAGCAAGCCGCGCCGCTTTCGTTCGGAGCCTCCGCTTCTCGTGCGTGTATCCGGCGGTGAGGCCGACAAGGTTTTCGCCTCGCTCGAGAAGTATTCGAAGACACTGCAGCCGGAGCGTCAGCACTTCCTCGCGCAGTACACGCCGGTCGATGTTAGTTTCAAGGTGGTCGGCACCGGGTCGGTGGGCTTGCGTGATTACATCGTTTATTGCGAGGGCCACGCGCGTCCTGCGCACTCGGACCCGCTCTTTATTCAGATAAAAGAGGAGCCAGCCTCGGCGTATGCACGGTACATTCCTGACGGCGCGGCAGCCTGGAGTCACCAGGGCCATCGTGTGATGGATGGCCAGCGGGCGATGCAGCTTACCAGCGATCCGTTTCTCGGCTATACGACGATCGATAACCGCGACTACGTGGTGCGCCAGCTCAACGATCACAAGGCGAGCGCTCGACCCTGGGACTCTCAGCTCGGCCAACCTGAATGGTTATGCGGACCTCTGCGGCGAGCTCCTCGCGCGTGGCCACGCGCGCGCCGGTGACGCCGTCTCGATCCACGCATACATCGGCTCGAGCGCACGTTTCGACGACGGGATTCTTGGGTTCGCGCGGGCCTACGCGGATAAGACCGAGGCCGACTGGAAGGCGCTGTGTGCGTGGCTCAAGCGGAATTCCAAGGCTGCGGCGAGCTAGACGTCGGCGCTTCCAGGCGACTCATCTGCAACAATCTCTTTGGTGGCTCAGCAACCGCATCCGCGCGTTCTTGTTACTCGCTCGCCGCGTCAGTCGTCCGAGCTCGCTACGCAGCTGAGCGCGCTGGGGCTTGAACCGGTGCTGGTGCCTGCGATTGAACTGGCGCCGCCGTCCTCGTTCGATGCGCTGGATGGGGCGCTGGCTCAGCTGTCGTCGTATGAGTGGCTGATCTTCACCAGCGCGAATGCGGTGGAGGCGTTTCACGGCCGGCTGGAATCGGCGGGACGCGGCGCAGGCGTTGAAGCGGTTCGCATCGCCGCCATCGGCCCGGCGACGGCGCGGGCGCTTGAATCTGTCGGTCTTGTGGCCGAGGTCATTCCGCCGCAGGCTGTCGCCGAATCGCTTACTGAGGCGCTGCTGCCGCATGCGCGTCAACGCGATGGCTCTGCCAACGCGATTTCTGCTTGTGCGGGCAGAGGACGCTCGCGATGTGCTTCCCGAGGCTCTTCGCGCTGCGGGCGCAGAGGTGACGATTGCTCCTGCCTACCGCACGGTTGTGCCGTCAGGATCGATCGATGCGGTCCGCGAACTCTTCCGCGGAGAGGCGCCGGGGATCGCCGCGGTGACGTTTACGAGCTCTTCCACCGCGCGTAATCTGCTGGCTCTTTGCGAGGCTGCGGGCGTCGTTCTTCCGGCCACTGCGGTCCGCGTCTCCATTGGGCCGATCACGAGCGAGACTTTGCGCTCGCTTGGCTATGCGCCACATGCGGAGGCGGTGACGGCCTCGGTCGCTGCGCTGGCGCAGGCGGTTCGCGCGGCTATTGATGACTCGCAGGGGCCGTCGGGTTAGTGCGAGCTCCAGGTCTTGTCCGCGGAGTTGCAGAGGTGTTCGAGAGTGCAGCGCTCGCACTGCGGTTTGCGCGCGATGCAGACTTCGCGGCCGTGGTGAATCAGCTCATGCGAGAACTGGATCCAGCGATCTTTGGGGATGATCTTTTCGAGGTCCTGCTCCACCTTGACGGGCTCGGTGTTGGTCGTGAGCTCAAGGCGGCGTGACAGGCGCAGCACGTGCGTATCGACGACCACGCCGGAGGGGATGCCGTACCAGGAGCCCAGCACGACGTTGGCGGTTTTGCGTGCGACGCCGGGAAGCTCCAGCATCTCGTCCATGGTTTTGGGGACCTGCCCATGGAACTTTTCGACCAGCACGCGCGCGGCGCCGATGATGTTTTTCGCTTTGCTGCGGTAGAAGCCGGTGGTCTTGATGAGTTGCTCGACGGCGGTGGGGTTGGCTTTGGCGAGGGCTTCGGGAGTGGGGAAGAGACGGAAGAGCTCCGGAGTCGCTTTGTTCACGCCGACGTCGGTGGTCTGCGCGGAGAGGATCGTCGCGATGGTCAGCTCAAAGGCGTTGCGGTGATCGAGCGCGGTGACGACGTTGGGGTAGGTCTTGCGGAGGGCGTCGAGGATGGCGGCGATGCGCTCTGGTGCGAGGGGGTTTTTCGTTTTGCCGGGTTTCACCTTTGGAGCGACGGGCTCGCTGGCCGCGATCTTCTTTGCTTTCGCCGGGTCCACGCCCTTGGTCGCAGCTTTGCGCTGCGCGGCGGAGAGCTTCTGCGGAGGCGGGAGTTTTTTCGCGGTGCTCTTCTTTGCGGCTTTGGCGGGCATGGGAAAAGCTTAACGCAAAGGGCGCGGAGGAAAGACGCGGAGGACGCCACGGCTGTCGTGAGTGATCTCTGACTCGCGGTGACCCGTACGAAATACAGAGGTCCTTCGCCTTCGGCTCAGGATGACGGCGAGGAGGAGGATGCGCGTACCCCAACCTGTCGAGCATCTCCTGCGGCTTCAGGCGCACGCACGAGAAGATCGGGTAGTCCTTGAGCGTGTACATCGAGATCTCGGTTTCGCGCAGCTGCTGTACGAGGTCGAGGAAGTCTTCGGGGAAGTTGGTCTCGAAGGCGACGACAAACTCCTGGTCATCGAGGCCGAAGGAGTACGTGGTGTTCAGCTTCACACGCGGATACTTCAGGCCGATGCGGATGTGCTCGTCCATCAGCCGCTTCCGCTCTTCGAGCGAGAGCAGGTACCAGGCGCGCGTCTTCCAGAACGGGTAGATGAAGATGTACTTCTGGCCGCCGGGACGGATCGCGCCGCGTCCTTCGCCCTCGGACTCGTCGACGCGGTCGATCTGGTAGACCGAGCGCTTGGTCATGGCGAGGAAGTTGTGCGGCGTGTCGAGGTAGCCTCCGAGGGGCGTCGCCATCAACTCGGAGCGCATGCGGTTCAGTTCGTCGATCGCGTAGCCAATCGTCCAGACGCAGAAGTCCACGTCGCCGCGTGTGCCGATGGTCGAGTAGGTGATGGAGACGAACTCACCGGGCTTGTTCCAGCGATCCAGCACCGCGGCAAAGGCCGCCTTGTGCTCGGCGCGTTCGGCGGCAGGAAGGCGACGCCACTCGGGCAGCACCTTGTAGAAGCTGAAGCAGACGATCTGCCGTTTCGCGGGCGCTCCGCCATGCGCCGCGCCGGTGGGGTGGGGCTGGCTGGCGGGGGTTGAGGCTTCGGTTGGGACGACGGCGGTTGCTGCTTCCGGCATAGCTTCATGCTAACAAAGCCAGCGGGGACGGCGCGGCCGCGGCGCGATGTCAGCCAACCCGGAATCCGGCATAGAGGTCCGCAAATTTTTTGCGGACAGAACGCGCCCCGAGTAGTAGGCTGCTGTGCACACCAACAGATAGCGGGCTTCCGATCTCTCAAGGAGTTTGACCATGAGGATGAGACCCTGGCCGGCGTGCGCGCTGGCCTTGACGATGCTGGCTGCAGCAGTTCCCACCGTCCACTCGCAGAGTGTTTTCGACAAGTTGAAGCAGAAGGCGAAGGACAAGGTCGACCAGAAGGAAGACCAGGCGACGGATTCCGCGGTCAACTCTGCGGACCCGACGGACAAGAGCGGGAACTCAGGTAGTTCGGGCAGTTCTTCAGGCTCCGATGCCGCGGCCCATGCGGCGGCAAAGACGGACTCGGCGGATGGAACGGGCGACACCTCAGCAGCCGCTCCGGTGACGTTGACCTCGTACCAGAACTACGACTTCACGCCGGGCGACACGATTATCTTCGCCGACGATTTCACGACCACGCAGGACGGTGAGTTTCCTGATCAGTGGGAGCTGACCAAGGGGCAGGCCGTCGTGAACAAAGCCGCGGGCTATCCGGCCTTTTTGCTGACGGACGGAAACTATGCCGAGGTGAATCCGCGCATGAAGAACAAGACCTATCTGCCCGATCAGTTCACGATCGAGTACGACCTCTTTGGCAACCCTGGTGTCTATCCGCTGAATGTCGCCCTTGTGAACGCTGACGATAATGCGACCTTCCATGTTGGCCGCGACGAGGCTCAATATGAGGGACCGATCAGTATCGCCGGTGCCCTTCCGCCACCGATTCGCGAGGACGCCTTCGACAACAAGTGGCATCACATCGCCGTCGTCTACCGCAAGCCGCAAATGAAGATCTACGTCGACCAGTACCGCGTACTGACGGTGCCCGACACGAAGTTCGTGCCGCAGTCGCTGATCTTTGAGGGCGTCGGCGACCAGGAGAAGCCGATCACCTTCCGTAACGTGCGCGTGGCTTCGGGCGGCGGGATGAACATGGTCGGCAAGAAATTTACCGACGCGAAGATCGTCACGCACGGCATTAACTTCGACGTTGACAAGGCGACGCTGCGGCCAGAGAGCATGGGAACGCTGAACCAGATCAAGGCGGTCATGGCCAGCGATCCAACGCTGAAGTTTGAGATCGACGGACACACCGACAACACCGGCAGCGCGCCACATAATCTCGCGCTCTCGCAGGAGCGTGCGGATGCCGTGAAGGCGCAGCTGGTGTCGATGGGCATCAGTGCAGACCGGCTGACGACCAAGGGCTACGGCGACACGAAGCCGATGGCTTCCAACGACACGCAGGACGGTAAGGCGAATAATCGTCGCGTCGAATTCGTCCGCACGTCTTCCTAGGGCAGCGGCGAGCACGAGCCGTCCATGCGTGCTCGCTGTCCTGCCGAGGCACGGCAGCTATACTGATAACGAATGCTCAACAAGTTCACCGCACTGCTGGCCGGCTTGTCTGTCGGTGCCTCCTATACCGTTGTCTTTCTCCTGATGGCTCTGCAATCGGCATGCATTCCGATTCCTTCGGAGGTCATCATGCCGTTTGCGGGCTACAAGCTCGCGCACGGCTGGGCGGACCTGGTACTGGTTGCGACGGTCGCCTCCATCGCCTCGAATATCGGCTCGATTCCGGCGTATTGGCTCGGTGCCGTGGGCGGGCGCCCGATGATCGAGCGCTATGGACGCTATATCCTGCTGAACCGCCGTGACCTCGACCTTGCCGAGAAGTTTTTCAACCGGTACGGTTCCATCGCAGTGCTTATTGGGCGGATGCTGCCCATCGTGCGCACGTTCATCGCGTTCCCGGCAGGAATCGCGAAGATGAACCAGGTTCGCTTTCACATCTACACGTTCATCGGCTCGTGGCCGTGGTGCTTTGTTCTGGCGTATATCGGCATGAAACTCGGCAACCGCTGGGATGCTGATCCGCGGTTCAAGGAAGTTTTTCACCGCTTCCAGTTGGGCGTGGAGGTTGTGCTCGTCGTCGGCTTCGTCTGGTTCGTGTGGACGCACTGGAAGAACCGTGTCCATGCTGAGTAGCGTTAGCGCTTAGTTGCACCGCGTTCCTGCAGTGCGAGATACTGTTTTGTCCGCTCAAGGAAAAATCGCAACAAACAGAAGGGTAGTCTTGTAATGTCGAATACCGACGCCGCGCAGACAGGCGCAGCGAGCATCAAGCCGCACACTGGAAAACTTGGCATCATGATCCCCGGAATGGGCGCGGTTGCGACCACGCTGATCGCCGGCGTGGAAGCGGTTCGTCGCGGCTATGCAAAGCCGTTTGGCTCGCTTACGCAGATGGGCACCATCCGTCTTGGCAAGCGCACGGACGATCGCTCTCCGCTGGTGAAGGACTTCGTTCCGCTTGCTCCGCTCAATGATCTTGTCTTCACGGGATGGGACATCTTCGGCGGCGATCTGTACGACGCCGCGAAGACTGCGGCCGTGCTCGATCGCGACCAGCTCGAGCAGATGCGCCCGTTTCTTGAGTCGATTCAGCCGATGCCCGCTGCCTTCGATCAGGAGTGGGTGAAGCGCCTTACTCCGAAGACACAGAAGAAGGGCAAGAACAAGTGCGATCTCGCGAATCAGATTCGCAATGATATTGCGGAGTTCCGCTCGAAGTCCGGTACCGACCGCCAGGTGATGATCTGGTGCGGATCGACCGAGATCTACAAGGAGCAGAAGCCGGTTCACCAGACGCTGGAGGCGTTCGAGAAGGGTCTGGTCGACGACGACCCGGATATCTCGCCCTCGATGTTGTACGCCTGGGCGGCCCTGAAGGAGGGCATTCCATTCGCGAACGGTGCGCCGAATCTTACGGTCGACATTCCCGCGATGCAGGAGCTCTCGAAGAAGATGGGCGCGCCCATCTGCGGCAAGGACTTCAAGACCGGACAGACGTTGATCAAGACCGTGCTTGCGCCTGGCTTCAAGGCTCGTCAGCTTGGCGTCGCCGGATGGTATTCGACGAACATCCTCGGCAACCGCGACGGTGAGGTGCTGGACGATCCGGACAACTTCAAGACGAAGGAAGTGTCGAAGCTCGGCGTGCTGGAGTACATCTTCCAGCCGGACAAGAACCCTGAGCTGTACGGCGACATGTACCACAAGGTCCGGATCAACTACTATCCGCCGCGCGGCGACAACAAGGAAGGCTGGGACAACATCGACATCTTCGGTTGGCTCGGTTATCCGATGCAGATCAAGGTGGACTTCCTCTGCCGCGACTCGATTCTTGCGGCACCGCTGGCGCTCGATCTTTGCCTCTTTATGGATCTGGCACAGCGTACCCCGGCGCTCCGGAACCTCGGTATCCAGGAGTGGCTGAGCTTCTACTTCAAGGATCCGGACTCGGCGCCGGGCGTCTACCCTGAGCACGATCTGTTCATCCAGTCGATGAAGCTGAAGAACACGCTCCGGCACATCATGGGCGAGGACCTGATTACGCACCTCGGGCTGGATTATTACGGCGAATAGTCGTTAACGAGAACAACGGGAGCCCTGCGGCGATGCTGCAGGGCTTTTCGTTTGCGGCTAACTCGGCAGCACGCTCAGAATCTCCGCCCAGAGCGCCTTCACGCCGTTTTCCGACTTCGACGAGACGGGCAGGATGTGTTCTTCGCCATGCGCGCGCTTGAGTGCAGCGAGCGACTTCGCCAGCGCATTGTTGCTTAGCTTGTCGGCCTTTGTCGCGACGATGAGGTGAGGCCGCTGCATCTGTTGCAGGGCTTCGATAAGCTGCGTGTCACTGGGCTGCGGCGGGATGTTGGAGTCGACAAGGCAGATGCAGAGTGCCAGCGTCTCTCGCTCGGCGAGGTAAGGCTCGATGAACTTCGGCCACTCCGCTGAGATTGACTTCGAGATCTTCGCGTAGCCATATCCCGGAAGGTCCGCGAAGATGAGCGAGGGACGCTGATTGAACTTCTGCGCTGTGCCCTCGTGCAGCGCGAAAAAATTGATCGCTCGCGTGCGGCCGGGAGTGGACGACACCTTCGCTTCCTTTGAGCCGAGCAACGCGTTAATCAGCGAGGATTTGCCGACGTTGGAACGGCCAAGGAAGGCGATTTCCGGCGCATCGGCGGTGCGTGCCGCATCAGGGAAGTGGTCGGGCGCCATCGCGGAGAGAAGAAACTTTGGAACGAGTCGCATCTTGAACAGACTAACGCCTCCGACGCGCGCCACTCGCTACAATGGATAGTTTGGAGACGATGAAAACAATGAGCGATCACCAATTCCGGCACGCGATGCTTCGCGAGATCTACGAGCAGCCCGACGCGCTGGCCCGGACCATGGAACAGTACGTTGCTAATGGCCGCATCCAGATGGAAGCCCTTACCGACGCCGCGGAGTGCTTCCGCAAGCACAAAGACCTCATCATCGCGGCGAGCGGCTCCAGTCGCCATGCCGGTCTCGCCGCAGAGATCATGCTTGAGGACGCCGCCGGCCTCTCCGTCGACGTCGAGTACGCGAGCGAGTACATCACGCGCTCGACGAACACGAAGCGCGACCCTGCCGTGCTGGTTATCTCGCAATCCGGCGAGACCGCGGACACGCTTGCCGCGCTGCGTGAGGCGAAGCAGCGCAAGCATCCGACGCTCGCCGTGACGAATGTAGAAGACTCGTCGATGGCCAGTGAAGCCGATCTCTATCTGCCAACCCTCGCCGGCGTGGAGCGCGCGATTCCTGCGACAAAGAGCTTCACCGCGCAGCTCCTGGTATTGCGTCTGCTGAGTCTCGAGGCCGCTGACGCGCGCGGCACCATCGACGCAAAGGAGATGGAGCGTCAGTTGGCAGAGCTTTGGGAGATTCCGCCGATGATCGAGCGGCAGCTTGACGGATGGCGTGAACTCACGGAGCGGCTTGCGGCTCGCTACAGCTCCGCGAAGACGCTGCTCTACCTGGGCCGCGGAATTCATTACGCTATCGCTCGCGAGGGTGCATCTGAAGCTGAAGGAATCGTCCTACATGCACGCCGAGGGCTACCCCTCGGGCGAACTGAAGCACGGCCCCAACGCGCTCGTCTCGGACGAGGTGCCAATCGTCGCGCTCGGCACCGTCGACTGGCAGGACGCCGAGTCCGTGCTGCGCTACGAAAAGACCGTCGCTCTGCTGAGCGACCTAAAGGCCCAGGGTGCGCGCACGATCGTGCTCGGCAACACAGGCGACACCAAGCTCCGCGAGGTCTCCTCAGATCTCATTGAGGTCGAGCCTGCGAACGAGTACCTGCTGCCCATCACCGAGGTCGTGCCGCTGCAGATGTTCGCCTACTATATGGCGCTCGAGAATGGCGTCGACGTTGACCGCCCGCGCAACCTTGTGAAGGCCGTTGTGCAGGAGTAGGCCATCCCACTTTCGCGGCTCAGACTCAGGCTCGTGCGCTTGTATCATGGACGCGAGAATCCGCGAAATGCGCTGAGGAGGATTCCTGCTCGTCGGGCTGCAGAGGTTGAGGTGGTTGTCGGCGCTGGCCGTTGCCTTCGCGGCGTCGTGCCCCGTGCAGGCGCAGGGAACTGTCTCACCCCTCATGCGACCAACCGGGGTCGCTTACGACGCAGCCGGCGATCTCTTCATCGCCGATGCCGCGCGCAACCAGGTCTTCGAGATAACGGTCGGTGGCGCGATCACAGTGGTCGCCGGCAACGGCACGCAGGGCTTCTCGGGCGATGTCGGCCCCGCCACAGCCGCAGAGTTGAACTCTCCCATGTCCGTAGTCGTGGCACCGGACGGAACCCTCTACATAGCGGACACGGGCAATCAGCGCATCCGCGTGGTGAAGGGCGGAGACATCACAACCTTCGCAGGCAGTGGCGCTCGTGGATTCTCCGGCGACGGAGGTCTCGCAACGGCCGCGGCACTCAATCATCCGGTTGCACTCGCACTCGACACAACCGGAGCGCTCCTCATCTGCGATCAGGGCAACGAGCGCGTCCGCCGCATCAGTCAGGGGCAGATCGCAACCGTGGCGGGCAATGGCGTGCAGGGTTTCGCGGGCGACGGCGGAGTCGCAACCTCTGCCGAGCTGAATGAACCGTCCGGCATCGCCGCGAGTGCCGACGGCCGGATTTTCATCGCGGATACCAACAACCAGCGCTTACGGGTCGTCGCCACGAACGGAATCATCTCGACCTTCGCCGGAACCGGAGTCGCCGGCTTCTCTGGCGATGGTGGACCGGCGTCAGCAGCACAACTTAGCCGGCCCACGGGTCTCGCGATCGATGCAGCTGGCAATCTGTTCATCGCAGACGAGAACAATCACCGTCTGCGCAGGATCGCAGCGGATGGCACAATCGCAACGATCGCCGGAGGCGGCCGCCAGGGTGCCTCGCCTGACGGCGCAGTCGCCATCTCGTCCGCCCAGAATCAACCCACGGCTGCGGCGATCTCTGCGTTCGGCTGGCCGATCATTGCCGACGCGGCCGGTCACACTGTGCAAATCCTCTTTACGGACGGGAGACTCTATTCTCCCGGCGGATTGAGCACGCGCACAACGACGCTGACAGCGGCCGCTCCCAACGCTGTCTACGGCACTGCGCAGAGCACTCTCTCTATCGCAGGCGGCCCAGGGACACCGCAGGGCACCGTCCAGGTCACCGGCGGTGGAACGGCACTGGCGAGCGCATCACTCAGTCAGGGCTCGGCAACCATTGCGCTCCCCGCCCTGAACGCAGGCACGCACACACTGACTGTGACCTACACCGGCGATGGCCTCCATCCATCCTCGACCGCGACGGCCACAATCCTCGTTTCACCCGCGCCGGTCACCGCGACCGCAGAGGGCACGACAATCATCTACGGCGCTCCGCTGCCCACGCTGACGGGGACACTCAGCGGCGTTCTGCCACAGGACCAAGGCAATGTAACCGCCGTCTTCACTGCGAATGCGCCGCCGATGGCGTCCGTGGGCAGCTATCCCATCACCGCGGCGCTGACCGGAGCCGCCAGCGCGAACTACACGCTCGCATCCGCTGCAAACTCCGGCACGCTCACCATCGTCCCCGCGGCGACGACGGCGACGCTCACACCGCCGTCGGCCGCATACGCGACTCTGCCGCTGCAACTGACCGCTCGTGTGGCCTCGACAACGTCGGGCACGCCAACTGGCATCGTGCAGTTTCTCGATGCGGGAAATGTCATCGCAACGGCCCCGCTGGTGAACGGCTCAGCCTCTGCGATCGAGCTCAACCCATCCAGCGGCAGCCACACGCTCTCCGTCACGTACTCAGGCGACACAAACTTCCGGGCAAGCGCATCGGCAAACGTCATCCAGGCCGTGAATGCGATGCCCGACTTCACCGTTGGCGTCACGGGCAACTCGCAGCAGACCGTAATCGCCGGCTCCACGGCGACCTTCGGTCTGACTGTCGGTTCGCAGGGTGCACCCTTCACCGGCGCGGTCACGCTCAGCGCGAACGGTTTGCCTGCGGGCGCAACGGCAAGCTTCTCGCCGCCCGCAGTGGTGCCTGGCGCATTGTCGGCTCCAGTGACCATGACGGTCGTGACACGCGCCACAACGGCGCTCAATGCCAGTGCGGAGTCCGAGCTCGCAGTTGCTGCGACCGGCGCAATCCTTCTTCTCGGATTCTGGCGCAGACGCCCTCTCTCACGGCTGCTTGCGATGCTTGTTGTCGCGGGTTTGTTTGGTCTCGGGGGCTGCGGAGCGCGTACCGCATCCGAATCCGTGCTGCCGGTCCAGAGCTTCGCGATTCAGGTGCAGGCAACCGGTACGAACCTCGCGGGCAATGTCGTGGTGCATACAGTCAGCGTTACTCTCGGGGTCGAGTAGACAGGTCCGGACAGCTTCTGACATCGTGACAGCATCTATCGTGATGCAACACGGCTAATCCTTTTTGGGACACTGCTGGATCTGATATGGAGTCGCACGTCTATGCCGCGCACACTTTTGCCGGGGAAGCCTTATCCACTCGGGGCAACACCAACGAGTCAGGGAACGAACTTCGCCCTTTACTCCGAGAACGCAACGGCTGTTCACGTCTGCTTCTTCGACGAGAAGGGCAAGCAGATCGACTGCGTACACCTGCGCGAGCGGACCGCATTCGTGTGGCACGGTTTGATTCGCAATATCAAGCCCGGGCAGCGCTACGGATTTCGCGTGGAGGGTCCGTGGGAGCCCGAGAAGGGACTGCGCTTCAATGCGGCCAAACTGCTCGTCGATCCCTATGCGAAGGCGTTGAGCGGGCGAAGTCAACTGGAAGGAGCCGATCTTTCCCTACGATGTGCAGTCAGGCGATCCACGCAAGAGGTGCGATCTCGACAGCGCGGCCGGTGTTCCGAAGGGGATTGTCATCGACGGCCACTTCGATTGGGGCGACGACTGCCCACCACAGATTCCCATCGCCGACTCCATCATCTACGAGATGAACGTGCGCGGCTTCTCCATGCTGAATCCGGAGATTCCTGAGGCTCTGCGCGGTACGTACGCCGGGCTCGCACACGAATCCAGTATTGCTTACCTGAAGAAGCTCGGGATCACTGCGGTTGAGCTGATGCCCGTGCATTACTTCATCGACGAGGGCCATCTGGTCGATCGCGGTCTGCGCAACTACTGGGGTTACAACACGCTCGGGTTCTTCGCGCCGATGACACGCTACAGCTCCAGCGGCACCGACATCCAACCAGTCGCCGAGTTCAAGGGCATGGTCAAGCGGCTGCATCAGGAGGGCATCGAGGTCATCCTCGACGTCGTCTACAACCACACCTGTGAGGGCAATGAAATGGGCCCGATGCTGTCGTGGAAGGGCGTGGACAACACCACGTACTATCGCACGATGGCGGACAAGCCCGAGTTCTACATGGACTACACCGGCACCGGAAACACGCTGAACATGTATCACCCGCAGGTGCTGAAGATGGTGATGGACAGCCTGCGCTACTGGGTCAGCGAGATGCACGTTGACGGTTTCCGCTTCGATCTCGCGTCGGCTCTGGCGCGTGAGCTGCATGACGTGAACAAGCTGAGCGCTTTCTTCGACACCATCCACCAGGACCCGACGATCGCCGACGTCAAGCTCATCGCCGAACCGTGGGACGTCGGCGAAGGCGGCTACCAGGTCGGCAACTTCCCACTCTTATGGGCTGAGTGGAACGGAAAGTATCGCGACACAGTTCGCCGCTTCTGGAAGGGGGACAGCGGACAGCTCTCTGACTTCGCCTATCGCATCACCGGGTCGAGCGACCTGTACCAGAGCGAAGGTCGGACGCCTTCGGCCTCCATCAACTTCATCACGGCGCACGATGGTTTCACGCTTAACGATCTAGTCAGCTACAACGAAAAACATAACGAAGCGAACGGCGACGACAACAAAGATGGTGCCGACAACAATGACAGCTGGAACATGGGCGTCGAGGGGCCGACCGGCGATCCCGGCATCAATGGACTGCGCGAACGCCAGATGCGCAACTTCCTCACCACGCTCTTCATGAGCCAGGGCGTGCCGATGCTTCTGGGCGGTGACGAGTTCGCACGCACGCAGCGCGGCAATAACAACGCCTACTGCCAGGACAACGACATCACCTGGTACAAGTGGGACTTCGACGATGAACAGAAACGGCTGCTCGAGTTCACGACGAAGTTGATTGCGCTGCGCAAGGAGCATCCCAATCTGCACCGTCGAAAGTTCTTCCAGGACCGCAAGATTCGCGGCTCTGTCGTGCGCGACGTCGCGTGGTATGGCACGGATGGCAATGAGCTCTCGGACCAGGTTTGGGGTGAGCCCTGGAGCAAGTCCATCGGCGTCATGTTCAACGGTCACACGCTCGGAGTGATGGACGAAGACGGCGAGCCGGTCTACGACGACAGCTTTCTGATTCTCGTGAATGCCAGCGACATCGGAGTGGAGTATGTGCTTCCGGAGCCGCCGAACAGCAAGCCCTGGCGTCAGATCCTCGACACTGAAAACATCGACGACCCGTTTTATACCACCGAGGTGCATGACAAGGTGATCGTCGGTGGCCGCTCGATACGTGTCTACAGCGACGGTGGTGAGCCCGTTGCAGAGGCGCCGGTGAAGAAGCGTCTGGCGAAGACGTTGTAGCCCGCGATATGCACAGCGCTCGCGTGTGAATCTGAGTCGTGGAGCGTGCGGCGAACGTCGAAGAGTTAGATGCCTTCATCTTCACCGCTGAGCAATCAACTGAAGAAGCCTCCAGTAGCAGATGAATCGGGAGGACGGTTCGCGCATGCCGGGCGCGCGCTCCGGCACAGGAACTTCAGGCTCTTCGTCGGCGGCCAGAGCATCTCGCTGATCGGCACATGGATGACGCGGCTGGCATCGAGCTGGCTCGTCTACCGGCTCACGCACTCAGCGCTGCTGCTTGGCATCGTCGGCTTCGCCGGCCAGATTCTCACGTTCGTGCTCGCTCCGTTCGCGGGCGTCTGGATTGAGCGCATGGACAGGCGCAGGCTGCTTGTCTGGACGCAGGCGCTGGCAGCGGTGCAGTCGCTCGCGCTCGCCGCGCTGACGCTCGCAGGCGTCATCAACATTGGAGAGATCATCGCCCTCAGCCTCTTCCAGGGATTAATCAACGCGTTCGACATGCCAGGGCGACAGGCGTTCATTGTGCAGATGGTGGAGGACCGTGCCGACCTCGGCAATGCCATCGGCATCAACTCGTCGATGGTGAACTCCGCACGGCTCATCGGGCCCGCGCTTGCGGGAATCGTGATCGGCGCGTGGGGCGAAGGATGGTGCTTCTTCATCGATGGCGTCAGCTACTTCGCCGTGATCGCCTCGCTGCTGATGATGCGACTGAAGCCGATCGAGTACAAACGCACGACGTCAAGCATGTTCGAACAGATGCGCGAGGGCTGGAGTTACGTGCACAGCTTCGTTCCTATCCGCACGGTGCTGACGCTGTTCGCAATTTTGAGCCTGATGGGCTGGCCCTATGCTGTGCTGCTGCCAATCTTCGCCGGCACCGTGCTGCACGGCGGCCCGCACACCCTCGGCTGGCTCACCGGTGCCTCGGGCGTCGGTGCGCTGGCTGCGGCGGTGAGCCTTACGCTGCGCAAGAGCGTCGTCGGCCTGACGAAGCATATTCAGATTGCCGCCGGAATGTTTGGGGCGGGGCTCATTCTGTTCGGTCTCTCACACGTGCTGTGGCTAAGCCTGTTGCTGATGCTGGTGGTCGGCTACGGCATGATGCTCGGTCTCGCAGGGAGCAACACGATCATCCAGACGCTGGTGCCGGAGGACATGCGCGGACGCGTGATGAGCTACTACACCATGGCGTTCGTCGGGATGGCTCCGTTCGGGAGCCTGCTGGCCGGCGGGTTGGCTCACTGGATCGGAGCTCCGCATACAGTAATGCTGACCGGAGCCTGCTGCCTGCTCGGCTGCGGATGGTTCACGCTGCGACTGCCTGCGGTGCGGAAGGTCATGCGGCCGATCTATCAGGAGATGGGGCTGATTCACGACCCGGGCGAACCGGTGATCGAGGAGCACGCAGGGACGTCCTGAAGAGGTAATCTTCGCGTGCGATCCGCCGTTGCGATTTAGAGAAGGCCGCCAAAGTGCTTGCGGCGGGAGAGCGCCATGTCGACCATCATGGGCATGGCAGGGTCGCGCACGACATTCACGCCGAGCGAAGAGAGAGCGTCCAGGATCTGTGCGGCCTCGGGGCTTTCGAGCCCGGCAAGGGTCTTCTTCGTTATGCCGTCGACCTTGAAGCGAAGGCCCAAGACGGGCGTTGTCCGCCAAACGCCACTGAAGCGAATTGCAGCTCTTTGACCGTGTTGAGGGAAAGCTCTCGTATCTCCATTGGCCGCGAAAGGAGCTGTGCGGGATTCGTCCGATGGTGAGTGTGTTGCGGTCACAGATCATCGATTGGCCGGAAGGGAAGAGATTGCGCAATGCGGCCCAAAGCAGCGTTCCGGCGAAGAGGACGATCGCGAACAGCAGAGGCCAGTTGGAGGGATAGAGCCAAAGGTCAAGAGCGGTGACGCACCTCGCGACGACGTAAGCGGCCAGGCCGGATAAGAGTAAAAAGACGATCGTTGTCCCGAAGTCCGGGGGCCAGCCGCCCTCGGCGTTCGAGACACTGACGCGCTCTTTTGTGATCTCGATCTTGAAGTTGACCATCGCCGTCGTGAGTCAATGCGAGTCCACTGTCCCAGAGACTGGGCGCGATGGCAATGCATAGATGCGGGGTGACGGCGAAGTAGTTACTGGCTTTTCTTGTCGAAGTCAGGACCGAAGCAGCAGCGCTCGACGAGCATGCAGAAGATGTGCTCGAGGGCGAGCTGCGACTCCTGGATGTTCATGGTGACGGTGGCGGGGACGATGACGTTGATGTCGGCGAGGGGGGCCATCCGGCCTCCGCCGTTGCCGGTGAAGGCGATGGTGGTGAGCGAGAGGGCGCGGGCGCGCTCGAGGGCGCGGAGGCAGTTGGGGGAGTTGCCGGAGGTGGAGATGGCGAGCAGGACGTCGCCGGGCTGGCCGAGGGCTTCGACCTGGCGGGAGAAGAGGTGCTCGAAGCCGTAGTCGTTGCTGATGGCGGTGAAGATGGAGCTGTCGGTGGTGAGGGCGATGGCGCGGAGGGCGGGGCGATCGACGGTGAGGCGGACGACGAGCTCGGCGACGACGTGCTGGGTGTCGGCGGCAGAGCCGCCGTTGCCGCAGACGAGGAGCTTGTGGCCGTTCTGCATGGCTTCGGCGGTGACGCGGGCGGCCTCGACGAGGGACTGGTGAACGGAGTCGTCGTGGAGGACTTTGGTGAGGGTGTCGAGAGACTGCTGGAGTTGCCGGCGAACGATATCGAGCATGTCAGGTGTGAGGATACGTGAAGGGTTCGTTTGCGATTTTCACATCGGGCAGGCTGCTACCCCTCTCCCCTATGTTTTTGTGCAAAATCTAGAGCGGAAACGGTTTAGGGGTGGACCTTAGTGTCAAAGTCTTGAAAGTAAAAGAGTTATAGTCAAAGTCTTCATTCGAGGGCAGTTAACGGGTGGGGGGTCACTTTTTCCGGAAGGGACTGGTGAAGGCGATGGGAGCGTTCTGCCATGAGGAGCGAGGTGAGGAACAGGGCTGGAACCACGGCCATGAGCGCGAACCAGTTGAGGCCCCCGAGGAAGAAGAGGATGAAGGGGGGAACGTAGACGAGGGCGGTCAGAAGCGGCTGGCGGCGTTCGGTGAGCAGAAGTACGGGGAAGAGGAGAAGGACGTAGTCGTAGAGGTAAAGGTGCGGGGAGAGCAGAAGCGTGGCGGTGAGGCCGGCGCAGAAGGCGATGGGCGTACTGCGGGTCTTGCTGCGGGTCTTGCTGCGGGTTTGGCGAACGAGGTAGATGGCGGAGGCGAGGACGAGCAGCGAGAGAGCCAGATCGAGGGCGAAGGAAATCCGGGTCGGAAGAACATGCGAGCCGCAGACGTAGAGAAGGCCGTTGAGGGTGGGCATCGCCTTGGGGTAGACGGCGCTGACGGACTGGAGGCGCTGGCTTTCGTGCGAGGCGATGGAGGATGAGGCGATGAGGCGGAGCCAGGTCGTCATGCCCCGCGGGCCCGGTGATGAGGAGGCAGGTGAGTGCGACGGCAGCGGTGGAGGGAAGCCAGGCAAGAAGCAGGCGAACGCGGCGCGGCGCGGGCAGGAAGAGAACGAGGAAGAAGAGCAGACCGAGGGCGATCTGGAGTTTGAAGAGGCCGAGAGCGAGGAGCAGGCCGGCGGTGCGGTCGCGGCCGGAGGCGAGGGCTCGCCAGAGGAGGCAGGCGAGGAGGAGAAAGACGATGGAGTCCTGGCCTTCGGCGATGGCCATGAAGGCGGGGAAGCAGAGGAAGAGGAGCACGGCGCGCGGGACTTTGGCGATGCGCGGGTCGGCGGGCAGGGGAGCGAGCCGATAGCAGAGAGCGAGAAGAAGGAGATTGAAGACGGCGAAGGCGACGTAGGCGAAGCGATAGGAGAGGAGGGTGAAGGGGGCGTAGAGGAGGGCCTCGTAGGCGGGGTGGTAGAAGGGGACGCCGCGCCACATGGGGCAGACGACGGCGTTCTGGACGGCGGTCTGTACAGAGAGGTCGAAGAGTTGGGTGGGGTGGTGGAGGACGAGCCAGCCGGCGCCGTAGAAGGCGCGGAAGTCGTACAGGCGGCCGGCTACCGGAAGGGCTGAGGTGCCGATGGAGAGGGTGACGAAGGCGAAGATGAGCCAGCCGAGGATGGCTCCGGAGGTGAAGCGAGGATTGGCTGGCTGAACCTCCGTGGCCGGCGAAGATGGCGCGACCTGGGTGCCCGTCGTCTTCACGGTTTCAGCGCTCAAGCACACTTTCGCAAATCTCCTCGCGCAGGCCAAGGACTTCGGGCCTCTCGCTGTGAAAGACGTTTGTTCGTAACGGCTGGAGTTCACGATAGATCATGGTAAGGATCGCCAGCGGGACCACCGCCATCAGAGCTGTCCAGCCGAGTTTGGCTATCGAGATGAGAAGGATCGGGGCCAAGTAGTAGAAAGCGGCGATCAACCCTAGAGGACGTCCTTTGAGGAGCATCAGGGGAAGGATAACGGGGAGGTAATCGTAGAAGAAGAGATGCGGCGCGAGAAGAAGGCTCACGAGGATGGCAGCGGAGAAGGCAACAGGCAGAGTTGGCGCCCGGAGAATAAGCAGCAACGCGGCGCAGAGGACAAGAACCGAGCCGATGATGTCCATCGCCAGCGCTGAATGCGAAGAGAGAAAGCGTGTTCCGCAGAAGTACAGCAGCCCGTTCAGGCTTGGCATCGATAGGGGAACGGCTCTTACTGTCAGTTGAGCCTGAGGGCCGAGATGGGAGGCAACTGCGGCTGAGCCGAGAAGGCGAATCCATTGTGCCGTGCCACTAATGCCGACGATGGCTACGCAGAGCAATGCGAGAGCGGTTGCGGTTGGAAGAAAGCCGCTGAGGAGGCGCCGTGCACGCCGAAGAGGAAGGGACAGGGCAATCAGCAGGGCCAGCGACAGGGTGATCTGAAGCTTGAAGAGCACGAGCGCGAGGAGTATGCCCGCTGCGGTGTCGTTGCCCTGGATGAGCTTTCGCCAAATGAGGCAGAGGAGAAACAGGAAAACAATCGAGTCCTGACCCTCAGCGACGCAGATCAGCGCCGGGAAGGCGAGAAAAAAGAAGGCCGCTGCGGGCACCTTTTTGAGGAATGGGTCTGAGATGGGCGGTGCAAGGAGATAACAAGCCCCGAGGAGCAGGAGATTGCAGCCGACGTAGGTAAAGTAAGCGGCTTTATAGGGAAGTAGATTGAAAACCGCGTACAGAATGGCTTCGTAGGCGGGATGGTAGAACGGCACAGGCCACATGGGGCCGACGACGGCATTCTGAACGGCTGTCTGCGTGGAAAGGTCAAACAGGTGGTGGGGATTGTGCAGGAGCAGGGATCCAGAGGCATAGAAGGCGCGGAAGTCGTAGAGCAGGCCGGTGTCCGGCAAGGCCGCGGCGGCGACGGCGAGCGCGATGAGGGAGAAGAGAAGCCACGCAAGAACGGCGCCGGGAGTGAGTCTTGATGTGCGCCGCTCGGAGGCTAGTTCCACGCTCGACAAAGTTGGCATGATCGGGTCCTGTTTTGTTCGCCTTGTCAGCGCTCGAGCACAATCTCGCAGATCTCTTCGCGGAGTTCGAAGCCTTCGGGCTTCTCGCCGCAAAAGACCTGCGTTACACCATAGCCGCGTTCGTAGAGCGGGTGCAGACGACGGGTATCAAGATCACGAGCGCGATCGAACCGGTGGTAGTCGTGCCTGTAGAACATTGCGACGATCGCAGCAGGATTCTGATCCAGAGCAGCGTTGACCTGCTCGTTTGTGTGTTCGTGGGTGCTCCAGAGCCAATAGGCTCGCGGCTGATTCATGAAGATCGGGTGGTCGAAGTATGGTCCGAGACCAACCGAATGGAAGGCGCCGACCTCGCTCTTATTGGCGACGGTGAGGGCGAGCGGGAGGCCGTTGTCGACAAAGTGGGCGAGATATTGAGCCGCCGCCTTGTCGGGGGAGTAGGCGTGTTCGTGGTCCCAGGCGAAGGCGAAGACGGAGTAGGAGAGTTGTATCGCTAACCAGATGGCGAAGATGTATGTGACGGCCCACTTCCACGGAGGGTCAACGGGACGCCAGGCGATCCATGCGGTCGTGATGAGTGCGATGGAGGCGAATCCGAGGTGCCAGTAGTTCCAGTAGCCGAGGCTCGACAGGATGGCGACGGAGACAATGGGGATGAGGTAGAGCGTGCCGGCGATTCGATAGGTGAGCCAAAGGACAACGATCACAAGGGGTGCTGCCAGTTGCCAGGGATGCGCGAATGCGCGCATGAGATAGGCAAAAGCGAGGAGAGGAGCGGCCGCGAGACGGTCGCCCAGCGGCAGACGTAAGGACTCGTCGTCAAAGTTGAGGTCGGGCGGCGGAGGAAGAGCGGTGTAGACCGCAATCGCGAAGAGCGCAAGCAGGATGGAGAGCGCGATACGCGGATGAATGGATTGGTGGAGTCCGCGGCGCGTCTCGACGAGATATACGACGCTGAGCGAGGCGGCCAGTGCAAACCCGTGGAGGGATGTATTGGCGAGCAGGCCGAGCAGGATGGCAAGCACGACGGTGTTTCTGTTCCAGAAGATGGCGACTGCGAATGCGAGCAGCGGAGCTAGGATGTAGCTGCGCGCCACGATGGCGTATTGAAAGGCGAAGAAGAAGGTGAAGGGAAGAGTCAGCCGGACCCAGCGCGGGAATGGAGCAAAGAAGATGAGCAACGACATTCCGCAGACAGCGATGAGGCCGACAATCCAGTGCATCTGGGCGTAGCTGACGTGCAGCTGGATGAGCCCTCGCAAAAAGAGGTGCCAAAGCGCAGGAGTGCCTTCGTAGCGGAGTGCGTGGAAGAAGAGATCGTGAACCGATAGAGCGCGGGCCATCTGCCACGCCTGCGCTTCGTCAGCCCACGGCTCATGGAAGGGGATGGCAAAGGCAACGAGCGATGTATAGAGGAAGACAGTCAGCCATTCAGGCCAGAGACGCAGACGTGCTTCTTTGCGGGATTGGGCGGCGACGGAGCTCGGAAGGGAAATCGTGGCGGCCATAACGGTTCCCGAGGGGTTTGCGTCAGCCTAAACGAGCCAAGATGGGGTGGGGAAGGGAAAAATGGGGTTGAGTGGGATTGGGGTCGGGTTACGCGGTTGGGATGAATGAACGGCTCGGTGGAGGTCGCGTGAGGTGATTTTCCGGGAGGGCTGCGGTGAATCGGAGGGAAATACGGAGGTCCTTCGCCGATGGCTCAGGATGACGGCGACGGGGAAGTTATGGCTCTGGATGACCGCAGGGGAAGTTACGGCTCAGGATGACGGCAGGGAGTTACGGCTCAGGATGACGGCAGGGAAGTTACGGCTCAAGATGACGGCGGCGGGGAAGTTATGGCTCTGGATGAACGGCAATGGCGAGTGCGCCTCAGGATGACGGTAAGAAAGAGGCGGTGGCTCAGGATGAAAGCCGTTTTGGGTGCTTAGAACTTGGCGGGCGGGAGCTGTGGGAGGGGTTTGCCCCAGTCGGCGCTGAGGTCGCGCCATTCAGGGTTGGTGCTTACGATCAGCGCGATTTTGCGATAGCGGAGCCAGCCCTTGAGCTCCTTTTCACGGGCGATGGCGGCGGTGATTGTGCCGAATCGTTCGTAATGGACGAGTTGGTCGATGTTGTATTTCGCGGTGAAGGAATCCGGGTGCAGCTTGTGCTTGGTGTTGCCATACGCGCTGCTGGAGTTTGGTCGTCACGCCGATGTAGAGGCGTTTGCCCTTGCTCGCGAGGATGTAGACGTAGGCGTACTCGGGCATGTGGCTCTGTTGGTGGGCTTTGGGTAAGTTGGTGGTCCGAAATACGGAGGTCCTTCGCCTACGGCTCAGGATGACGGCATCAGGGAAGGCTGCGGCTCAGGGCGACGGTAGTGGAAGATGTGCCTCAGGATGACGGCGGCGGAGAGAAGGTTTTTGGAGGTTAGGGCTCGAGGGTGGGTTGCGGGGCGGATGCCCAGTCGAGGATGCCTTGCTCGGGGGTGCGGAAGAAGGGGTGGTTGAGGGTGGTGGTGAGGAGGGTGGAGTCGAGGCCGGCGATGAGGGGGCGGGCGGCGCGCTGGTGGAGCTCGAGGGTGGTGAGCGGGATGAGGAGGGCGTCGTCGAGCGAGAGGAGACGGCAGGCGAGGCGGGCGAAGTCGATGCGGGAGAGGAAGTGGGGGCCGGCGGCGTGGAAGAGGCCGGTGTGGCCGCCGCGGAGGAGGGCGAGCGTGGCGGCGGCGAGGTCCTCGTTGTAGGTGGGGGTGGCGAGCTGGTCGGTGGGCACGCGCATGGTCTGGCCGGAGGAGAGAAGGCGGCGGAGGGTGTAGAGGAAGTTTTTGCCCTGGGGGTCGGGGCCGTAGACGGTGGTGGTGCGGAGGACGAGCGCGGCGGGGTTTTCTTTGAGGATGGATTGTTCGCCGTCGAGCTTGGACTGCCCGTAGTAGGAGAGGGCGTGGGTGGGGGCGGACTCGCGGTAGGGGCCGGGGTTGGCGGGCGGTGCCGGGGAAGACGTAGTCGGTGGAGTAGAAGACGAAGGGGATGCGGGCGTGGCGGCGGCGCGGGCGAGGGCGAGCGGGCCGAGGTGGTTGGCGGCGTCGGCCCAGGCGTGGTCGGACTCGCAGCGCTCGACGTCGGTGGCGCCGGCGGAGCAGATGATGGCGGTGAGGTTGTGGGTGGTGACGAGTTCGGCTACGAATTGATCTGGGGATTCGGGGAGGGTGGCGAGGTCGAGGGTGAGCCAGTCGGGTGAGGGCGGGCGGCGTGCGGCAGGGATGGCGGCGGGGCCGAGCTGGCGGCAGAGCGCGGCGCCGAGCTGGCCGGTGGCTCCGAGGACGAGGATGCGGTCGTTGGACATGGGTGTGCGATGGGTTCCGTTGAGTTGCAGAGTTTTGAGTTGGGGAGTTGCGAGTTATTTGCCGCGGAGGTAGGCGTCGTTGCCGGTGATCCAGTCGTGGCGGGGCGGGGCGAAGATGTCGAGGTTGTCGGTGTCTTCGAGGGCCTCGGCCATGTGGGGGACGTTGCCGGGGATGACGAGGACTTCGCCGCCGCGGACGTCGTACACCTGCTGCTCGGCGCCTTGTTCGCCGACGGTGAAGCGGAGGTTGCCGGAGAGGATGAAGACGATCTGCTCGTTGGGGTGGGAGTGGTGCGGGACGATGCAGCCTTTTTGCAATTGAATGCGCGAGAGCATTGCCTGCGAGCCGTGGACGAACTGGCGGGAGAGAAGAGGGTTGAGCTGCTCGGGTGGGATGGCGTTCCAGGCGAGGTGGAGGAGGGGATCGCTCATAGGGCGAGTGTACAAGTGTGTTGGCGTGTGGATGAATGCGTTGTAAATTAGACGGAACTGAATAACAAGTTAGCGTTCGGCCGTCGGGAACGGTGGGTGAGCGAGTTGATTGGGCTGTGCCTTCGGGCGCCGAGCTTGAGGTGTATCTCTACAGGCTGTTGGAGGAGTTCAAGAGCATGCGCTGTTCTGTTGCATTCGGGCGAAGACGGTTGGGGATGTTGGCGGCGGGGATCGGAGCGCTGTTGGCCTCGAGTGCTGCGGTGGCGCAGGGAGTGGTGGCGCCTTCAGCCGACAGGATCGCTGCGCTGGAGAAGGCTGCGGCGGCGAATACGGCTGCCATTGCGCAGGCTCAGTCAGCCGGCGATAACGCGTGGATGCTGGTGTCGGCGGCGCTGGTGCTGATGATGAGCGGGCCGGGGCTGGCGCTGTTCTACGGCGGCCTGGTGCGCAAGAAGAATGTGCTGGCAACGATGATGCAGACGTTCGCGATGATGGCCGTGATCACGGTGCTGTGGGCGTGGGTGGGGTACTCGCTGGCGTTCGGCGTGGGGAATCCGTTTATCGGCGGATTGCACAACATCTTTCTGCATGGTGTGGGGATTGCGCCGAACACGGCGTATGCGGCGACGATTCCTGAGCAGACCTTCATGGTCTACCAGCTGATGTTCGCGATCATCACGCCGGCGCTGATTACGGGAGCGTTTGCAGAGCGGATGAAGTTTTCGGCGATGCTGGTGTTCATGGTGCTGTGGGCGATCATCGTGTACAGCCCGATGGCGCACATGGTGTGGGGCGCGGGCGGATTTTTGAATGCGACGGGCAGCGGGATTCCGTGCCTGGACTTCGCGGGCGGCACGGTGGTGCACGTGACGTCAGGAGTGAGCGCGTTGTGCACTGCGCTTTATCTCGGGAAGCGGCTGGGGTATCCGCAGAGGCCGATGCCACCGCACTCGGTGGTGCTGAGCTTTATCGGCGCGTGTTTGTTGTGGGTGGGGTGGTTCGGGTTCAATGCGGGGTCGGCGCTGGCGGCGAGCGGGCTGGCGACGAGCGCGTTTGTGGCGACGCACTTCGGCGCGGCAGCGGCGGCGATCGGATGGCTGGCGGCGGAGTGGATTCGCAATGGCAAGCCGAGCGCGCTGGGCGGAATCTCGGGCGCTGTGGCGGGGCTGGTGGCGATTACGCCGGCGGCCGGGTTTGTGACGCCGATGAGCGCGCTGTGGATTGGTTTGATCGCGGGTGTGTTCTGCTTCTGGATGGTCGTGAAGGTGAAGAACATCTTCGGCTATGACGACTCGCTGGACGCGTTTGGCGTGCACGGCGCGGGCGGAACGATTGGCGCGGTGCTGACCGGGCTGTTTGCGAATTCCGTCATCAATCCGATCTTTGGCGCGGGGAAGGCGACGGGATTCTTCGAGGGCAATCACATGCAGCTGGTGCATCAGCTGGTCGGGAGTGGGCATCGCGTGGGGGTTGTCGATTGTGGGGACGCTGCTAATTCTTTTCGTTGTTGATAAGCTGATTGGCCTGCGCGTAAGCGAGGATGCTGAACGTGAGGGGCTCGACCTGTCGCAGCATGGTGAAGAGGGCTACGACTGGGAGACGGCGTAAAGGCAGTGGTTAGTGGTTAGTCGTTAGTGGTTAGTGGAAAAGCGAGAGGGATATGCAGAAGATTGAGGCGGTGATTCAGCCGTCAAAACTGGATGCGGTGAAGGATGCGCTGGTCGAGGCTGGGGTCTCGGGGATCACGATCTCCGAGGCGCGCGGACATGGACGCCAGAAGGGCCACACGGAGTTTTATCGCGGACGAGAGTACGCGGTGGACCTGCTGCCGAAGGTGAAGCTGGAGCTGGTGGTCGCCGATGAGATGAAGGATCGCGCGATTGAGGCGATTATTTCGGCGGCGCGAACGGGGCGTATCGGCGATGGAAAGATTTTTGTGTCGCGGATTGATGAGGCGATCCGGATTCGGAATGATGAGCGGGGAGAGATCGCGCTGTAGGAGTGCGTGGATGTTGTGCGGCTCCGAAATACGGAGATCCTTCGCCTGCGGCTCAGGATGACGGCATCAGAAGAGTGGCTCAAGGATGACGGCGTGAGTAAAACCCTGGATGGCTCAGGAGGGCAGGCTGGCTGGAACGATCACGAGCGGAGCTCCTGCGCGTTCGGAGTATCAGAGCCGGATGCTGGAGGTGCGGCGCGCGTTCGAGGCGGACGGCGATGGGCCGCGTGCGGTGGCGGCGCGGGCGGCGCTGGTCGACGAGGTGGTGCGCGGGCTGTGGGCGCGCGAGATTGCGACCGACAGGAAGCTGGCAAGCGGCGTAGCCATAGCGGCGATTGGCGGATATGGCCGCGGGAAGCTGTTTCCCCATTCCGATGTGGACCTGCTGGTGTGTGCGGCGAAGCCTGCGGGCGTGAAGGATGCGGTGCGGCGGCTGTCGCAGACGCTGTGGGACTCGGGTCTGCAGGTGGCGCTGATGACGCGCACGCCGAAGGACTGCGAACGCTTCGATGCAGCGAACCCGGAGTTCGCGCTGGCGCTGCTGGACCTGCGCTTTGTTGCGGGCGATGAGGAGGTCGTCGAGTCGCTGGAGCGAAAGCTGAACGAAAGCCGGCGCGGGCGCGATGGAAAGCGAATTCTTGCGGAACTGGGGAAGCTGACGCGGGATCGCTATGCGAAGTATGGCGGCACGCTCTTTCATCTGGAGCCGAACATCAAAGACTGTCCGGGCGGACTGCGCGACACGAACGTGTGCAGCTGGGTCGGGAAGCTGGCGGGCGCGCGGCACGAGGGCATGCGGCAGGAGATCGATGAGCAGGAGTTTCAGGAGGCCGTGGCCTTTCTGACCTCGGCACGATGCTTTCTGCACTGGAGACATGATCGCGACGACAACGTGCTGGACTGGCTGGCACAGGATGCGGCGGCGGAACGCGCGATCGGTTTGCCTGCTGGCATGCGCGAGGCGGCGAAGAAGATTGATGCGGCGTACTGGATGCGGGTGTACTTCCGGCATGCGCGGTTGATTGAGCGGCGGCTGTTGACGGTGATGGAAGCGGCGGGGCAGGGCGTCGTGAGCGCGCGGCCGATTGAAGGAGCGAAGCTGGCGCCGCAGCCGGGATTCCGTGTTCACGGCGGACGCATTGAGCTCGACGCGGCAGGAAAAGATGGCGATGCGGCGCAGGATCCGGAGGTGGTGCTGCGGGCGTTTGCAGCAGTGGCGCGGACGGGCATACGGCTGGGCACGGCGAGCGAGGACCGCATCGAGACGATGATTCCGGTGCTGTCGTCGCGGCTGGAAGAAGGAGCGGCGCTGTGGTCGCAGCTGGCGGAGATTCTGACCGGGCCGCGCGCGGGTGTGGCGCTGCGCTCGATGCACGCGGTGGGCGTGCTGGAGCTGCTGCTGCCGGAGTTTCACGGCATCGATGCATTGGTGATTCGCGATGCGTATCACCGTTACACGGTGGATGAACACACGTTTGTCCTCATCGACACGCTGCATGAGCTGGAAGAGGAGCCGGGGCCGGGCGCGACGGACGCTCGCAGCCGGCTGGGCAAGATGATTCGCGAGCTCGAGAACCCGGCGCTGCTGTACCTGGCGGCGCTGATGCACGACACGGGCAAGGCGCGGGCGGGCGACGATCACGCGACGGAGAGCTCGCGGCTGGCGGAGAGCGTGATGAGCCGGCTGGAGATGGATCCGTATGACCAGGCGATGGTGCTGCAGCTGATCGAGACGCATTTGGAGATGTCGGCCGCGCTGCGGAGGGACATCTTCGACACGGAGACGGTGCGGACGTTTGCGGGCAAGGTGCAGACGCATGAGTCGCTGTGGATGCTGACGCTGTTTACGTATGCCGACATCCGCGCCGTACATCCGGATGCGCTGACGCCGTGGAAGGCGGAGAACCTGTGGCGGCTGTCGATGTCGACGGCGAACCAGCTGGATCGCAATGTGGACCAGGAGCGCGTGCAGCCTGCGCGCGGCGGCTATGCGAAGCGCGGAGGGGACGCGGGAAGGATTGCGCGATTGCTGGCGAGGGCGGAGCCGGGCGAGCGTAAGGCGCTGGAGCGGTTTGTGGAGGGCTTCCCGGAGCGGTATGTGCGCACGCGGCCTTCGAAGGAGATCTATGGGCAGTTCCAGCTGGCGCGGCGGCTGAAGAGCGAGGCGGTGCAACTGGACTTCGAGTATGCGCCGGAGACGAGCGCGATTACGCTGGTGAGCCGGGATAGGCCGGGTCTGTTTGCCGCGATCACGACGGCGCTGGCGGCGTGGGGAATGAATGTCGTAACTGCGGAGGCGTTCGCAAATGCAGAGGGCGTGGTGGTGGACAGCTTCCGTTTTCAGGACACGTTTCGCACGCTGGAGTTGAACGAGAGCGAGCGCGAGCGGTTTGTGGCGAGCGTGCATGACGTGGTGGAGGGCCGGGTATCGGCCGAGGCGCTGCTGAACGGGCGGCGGCGCGGGCGGAGAAAGAGTCCGCGGGTGGCGGTGGAGACATCGGTGGAGTTCGACGATGGGGCGTCGGCGACGAGCACGCTGATGCAGGTGGTGGCGCAGGACGTGCCGGGGCTGCTGCGGACGATCAGCGTTACGTTGAGCGAGATGCGGTTCAATGTTGAGGTGGCGCTTGTGGACACGGAGGGTGAGACGGCGATCGACGTGTTTTACCTGACCCAAAATGGGAATCGGCTGACCGCAGCCCAGAAGCGCGAGCTGAGGACGGGGCTGGTGGACGCGATTGAGGAGAATGCGCGCTGAAAAAGGTTGGCTGGTTTTAAGAAAAATCTGCAACCGGAGTGCACCGAGGTTGCATCACATGCAACGAATCTTGAGTTGAGGAAGTTGGCTCTGCTGAGCGCTAAGGCGAAGATTTGGCAGGACGTATACTGGGGAATATGAGCACTGATCCCAACCAGACGACGAGCAGCGGGCGACCGACGACGGTTCCGCAGCGCAACGACCGTTACCTATTTGGCAAGCTGGACAGCTTCGGGAAGAACCGCGAGAAGATCGCGGAGGTGAACTGGGGCGATGACCAGCCGGAGGGAGTGTTGCTGGCCTCGCTGGACGCGGCGATCAATTGGGTCCGCAAGAGCTCGGTGTGGCCGATGACGTTTGGCCTGGCGTGCTGCGCGATCGAGATGATGTCGATGGGCGGCAGCCGGTACGACATTGCGCGGTTCGGCGCGGAGGTGTTTCGTCCTTCGCCGCGGCAGAGCGATCTGATGATTATCGCGGGACGAGTGTCGCAGAAGATGGCGCCGGTGATTCGTCGGCTCTACGAACAAATGCCGGAGCCGAAGTGGGTGATCTCGATGGGCGCGTGCGCGACCTCGGGCGGAGTTTTCAATAACTATGCGTTGCTGCAGGGAGTGAACCAGGTGATCCCGGTGGACGTGTATGTGCCGGGCTGCCCGCCGCGTCCGGAGCAGTTGCTGTACGCGATTACGCTTCTGCAGGAGAAGATTCAGGCAACGCGAGGAAGTCTGAAGGACACGCTGAACCTCTCATGAGTTCTTTTGACAGTGGTGCTTGATTGGTAACGGGTGTGATGTAGAAGTGCAGTAAGTCATAGTGAGATATTAGGAAACGCTGTAATTTTCTACTCGACACAGGCACTAAACGCGGTACACTTTTTTGGAATTAACAAAGGTCCAGCAGGCCGCATCGTACATACGAGTCTGCAAGAACTAATCACCAAGCTTTCTTAGTGGAGGGTTGTCGAATGTCTTATCGTCCGTTTCGCGGTATCAGCCGGTTCCTGCTGGCTGCATGTGCGGTCAGCCTGGGCACAATGAGCCTGAGCGCGCAGACCACTGCTGCTCCCAGTGAAAACAACCCTTCCCGCATGGATGTCTTCATGGGGTATTCGTATTTTGGCGCCCATGGGCAGTTGAAGCCGCAGAACATCAAGTACTCGTCGGTTGACGTGGGCGCGATCGGAAGCGGGGCGTACTACTTCAACAAGTACATTGGTGGCGAATTCACCTTCATCGCGAACCCCGATGGCCAGAACGACGGTGCATACGGCTTGTATGCCGGGCCGATCGTCCGCGCCCCGATGGAGAACTTCACTCTCTTTGCGCACGCTGGAGCGGGCGCAACCAACCTCGGTGGACCGAACAGCGATAACCCGGCGACGTTCGGCCATAACCGCTACCAGTGGGGACCGAGCCTGATCGTGGGCGGCGGCATGGACTATGACCTGCCGTTCATGAGCCACAGGATCGGCCTGCGCCTCTTCCAGGCAGATTACCGGTACCTGCACAACAACTACGGTCCTGCGGTGAACCCGCCGACATGCTGCGACATGGGCGGACGCGCGAATATCGGCGTGGCTGAGCTGAGCACCGGTCTGTTGCTGCACTTCGGCCACATCATCCCGCCGCCGCCGGTGACGTACGCCTGCTCGGTGACGGCACCGACGGGCACGATCTACCCCGGCGACCAGGTGACGATCACCGGAACGGCGACCAACCTGAACCCGAAGAAGCCGGCTACCTACAGCTGGGCGGGTGAAAACATCACCTTCCACAACGCTACGACCAACGTGTTGACAGTCGACACCGCGCCACTGCAGCCCGGCACCTATACGGTGAAGGGCCACGTGGAAGAGGGCAAGAAGCCCGGTCAGTTTGCTGATTGCTCGGTGACCGTTACGGTCACGCAGTTCCAGCCGCCGACCGTTAGCTGCTCGGCCAATCCTTCGACGGTCAATATCAATGAGCCTTCGACCATCACGGCGAATGGCGTGAGCCCGCAGAACCGGCCGCTGACCTACAGCTACTCGGCGACCGCCGGCAATATCCAGGGCAACACGAACGACGGCGACCCTGACCACTACCGGTGTTGCTCCGGGAACGATCACGGTTACCTGCAACGTTGTCGATGACAAGGCGCAGACGGCCTCTGCAACCACGACGGTGACAGTCAATGCACCGCCGCCGGTTGTGAAGCCCGAAACCAAGAGCCTCTGCTCGATCAGCTTCGATCGCGATGCCAAGCGGCCGACTCGTGTGGACAATGAAGCCAAGGCTTGCCTTGACGACATTACCCTGAGCGCGCAGCAGGATCCGACCGCGAAACTGGCGATTGTGGGTTCGGCAGCGCCCGATGAGAAGGAAGCCGATCGCAAGGCGGCAGAACGTGCCGTCAACGAGAAGGCCTACCTGGTCACGGAGAAGGGCATCGATGCCTCCCGCATCTCGGTTTACACCGGGACGGCCGGCACGAAGTCCTCTGCGACGACGCTCATCCCAGACGGTGCGACCTTCGACACCACGGGTCTGACCCCGGTGGACGAGTCCACAGTCAAGCCGGTGTCTCGGACTGCTCCGGCGCCGAAACACCATCACCACAAGAAGTAGTCGATAAACGCAGTTCTCAACTGCAAACGGCTGACCGGGAAACCGGTCAGCCGTTTCTCTTTCCCGGCAGACTTGCGGGTGAATCCAGAGCTTTCTTTCAAGAATCCGCGCGCAACGCGGTTGTGGCCGTGGGTTGGGAGCCTCCGGCCGTGGGCTCCGGCGGGCTGGCCGATCTGTCCAAGGACGACAGATGTTGATCCAATAGGTGTTCCTTTCGATGTACTCAGGTTGGGGGATACAGCACGACGGCTGCACAATGCATTAATCTGAGTGAAGGAGTACAGCGGCAATGAAGGCAACATGGCTTCGCCACCTTGGCGTCACGATATTGGCCTGTCAGCTAGTAGGAACGCAGGCACACGCGGTCAACTGGTTTCCGTTGGGGCCCTATGGCGGCGATGCGCGCTCGTTTGCCGCGGACCCGCACGACTCCAAGCATCTTTATCTCGGAACGGAGACGGGCTGGATCTACCAGACTCACGATGGCGGCAATACGTGGGCACGCGTGACGCAACTGGAGGGCCGCAATGACCTGGTGATCGATCACATCTCGATCGACCCTGCGGCGCCGGAGCACATGATCCTGGCTGCCTTCACGTTGAACCGTCCAGGCGGCGGTCTCTACAGCAGCGACGATGGCGGCAAGCACTGGGCGAAGGTGCCCGAGATGAATGGGCAATCGGTGCGCTCGCTGACGCGCGCCGCGTCTGACCCGAACATGCTGGTCGCCGGCACGCTCTCGGGCGTCTACCGCAGCAGGGACAATGGCAAGCAGTGGGAACTGATCAGCCCGGCGGGCTCGAGCGAGATTCATGAGATCGAGTCGGTCGCCATCGACCCGAAGGACCCCAACATCATCTATGCGGGCACGTGGCATCTGCCGTGGAAGACGGTAGACGGCGGCGCGCACTGGCAGAACATCAAGCAGGGCATCATCGATGACTCGGACGTGTTCTCGATCGTCATCGATCCGACCAGTCCGAACATCGTGTATGCGAGCGCGTGCTCCGGGATCTACAAGAGCATGAACGCGGGCATGCTGTTCAAGGGCGGCGTGACCCTCAACAAAACTCAGGGAATTCCGGTTTCGGCGCGCAGAACACGGAAGCTGAAGCTGGATCCGGCGCACCCGACCACGATTTACGCGGGCACGACGCAGGGGCTGTACAAGTCGACGGACGGCGGCACGATGTGGGTGAGGATGACCGGCGGCGACGTTATCGTGAATGACGTTTATGTCGATCCGAATCAGCCAACGCATGTGCTGCTGGCGACGGACCGGGGCGGCGTGTTGCGCAGTGAAGACTCGGGCATGACGTTCCAGCCCTCGAACGACGGCTTTACGTTGCGCCAGGTAGTGGCCTTTGCGGCGGATCAGCGCGATCCCTCGCAGTTGTATGTTGGCGTCGTCAACGACAAGGAGGTCGGCGGCGTTTTTGCGAGCAGTGACGGCGGCGTGAAGTGGCGGCAGACGAGCAGCGGGCTGGGCGGCCGCGATGTCTACAGCCTTACGATGGCGCCGGACGATACGCTGCTGGCCGGGACCTCGCATGGAGTCTTTCGGATGACGAACGGGATGTGGACTGAGGCTTCGGACCTGCTCCCTCCGCCGGCTCCTGTGAAGAAGCCCGTGGCAAAGAAGGGTGCGAAGGTTGCGGCACATCCAGCTCCGGCAGCGCGCAAACCCGAGCCCAAGGGGCCATCGCCCTTGAGCAGTGCGGCTGTCTACGCGCTGACGAGTGGAAGCGAGGGCATTTTCGCCGGAACGTCTGACGGGCTTTGGCGCAGCACGAATGGAGCGGAGGGTTGGACGCAGATGCAGGTGCCGCAGCTTGCCGAGGGGCGCCACATCGCCTCGCACGGGCAGATGATCGTGGCGGCGAGCCTGACGGGCGCGGCGCTCTCGGAGAACGGCGGCGAGACCTGGACGAGCATCATGCCGCCGGCGACGCTGACGCAGATTGGTGCGCTGGCGATCGACGGCCTCGGCAACCTGTGGATTGGCGGGCCGGAGGGTGCGTTCTACTCGACCGACCGCGGAGCCTCATGGAAGACGCTGCGCAACCTGTTTGTGCGCCAGGTGGACGGCATCTACTATGACGCGGTGAACAAGCGCGTGCTGGTCGCTTCGGCGAGCGGCACGGTCGGCTTTGCGGCGTCGCTGCCGGACTACAGGGTCAGTTACTGGGACACCGGCTGGGCGCTGCGCTTTTTGCGTCCTGTCGGCGATCATCTGGTCGGCGCAACGCTGTTTGACGGCATGGTGGTTGAGCCGAGGATGGTGGCTTCGCCGTTCCAGAGCGATACGAAGACGGCGCGAAGTGCTCGCTGAGGTGCGGCGCTGCGGCTGCGGTTTTGGTTGCGTGGAGCGGTAGAATAGACCCATGGACCGCAACGCAATCGAGGCCAGGCCGCGCCACTCCTTTCAGACCGACGATGCGTCGCTGGAGCCGATTGCAGAGAAGGTGCAGCGCGGCGAGCGGCTGAGCTACGACGATGGGCTCGCACTCTATCGCAGCGGCGACATCCTTGCGGTTGGCTGGATGGCGAACCTCGTGCGTGAGCGCATGCACGGTGACACCGCCTACTTCAACGTCAACCGGCACATCAATCCGACAAATGTCTGTGTGGCTTCGTGCAGGCTGTGTGCGTTTGGGCGCAAGAAGGGCGCGGCGGATACGTATACGATGGCGCTCGAAGAGGCGTGGGAGACCGCGGGCAAGGGCCTTACGGAGGCTGTGACGGAGTTTCATATCGTCGGCGGGCTGCACCCGGACCTGCCGTTCGAGTACTTCATGGACCTGGTGAGTGGGCTGAAGGAGCGCTATCCGCAGGTGCATATCAAAGCCTTCACGATGGTGGAGGTCGCATTTCTTGCGAAGCGCGCGAAGCTCTCGATTGCGGAGACGCTGGAGCGCATGAAGGCTGCGGGCGTGGATTCGTGCCCCGGCGGCGGGGCGGAGATCTTCGCGGACCGCGTGCGCCACATCATCTGCGATCACAAGATTGACGGCAGCGAGTGGCTGGAGACGGCGCGACTCGCGCATAAGGCAGGGCTGCGGTCGAACGCGACGATGCTGTACGGGCACATTGAGAACGATGAGGATCGCGTCGATCACCTGATGAAGTTGCGCGCGGTGCAGGATGACACCGGCGGCTTCCAGACGTTTATTCCGCTGAGCTTTCATCCGGACCATACAGCGCTGAGCCATCTGCCGAAGTCGACCGGCATGCAGGACATCAAGCAGATTGCGGTGAGCCGGTTGATGCTCGACAACTTCCCACACATCAAGAGCTACTGGCAGATGGTGACGCCGAAGATGGCGCAGATCTCGCTGCGTTTCGGTGCGGATGATATCGACGGCACGGTGGTCGAGGAGAAGATTTATCACGATGCCGGCGCGACAACTCCGCAGGGGCTGCGGCGGCGCGATCTCGAGCGGCTGATTACCGAGGCCGGGCGCGTGCCGTTCGAGCGCGACACCATGTATCGCGCGGTAACGCGCAGCGAGGACAGTTTTACGGTCGCGGTGTAAATGCGTCTGGCCGACGGGCCGAAGCGTTATACACTTCTCGGACCATGACATCTTCGACTGCCGCGATTGTCACGTACGCGCCGTAGTGTCCCTGCAGCAATCACCCTGTTCTTCGTCGCTCCGTTTGTAGCGGAGTATCTGCTTGGCGATCTCTCGCTGAAGCTGCTGCCCGCGCTGATTGTGATGGCGCCGATGTACGGCGGCGGCGCGCTGCTCATTCGTGAGGCCGTGCGGCGCAAAGGGCGTGGCTGGCCGACGATTCTTTGCCTGGGTGCGGCGTATGCGCTGCTAGAAGAGGGGCTGGTGACGCAGTCGCTGTTCAATCCTGATTACCTGAAGCTGCACCTGCACTTTCTGGCGCCGGCGCATATTGCGTGGCTGGGGACCGGGGCATGGTGGACGCTGCTGATGCTCAACCTTCACACCTTCTGGAGTATCGGCGTCTCGATTGCGCTGGTGGAGGGCTTGTTTCCGGAGAGCGTGAGCGAACCGTGGCTGGGTGTGGTGGGTGAGACGATCTTCGGCGGGCTCTTCGTGCTTGGGCTGATCGTTAACCTGTTGATCGGCTACAAGCAAAACCAGTTTTGGGCGTCGCCGGTGCAGTTGGGCGTGACGGCGGTGTTGTGCCTGCTGCTGGTGGTTGTTGCGTTTGTAACTCCGGCGGGGATGGCGAAACGCGAGGGCGCCGTTCCTGCGCCGTGGGTGACCGGCGTTGCCACGTTGGTGCTTGCGGCGCTGCTTCAGCTCGTTCCTATGCGATGGGGATGGGGTGCGGTGGCCGCGATGCTCGCAGTGGATGCGGTGTTTTCTATTGATGGTGTTTGTGCTCTCAAGCCGCACGGGGTGGACGCTGCTGCATACCCTCAGCCTGGGCGCGGGCGGAGCGGTGGCCTACGGTCTGCATGCGTTCCGGCAGACGGCGTTTGGCGGCGGCGTCGTGCTGGCGCGAGTGGGGAATGTGATCTTTTTGCTGATTGCTCTCGCGCTGATCGTCGTGGGGGCGAAGCGCACGGGTGCGTTGGCTCGGAGGACGGGCGAATTTCGTAATGGGCTTATGGGTTCTTCGTCGCGGTGAGCTTGTGCCGGCTTGAGTGAGAATGAGGCTGGTGATTTCGCTTTTTTCGTTCGGCACGAATTCGACCTCAACCGGAGCTTGCTTCGTAAAGAACTTCGTCGGTGATTCAGGAAAACAGGGCTTCCCTTCGGACCGTGAGGAGGCTGGCCTATGAGTTGGCCGTTCTCCAGCGTGATGGTTACGTCAATATCCGGCGGCGCTCCCGCCGGATGATATGTTCCGACGAAGCGCGTGAGAGCTTCGGGCGGAAGCTGAATCATGGTGCGCTCGACAGGACGGAAGTCGGGCCAGTTGTACGCAACGGCGATCGCGCTCATGATCTCCGAACAGATTCGCGATCCGCCCTGCGCATTGGTCATGATGGCTGCGCCATCGCCGTTGTTCTCGTAGCCAACGAAGAGAGCTTCGAAGCCTTCGTTCACACCACCGTGCGTGAAGTAGGGGTTCGCGGGAGAGCCGCCGATCTGCACGCCGAGACCCCAGGAGCCTTTGCCCGGCGTCATCATCTCTTTGGTCATCGTCTGCGAGAGCACGTGGTTCGCTTTGCCTTGCAGTGACTGCTGGTTTTCAATGATGTAGCGTCCGAGGTCGGAGGGCGTGGTCCAGAGACCGGCCGCGGCCATCTCTGGGTAGGTGTGTGCTCCTTCCGGTATCGCTATGCCGTGCACGTCATACGGAGCCGCAGCATGCGGTTGAAGCGCGGCAGGCAGCGGCTGCTCATACGTGCTGTGCGTCATGCCGATGGGCGCGAGAACAGTATCGTGCAGCAGCTTCGGAAAGGGCTCGTGCGAGACGTCGATCATGAGCTGCTGCATGATCGTGAACCCGCCGCCAGAGTAATTCCACTTTGTGTTGGGAGGCGTCTCGATGCGAATTGGTTCGGTATTGGCGGGTTTCTCTCCGTTGAGCACCTGCACAAGCGTGGGTATGGGACCTGTGCTCGCGTAGCCGGGGAAGCCGTGGACAGTCATACCTGCAGTGTGCGTGATGAGTTCGCGGAGCGTGACGATTGCTCCGGGCGCGATAACGGTGGTGGGAGGCACCTTCCACGACGTGAGTTTCGTGTTCACATCTTCATCGAGCGAGAGCTTACCCTCCTGGACGAGACGCAGCGCCGCCATTGCGGCGACAGGCTTGCTGATGGAGCCGGCCTGAAAGAGCGTGTCCGGTGCGACCGGCGCGCCAGCGGGAGTGGCGACACCGTAGCCGCGCGCCCACTCGATGACGCCGTGATGCACGACCGCAATGCTGACACCCTGAACATGAAGCTGCTGCATGCGTGTGAGCAGCGGCGTGCACGCCGGCGGCTCGCCTTTGACGACGACCGCCGGAGGGAGGCAGGTCTCGATCTTGTGGATGAGCTCGTCTGTGCCCGGGGTGGTCGCGGATTGCGCGGTAAGAAGCGGGGCGGAGACGAAGCAAAGAAGAGCCGCGACGAGCCTGGCAAAAGACATGGAGGTCCTCAAAGGAGCGATAGGGCCGAAGCTTCGCGAAAGTTCTGTTGAAAAATCCCAGCAGTCTTGCGGCTTCGACGTCAGAGATCCATCACGCGTGCGATGTCGGGCCACACGAGCCAGTGGTTGTTGAGCGGCTCGGCGCCGTGGCGCGTGTAGAAGGCGCGCGCGTCGGCGTTGCGCGGCTGCACGTCCACGCAGATCTTGTGTGCGTTGTATGCGGCGAACCAATCGGCGAGCTCGCGCAGGAGATTGGTGGCCACGCCCTGACCGCGATAATCAGGCGAGACGTTGATCCACTGCAGCTCACCGTCGCAGTGAAAGCGGCGTGTGAGGTGACCGGCGATGAAGCCGATGACCTCATCATCCTGCTCGGCGACAATCATGATGCGCGGCAGCAGAGCGTGTCGCGGATGATGTTCACCGCTGAGATAGGACGCGAGGCGAAGCTCCCAGTCTGGGGCATGACCCCAGTGCTCGGAGCGGAGATGGGCCATGGCGGAGACGTCCCGCTGAGTTGCGGGACGATAAAGGACTTCTTCAGCGGCGAGCGTAGCGTTCATGACGGGCTTTCAGTCATTCGGTTGGCAGGCGTTATTTTGCGAAGAGTTGCGAGAGGTCGGCAAAGGCTTTGAATTCGAGTGCGTTCCCAGAAGGGTCGAGGAAGAACATTGTAGACTGCTCGCCCACCTCGCCCTTGAATCTTGTGTAGGGTTCGATGATGAATTTCACGCCGGCGATTCGGACGCGCTCGGCGAGCGCCTCCCAGTCGGCCTGGGTGAGGACGACGCCGAAGTGGGGGATGGGAACGTCGTGGCCGTCGACAGGGTTGCTGTGGGAGGTTTTGGTGGAAGCCGGTTTGGGTTTGTAGTGGGCGACGATCTGGTGGCCGAAGAGGTCGAAGTCGATCCAGTGGTCTGCGCTGCGGCCCTCCGGGCAGCCCAGGACGGTGCCGTAAAAGTGGCGGGCGGCGGCGAGATCGTCAACGGGGAAGGCGATGTGGAAGGGGCGGAGCAGACTCATCGCTGACAGGGTATCCTAGAAAGAGGCAGCCGGGCCGGTCGTGCTGCGAATAACTGATAAGGGCAATTAGGTGTACGACCTGCGGTTACCGGCCGAAGGGTTCAGGGGAACCTTGTGACAGGTTTGTGGGATTCCTCGTCAGGTTCCCCCTGATGTCTGATCGAGCAGGCGTGAGAGTCGCTGCAAGAGCGACTGTATCGACCGCCAGGAGAACCCTTTTGGCCCATCAAGTGATCCTTGCAGATAACCAGGCGATCTTTCGCGCAGGCGTTGCCCGCGTGCTCGGCCAGGAAAGAAACCTGCAGGTTGTGGCGCAGTGCCCTGACTTTGACCGTCTGAAAGAGGCGGTTGGAAGCCTCCGGAAGTCAATTGTGATCTACCCTTCGAGCTTTGCACCGGATATGAACGAGCTGCTGGACTGGATCGAGCAGGCCGGAAGCCGCTCGGTGGTCATTCTGGAGCATGGGGCCTCGCTGGATGAGGCGTATGCCTCGCGGGTGGAGGGAACGGTGCTGCGCTCGGTTGCAGCTCCCCAACTAGTGGACTGCCTGCTGCGCGTGGCAGCAGGTCAGCGCAGTGTGCAGCGGGCGAATCTGAAGACGATGCCTTCGCCGGATCGCGTGGGCACGAACGTGCTCGAGCGGCTGACGCCGAAAGAGCTGCAGATCGTTGCGCTGATCGCCGAGGGCTCGAAGAACAAGGAGATTGCGCTGCAGCTCGGCACCAAGGAACAGGTGGTGAAGAACTATCTGCGCAGCATCTATGACAAGACCGGCGTGAGCGATCGCCTGGAGCTGGCGCTGTTCACGATTCATCATCGTGCGCTGGCCGAGGCTGCGGAGCGTGTGCGCGAGAAGCTGGTGCGCAGCGCGTAGCGAGTCAGCAACCTGGCGAGTCAGCGATACAAAATGTTTCTGAAGAGCAGCGCATGAGGCTTATATGCCCATGCGCTGTTCCTGTTCTTCGATGTCTGGCGAGACGACGCCTTTCTTTTCGGCGATCGATTTCGCCTGCGTGAAGAGCAGGAGATAGTCAGGGCCGCCAGCTTTCGAGTCGGTGCCGCTCATGTTGAAGCCGCCGAAGGGGTGGGCACCCACCATGGCTCCGGTGCACTTGCGATTGAGGTAAAGGTTGCCGACGTAGAAGTCCTGGGCGGCGCGGTCGAGCTTATCGCGGGAGCTGGAGTAGATGGCTCCGGTGAGGCCGTACTCGGTGTCGTTGGCAATCTCGAGAGCCTCGTCGAAGTCCTTGGCCTTGATGACGGCGAGAACGGGGCCGAAGATCTCCTCCTGAGCGAGGCGTGCGTCGGGCGCGACGTCGCGGAAGACGGTGGGCTGCACGAAGTAGCCGTTGCCGTCATTCGCTGCAGGTGCACCACCGACGAGGAGCTTGCCCTCCTGCTGGCCGATGTTGATGTAGCTCAGCACGCGGTCGTAGGCGGCCTTGTTGATGACGGGACCAGCGTATGCGTTGTCTGCGGGATCGCCGATCTTGAGCTGGGCGACGCGGTCGGCGAGGCGCTCGTTGAAGGCTTCGTAGATGGGGGCTTCGACGATGGCGCGCGAGCAGGCGGAGCACTTCTGGCCGTTGAAGCCGAAGGCCGAGGCGACGACGCCCTCGACGGCTGCGTCGACGTCGGCATCCGCGGAGACGACGATGGCGTCCTTGCCTCCCATCTCGAGGATGGTGCGCTTGATGAAGCGCTGGCCGGGCTGGGTGCGGGCGGCGCGCTCGTTGATCTCGAGGCCGACCTTCTTGGAGCCGGTGAAGGCGATGAAGTGGACCTGCGGGCTTTCGACGAGCGGGCGACCTGCTTCGGGGCCGCCCTGGAGGAGGTTGACGACGCCGTCAGGCAGGCCGGCCTCGTTGAGGAGGGCGACGAAGCGTGCGGCGATGGTGGGGGCGTCGGGTGAGGGCTTGAGGACGACGGTATTGCCGGTGACGATGGACGCAGCGGTCATGCCGGCCATGATGGCGAAGGGGAAGTTCCACGGCGGGATGACGGCGCCGATGCCGAGCGGGACGTAGCGAAGCTGGTTGCGTTCGCCGGGGAACTGGATGGGCGTGGTGGCGGCGTCGAGCCGGAGGGCTTCGCGGGCGTAGAACTCGAGGAAGTCGATGCACTCGCCGACGTCGGCGTCGGCCTCGGCCCAGTTCTTGCCGACCTCGAAGACGAGCCAGGCGCAGAGGTCGAGATGGCGCTCGCGGATGAGTTGCGCGGTGCGGAGGAGGATCTCGACGCGGTAGGCGGCAGGGCCACGCGACCATGCAGTGAAGGCTGCGGATGCGGCGGCGATGGCGGTCTGGACCTCAGATGCACCCGCGGCGAAGTGAGTGCCGATGACCTCGGCGGGACGCGCGGGATTGGTGGAGGTGAATTTCGTGCTGGTTTGTGTGGGATGGCCGCCGAGGATGAGGTCGTAGGTGCGGCCGAGCTCGGAGCGGACGCGGGCGAGGGCGTTGAGCATGGCGCGGTGGTTGTCGGGCGCGGAGAAGTCGGTGAAGGGCTCGTTGCGGAAGGGAGGAAGTGCGGCGGTGTTCATCGAGTCAGCCTCTTTGGCTTGGATACCAATTTCGGTTTGTTTTTCGGTCCGTGGATTAGAGTAGCTGACTGCGGTGTTGGATACCCCCTCCCCCCGGTTTTTTGCGCAAAGTCTAGGGAGAAGGAGGGTTAGGGGTGGACCTAAAGGGGAGCTTAGAGGGAGGCCCCACGTGGGAGGGGTCTCGGGAGGTCAGGTTTGTCAAGGGCGGGAGGTTTCATCGGGAGAAAGGGAGGGGCGGTTGTGGTGCGACCGGCATCCTCGGGGTCCTTCGACTTCGCGTCACTTTGTGACGCTTCGCTCAGGATGACGGCTTCATTGACAATTATTTGGCACGGTGGTGGGGCTATGGCAGAAGCCTCGTGCGCTACCACGCGCGATACCCCACCGTGCCGGTTTCATCCCAGCGGGTCGAAGTTGGGGCACCCGTGGATTCCTGTTCACTTCGCGAGTGGATGGGCCGCCCGGTTCGGTGTCGCCAGAGAGTTCTATGGGTTGACGGTGAGGGTGAAGCTAGTGGAGGCGGTGATGGCAGTGTTCACGGAGTCCGTGGCTTTGAGCGTGACGGTGTAGACCTGCGGTTGTGGGCCGGTGCTACCACCACCTCCGCCGCCGCTAGACCCGCCTCCGCTTCCGCAGCCGGAGATCGCGAAGGGGATGGTTGCGAGAACCAAGAGACTGAGCAGAGGAAGGAGCTTGCGGCGCGAGGGGCGCAGAGCGAAGAGAAGAAGTGCCAGGACGGCCGCGTGCTGGGAGGCGGGCCGCGTGAGATGCACGGCGGCGATGTTATGGAGGAGCGCTGCACCGGGGAAACTACGTGGAGGCTGGATAGTGAATTGCACGCGGAGCCGACACCGAAGTAAAGGGTGCCGGTGGTTGTGCCGTTGATGGTGGGCGCCGCGGCGAGATAGCAGTAGGTGGTCGCGACGGTGCCGCCGGTCAAGGTCACGGTCCAGCTGAGTGCCCCGTTGTAGCCTCCGGAGGGCGTGATGGTGAGTGCAGTGGAACTGCTGCTGTTGCTCGAGAGAGTGAGATTGTTGGCGGAGAGCAAGAAGCTGCCGCTGGCCACGAGCGAGCCGACAGGAAGCGCGAACGTTCCGAAGGAGGGAAGGTGGGCGGAGTCGCCTGGGTAGCGCACGGCGATGATGTGGGTGCCCGTGGTGGAGGTTGCGAGGAAGGTGTAGCTGGCCACGGAGCTGGAATTGGCCGACGGAGTGAGGGCGAGGCGTGGGATTCACGAGTTGTCCGTCGAGGTAGAGTGCAACGTGTGCCGGTGGCGGGGAGGTGGTGCCAGACCGGGTTATAGGTGCTTCCGACGGAGATGGTGATCGGATTGGCCGCGCGCGGTGGGGATGGCGTACGAGCCGGGGATGAAAAGGACGTTTGTGGGAGTGAGGTTCGACGGAGTGGTGGGCCATGCAGCCGCGAGCTTTCTGAAGTCGATGCTGCCGAGGCCTGTTGCGAGATCGTATCCGGTGGTGGAGGCGTAGTTGTTCTGGCCGGGCGCGCCGCAGTTGCCGTCGCCGGAGAGGCACGCGGAGGTGCCGTGAGCTGATGTCGTGGAAGAGCGGAGGCGTAGCTCGAGGGCTGCGCGGCGAGGTTGTAAAGAACGGGATTGATGTTGCCGAGGCCGTGGTGTGTTCGTACTGATTCAGGATGGCGAGGAAGCCGGCGAGGATCGGCGCGCCGAAGCTGGTGCCTCCGTTCAGGGCATAGGTGCTGTTGCTGTCGACCAGGCCGTCTGGCAGTCGGATGTAGCGACCGCTGAGGGAGGGATCCTCGGAGCAGACGAGGTAACCGGGGCTGGCAACGAGGCCTGCATGGCGATGTCCGGCACGAGCGGAAGCTGCCGGAGGGAATGCCGGGCACGCCGGATTCTGCCAGGACGGGACGGGCGAAGATGGAGCTGACACCACCGCCCGATGCGAGCAGGCCGCGAGCGGAAGAGTCCTCGTTCCACACGACTTCGGGAACATAGCCGAGAAGCGACTGCGTTGTTGTCTAAAGTCGCCGTGAGCGGGGGAGCCCAGTAGGAGCTCGATCCGGCGGCGAAGGTGCCCGGGCGCCATTTGTGTGCCGCCGACGGCGGTGACGTAAGGGCTGCTGGCGGGAAAGTCGACGGCGAGTGCCTGCTGTTGCTGGGTGGTGAGGCCGACCCGAGGAGTCGTAGCGCGCACAGGCAGTCGCGCCGTCGTCTCCGGAGGCGGCGACGATGGACTGGCCCTGTGCCGCCGCCTGCTCATAGAGCGCGTTATATTGCTGGAAGTCGGCGGGAGTAAGGAGGGGTTCGCACTCGCTGTAGCTGATGGTGATGATCGGAGCGATGTCATCGTGATGGCGTATGCGATGGCATCGTTCACGTCGGCGGTGGGGCTGGAGCCGGTATGGACGAAGAAGATGGTGGAGTTGATTGCGTTTCCGCCGAAGAGTACTCGAGATCGATGTCGGACTCGCCCTCGTCGCCTGGATAGATCGCTTCGACGCCTGTGTTGGGAACGAGAACAGGCGTGAGGCCGACGGATCCGGTGAGGTGTTGCGGCGAAAGTTCCAGACGGCGGAATTGACCCCGGTCATGAATGAACGACTGGCCGACGATGCGATGCTCTGACCTGAGCCGATGTAGTTGTTGCTGAGGAGCGGCGAGAGGTCGTACATCACCGCGATGTCTTTGGGAGCCAGGAAGTGCTGATTGCGTGGAGACGGTGGTGTAGTTGGGGTGGGGGCGGATGTTGGGTTTGGGGCGGAAGTCGGAGAGGTGGAGCACGGCGGCGGTGAGGGGAGCGAGCGCGGGCGGGAGGGCGAGCTCGGATGCAGGGGCGAAGTGGAGCTCGGGTTCGGTGCCGGTGCTGGAGCGAAAGCGATGGAGCTCGGCGCCGAATGCCTGCTGGATTTGTGCGGCGTTGCCGGAGAAGGTGATGCGGTCGCGATTGGCTGGGAGGTCGTCGATGGTGAAGCCGTGGGATTGGAGCCAGGACTTGGTGGCGACGATGTCGGCGTCGGCGATGCCGAAGCGGGCGGCGAAGTCGGCGGGTGTGAGCCAGTGATGGAAGAGCGAAGAGGATGGGTCGGTCTGTTGCGCGAGAAGCTGCTGGAGGTCGGCCTCTTGCGCGGCGGAGCGCTTGAAGACGAGGGTGATGCCGCGGATGGGAGTGTCGGGCGCGAGAGGGCCGAGGTCGTCGGAGATGCGGACGTGTGGATTGAGCGAGCCTTCGAGAGGGACGGAGGGGTTGAGCTCGATGGGGCCGCGGATGCGTGCAGCGGGAGCCTGCGCGAAAGTGAGGACCGAGCAAAGAAGCAGAGCCGAGACAGACGAGAGCCGAGCGAGCCGATGGACCGTGCTGATGCGAAGCATGTTTTGAGTAACAACCAGTAGTGTGAATGGATTGCGAACCTAAGTTAGCAGAGAAGCCGCGGAGGGAAAAGGCCGATTTTAGAACGGTAGCGGAGCGGACGTATGATGGGGCTCGTGTTGGTGGATGGTGCAGGTGCGTGGGAGGAGTTGCCGGGCGGGGTTGGTCTGCGCACCGAGCTGAGCCTGCGAGGGATGAGGTTCGCGGCGGCGCATGGGCTGGTATACGAGCGGACCGATGGCGCAGTGCCGAGTGTCATCTTTGCGCACGGCGAAGATGGAAGGCATGGGAACTTTCATCCGCGGGCGTATGAGGCGATCTGCGCGAGGGTGGAGTGGAAGCGCAGGCTGGGGAAGGTTCATACGGCGCACAAGCGGATGCGTGCGCGGGCGGACTGGCGGTGGATGGAGCTGGATTGCGCGAACAGCTCCGACGCGTTGCTGATGAATGTGTTTTGTCATCCGGGTGTGACGGAGTGTGCGGGTGTGCGGGTGACGCTGGGGATTGCGGCGGGTGCGGTGCCGGAGTTTGGTGTGAAGCCAAGGACTCCGCTGAAGGGAGGGAAGCGCGACAACACCGAGGTCGACATGCAGGTGGGCGATCTGCTGGTGGAGGCGAAGCTGACGGAGTCGGACTTTCAGAGTGCGCGGCCGAGTTTGATTGAGCGGTATCGGGATTTGGGCGAGCTGTTTGATGTGGAGGAGTTGCCGGTGCGCGGTGGGCGCGTGATGGGGTATCAGTTGATTCGTGGGACGCTGGCGGCGTATGCGAGTGGGTGCTCGTTCTGCGTGCTGTGCGATGCGCGGAGGCCGGAGCTGGTGGAGACTTGGTATGCGGTGATGCGGGCGGTGCGGATCGTTTGAGCTGCGCTGCAGGTTGAAGCTGCTGACGTGGCAGGAGCTTGCGGGTGTTGTGCCGCTGGAGTTGCGGGAGTTTCTGGCGGAGAAGTATGGCATTGTTGCGAGCGGCGCGCTGGGTGGGTAAGGTTTCAAGGGTGAGGTAGTTTTGATGCGTCGTCTGTTTGCCAGTGTTTTACTTGCGGGTTGTTTGGTTGCGGGTTGTGGGTGGGGTAGGGCACAGCAGGCGAGTGTTTCTTCAGCCGCTGCGGCGCCGAGCCATGATGAGACGTGGTGGAAGCATGCGGTGATCTACGAGATCTATCCGCGGAGCTTTCAGGATTCGAATGGCGATGGCATCGGCGATCTGAATGGGATTCGCGAGCGGCTGGGATATTTGCAGGCGCTGGGCGTGGATGCGATCTGGATTGCGCCGATGTATCCGTCGCCGCAGGTGGATTTTGGGTACGACATCTCGAACTATGAGGCGGTGGACCCGCAGTATGGGACGCTGAAGGACTTCGACGCGCTGGTGGCAGCGGGGAAGCAGCACAACATTCGCATCATTCTGGACATGGTGCTGAACCATACGTCGGACAAGCACAGGTGGTTCGTGGAGTCGGCGAGCTCGCGCACGAATGCGAAGGCGGACTGGTATGTGTGGAATGACGGCGTGAAGGCGGATGCGCCGGGAGTGACGGCGTATCAGAAAAAGTTTGAGCACGATGGGATGGTGCCGCCGAACAAGTGGGAGTCGACTGTTTGGCGGGTCGGCGTGGGAGTGGGTGCCGGCGAGAAAGCAGTTTTATTACCACCGCTTTTACAAGCAACAACCGGATCTGAACTGGAACAACCCGGCGGTGGAGAAGGCGATGTTCGACACGATGCGGTTCTGGCTGGACCGCGGTGTGGCGGGGTTCCGGCTGGATGCGATTCCGGAGCTGTTCGAGGACCCGCAGCTGCGCAATAACACGGAGACGGGTGGGCTGAACGCGCAGGGCGACCCGAACATGACGAGTGATAGTACACGAGCAATCTGCCGAAGGTGCATGAGGTGATTCGACGGATGCGCGCGATGGTGAATGCGTATCCGGGCGATCGCGTGCTGATTGGCGAGACGTATCTGCCGAACACGGCGGAGATGGAGAAGTGGTACGGCGGAGCGGCGAAGAATGAGCTGCAGCTGCCGATGGATATGCTGGTGGGCTTCAACGATGGGTACTCTGCGGCACGCTTCAGGAAGTACATCGGGGAGGCGGAGACGGAGCTGGAGGGATCGCAGCCGCTGTTTGTGTTTGATAACCATGACAATGCGCGGTCGATTACGCGTTACGGCGACGGCGTGCATGATGTGGCGATTGCGAAGACGGTTGCGGCGATGCTGCTGACGACGAGGGCGACGGCGCTGACGTACTACGGCGCGGAGATTGGGATGCCGACGACGCCGCCGACGCGGCGCGAGGATGTGAAGGACCCGATTGGAATTACGGGATGGCCGAAGGAGAAGGGACGCGACGGAGAGAGGACTCCTATGCAGTGGACGCCGGGACTGGATGCGGGATTCTCGACGGCGAAGACGACGTGGCTGCCGATTCCGCCGAGCTACAAGACGATCAACGTGGAGACGGAGAGCGCGAATCCTGATTCGCTGCTGAACTGGTACAAGCAGTTGATTGCGCTGCGCAGGACGAATGCGGCGCTGCATGATGGCGGGTTTGCGATGCTGGATGCGGGCGATAAGGATGTGCTGGCGTATGTGCGGACGGCTCCGAAGGGGGCTGCGCCGGTTGTCGTGGCGATCAATATGAGTGGGCAGGCGAAGACGGTGTCGCTGGATGTGTCGAAGTTTGCGGAGGGGAAGACGGCGAAGACGCTGGCGGCGAGTGAGGCGTCGTTGCGTGGGGTGACGTCGATGGAGAAGGTGACGCTGCCGGCGTATTCGGCGTGGGTGGCGGAGGTGCGGTAGGGGCATACCCCAGGGGCTAAAGCCCCTTGTCATTTTGCAGATGCTGAGAGACCCGAGGCTGAAGCCTCGGGGTACCTAGAAGCAAAGACAGAGACAAAAGCAGATTCCCTTGCACCCCAGCCAGCAAGCTGGCCGGGGACCCCGCTTCGGGAATGACAGAAAGAAAAGCAACAGCAACGACAAATGCACTCGCGCGCTACCACGCGCGATACCACCACCCTGCCCGGCTACGCCGGTCGAGGGTGGGGCACCCGGGTTACACCACTCTTTATTGCTGGAGGACGGCGACGCCGTACTGCGGTAGTGTGACGGAGCTGGTGGTGTTGCCGGCGAGGATGTCGTGCATCTGCTGAGGGGAGTGTGATGGTGACGGGGGCGGCGTTGTAGTTGGTGAGGATGAGGATGTGTTTGTTGTCGCCAGAACGGATGGCGACGTCGACGCCTTCTGGGATGTTGGGGAGGATGGGGGCGAGGCCGGCGTCGGAGAGCATCCAGGCGGCGGCGCGCTTCATGGCGGCGGGGTCGAGCGAGGCTCCGATGTAGGTGATGGAGCCTTTGCCGAGTTTGTGCGTGACGGCGGCGGGCTGGTCGTCGAGCCAGCCGTTGGACTTGCCGTAGCGCATGAGGATTTTGGTGTCGGGTGAGGTGACGGAGAGCTGCTCGGCCCAGAGGGTGTCTTCGCCGGAGCCCCAGTCGCCGCTGACGGGGACGGTGGTGTCGAGCGCGTACCACTGGGCTACGCGAGCGCCGAGGAGATCAGCGAGCGGGCCGGGCTGGCGCTGCGGCCAGAGCGAGTTGTCTTCGTCCTTCATGGCGGAGCGCGGGCCGAGGACGAGGTGGCCGCCGTTGCGGACGTAGGCTTCGAGGTTTTTTGCGGCTTCGGGTGTGAGGACGTTGAGCGCGGGCGCGACGACGAGCTTGTAGTGATCGAGTGGAGCTGTGTCCGCGATTACGTCGATGGAGTGCACGGCGTCATGCAGCGGCGTGTAGAAGCTCATGAAGGCCTGGACGGGATCGAAGGCCTTGTTGTGGCGCTGCCAGTCGATGGCCCAGCGTGAGGGGTAGTCGTTGAGGAGAGCGACGTCGGAGTGGATGGTGGTGCCGGCGAGCGCGGGGCCGGCCTTGTCGAAGTCCACGCCAATCTGCTGGACCTCGGCGTAGAGCGGGACAGGCGTGCCGTCGGCGCCGACGAGCGTGCCGTGGTATTGCTCCTGGCCGTTGAGCGCGCTGCGCCACTGCCAGTACTCGACGGCCTCGGAGCCGTGGCCGATGGCGTTCCAGGCCATCGCGCGGGTTTCGCCTTTGTTGAGCGCGTTGTTGTCCGGCGACCAGTTGACGAAGCCGGGCTGCGTTTCCATGACCCAGAAGTTTTTGCGAAGGAAGCCGCGGGTGAGGTCGTGGCGCGCGCCGTTCTCGTCAGGCTTCATCTGGCCGGTGCCGATGTAGTCGTCCCAGGAGGCGAGGTCGAGATCCTGCGCGACGGTGTAGTGGTCGTAGGCGTCGAACCAGCCCATCATGTTGGTGGTGATGAATTGGCGCTTGTCGGCGTGGGCGCGGATGGCGTCGAGCTGATTGCGCTGGTAGCTGCGCCAGGTGTCGGAGACGAACTGCTTCCAGTTGAGGAGAAGGCCGGGGTTGCCGTAGGTCTCCTGGATGGGAATCTGGTCCCACGCGGTGTAGGTTTCGCTCCAGTAGGCGGTGGTCCAGCGGGTGTTGAGGTTGTCCAGTGTTTTGTACTTGGCCTTGAGCCATTGCTGGAATTGCGTGCGCGTCTCGGAACTGAAATCTTCGCGGTCGTATTCGTTGTCGATCTGCCAGCCAATGACGTTGGGGTCGTGGCCGAAGCGCTCGGCAAGTTTGGTGGCGATGATGCGGCAGAGCTCGCGGTATTTCGGGTTCGCGAAGTCGAACTGCTGGCGATTGCCGTGCTCATCCTTGCGTCCATCGGGGTTCGTGCGGAGGGTTTCGGGGTACTTCTGCGTGAGCCATGCGGGCGGCGCGGCGGTGGGAGTGCCGATGACGATGGCGATGTGGTGCTTCTCGGCGAGGCGTATGGCGTGCTCAAGCCAGTCGAGCTGGAAGTTGCCCTCGGAGGGCTCCATGGTGGACCAGGCGAATTCGCCGACGCGGGCGAAGTGCATGTGCGCCTGCTCCATGAGGGTGAGGTCGGCATCCCATCGGGCCTCTGGCCACTGCTCGGGGTACCAGGCGGCTCCGAGTTCGAGTGGGACTTTGTTGGGAGCGGGGGGAAGAGGCTGCTGTGCGGAGATGTGAAGGCGGGAAGAGTGCAGGCGGTGGCGAGGAGGGCGAGTGCGAGCTTCTTCATCGAGTCTCCGGAGATGAGCTATGACTTTGTGGACTGGCCGTAGGTGGCGTTCGCGCCGTGCTTGCGGAAGTAGTGGCGGTCGAGGAGGGCCTGCGAGACCTCGTCGGCCTCGTGCTTGAGGGTGAGCGTGCGGTAGGCCATGCGCGCGACGGCCTCGAGGACGACGGCGTTGTGCGCGGCGTCGTGCGGGGTGCGGCCCCAGGCGAAGGGAGCGTGGCCGGCGACGAGGCAGGCGGGAACGGCGAGGGGATCGATCGCGGGTTCGTCGATTTCACCATTGGCTCCGCGGTGAGCTTTGAAGCGCTCGACGATGGCGAGGCCGGTCTCGTGGACGTAGCGGCCGCCGATGGCCTCGTCGGTGAGTGGAGCGGTGACGGGGACGGGGCCGTAGAAGTAGTCGGCGTGCGTGGTGCCGAGTGGAGGGATGGGGAGGCCGGCCTGCGCGAAGCTGGTGGCGAACTCGGAGTGCGTGTGCACGACGGCGCCGATGGTGGGGAACTCGCGGTAGAGCAGCGTGTGGGTGTCGAGGTCGGAGGAGGGACGGAGGTCGCCTTCGACGATCTTGCCGTTGAGGTCGGTGATGACCATGTCGCTGGGTTTGAGTTCGTCGTAGTCGACGCCGGAGGGCTTGATGACAACGAGGCCCTGCTCGCGGTCGACGCCGGAGGCGTTGCCGAAGGTGTAGAGCACGAGGCCGCGGCGAACGAGCTCGAGGTTGGCTTCGAGGACTTGTTCGCGAAGTTCTTTGAGCAGCATGACGGGTCCTTTATAACGCAGCGGCGTTGGGCTGCGGAATAGTTCAGGCTTGCGCGCGGACTTCGGCAGCGATTTCGCGCAGCGAGCGGAGGATGTCGCCGAGTGCCGAGGTCACGCCCTCGTCGCCGAAGGCAAAGTAGACGCGGCGGAAGAGCGGGTAGAGCTTCTCGTAGACGGCTGCGGACTTGGGGTCGGGCATGAAGACGCGGTGCTCGGGGCACATCTTCTGTTGCGCGGCTTCGATCGAGGGGAAGATGCCGGCGGCGAGCTGCGCGAAGATGCCGGAGCCGATGCTGGTGGGCGGCGCGGCGGGCACGAGCACGGGTTTGTTGAGCACGTTGGCGTAGACCTGGTTGAGCACGGCGTTGTTCTGCGGGATGCCGCCGGCGTTGATGACGCGCTCGATGGGGACGCCGAAGTCGGCCATGCGCTCGAGGATGATGCGAGTGTGGAAGGCGGTGCCTTCGATGGCGGCGAAGAGCTCGTCCTGCGCGGTGTGGATGAGGTTCCAGCCGAGGGTGATGCCGCCGAGCTCGCTCTTGACGAGCACGGTGCGGTCGCCGTTGTCCCAGGAGAGGCGGAGCAGGCCGGTCTGGCCGGCGCGATATTGGTCGAGGCCTTCAGAGAGTTTGCGGACGTCGGTGGCGGCGCGCTTTGCGATGGCTTCGAAGATGTCGCCGACCGCGGAGAGGCCGGCTTCGACGCCGGTGAATGCGGGGTGCACGCTGCCGGGGACGACGCCGCAGACGCCGGGGACGAGGTTGACGTTGTGGCCCATGGCGATGATGCAGGTGGAGGTGCCGACGACGTTGACGACATCGCCTTCGCGGCAGCCGGCGCCGATGGCGTCCCAGTGCGCGTCGAACGCGCCGACGGGGATGGGGATGCCGGCGCGCAGGCCGAGCTTTGCGGCCCATTCGGGCGAGAGATGGCCGGCGATGTGGTCGGAGGTGAGGACCTCTCCGGTCATTTTTTCGCGGACGCCATCGAGGAGCGGGTCGAGGGCGGAGAGGAACTCCTGCGGAGGGTAGCCGCCCCAGCGCGGATTCCAGAGCCACTTGTGGCCCATCGCGCAGGCGGAGCGCTTGGCTGCGATCCGGTGATCGGTGATGCCGCAGAGCGTGGCGGCGACCATGTCGCAGTGCTCGAAGGCGGAGGCAAATTTTGTGCGCTTGTCAGGATTGTGGCGGAGCCAGTGCAGGAGCTTGGCCCAGCCCCACTCGTGCGAGTAGACGCCGCCGCACCACTCGATCGCTTCGAGGTTGCGCTCGTGCGCGAGGGCGGTGATCTGCTGCGCTTCGCGGAGGGCGCGATGGTCGCACCAGAGATAGTATTCGTCGAGCGGCTGCATCTTTGCGTCGACGGGGATGACGCTGGAGCCGGTGGTGTCGAGCGCGATGGATTCGATCTGATCGCCGGGAGTGTCGGTTTCAGCGAGGACCTGACGCATGGCCTCGACGAGCGCGTTCATCTGGTCGTCGTGAGATTGCGTGGCGTAGTCGGGGTCGTCGCGGCGGCGGTGCAGGGGGTAGCCGGCGGAGGCTGTGCCGAGGCGGCCGCGCTCGGCGTCGAGCAGGGTTACACGGGTGCTGAGGGTTCCGAAGTCGACGCCGGCGACAATACGCATTCGAATACTTCCTGACCCGACGTGCGCCGGGAGACGTATTCCAATCTATCGCATCGGGAAGAGGGCTGGGTGCGTAGTGGGGTTTACTGCGCGCCGCGACGGCGGACGACCGTCTTGATGGTCTCGAACATGATGAGGAGATCGAGGCCCATTGACTTGTGCTTGAGGTAGTAGAGATCGTAGGAGAGTTTTTCGCGGGCTTCTGCGAGCGTGGAGCCGTAACCGTAGCGCACCTGTGCCCAGCCGGTGAGTCCGGGGCGGACCATGTGGCGCAGGTTGTAGAAGGGAATTTCCTGTGCGAGCCAGGAGGTGAACTCGGGGCGCTCGGGCCGCGGGCCGACGAAGCCCATCTCACCGCGCAGCACGTTCCAGAGCTGTGGGATCTCATCGATGCGTGTCTTGCGCAGGAAGCTGCCGAGGCGGGTGACGCGCGGGTCGTCCTTGGTGGCCCATTTCGCGCCCTTGGCTTCGGCGTCGACGAACATGGTGCGGAACTTGTGAACCTGGAAGTTCTCATTCTCGTAACCGACACGCGTCTGCGAGAAGAAGAGGGGGCCTTTGGAAGAGAGCTTGATTGCAAGCGCAACGAAGGGGAAGAACGGAAGGAACAGCAGCAGGCCGATGAGCGCGATGATGCACGAAGCGATGCGCTGCGTGAGTTGCAGCGACTGCTTCATGTTGAAGCCTTCGCAGAAGAGAAGATTGCTGGGGCGCAGGCCTTCGAGCTGCAGCTTGCCGGTGAGGCGCTCGAGCAGACTGCCGACCTCTTCGATCTCAACGCCGCGCATGCGCATGGCGAGCAGATCGTCGACGGGAAGCTCGCCGCGGCGCTCTTCCATGGCGATGACGACGCGATGCACGGGAGGCTTCAAAGCAGCGATTTTTTCGATGACCTCGTGGTGGGAGGGAGGAGCGTCGCCCAGCTTGAGCAGCGGACTGTCGTACTCGATGACCTCCATGCCGGCTTCCTTGCGGTCGCGGATGGCGGTGATGAGGTTGGCGGCGATGGCTCCGTTGCCGAGCACGAAGACGCGCTCATGGAACAGCGCCTTGCCGCTGATCCACTCAAAGGTGCGGCGCCACAGGATGAGGAAGGTGACAACCAGCGCAAGGCCAAGCAGGAAGACGTAGCGTGCAATGTCCACCTGCGGAAACATGAACATCACGAGCGAGAGCAGCAGCGAGAGGCAGCCGATGACCAGCAGAAGGCGGAAGTAGATCTCCCATGGGGCGGAGAGCTGCTGGGGCTCGTAGAGGTCGAAGTAATAAGCGCAGAGGATGGTGATGACGGTGAGGACGGCGATCTTCAGCAGGCCGTGATGGTCGGTGAGAACGTCCATCGTTGAGGGGCCGAGGACCACGAGCGAGGCCACAACGAACGAGCCACACACGATCAGCGCCTCGCAGAGGAGGAGGATGACCGTGCGCGTGGGATAGTAGACGTTCAGAAATCGAATCATGGCCGAGTTACTTCACAACGTTCTCGTTCACAGTCAAGTTCATATGATTTAGTTCGCAGCGTCGTAGGTGTAATAGCTATCGGGAGATGGCGGATTCTTTACGGCGTTCAGCACGAAACCGATGATGTTCGAGGCCTTGAGCTCATGCTGCGCGCGCTGCGCAACGGTGTAGCTGGTAACGCCCTGGCGCGCGACGAGCAGAACGGCGTCGCAGGCACGGCCCATGCTGACGGAGTCAGAGACGGGGATCACGGGCGAGGAGTCGACGATGATCCAGTCGAAGTTTTCATTGGCGATGCGGAGCATCTCCTCAAAGCGGGCGCTGCCGGCGAGGTCGGCGGCGCGGTCGCCGACGCTGCCGCCGGGGATAAGCACGAGGTTATTGAGGAACGGCGTGATGAGACGCGCGGGCGTGCTGGCCTTTGAGGGGCGCTGCATGGCCTCGACCAGCTCGCACTTGCCGGAGAGGTAGTCGGAGAGGCCTGGGTGCGCCTCGCAGCCGAAGTACTCCTGCAGGGTGGAGCGGCGCATGTCGCCATCGACGAGCAGGACCTTGCTGCTCTTGTGCAGAGCGAGCGAGAGCGCGAGGTTGGCGGCGATGAAGCTCTTGCCCTCCTGCGGCACGCCACTCGAAACGAGCAGCGACTGCAGGCGGTTCATGGCGCGGAACTCTTCGAGGCGCGAACGCAGGCTGCGGAACTGTTCGACCATGGAGCCGCGCTGCTCGAGAGCGGGGAAGCGCTCGACGGCGATATTCCAGTCGGTGGCGCGGATCTCGCTCCAGAGAGTGCGCGGCGCGGGATGCTTGTCGACGATTACGGCGGGCGCGGACGCCAGGGGCTCGATCAACGGCGACTGGAAGCGGTCGGAGATAGGACGTGGGAGCCGCTCGGGGATCGCGGGCGGAATGAATGGCTGAGGTTCGGGCGTGTCCATGCGCTCGACGACGGCACGCGGCGCGTTGGGAGCGATAGGCGGCACGCGTGGTGGTGGCGGGGGAGGGACCTTTTCTGTTTCGGGGGCCCCAGTAAGCACGGCGCTGCTCTCCTCGCGCTCTAACTGGCGCTCGGCTTCTGCTCGCTGCAATGCTTCGTAGATGCGACTCATCGGACCTGCCTTTCCGCAGTTCGACCAAAGAAGTGAATTGGGCGGGATGGCTCTCCGGGCCCGGAACTTATACGGGATTCCTCGACCACATCATTGGGAGGAATCAAAAAGGATTGCATCTCCAGCTCCAGATCTGCGGCGACGGAGGTGATCGTCGCTCCGGTGATCTGAGGGGTCTGCTCGACGTAGCCGAGGATGAGCGCATGCTCGCAGACGAGATTGATGAGACGCGGAATGCCGCGGCTGTGCTGGTGCACGAGGCGTGCGGCCTCGGGCGTGAAGATTTGTGCTGTGGCGCCGGCGATGCGCAACCGCTCGATGATGTACTCGACCGTCTGGTCGGAGGTGAGCGGCTGGGTGCGGCACCAGAGGAAGATGCGCTGGCGGAGCTGGCGCACGCTGGGATGACGCAGCTTCTCGTCGAGCTCGGGCTGGCCGGAGAGCACAATCTGCAGCAGCTTCTCGGAGGAGGACTCGAGGTTGGTGAGCAGGCGAATCTCCTCGAGCAGCTCCCAGGAGAGATTCTGCGCCTCGTCGACGACGACGACGCAGGTCTCGTTCATGCGGAAGCGCTCGATGAGCCAGCGGTTGAGCTGCAGCAGCATACCGCTCTTGGTGCGCGAGGTCGGCGTGAGGCCGAAGTCGGAGAGCACGAACTCGAGGAAGTCCAGCGGCTCGAGCAGCGGGTTGAAGACGAACGAGGTGTAGACGCGTTCCTGGCTGAGCGCACTGAGCGCGCGGCGCAGGATCGTTGTCTTGCCCGTGCCGACCTCACCGGTGAGGACGGTGAAGCCTTTGCGCGCGAAGATGCCGTACTCGAGCCCGGCCAGGACCTCGCGGGTGTGCGGCATCATGTACATGAAGCGCGGGTCGGGGCTGGTGCCGAACGGGCTGTTCTGAAGATTGAAGAACTTCTTATACATGGCTATCCACCCACATTCGCCAGAGGCGGAGTCGCCGGTTTCAGACGGCGTTTGAACCAGCCGCGACCATTGGCTGATGTGGAAGAGCTGCCCGCGCTCAACGCGATGATGCCGAGAGTTGGCAGCTTCGTGAAGGCCCAGACGTCACGCTCGGAGCGCAGCGACTTGTCGCGGAACTCGAGCAACGCGATGATCGCGACGCCAAGTGCAATTCCGAGAGCCAGCCCGCCAAGAGCGAAATTTGTACGGTTGGGGAAGGTCGGCGCGTCTGGCAGATTGGCGTCATCCATAACCCGGAACTGTTCTCCCTGTTGCTGATGTTCAAGTTCGGTAGCCATCGAGGACTGCTGCTTCTTGGCCAGGAGGCTGTCGTAGAACTGCTGTGCGGTTGTGTAATCGCGGGTCAGCTCCTTATATTTCGCGGAGACCAGCGGGCTGGCCTGCACACGGCCCTGGTAGGTGCCGATCTCAGCCTGAATCTTCGCCTGAGCGCGGCGCTTCTGCTGGATCGCGTCGTCGATGGCATTGACCTGAGCATGCAGCTGCTGCAGGGCGGGCGATTCGACGTGAACCGGAGCTCCGCCTGAGCCGGAGGCGGCCACTGTTCCGTTCTGGGAGATCTCCTTCTTGAGGTCCGCGATCTGGCGCTTGGTGGCTATGACATCGGGATAGTCGGGCGTGTAATGCGCGGACAGATCGGCGAGTACCGTCTGCAGCCGCTGGAGCTCTGTGGCTTGCTCCGGCGTGGCCTGCCCGGTGGTTCGGGGCGCAGCCTTCTGTCCCGGTTCCGTTGGGGCCGCAGTCTGACCCTGCTGCGCAAGAAGCGCCTCACGGTACGACCTGTTCTGCTCAAGCTGCGTAATCTCCTGCGTCGACGTATCGAGTTGCGTGTTGAGCGTGGTGAGCATGTTCATGTTGGCGTCCTGATCTTCCGGCAGGGCACCAATGTTTTCGCGCTGGAAGGCCGCCAGCTTGGCGTCCTGGGCATCGAGGTTGTTCTTCGCGTCGTTCAGTTGTTCCTCGATGAATGCCGTCGTTCCCTCGGCCGACTGCTCGCGGGCCTTCAGGCTCTCGGTGAGGAACAGCGAGGTGATCTGGCGGCAGACCTGCTGTGCGGTGTGCGGATCCCCTGCCTTGAAGAAGATGAAGAAGCCGGGAAGGCCGCCGGCGCCGGAGATCTCCGAACGAATCGGCTTGATCTCGATGTCCTTGCGAACCTTGTCGATGCGGCTGTCCATGTCCTCTTTAGGATCGCCGAGGTTGTATTGCTTGATGATCGGCTCCAGGCGCGAACGGCTGAGAATCTGCTCCTTCATGGAGGCGAGACGGCTGTCGAGGTTTGTCTCGACGACCGGCTTGACATAGTCGTCGGGCACCTTCGGCGAGTCGATGAGCACCAGCGTCTGTGACGTGTAGATGGGGGTCAGACGGTAGGTGATCGCGAGCGCCACAATGGGAAGAATGACGGCCGGAATGAGAATGAGCAGCCAGCGGCGCTTCAGCATTCCCAGATAATCATCCAGCGAGAGAGCACGGTGACCAAGCATAAGGATTTCCTTATCGACGGTTGATGAGCGGGGCCGGAGCGAATGTGATGCCAAGGGAAACGACGTTATTCATTCCAGTGAATGCGGCTTCAGAACCTGCCGGTTGATTTTTGGCCGACTGCGAGACAGCGGTATAGCTGGCGTATGCGGAGAGCGACTCGGTGAGACGACGGCTGACCTGAGCGCTGCCGAAGACAGCATCGTAGCTTGGGACAAGGTTGTTGATGGGCGCGAGGCCCACGTTGTGCGAGTAACTGACCTGCAGGCCAAGACTCCAGTCGCGATTGATCGGTCGGCCCATCCCTACACCGACGGTATCGGACAGAGCGCCGAAGATAACGCCTGAGCCACTGTTTACCCCGCGGCTGTAGTTTCCGTAGAAGCCGGTCGTTCGGGTGGCGTAGGTCACTGAGGCATTGCCCGCAAGGTTCCATTGCGATGGAATCGGAGCCACGCTGGTGCCGTGAGACCTCTCCGGACCGAAGGCGAAGTTCGTGCTCAGGCGCCGCGTCCACACGCGGCTGTAGGTGACGTTCGCGCCCTCGGTTTCGATGATGTAGTCGGTGTAACCGGGGTAGGTCTGCTGCTGATAGTAGGCTTGAGCGCCCACGGAATTGAGCGCATCGATCCGGAAGTTGGGACCAAAGGTGGCGCCAACCTCGTCCGTGTTATATCCGGGGTTGTCGCCGGTGAAGTGCAGAATCTGCCAGTTTCCGGAACCCTCCAGGTCGAGGCTCGGAGTTACCTGCCAGGTCGCGCTCCCCTGCAGACCGTTCGAAATGCGGCTGGAATAGTTCGTGAGGATGTTCTCGGTGGGGCCGACGCCGGTTTGCACCGGATATACCCCGACGTCGCCGACGCCAGCCACGCCCGAGAGTCCCGTGGTGGGAGAGCCCGGCAAATAGCTGACCGCGTCCGAGACCACGAAGGACCAGGAACGCGTGTGGTAGACCTGCGAGGCCGCCAGGTTCTGATAGACCTGGGCGGTCGAGGTTCCCGGCACGTCCCCGAAGGAGACTCCTCCGGAATAGACGAGGCTGAATGGGTTGTTCTCGCTCTTCGAGATGTAGGCCAGGTTTCCGCCAAAAGTCGTGCTCGCGTATACCCCGCCCGAACCGCTATACCCGTTTTCGATTTGCTCCGAGGCGGTCAGCGAATAGGACAGGCTGCCGAGCTTCGTGGGCAGATTGAACCCGAAGTTATTCGCCGGCATGGTGTTCATGACGGAGGCCGTCGACTCCGCCTGACCCCACATCGCTGTGGGAAGGCAGAGTAATGACACCGCGAGCAGACTGGGGCAAACACCTCTCATGGAACCACGACCGTGTCGTTGGGCTGGAGGGTGATGTTCTGGCTGTTGTCTCCGCGAAGCGCTTCCTTGTAGTTGAATGGAATTTTCTCCTGCTTTCCTTGGGGCCCACGCAAGATATAGATGCGAGTTTTATGTGCGTAGGGCGACAGACCTCCGGCGGAGGCGATGGCCTGCAGCGGGGTCATACCGGGGGTTATCGGAATCGCTCCGACGTGGCCCACTTCGCCGACGACAAAGATTCGCTGACTGTTAACCTGCTGGACAAGCACGGTCACGAGCGGATCCTGAATGTATTTCTTGTATTGCGTCGTCAGGGTGGCGGACAACTGCTCCGGGGTGAGGCCAGCCGCCTTCACGTCCCCGAGGAGGACCATCGAGATCATCCCGTCGGGCCGAACGGGGAAGGTGCCGGACAGGGTCTGTTCCTTCCAGACGGTGACCTGGAGAACGTCGTCGGGGCCAATGACGTAGCCTGCTCCGACGCTCGCCGGGGTGGCCGGTGCTGCGACAGGAGCGGGCGGAGGGGTAGCCGGCTCAGGAGCCGGGGTCAGGACCGGTTTGGCCGCCTGGGCCATGCAAAGTGCAGCAATTCCAAGCATTCCCAGAAATACGAGGATGCTGCGGAAGGATGTGAAACGCCTAATCTTTGTCACCTGGGTTGCGATGGTTGCCCTCACGAAATCCTCTCCTATAGAGCTGTATGCACAACGGTTGCCAAATCGGCAGTGAAGGTGGCCTAAAAGCTCGCTGAAGTCATCTTTTGGGCCTTGACCCGTCTTGAAGCGGGCTTTCGTGAGACAAAAGCCAGGTCGGTCCTTTGAAGGTGTCGTGAAGTCATATTATCGTCTCGTGGATTCGGCTCCCAACGTGGGAAAATGTTTGCCACTCTTGTGCAAGAAGATTCTCAACCGCAGGGCTCAGGAGTGCAGTAGGCTAGGGAGCGCGGCGGATTTGCGCCCATGTTACAAACGGCAATTAAATTGCTCCGTCCATCTGTAGAGGATTCTCGATCGATGATGGTCACCCAACCGGTTACCCATCCCGGCCCTGTGGCTCCGCCGAGCCAGGAGCGCGAGGTGGCCCCCGTTCGCACCACCTGGCAGCAGTGGCTGCCGGCTATCGTCCTGGTTGGCCTGTTGGTTGCCATTTACTGGGGCGTCATCGCCAAGCTCGTCTACGACTGGTCCACGCAACCCGATTTCTCCCACGGATTCCTGGTCCCGCTCTTCTCGGCCTACCTCATTTGGACGAAGCGGGAGACCCTTCGAAAGACTCCTGTACAGCAGAGCTGGGCGGGTGTCCCCCTGATCCTCGCCGGCATTATCACGCTCTTTCTCGGTGTCTATGGAGCGGAGCTGTTTCTTGCGCGTCTCTCGCTGCTGATGTTGCTGGGCGGTCTCATCTGGACGCTGGCCGGACGCCAGATGCTGCGGGAGCTCCGCTTCCCGCTGCTGGTGCTGCTGCTGGGGATTCCGTGGCCCAAGGTCATCTATAACCAGATCACCTTCCCGCTGCAGATTCTCGCTTCCAAGCTGGCCAGCGCGGCGCTGCCGGTGTTTGGCGTCCCGGTGATGCGGGACGGCAACATTATTCAGCTGCCTTCGATGCCCCTGGAAGTCGCCGAGGCCTGCAGCGGTATCCGTTCGCTGATGAGCCTGTTCACTGCGGCCGTGTTTTACGGATACTTTCTCGAGCCGAGCGTGAAGCGGCGGGTGATTTTGGCGTTGGCTGCGATTCCGATCGCGGTGCTGGCAAACGGCGCGCGCATCGTGGGCACCGGACTTGCCGTTCAATACTGGGACCCGGAGAAGGCGCTTGGGTTCTTTCATGAGTTCTCAGGCTGGCTGATCTTCTGCTTCTCCCTGGTTCTCCTGTATCTGCTTCACTCGGCGATGAATCTGTGGCGCAGGCCGGCGGTGCAGCAATGAGATCCGCAAAGTTCTGGGTGGTCGTTGTTCTGCTGGCGGCGACGTTTACCACACTGCATCTGCGTGGAGATACCGACCGCGTTCCACCGACGGCGCCGCTCTCCCTCATGCCGCAGACGATAGGGGCGCGGACGGCGCAGGACTATCCACTGGATAGTGAGACGCTCGCGGTGCTGGGGGATGGACGCTTTCTGAACCGGCTGTACTCGAACCTGGGGCCCACAGGGCAGCCGGTCGAGGCTCCGGTCTCGCTCTTTATCGGCTACTTCCCGACGCAACGGTCGGGGCAGTCGATTCATTCGCCGCAGAACTGCCTGCCCGGCGCAGGGTGGGCGTTTCTGTCTTCGAAGGTGATCAATCTGCCGACGGCGGACGGAAGGCCGTATCCGGTCGGGGAGTACCTTATCGGAAACGCTGGAACGAAACAGGTCGTGCTCTACTGGTATCTCGCGCACGGACGCAGCGTGGCCAGTGATTATCTCGCCAAGGCCTACATGATGCTGGACGCGGTTCGCTGGAACCGGACGGATGGCGCTCTCGTGCGGATCGTCACGCCGGTGGGCCAGAACGAGTCGCTGGAGTCGGCGCAGCAGCGCGCGGTGCAATTTGCCAATCAGGTCACGCCGCTTCTACCCCGGTTTATTCCAAATTGATCGTGCACCGGAAACTCTTCAGCTCGGCTCATACCTCTCCGCCTCTGCGCACACGGGCGGGGCGGCATGGTTCGCAGGGAATCGTTATTCGTAGCAGAGGATTGTTAATCGTTTTGTGTTGGGACGTATGCAGCCGGCTTGGACAGCGGCTTTTGGGGAAGGAACGTTGATGAAGATCTCGCACTCTTACCGGATGGGCCGTATTCCGGCTCTTGTTTGTCTGACGATACTGGCTCTGCTCGCGCAGGGCTGCACGCGCGACCCGAACGTACGCAAGGTGAAATACCTGAATAGCGGAAAGGCGTACGCCGCGCAGGGCAAAGAGAAGGAAGCGATCATCCAGTTCTCGAACGCGATCAAGATCGATCCTCATTATGCTGCTGCTCACTTCGAGCTCGCCAAGGCGTACCTGAAGAGCGGCTCGGCCATGGGCACATATTCCGAGCTGCGGCGCACCGTGGATCTCGACCCGAAGAACGTCGAAGCACGCCTGGACCTCGCGCAGATTTATCTTGCAGCCCGGCAGTATCCGAAGTCTCTGGAACAGGCGAATGCGATTCTCGCCATCGACCCGAAGAACGCCGATGCGTGGGGTGTGAAGTCGGGCATTGCGATGGCCAACAAGGATCACGACGAGGCGCTCAAGGATATTCAGCAGGCGCTCATTTACGCTCCCGATCGCGCCGGCTTCCACGCGCAGCTTGGGCTCATTCAGGCCTCCGATCCTTCCACCGCCAAGGATGCTGAGAGCAACGTACGCGAGGCGGTGAAGCTCGATCCGAAGAATGCACCCGCACACCTGTTGCTCTCCGGCATCCTGCAGAGGCAAGGGGATAGTGCAGGAGCGCTCGCCGAGGCGCAGGCGGCCACAAAGGCCGACCCGAAGAACATTCGTGCCTGGCTTACAGTCGCCTCGCTGTACTACAAGAGCGGAGACAAGGCGAACGCCGAGGCCACTCTGATGCAGGCCACCGACGTGCTGCACGATACCAGCGAGGGCGCCAGCCTGCTCTTCAACTACTATCTGCAAACCGGTCAGCTGGACCGTGCAGCCACGGTCTACGAACAGTTGTCGAACAAGTATCCGAAGAGTGTCCCGATCAAGCTGGTTTACGGGCAGATCCTCATCGACCAGGGCAACTATACGAAGGTGCAGCAGATCGTCGACCAACTGAACAAGACGAACCCGAACGATCCGCAGGTGCAGGCGATGACGGGCATGCTCCTGCTGCGCAACGGAAAGACGGATGAAGCGTCCAACCTGTTACAGAAGGCGGCCAAGAATTCGCCGGATAACATTACGCTGAAGTATTGGGTCGGCATGGCGGACAGGGCGAAGGGCGACCTCGCGGGGGCGGAGGAGAACTTCCGTGCTGTGACCCTGGCGCAACCGGGCAACTTGCTGGCTCAGCGCGAGCTCGCCACGCTTGCCGCAGCGAAGAAGGACAACGCTCAACTCCAGCAGATTGCGGAAACACTGATCACCCGTTTCCCCAATCTTTCCGACGGCTATTTGTGGCGCGCCGTGGCGGAGGTGAATCAGGGCCGGACGGATCAGGCGGACGCCGATCTGCAGACTGCAATCAAGAAGAACCCGAAGGACTCGGCCTCTCTGGCTGCCCTCGGTGAACTTCGCATGAAGGAGAAGCGGTATCCCGAAGGCGATAGTGCTGCTTCAGCAATCGCTGGACGCAAATCCGAATCAGCTTCCGGCGCTGCAACTCCTCGTCAATTACTACATGTTCGAGAAGCAACCCGAGAAGGCAACTGCTCTGGTACAGCAGGAGATCGGCAAGTCACCGAACAACAGCGCACTGTATGTCGTGCTGTCGAACATTCAGCTCGCCCAGAAGGACGTCAGCGGAGCGGCGAGTTCAGCCGAAAAGGCCACCCAGTTGAGCCCGTCCGATCCTTCCGCGCTGATGGCCTACACCCGTGCAGCGACTGCTTCAGGAAACGCAGCCGCTGCGATCTCGAAATGGCAGGCGTGGTCGAACGCGCATCCCAACAGCCCACAGGGCGATGTGGTCCTGGCTACGCTCGAAGATTCGCGGGGCAATGCGAATGGTGCGATGGACTACTACAAGAAGGCGCTCGCTATTCAGCCAGACAATGCCGTCGCACAGAACAACCTGGCATTCCTGATGCTGCAGAACGGAGGGGATGTGGATATGGCACTGTCGCTGGCGGAATCGGCGCGGCGCTCGATGCCGCACTCGCCGAGTACAGCCGATACGCTCGCGTGGGCCTACTATCACAAGGGCATCTATGGGTCGGCGCGTGATCTGCTCGAGGATGCGGCAAAGACTTCGCCGAACGACGCGTCGATCCAGTACCACCTCGGCATGGTCTACAGCAAAATGGGGAACAAGGCGAACGCGGTCGATCACCTGAAGAAGGCGGTCAGCCTCGCGCCGGGAACACAGACCAGCAACGACGCCAACAAAGCGCTCAGCTCTCTGGGCACATAGGCGATTGCTTTTTCAGCGGGCGGCAGATTCATTCTGCCGCCCGCTTCGCCTTTATCGCGAATGCAGATTCGAGCCAGCAGCCAGACACTATGGCCGGAGATAGAAAAGGGGGAGTCCTTTCGGACTCCCCCGATTGTTGAGGTTTGCGGAACTAGGCGGACAAGCGTGCGTTGAAGCGGCGGCGAGCGATCGCTGCCGCACCCAGCAGGCCAGTTCCCAGCAGAGCAAGGCTGCTCGGCTCAGGCGCAGCACCGATAGCGATTCCAGTAGCCGAGAAGGACACCGGATCCATGGTGCCCCCGGTGGGCTGCTGCGCTGTGAACTCAAATGAGGCGAGTTCTTGGCCGTAATTGGTTGCGCCGTTCAGAGTGAAGTAGCCGAAGCCGGTCATGTCCAGGTCAGTGAACCCGGGCGCTGAAGTGGTCGACCACGTCTCCGAGGTTAAAAAGAAGTCAAGAGTTTCGCCATTCTGAGTCGTCGTCAGAACCTCGAGTGTTCCGCCCGGAGGCGTATTCATGGCGCCCTCAGCACCCAACGGCAGGGTGAGTGGGAACGCCGCCGCAGGTGCGTTCGGGAAAAAGGTGACGGGATTCGGGCTTGAGAAATAGGTTGCGAACGTTTGTGACGCGCCCCCTATTGTGTAGTTCCCCAACCCCGGTCCGCTGCCATTCGCAGCGAACGTCATGGTTCCGTCAGCTGGATTGGACACGTTGAACATCGAATTTGAAATGTTCACAGAGACTTCACTGCCTAACGCGATGGTGTCTGCTTTCGCAATGGTTGCAGAAACTGCGAACGCAGTTCCAAGGGCCAAAAGCTTTAATGCATGTTTCATAGTCCTCCTCGACTCCGCCTCCAGCGAAGTGCCTGAAGTTTGCTGCCACCTGAGCTGCAAACCCTCCCCAGGGCGGTGACCAGCGACGGTGCCGATGGACCCCAAAACTACATCTGCATGCTCACCAATGTTGGAGCGCGTGTATCGCGCAACGGTTGTTTTGTTGCCCGAGGTACTTGGGTTACATCAAAGTGGTGACTATGAAGAAGTTTGCAGGGTGTTGTTGAATATTTTTCCGCCCGCTTTGCTATTGCAAAAATCGCGAGTTAAGCAGCAGCACGTTTCGGCCGCACACGCAGAATTCCCTTGGATCATGCGAGGCCTATGACAATGACCCCTTGAAATCAAAGGCCCTGCTCCTACACGCGGCATCGATGGCCTATTACGCAGGAAGAGCAAACGCAGCCGCGTTGCAGGGCGGGATCGCAGTTCGCGAAAGAGGATTTAGAGGAACTGGAGGAGAGATTAATGAACCAGCGAGTCGCCGGTGGGGTTTATCACGCTGTGGATTTCTTCTTTCTCGCTGATCTCGAGAAGGTGCTGAAGCTGGAGGCGCTGCAGTTTTTCAGCCACTGCCATCAGCACAAAGAGATTGAGAGAGAGCGATTCGCGAGAGGCCATCTCCTCGGCTCGGTCACGCAGAGCGGCGGGCAGATGCAGAACCACATCCTGAAGTCCCTGGTTCTCGAACGCCATCGGCCTCTCCTCGCGAGATAGTTGTCCGCAAAGAAAAGTATGAGCCGGTGCAGGGCCCGACTCCAATGGCACGATGGTGTAACGCCTGAAGGGTCATGGGGCGCTATGTTATTGAGCCTGTTACCGGCTCATCCAGCCGCCGTCGACGGTCAGAACGGTTCCGGTGACATAATTGCTGGCCGCAGAAGCCAGATAGACGGCGGCTCCGGCCAGATCCTCCGGCTCGCCCCAGCGGCCGGCCGGGATTCTCTCGAGAATCTGGCGGTTCCGGACGGGATCGGCCTGCAACGCCTCGGTGTTCGTCGTCGCAAAGTAGCCGGGCGCGATGGCGTTCACCTGAATGTTGTGAACCGCCCACTCGTTGGCGAGAGCCTTGGTGAGCTGCGCGACGCCGCCCTTCGAGGCTGCGTATGCCGGAACGCGGACGCCGCCCTGGAAGCTCAGCAGGGAGGCGATGTTGATGATCTTCCCGCCAGAGTTGCGTGCGAGCATATCGCGGCCCACGAGTTGCGACAGCTGAAAGACGCTGGTGAGGTTTACCTGGAGCACGCGCTGCCAGTCCTCAAGCTTGAACTCCTCGGCGGCGTCGCGGTGAATTGTGCCGGCGTTGTTCACGAGGATGTCCACGCGGCCGAAGCGCTGCTTTACCTCCGCGAACAGCTTCTCTGCGCCGCCGGTGTCTCCGAGATCTGCCTGGAAGGCTGCAGCGGTGGTGCCGATCGCCTTCGCTGTGTCGATGGCGGCGCGGCGGTTCCCATGCACCGCCACCTGCGCGCCGGCCTGCGCAAGCGCTGTGGCGATGGCGGCGCCGAGCCCGCTGGCCGCACCAGTGACCAGAGCGATACGGCCGTCGAGACGGAAGAGATCAAGGATGGAAGAGGACATGGTTCTCCTGGCGGTTCGAATCGCGATGGGAAAGCATTCGACGTAAGGAACAGAGTACGGCAAACACACGTGGAATGTCCGGTGGCCGCTGAGAGCTCAACTCTTGCGCGTGCGCGGACGCGCGGGTTCCGATGCCGACGCCGGAACCGGGCCAGTCGACTCGCGAACGATGAGCTCGGGTTCAACGCGGAGAGTCTCCGGCTGGCGCTCGCGCGCGAGCTTCTTCAGCAGCGTTGTTGCGGCAAGTTCGCCCATCACCTGCAGCGGCTGGCGAATGGTAGTGATGCTGGGAACGTAGTAGTTGGCGGATTGAATGTCGTCGAACCCCATGACGGAGACGTCATGGGGCACACGAAGACCGCCGTCGTGCAGCGCACGAATGCAGCCGATCGCCGAGATGTCGTTGAAGCACACGATAGCGGTGAAGTCGCGCCGGCGCATCAGCAGTTGCTGCGTGCCGGGATAGCCGAGCTCGGGCGACTGCATGTCCTTCTCAAGGTGCATGGTGAGATCGGGTGAGACGCGGAGGCCGAGCGTGCGCGCAACCTGCAATGTGGCACGCCAACGCGTGTTCGAGTCAGAGCTGAACTCCTGCCCGCGCATGAATGCAATTTTTCGGTGACCCAGACGGAAGAGATGACCGAGCGAGAGCTCCGCAGCCCTGGTGCTGTCGAGGACGATGTTGGTGACCCCGGGGAGGGGGGCGTGGGAGGCGACGGCTACGGTGGGGGCGGGGGGTGGTTCGTTGAGGTGGGTGTCGATGGCGAGGATGCCGTCGACGCCGCGGGAGTGGAGGAGGCGGGGGTATTCGGCGATGAGGTCGGCGCGGTGGCGGTGGTGGGCGGTGAAGAAGAAGTACCCCTCGCGCATGAGGACGTCGGCGGCACCGGAGAGGACCTGGGAGTGGTAGCCCTCGCCGAGGACCGGGATCAGGATGCCGACGGTCCAGGAGTTGGTGCCGCGGAGGGAGCGGGCGATGAGGTTGGGGCGGTAGCCGAACTTGCGGGCGGCGGCGCGGACTCGCTCGCGGGTAGGCTTCGGGGATGGAGCGGTTGGGGGCGTTATTGAGGACGAAGGAGACGGTCGCCGGAGAGAGGTCGAGGTACTCGGCGAGCATCTTGAGGCTGACGCGCGCGCCGGGAGGTGGAGAGGATTTCTCTTTCGGCATTGTCGGGGGTAGTGTACCCCTCCCCGTGTGTTTTTGCGCAAAGTCTAGAGGGAAATAGACTTAGGGGTGGACCTAAAGTGCAAAGTCTTCAATCGAAAGCAGTTGCGCGCAAAATCCTGATTCAAAACAGCTTAGAGACTCAAATCGAACCAGATATAACAGCCAGTTCCCGAGGTCTCCCTACTTCTATTCTAACGTGACGTGTCAAGAGGGTCCGTCCAAACGTCTCGACGAACATTCTTCAGATGACTGCGCGAAGGGCAACTGTGACACTGTCTCGAGCGGTCCTGAGAGCACTTGCGGCGGTTTCACCCGCTGCGAGGGTGTGTTCGAGTGCCGATCTCTTCTGTGTTCCGCGATGCTTGAAATCGGTCGTCTCGATTTCACCGGCGAAGAGAGCGTGCTTCTCGTCGAGTTGATCGAGCGATGAGTTCAACGCCGCAGCAATTTCTTCCGCCTCGTCGGCGGCGACGATCAGTTCGACTGTGATTTTCTTGTATTTCATCCGAAGCATCTCCGGTCTCATGCTACGCCGCATCAGGCTCCCATTCAATGATCGGGCGCGGCGCACGGCCCAAGATGTGGCGTCCACGGGGCAAGGAGGGTTAGAAGTTGAAGACGCCGGTGAACTGGAGGGAGTAGCCCTGGAAGGTCGAGCGGTCGGCGAATTCTTCGAAGAACTTCATGCCGAGGTTCAGTCTCTGTTTGGGAAAGGTGACCTGGGAGGCGACGCCGATGGAGTTGATGGCGTAGCGGTCGGCGGCGAGGGTGGGTGTGATGGCGGGGCCGGAGTGGGCGGTCGTCTGTCGGGCTTCGTAGCCGGTGACGCCGAGCTGGAGACGTATGGGAGAGTTGGAGAACGTCAGGTTTCGGACGAGTGAGTAGTCGAGATCGAAGGTCTGGCCGGGGTGAGTTTGCGTGCCCTCCTGCGTGGTGTGGAACTCGTACATCTCGAAGGTGGAGAGCGCCCAGGTCTTGGTGCTGGTGAGCGAGAAGGTCTGGCCGGAGGAGATGGCGTTGGTCCAGTAGCCGGAGCCGACGTTGTTGCTGCCATTCGAGGCGTAGCGCCCGGTGGGAGCGAGGAAGCCGTAGAGCAGACGGACAGAGATGCGTTCCTTGTTCCAGCCGAGAATGAAGGGAACGTAGTAGGAGTCGGCGAAGCCGCCGCCGCCACTGATGTTGCCGTTGACGTTCGAGGTGAGATCGTTTTTGGCGAAGGGGAGTGTTGCAAGTGCCGAGTAGTTGGCGCCGCCGAGGATCTTGCGTTTGCTGACCCAGATGATGGAGTTCATGTCCATCAGTACGGCGTTGCTTCCGGTGACAGGCTTCGCGTCGCCGTTCTCGTCTTTGGATTCGTTGCGGTAGTAGAAGAGCAGCTGGTTGGAGTAGGTGAAGCCGGATGCGGGAGTGATGCCGGAGTTTGTGGAGGTCATGCCGAGCGGATAGACGCCTCTGCTTTGAGCCTGCGCGAGGAACGGCGACAGGAGCAAGAGGATTGCAAGAGCTCTCGTGCAGACTTTGTTGGCGGGGCCGGTCGAGCGGAGAGTAGGCATGCATTCTCCGCGGGCCTATTTCGTGGCGATGTTCTTCCAGAAGCGCTCGAGGCTTTCGCCGCCACCGAATAGCGACGTGAAGATGGTGGAGTCGGCGAGCAGGATGTCTCCGGGGCGATCGCTGGTTGGCGGCATCCAGAGGAACATGTTGAAGGCGGTGTTGCCGGCTTCGATAAACGGGTGTGGATACGAGGTGTCGACGGGCTGCTGGGCGAGGAGACGGATGCTGTCGCCGTCGTTGGTGGTGAGTGCGTAGTGGGGAAGATGGGGATGGTAGTTGAAGGTCGGGACGCCTTCGAGCCAGCCGCGAGTGTCGAGACCGTCGGTCTTGATGAGCGGCTGAAGATCTCTGGTGCCCTTGATGGTTGCGGGCCGGAGACCCCAGCGGTTTTCGACGGGGACGTTGAGACCCTTCATGAGTGAACGTGTGTATTTGCCGAAGCGTTGCTGGCGCGGGACGAGAGGATCGCCGTGGTGCGCGTACTCCAAGGCACGCACCTTCAGGTCCTCTGACATCCCAACGTCATGGTGAGGGCCGATGATGACGCAGGTTCCTTCACGCTTGAGGAAGTTGCGAAGCGCTTCGATCTCTTCGGGCTGAGCCTCCTGTTCGGTGACCATGTGGTCGAGACCGAAGACCATGAGCGTGTCGGTGTCGTCGAGGATGCGTTCGTCGATGAGGAGCTTCTGGCCTGCCTGATCGATGCGCTGATAGACGGCGACGGGATGACCGGTGGCCTCGCCGACGAGGTTCTGGAAGTTGAGCAGGCTGAGATGAAAGAGCTCGAGCGTGCCGGCGATTCCCTGAAGGAACATCTGTTGTGAGAATTCGATTCCTTCGTAGTTCGGCCAGGCGACGCGGCGAACCTCGGTCATCGTGGAGAAGCGATTGTCCATCTCGGTGAGATCGCGGTTCGATTCCCAGGGATAACTCCAGGTCCAGTAGACGCTGAAGCGCCGTTTGCCCGGCGTGTAGGGGCGCGGGACCTGAACCTGGTTATACGTGCGTGCGCGGGTCTTTAGTTGTGCCATTGGAGTTCTCCCTCGTTCTGAAGAGAATTGCGATTCTGCGGATCTGACGCGAGGTAGCGCAGAGCGCGGATGCCGGGAAGAAAGAAGTAAGCTCCGCCTCGAATGGTGGTGAAGGCGGGCAGACCTTTGATCTTCTTTTTGATCGGGCGTTTCGGAATTGTGTAGTCGAAGGTTCCGTCCTGTGTGCCGACGAACGGATCGCGCTCGTTGCCGAGGTTCTTGAAGTTCGGATCGTTGGTCCATACGGCCATGGCGAACTCGAATTGGCGGATGAGGCTGGCGCAGCCGACAAACGCTGCGATGCCGCGCTCGATACCATCGTCAGGAACGCCTTCAGGCAGCGCGGGACCATAGGTTCCGCCGCGACGAATCATCTTGTGACGTTCCATGGACTCGGCGGTGTCGCGTGGATTCATGCGGCGGATGTGCGAACCCACGGGGCAGCCATATCCGTAGGGGTCCATCTTTCCGTAGTCGAACTCGTTGGTGCGCTGCGGGTCGGCGGCGAGCGCGGGATCATCCTGGTGAGGACAGAGGGTGAGCGGAGCTCCGCTGCGCCAGCGCCCCATGAGCTTCGCGGCGACGAGTTCCTGCTCTTCAGGAGTGTTGCCGTTCCGGCGAAGGAATTCGCGAAACACGCCGACGTGTTCTTCCATGCGCAGATAGGCGATGTAGCTTCCGTTGCGCGAGAGGATGTCGGGCTGCGGCGCGATTGGTATGTAACCACTCTCATCGACGTAGCCTATGAAGAACTCACCAGTTTTGGTGGGCTTTTCCCAGCCGCATGTCGCGCCGGGATCGACTCCTTCGATGAGTGGATGAGAGAGGCGATCGCGATAACCGAAGTGTTCGTGCGCGTGGGTGAAGGGTGGAATTGCTTCGAGATCCAGGGAGGAGAGGACGTCGACTCCATCGATCTGATCGAGGTAGCGAGCGTGCTCCGTCCTGCAACGCTCGCGTTCCGGAACATCGCGCGCAAAGAGAATGGCGATGGCGTGCAGATCGGGACTGGCGAGATCGCCCAGCCAGTGATCGGGGTGATTGGCGCCGGTGATGCCGAGGATTTCGGCGCGCGCTGCCAACCCTTGCTTGAACTCGTCGGGGAAGGTGGAGAGAGAGTCATCGTCGAGGCCGAGCGCGCGAAGGCCGTTCCAGGTAAAGGCGAGAGTGACCCAGCGGGCGTCCGGGGAAAGTGCGCCGACGGAGCTTGCGGTTCCAACTTTGTCGACGAGACCGGACAACCAGGTGCGGCCAGCGGCTGGGTCGCGAAAGGTGAGGAACTCGTAGCGAGCGGCGAGCGCCGGCGTGCGTGCCAGAAGGAAGTGCTGGATGTCGTTCGTTTCGAGGGTGTCCATCTCGAGCCCTGTCAGCTTTGTAATGGCTATTGCATCTGGTCGAGCATGCCGGAGAGCGCGGCCTTCACCTTCAGGGCTTTCTTGATCTCGTCGGCGCTGACGAACGGGTACTCGCCGTACTCGAGGAAGCTTGGGCATTGATGTTCCCGGAAGAATTTGACGACCGCGGGTGTGTTCGTCTTCCAGTCTTCAGGGAAGCCTTCAAGATTGGTGAAGACAGTGGTGATTCCTGTTTCGATGAAGAGAGCGATGGCGTCTTCGAGATATTTGTCGAAGTCGGTGTCGAAGATGCCCTGATACATGAAGTGAAGGCCAGAGCCGACATCGAAGAGAACCCAGCGAAGATAGTGAAGCTTCAGCGGCGCGAGGACATCCGGAGCGCCTTTGACGGCTTCTTCGATCTTGTTGCCGTAGTCGCGGATTGCCTGCTCGCGGCCGGGTTTGACCTTGCCGACGACGGAGAAGCCGTAACAGGCGGGCGTCTGCGGGAAGATGGGGCCGTAGCGTCCCTGTTCGAGTTTGAAGTAGCCCTCTTTGGGGATCGCCATTGCGGCGGGATGTTCCCAGGTGTTGTCTGCCATGTTGTTCTCCTTGAAGTTTGTGAGACTTGCGGCGGAAAGCCACGTGTATGCACCGTTGAGGCTAGTGAAGGGAAGGTGGGAGGGATACTGTCAGTTT
>CAVSOV010000017.1:0-183520 GCA_963729675.1 uncultured Acidobacteriaceae bacterium
TGGATGATTCGCAGGTTGCAGAAGATGAGGCTTCCCTCGATATCCAGGTACTGATAGATATTCTCCAGCGTTCCTTTGCCTGCCGTAAGCCGCTGCGCCGCATCCAGAAGGGTTTCCATCACCGCAACAGCATGCGTCCAGCGCCTTTGCTGCGTCAACAAACGACATCCCCGTGCGCAGGCGATGGAAGGCCAGAACATCGCCACCCTTGGCTCCGCACACCATGCAGCGGAAGCCGCCGGAGCGCAGGTTGACTCGCAGGGAAGGATGTTTATCAGGATGGAAGGGGCAGAGAGCGGAACGCCATTGCCCAGAGCGGCCGATCAGCTTGATTCCCTGGTGTCCATAGTAGGAGACCGGAAGTGGGAGTTGCTCTCGGCGGAACCTTGAAGCAGATGCTATTCTTGCTTCAGACATTCGAAGATTCCGTATCCGGCATACGTTCCAGCGTGTGCCTTTTTACTTTTTGCTTGCTAATGAGAGCCGTCACCGCGCACCGGGCAGTCATCGCACCCTGAACGCTGCGGGTTCTCGCGATCGGCGATTTAGCAAGCAGGCCTATGGTTTTCGGCCACTCGTTATAAACCGTTGTGAATCGCCCGGCGGCTTCAACCGCCGGGTTTAATTTCCGGTACGGTCAGCGACTCTTGAGCGATCGGACTTCATTCTTTCCATCCCGGCGAAGAAAGGCCTCCAGGTCGGACTTTGCGATGAGGGTGCGACCTCCGGCTTTCACCCGGCGAAGTTTCCCCTGAGAGAGCCAAGCTGAGACGGTCCAGTGGAACACTCTGAGCAGTTCTGCGGCTTCCTTGGTGTTGACCAATTCTTCGACCAGCATTTCCTTTTCCCTCCGCGTTGAAAACCCTTGCGACAGGTATCCACAATGTCTGACAATAGCCGAGATCGTGACCAATGAAAACGGAACAAATCATGGCACAACGTAAAAGCAAGAGGACAAAGCCGGATCGCGCGATTGTCGTTGGGAGCGGTCCCCAGCGAAGCGGGTGCTGCCGCCGAATGCCGGTCGGGGTCTTCTACTGACCTCCGAATCGGGTTGACCGTTTCTTTGAAATGCAAGGCGATCGAAATTCTTTCTGACTCAGAATGAGGGGGTTCGCCAGCATTTCAAGAACCCGACTGTCGAACCTTATCGCATTAGGGAGACTTTCCTAGGCGTTGAGACTCCAAGCGAAGCGATAGAGTTTCTAAGCTGTGACCGGCTTTTTCCTGAACCAGAGGGGGATGGACCGTGGCGGTTTGGTTTGCTATAACTTGGGCAGAATTTCAGCAGTGGCAGCAATTGATTCGTCTGTTCTCACGGAGGGTTTTAAAGTGGAAGGAGCCACCGGAGAACAGCAGCATTCAAACATTGCAATTGGATGTGCCAGCAAAGCATGCAACTCAGCTGTTGTCACGCCTGTCGAGGAAGGCCAGCATTGGCTCGTGGGCTTTCCACAGCGAATCCTGATTACACCTTCAGCGGGGCTCGCCCCAGTCCCTGGGCGAAGACAAACTGGTTGCGCGGATCAACGTGGCCACTACTCTGGAAGCCATCCTGGCGACGATTTATCTCGACCGTATCAACGGGCTCGACCATGCGCTATGCGCTCTCAAAGACTGCCGGAAAATCTATGAGGTCACTTCCAAACATGCGCGCCTGTATTGCTCTGAGGCTGCGCTCACAAAGCATCCGTCCGCAGCGCAGAGCGTTGGCGGCACAAGCAAAGGCGCAGCCACCGAAATCTGCAAGAGGCAAGAGAGGGACAAAGAAATGAGCGTATTTAAGAGAGGCGGAATCTACTGGTTCGAGTTTGTGCACGGAGGTCACCGTCACCGTCGATCCGCGAAGGTGAAGAGTCTTCGAGAAGCTCGGCAGATCGAAGCGAAGTTCAAGACGGCTCTTGCGATGGGTGACGTTGGGATCATCGAGCGAAAGCCGGTTCCCGGCTTCAAGATTGCGATGAAAGACTTCCTCCTGTGGTCCGAGGAGGAGCATCGTGCTCACCCGAATACTCACAAGCGCTACAAGACGAGCAGTGTAGCGCTGCTGAGGCACTTTTCAGATACGGCGCTCGATAGGATCACGTCGGATGATGTTGAGCGATTCAAGACGCTACGCGCCGGTGAGTTCAAGACGGTTAGAAGTAAACGCAACCGCGTCCAGACGAAATCGAGACTTCGCCCCGCAACTGTGAACCGTGAATTGGCATGCCTCAAGGCGCTATTCAACTTCGCTATAAAGGCAGATGTAATCGCAAAGAATCCAGTGACGAAGGTGAAGTTTCTTGCGGAGAACAACCAACAAAATCGAGTTCTTTCGTACAAAGAGCAGAAGGCTTACCTAGACAATGCGACCGCTACGCTTCGGGATATAGCAACCTTGATCCTCGAAACGGGGATGCGTCCAGAGGAGGTCTACAGCCTACAACCCGAAAATGTGAAGTTGGTGACGGGCACTCTTTATATCCCCCGTGGAAAGACTCCCGCCGCGCGAAGGCTCATGAAACTCACCTCTGCCGCAACGGAAATTCTGAAACGGCGCATGACCGGGCTCGAAACCCCGTACATCTTCGCTTGCGAATCGGACCCATCCCGGCCAATCCCGAAGATCAACAATGCACATGACCGGGCAGTGAAGGCGAGCGGAATCGCTGCAGTGCGTTTGTACGACCTGCGGCACACATGGGCTACCAGAGCAGCGATGTCTGGGATTGACCTCGTCACGCTCGCCGCGATGCTGGGCCACTCCAGAATTCAAATGGTGCTCCGCTACGCACACCCCACCCAGGAGCATCAGGCTCTTGCAATGGACAAGCTCGAATCTTTCAATGCGGCTCAACAGATCAGCGAATTCGAAAGAGAACAGACAGTCATCCAGTGAACGGGAATAGGCAGCACGTTCGAATCGTCCGGCCCGAGATAGATGCAGCCAAATGCTGCAGGACACCTGCCCAGGTTCCGCAGTGGAATCGTCAAAGCGCACTGTCATAGCCCCCTGTCATTCGGAGCGTACTGATTGAGGGCATTGGCGATCCGCTCCGCCATGCTCCCAGAGACACACGTAGCCACAACGCCCTTAGACCACACGACCGTCAGACCGTCACGCCGGAAAGATGGCATTCGATGAAACGCAGGGAATATACCCGCGCCTTGCCCGTCCGCCAGAGCTGCGTCGATGGTCTCGCCACTCCCCAAGATTTCATCGCGCTATAAACCGAGTACCCGCCGCGCGCCGGATCGGGCACTACCGGCGGGACAGAAAACCCCCGCTTGCTTCAGCGGTTCAATTGCACGCCGACTGGATCATAGGTCACGCTCCCGCGCAATTTTGTATCGGTCTCTCGCGGGCTCACCAGGTGCGTCCGCAGTCCGTGCACCAGGTCCCCACAAAAGTCCCCACAGTCTAATGTGAGAATCCCGGTTGTTGCCGCTCTATATTGTTGAAGGAATTGGAGGCGCGGGCCGGGATCGAACCGGCGCATAAAGGTTTTGCAGACCTCTCCCTTACCACTTGGGTACCGCGCCTTGCAGCCCACACACGCTCAGCTCGCGATGCAGGACTCACAAATTGACTTGAGGAGTGTACCGCAGCAGAGGGGTGTTTTTGGAGCGGGAGACCGGGGTCGAACCGGCGACATCTTCCTTGGCAAGGAAGCACTCTACCACTGAGCTACTCCCGCTCTGCCAGTACTGAGTATAGCCAGATTCTAGCCGAACGGCAATATGGTGACTATTGCGGAGTCGTGTTCGGTGTAACGCCTCCGGGCGGCAATAGATTGCGCGGCGTGGGTACATTCTGCGGTTGCGGCAGTGGGTTTTGCGGCGCTGGTTGCGGCGGAGGAGGTGGCGGCTCCGGCACAAAGGTCGATGTGCTCGGACTCGGATTGTAGGGCAACAGAAGCGGCCCGCTGGCGATGCGAAGGCCGCCCTCGCGGACGATGTGCGGCGTAATGGTGATCAGCAGCTCGCCGGTGCTGACCGTCTTGTTCGTGTTGGTCGTGCTTTGAAATCCGGGCAGTTCGCTGAGCCCTGGAAGACCCTGCACGTTGCGCATCTCTGAGCTCGAGACTTCACTGGCGAGCAGTGCTGTCTGGCCCACAGGGACTGTCGCAATCGACGTGAGTTGACGGTTGTTCAACACCGGGATGTTATTGACGGAGCCTGAGCCGAGAGACTCAAGCTTCAGGTCCAGCTTCAATTGCACCGTCCCCGCGCGCAGAATCACCGGCGTCGCCTTCACCGTCAGGCCAAGGTCCTCATATTGGATCTGCGGAACACTCACCTGCGCGTTATTGCCAAGGAACTGCTGCAACAGCGAACCTACGCTGCTGCCGTTGATATTCAGCCCTGCGATGGATGAGGCCACTGAGCCCTGAACACCGTAGGTGTAAATAGAGGTCTGGATCGGATATCGCGTCCCGGCGCGGAAGGTCGCGTCCTGATTTGTGCCGGCGCGAATCTGCAGGGCATCGAGCATGCGGACGTCGCTCGAGTTCAGGAGCAGGTTGATCGTCAACGGTGACCCGATGTATACGCCGGAAAGCGTGAGTCCATTGCCGACCACGCCGATGATGTTGCCGAACTGCGCCGCGCTGGCTGCACCGGTGCCAATCAGGAATGCGACCTCGGCCAGCAGATCTGTCAGAGGATTCCCCGAGAGCTTGATCACTCCAGCGGCGATAGCCTGGCTGATGAGCGACTGATTTGACGTTACAAGCTGCTGGGCTTCCTGCACGATCGAGAAGATGCCGAACGACGACGGAAGCTGGAAACCGATGTTGCGCGTGTGCGTGCGGTCAACCTCATAGAGCTTGATGTCGAGCATCACATCGGAGTTGCCGCTCAGCAGGCTGTCGTAGGTTGCGTTCAGGATCTTCAGGTTGTCGGGATCGCCGCGCAGCACGATCGTGTCCGTCGTCGGGCTCGCCGTCACGGAGGTCAGGTCGAAGACGGCACGAGCCAGGTTGGCCATCTCCGTCATCTGGCCCTCCTGCAGCCCCGGCATGTAGAGCGTCTCTTCCTCCTGCGGCTTCAGGCGCTTGCGATTGTCCGCCGTGTCCTCGGCGATAAGCGCGGTGTGGGCCTGCACGGGAATGGCAAAGGTCTTGGTCATCTCCGACGCGATACGCGCCGCCTGCTCAAAGGTCACACCCTCCAGGTCGAGCCGGATCGGGAAGAGGCTCCTTACCGAGGAATCCATCGACGCTGCAATGCCGAACTGCGAATACAGCTGTCGGAGGATCGCGCTGGCATTGCCGCGCAGGTGCACATCCTGCTTGCCCGGCTTCGGCTCAAGCTTTACCGGGCCGCCCAGCGAGTTGGCGATAGAGTTGTCAGGCAGAAGCTCTGAGCCCGCCGGAATCGCCGAACTTCCGAAGTGTTGCGCGATGACGGCGTTGTCCGGATCGAGTTTGCGCGCCTCCACAAGCAGCTCCTCGGCACGCTGGTTATTGCCCAGCTCTCGCTGTTTCGCAGCCTGCTGCACCAACTCGGTCAGACGATGCTCGCGCGTTACGATCAGCGCCAGCGCATAGTCGCGATTGTTCGGGTTGAGTTGAGTCGCCCGGACAAAACTCTTCTCCGCTGCCTCCAGGTCCCTGCGCTCGACCTCCTTCGCGCCCTGCAGGTAGGCATCCTCGGCCTCACGGGCTTGTTTTGCGGGAATGTTCGGCTCAGGGGGAATATTCGCTGTCTGGGGCTGCGGAGTAGCAGGCTGTTCTGCGCCCGCCGGAACGCTGGCCGGCGTATTCGCCTCCGACTGCCCCCCTGCAACTCCCGCGCCGGCCAGCATCAGCGCCAGCGTGCCGCACAAAGGCAGCAGGGCAGGGCCGCGGCTTCGGCGTGAAGGTGTGCGCATGTTCCTTTCGATTAGACGGATCAGCTCGCCGGACGGCGTTAGCGGCCGCCTACAACCTGCAGCCCAGGGCGTGCAACTGGCCGGACCGAGCGCGGCGGACGGCGGATGCCCTTGCGGATCTGCGCGGAGTCCAGATCAAGCTCCGCGAGCGTGCGGCTCAGCGTGTTGCGGTGCATGCCGAGCTCCTCGGCTGCCTTACATTGATTGCCACGATGGCGAATGAGGACTTCCAGCAAGAACCGCTTCTTGAACTCACGAACCGCGTCAGCATAGCTGATGCCTGCGGCGTGCATCTGGAGGACGAGGTTGTCGAGTTCGCGCTTCACTCGCTCGGGTTCCTTTTTTTTGACTTAACTGCCAGTGTGCAACGACGAGCCGTAGTTGATCCAGTTCGGTGTTGTGTGCTTGAGCCGGTCCAGACCTTCCACCAGTTGGCGCTTCAGCTGTCGCGGCATGACGAAGGATACAGCATGAGACGCGCGAAGCAAATAGGGAGAAAATTTTGAGCCCTGCACCCAGGGCGCCGTCGGCAGAAAGGCCGTTACTGCCAACAGCAACGCCGCCCCCAGGACCAACCCGCGGGCCACACCGAACGCCGCTCCGCCCAACCGGTCCAGCGCGCTCAGCCCAATCGCCGACGCACCGCGACGAATCACCGCCGCCAGCAACGCCGCCGCCACCATCACACCGGCGATGATCATCAGGAACGCGCAGAAGTCCGCCAGCGGCTCCGAGTTCACCAACCCGCGCAGAAGCTCCGCCACCGTCCGGTAGTACCAGCACGCCAGCAGACAGCCCACCAGAAGCCCACCGAGCGCGAACAGCTCCCGCACCAGCCCGCGCATCGCCGCACGAATCGTCGAGTAGATGAGCAACACTGCCAGCAGCCAGTCCAGCGGATTCATACGAGGATGCGCGGGCGCGATGCAGCCTTCCGCGACTCTCCTTCCTCTCTCAGAATCGCGATTGCCTTGAGCAGGCGCCGCGAGCGAGTCTCGTCGCGCTTCGCGGAGAGAATCCAGTTGCGGTACTCTTTACGCCGCGAGATGCTCAGAGCCTCAAACTTTGCCAGCAGGCGCTCCTTGCGGAGAAGACGAACAAACTCCTCGGGCATCTCGACGGTTCGCGGTGCGTCGTCCTTCCACAGCTCCACCCGGATCAGGTCGCCGGGGGCCTTGCCAAGCCGCGTGCAGATATCTCTCGGAACGGACAGCCGGTGATAGCCGGCGGCGGAGGGCATCAGCGATCCGCTGTAGGGAAGTCCGCCGAAAAGCGCCTGCACGGGAACGCGTCCTTTGATATGAAACTCCGCTTGCACATCGTGCGGAAACAGGACGAAGGCACCCCAGCCTGTGCTGCGCTGGATGGCCGCCTCGAACCTGTACCGCTTCATGGCTAGGCCGCCGTGCGCTCTTTGCCCCGGGCTTCCTTGCCCACGCTGCGTCCGCCCAGCGACACCGACACGATCTTCGACACGCCCGGCTCCTGCATCGTCACGCCGTACATCACGTCCGCCTGCTCCATCGTGCGCTTGGAGTGCGTGATGATGACGAACTGCGTATCCTCCGCCATATCCGCGATCAGCCGCGCGAAGCGAGCGACGTTCGTCTCGTCCAGCGGCGCATCCACCTCGTCCAGCACGCAGAACGGCGCCGGCTGGAACTGGAAGATGCCGACCAGCAGCGAGAGCGCCGTCAACGCCTTCTCGCCGCCCGAGAGCAGCAGTACATTCTGCAGCTTCTTGCCCGGCGGCGACGCGATAATGTCGATGCCGCTCTGATCGCTGTTCTGCGCCTCGGGGTCCGTAAGCCGCATGAATGCCTGGCCCCCGCCAAAGAGCTTGGTGAACGTCGCCGCAAAGTTCTCGTTGATGACCTTGAACGCCTCGTCGAACTTGACGCGCGAGACCTCATCAATCTCCTTGATGGACGCCTGCGTGTTCTCGATCGACTCGACCAAATCCTTGCGCTGCGACTCCAGGAACCCATGCCGCTCGGCCGTCTCGTTGTACTCCTCAAGCGCCATCATGTTCACCGGGCCCATCGCCTCGAGCCTCTGCTTCAGCCCGCGAGCCGCCTCATCCTCCGCTGCCAGCGCCTCGCCGTCGAGGTGCGCTATCGTCTCATCCGCGCGTAGCGTTGCCGCCTCTGTGGAGAGGTCCGCCACACACGTGGCCTCAAGGTGTTCGAGATCGGAGCTAAGCTTCGCTGCTCTTGCGGAAAGGGACGCCCGCTGCTCGCGCAGCGCCTCCGTCTCATGACGCAGCGTGCGCAGCCTTGCGTCGAGTTCCGTCATCGCGGCACGCAAGGTCGACGCCTCAGTCGATAGCGTCTCGCCCTCGGCAATCGCTTGTGCGCGCATCTCGGCCAGTTCGGTCTGCTGTGTGGCGAGCGCGGTGTTTTCCTCCTCGCGCCGTTGTTTCTCGCCTGCCGCCGTCGCAATCTGCTGCTCGAGCTGCCCGATGCGCTGCGACTGCGACTCGTACAGACGGTTTGTCTGGTCGAAGTTCGCGTTCGCATTGCGGCGCCGCTCCTCGAGCCCCGCAAGTGCAGCATTTGCCGCCGAAGCCGCCGCCTGCAGCTCCTCGCGGCTCGCGCGCATGCCGGCGATACGTTCGGTCAACTCCGAAACCTGCCGGTCTATCTTCTCGCGCTCAGATTCGAGCGCGAGAGCTTCATCGCGCTTGCGGCCGATCAGGTCCTGCCGCGCCTGTCGTTGGTCGCCGTTGCGGCCCATCGCAAGCTGCCACTCCTGCAGCCTGCGTTCGATGCGAGCGGTCTCGGACTCCATCTGCCGCAGCGCCGCACCGGAGTTCGCACTCTCATGCTCAGCCTCTCGGCGCTGGTGGTTTTTCAACTCCATCATCGCGTTGAGCTCCGCAATCTCGCGGGTCAGCGCAGCGGTTGCCAGCTCACTCTGGGAGAGCTCCGCCTCGATCCCCGACAACTTCGACTGCACCTCGGCGAGATCACGCTTCAACGCCAGCGGTCCCTGCTCGCGCGGACGTCCGCCGGTGACCGTGACGTTGTGGAAGGTCTCACCCGAAGGCGAGAGGAAGAACGACTGCGGATTCGAAAGAGCAAGAGAGCGTGCCGTTTCGGAATCCGGCGCGACGAAGCCTTCACGCAGCTTGGGCAGGATCACCTCAAGCGATTTGCCGAAGCCGTCCAGCACGCGAATGCAGTCCTTGAGCGGAACGATGCCCCTGGTGGTGTGCGTGGCGCTCTGCATGCCCTCGGCGAAGGGGAAGGCAGCCTGCGCGTCGTTCGGATGCACCAGGAAGGTCGCGCGCCCCGCAACGTCGGAGTGCAGCATGCGCATGCCCTCGTCCGCCGCGTCCCAGCTCTTCACCACGATGTAGTTCAGCTCGTCGCGCAGGAACTCATCGACGACGCTCTCATACTGTCCCTCGACCTCGAGGAAGTCCGCGAGCGTTCCTACCGGCGCAATACCGCCGGCCTGCTGGCGCTGCGCATTCGCGCGGAAGAGATTGCGCACCGTGTCGGTCGAGTAGCTGTGCTCGCGGATGAGCGACTCCAGCGAGCTGCGTCGTCCCATCAGCGTGGCCATCTCGGCGCGGAGTTCATCACCGCGACGCCGCGACTGCACCTCAGCCTGCCGCTTCTGCTCGAGCGTCTGGCGCACTTCAAGGATCTCGGCCTCCAGCCGCTTCAGCCGCTCGGTCACGCTCTCGAAGTTCATCGCAACCTGGCCGCGCTGCGCTCCCAGTGATTCGAGCTCACCACGCGCGGTCTCGGACTCCGCCGCCAAGTCGCTCGTTCTCGCGCTCCAGTCCTTGCAGTGCAGCTTCAGCCTGAGCGATCTCGTTGTTCGCCTGCGCTGCACGCTGCATGGACTGCATCGCGGCGCGGCGCTGATTCTCGGCCGTGGCTTCGGCCGCAAGGACATTGCGCGTCGCCTCCTGCGCCTGCGACTGCTTCGCCTGCGCCTCTTCGCGCGACGCGTTGGACTCGGCCGTCGCGTTCTCCAGGAAGCTGCGATGCTGCTCTCGTTCAAACGACAGCGTCTCGAGCTGTCCACGCGCGCCCGCGAGGTCGTCGTTCGCGGTTGTCATGCGCTGTTCGAGATCGGCGATGCGATCGGTGTTCGATCCCTGCCGCGCCGTAATGCGCTCCAGTTCCACTGCACTTGAGTTCGCACGCGAGCCAGCCTCGCGAATCTGTCCGTCGAGCTCATAGCCGCGGGACACGCCTGCAGAGTGCTCCGCATCCATCGTCTCGAGCTCGGCAGCCTGTGAGTCGATTAACCCAGCGAGACGATGAATCTCAGCGGCGGTTGCCGTCTGCTCCGCATCCATCTGCGTCAACCGGCTTGCGATGACGACCCGCAGCTTGCCGCGCAGCTCGTCGCGCAGAGCGCCGTAGCGCTCCGCCTTCGAAGCCTGCCGCTTCAGCGAGCCCATCTGCCGCGTGACCTCTTCAAAGATGTCGTTCACGCGCGCGAGATTCTGCTTCGCCGACTCAAGCCGCAATTCCGCAAGACGCTTCTTTGTCTTGAAGCGCGTAATGCCCGCAGCCTCTTCGATGATCGAGCGACGGTCGAGCGGCTTCGAGCTCAAGCAACTGGCCGATGCGCTCCTGCCCGATGATGGCGTAGGTCTCGCCGCCGAGGCCGGTGCCCATGAAGATGTCCTGAATGTCGCGCAGGCGGCAGATCTTCCCGTTCAGCAGATACTCGCTCTCGCCGGAGCGGAAGAGACGGCGCGTAATCGTGATCTCACCCGCACGCACCGGAGCGCGTCCGAACTTGCGGCGGCGCACCTTGAGGACGACATTGCTTCCAGCCTCCGCTTCGACCTGCGCATCGGTCTTTTTGGCCTTCAGCTCGGTCTCGTACGTCTGGCCGGGCTGTGCATCGATCACAGCCTCTTCGGTATCTTCTGCGGCCTGGGCGCGCAGAGCAGTTTCATTCCAGTCGCCGTCTGCCGCAGTCTTGCCCGAAACAGCCTCGCCATCGATCACGACCTCGGGCTCGCCCTCCGCGAGCGTCTGGCCGTCGTAGACTTCAGGATCGACGAGCGTGAGCGACACCTCTGCCATGCCGGTCGGCTTGCGGTCGCGTGTGCCGGCGAAGATGACGTCCTCCATCTTGATGCCGCGCAGGCTCTTGGCCGACTGCTCTCCGAGCACCCACGTGATCGCGTCAGAGATATTGGACTTGCCGCAGCCGTTGGGCCCGACGATGACTGCAATGCCTTCACCGGCGAGCTGCACTTCGGTGCGATCGCAGAAGGACTTGAAGCCGAGAATCTGTACTTTTTTGAGCTTGAGCAAGGGAGGGTACCTCGTACAGTTTAAGGGGACGCCCGCGCGGGGGCGACTGCTAGGAGAATCGTATGTGGAGGAATCACCCAAAGCAACATAGGTGGCCGACATCTTGTGGATAAGGCGTCCCTATGTCTACATCTTGCGATGTAGGCCTCAAGCAGCCCTAATTTTCGCTAATTGCGTCCCGCAGCTCCACTTTTGCTCTCCAAAATGGCGATTTAGAAGTTAGATTTCAATCAGGGCTCGTTATTCGTGGGTATCTGTCGAGTTGTCACATGAGGCAAACACGAGCGTTGGTTGCGCGGGGAGCAACACCGTTTCTATAATCCGCATCATCGAGCGTAGGTCGCGAGAAACCTGGGGCGCGGTCGAAGCGCCAGGCTGGCGGTGCGTTCCCAGGCAGAAACTATTGATTTTTCGAGGAGCTCTCTTTATGAAGAAGGTCGTACTGGCTTCGCTGCTCTCAGCGACCGCTCTGATCCCTTTCGTCGTTCAACCCGTCGCCTTTGGGCAGGCCGCCCAGAGCAACATCCAGATGTCGCAGGAAGAGTACGCGAAGTACAACGCGTGTGCCACGGCAACCGCCCCGGCTGCCAAGGTTGCTGCCTGCGAGGATTATCTGAAGGCCTACCCGAACTCGGTGGTCAAGACCGATGTGCTCAACCAGTTGCTTTACGCCTATAACCAGACCGGTGACGAGGCCAAGACGCTGGAGGCGGCAGACCGTCTGCTCGCTGTCGATCCGCAGAACCTACGCGCGCTGACGCTGGAGGTCTACTATCGCAAAGCGGATGCCGACAAGCTGACCGACCCGGCGGCCAAGCAGGCGGCGCTGGATAAAGTGGCGACCTATGCGCAGACCGGCCTGAACGCTACCAAGCCGAAGGACATGTCCGACGCCGACTTCAACGCCCAGAAGAACACCGCCTCGCCCTTCTTTGAGAGCGCCATTGCGGCGGACGATCTGGCCAAGAAGGACAATGCGGGTGCGATCACGGCGCTGAAGACCGAGATCGATGCGCATGAGCCGGACACGGAGAAGCCGAGCCCGGTGCTGCAGGATGTCTATACGCTGGCGCAGGCGTACTACACGTCGACGCCGCCGGACTACCTGAACTGCGCGTGGTATGCGACGCGCGCGGCGGCCTTCGCTCCGGAGCCGTACAAGACGCAGATCGGACAGCTGGCGACCTACTGCTACACGAAGTACCACGGCAGCAAGGACGGCTACGATGCGATGCAGGCGGCGGTGAAGACGAACCTTGATCCTCCAGCCGGGTTCCTGGCGACGATCAAGCCGGCGCCGAAGCCTGAGGACATCGTCTCCAACCTGATCTCCACGACGCCCGACCTCGCGACGCTGGCGCTGAGCGACAAGGAGTTCGTGCTGCAGTACGGCAAGCCGGAGGACGCCGACAAGGTCTTCAATACGATCAAGGGCAAGGCAGTCGAGATTCCGGATGCGATTGTGGTTGCCGCGACGCCGGATCAGCTGCAGGTTGCGGTTTCGGATGACGCGAAGCAGGCGCAGCCCAAGCCAGTTGCGGACTTCACGTTCAACATGAAGACGCCTTTGACGAAGGTGCCGAATGTGGGCGACAAGGTCACGCTGGACGGAACCTATGCTTCCTACACGCAGTCGCCTCTGATGATCACGATGAGCGACGCAAGCATTGTGACGCCAAAGGCGGCGAAGCCTCCTGTCCATCACACAACGACGACGCATCGTCCGAGCGGTCACTAAACTTCAAAAACGCAAGAACAGCGAATGGCCTCCTTCCGGGAGGCCATTCTTTTTGGGGAGGGGGTACCCCCTCCCCTCCCCCTGTTTTTGCGCAAAATCTAGAGCGGATGGGAGTTAAGGGTGGACCTTATGTGCGCTGAGGGGTGATTGTTGGCAAAGTCTTGAGGGGAAAGGGGTAATCCTTGCAGGTGGTTGCGGAAGCGGTCTGTAAGTTGCTTTAATTCAATAGATTAGGGATTCAGAAGGTTGACGAAGAGGCGGAAGGCTCCGGGGACGGCTTCGGGGAGCTGGCGGTAGAGGGCGAAGGCGCAGTAGGTCCAGCGGCCTTTGCCGAGCTGGACGGTGATGAGACCGCCGCGCTGGGGCGCCTGCGGCTGGATGTGCTCGGCCGGGGCTCCGGGGTCATGGGTTTCGGTGAGGGCGGTGTAGTGCGGGTCCCAGGTGTCGAGGAAGCCGTGGCCGCGCTCTTCGATCCAGTTGTTGAAGTCGGCGGAGGTGATTTTGTTGGGGGTGGTGAGGAGTGGGGAGCTGGGGTCGAGGAGTTGGACCGGGGCGGTCTCGTCGACGACGCGCTCGTTGTGGGTGGTGAGGGGATAGGGGGCGTCGGCGGCGGAGAACTCGGGGGTCTGGTACTGGACGACGACGTTGCCGCCGTTGCGGGCGAAGTCGAAGAGGGCCTGGGTGGGCGCGCCGTGGAGGTCGGGGTGGGCGTTGTAGGTGCGGACGCCGAGGATGACGGTGTCGAAGGCCTTCAGTTTGTCTGCGGTGAGGTCGGAGACCTTGAGGATGGTCGGCGTGAGGCCGATGGAGGCGAGGGCGGCGGGGACGTCGTCGCCGGTGCCGGGGAGGTAGGCGATGCGGCGTTTGTTTTCGGGCGGGAGCTTGAGGTCGACGGGGACGACGCGGAGGGTCGCGGGTGTGTAGTAGTTGGTGCGCGGGAGGGTGCCGTAGCCGACGGGGCGGAAGCCTTCGGTGTAGGCGCGTTTGGGGTCGCCCGCTGACACGATCGCCGAAAGAGCACCCCCGGGTCCAGACCACGATAGGGCTGGCTGGAGCTGGACCGCTATGGTTCGTGACTCCTGAGGCGGCAGTTTGGACAGTTCAACCTCCCGAGGGGTGATGTCCCATCCGACAGGCCGAGAGATCCGGAGTGTGCCGTCGATGGGGTGGTGGTTCACATTCTTGACGTGAACTTCGGTGCTGAAGTGACGTTCCGTCTGGGGGACGACGGCGGCATGCGAATCCAGCGTGATGGAGACCTGCGGCACGATGCTGACCGATTGCGGTCCGCTGTGAACAGTCCGGAGGAGATCGATATCGGTGCCTCGATAGTTGAGCGTGACGTCCGCGACATATGGCGGTGGCGTTTGTGGAGCGTTGCGGAGGTTGGGCTCGCGGAGCTCATAGAAGGGCTGTTCAATGTTCGTGCGGAAGAAGTAGGGGCGTGTTGCGTCGCGCATTCGAGATGCGTCTATCGTTCCGGTCCGCTGAAACGGATGATTGGGCGAGAGCTGTTCGTTGTCGGTGTCACGGTGCTTGCCCGGTCCGTTATCAGGGCCTTGGATACCATGGCTGACCACGCTAACCGGTTGTATCGAAGTTTCGACGATTGAAAGAGCAACATCGGAACTGGAACCGAGTGCGAGGTTCTCGTCTTTGGCAGCGGCGTCGAGCGATAGCCCGAGAGAGAGTGCGAGAGCTTCGTTGAGCTGGGCGCGTTTGATGCTGAGCTCGTGAAGGAGATTGGCGCGTGCCGGGGTGGGGTTGGGCGGAGCACCAATGAGTTGGATCTGCTTTCTCACGTCGTCGAGTGCGTCTGCGAGCTGGGGCGCAATGGCTTCAGGGTGTGCGGGATCGAAGTGCGTGGTGGCGTACTGGATGTGACGCTCGAGGCTGAACATGATGTCGGCGGAGTAGTGGTCACCCTTGTCGAGCGATTCAATTCCGGTCCAATGAGGTGTCGATGCCGTCGAAGAAGTTGGGTTGGTTGGCGGGGGTGGGGTTATAGGGCGCGCCTTCAGCGCTTGGTTCTTCATCATCTGTGTTACCCAGGGCGTTGCCCTGGGCTGTTATGGAGCGCGCCGTTGGCGCTTTGGATGGTGCTGCGTCGTTGGATGGCAGGGGTTGGGAGACGAGGTGGAGAAGGGGTGAGCGGTTGTGGCTTGACTCAGATCCTCGGGGTTCTTCGACTCCCTTCGCTTCGCTCCGGTCGCTCAGAATGACGGCATTTGAATTTGCGGCTCGCGTGAGCGAGCCTTGGCTCAGGATGACGGAGTTTGGATGGTGCGAGCTTGTGTTGTTGGCGGATGAGCAGAGCTTGGGGGTGGGATTGGGGAGACCGGGGGCGCAGACTCGGGAGCCGTAGAGGTGGTAGCTGACGTCGACGCGGCCGGCGGGTGGGACGCGCTCGCCGCCTCCGATCTGGGAGCGCTGGAGGCCGAGGCCGATGCGCGCGAATTGGACGTAGGAGATCTGCTCGTTGGGATTGGAGGGTTTGGCGCGGAGGTCGGAGAGGTTGCCGGCAGACCAGGTGAGGAGCGGGTCGGTCTGGCCTTCGTTGATGGTGACGTCTGGCGTAGGCGCGGTGGTGAAGGTCTGGCCGGTGACGTAGTTGGTGAACTCGGCGGGGACGGTCTGGCCGGTGGCGTAGTCGTAGAGGCCCTGCGCGGTGACGCGGGAGAAGGGGACGCGGGCGTAGACCTTGAGGGGCTGCCAGGGGAGGATGCCTTCGCGGGTGAGCTCGGGAAAGATGGTGGGGTCGCCGGCGGCTTTGAAGACTTCCTGCGCGATCTGGCCGGAGACCTGGTGCTGGCCGTGGCCGTCGGTGACGGCGCCGGAGAAGACGGCGGCGATGACGAGCGGGCGGTAGATGCGCACGGCGCGGACGGCGTCGTAGAGGACGCGGTCGTGGCCCCACTTGGCGAAGGCTTCGGACTTGGTTTTGGAGAAGCCGAAGTCGACCTCGGTGCCGAAGAACTGGTCGACGCCCATGTAGCGGTCGGCGGAGAGGAGCTCCTGGGTGCGGAGGAGGCCGAGGGCGTCTTCGAAGTCGCCGGTCATGGCGTTCTGGCCGCCTTCGCCGCGGGTGAGGGTGAGGACGGCGACGCGGGCGCCGAGGCCGCGGGAGTAGTAGGTGAGCATGCCGCCGTCTTCGTCGTCGGGGTGGGCGACGATGAGCATGAGCGAGGCGCGGGTGTTTAGCTTGCGGAGCATCTGCGCGAGGCCGAGGGCGTTGTCGGGCTGGCCGTTGCTTCCTATGCCGCCGTCGATGGGCAGCTCGCGGCCGTCGCGGGGGCGGACGCGCTCGCCGGCGAGGTTGGCGGGGTCAGTGAAGTGAGTTTGCGAGTGTGCGCGAACGTGCGCGGGGGCGGTTGCGGCGAGGAGGGTCGCAAGGGCGACGGGCGCGAGTCGGTGCATGAGGTTTAGATTCGCACAGAGTTGAGGGGATGCGGGGCATCCCTGGAGTTGGCAATACGTTCAGGCGCGGCGGTGGGTGAGTTCGCGGGAGTTGAAGGCGAGGTCGCAGCCGACGAGCATGAGGATGCAGACGTAGGCATCCCACCAGGCGAACTGGCTGGCGGTGAGGTTGAAGAAGCGGGGCCAGAGGTTGAGGACGCGATTGGCGATGAAGGTGAAGGTGATGGCGTAGGAGCGGATCATCCACTGGCGGTGGACGGCGATGTGGCGATTGCGCGCGGTGATGAAGGCGACGAGAGTGCAGAGGATCCAGAGAGAGATCTGGACGATGACGCCGGGGAAGTCGCCGCGGCTGTGGAGCTCGAGGATGAAGGCGAGGGTGGCGGCGGTGAAGACGGAGAAGACGTAGACGCGGCCCAGGATGCGGTGAAATTTCAGGTGGCGGGCGCGGAGGCGAGAGGAGAACTGGATGGGGCCAGCGATGAAGGCGAGGGTGCCGGCGATGGCGTGCGGGATGAGGAGGGCGCGGTCGTGGATGAGCTGGAGGCGGTAGGGGTGGTAGAGCGGGTAGTCGAAGGCGAGGAAGAGTTCGGTGGTGATGAAGACGAAGAGTGTGGCGAGGCCCATGAAGAGCCAGAGTTTGTGCTTGGAGGAGAAGCGGCGTGCGGGTGCAGGCGGTGCCGGAGGCAGAGTGGTGGTGGGTGCAGCCATGGTTGGCGTCTCGCTGAGATGAATGTGGGCCGGTGAGAGGAAGAGTATGCGGGTGGGTGGGAATTGTCGACGAGAAACTGATGGGCGTGCATAGACTTGTCTGAGATGAATGGTGGGGAACAGAGGCTGGAGCGGACGCTGACGCTGCGGGGAGCGGTGACGCTGAACCTGCTGGACATGATTGGCGTGGGGCCGTTCATTACGCTGCCGCTGCTGATTGGAGCGATGGGCGGGGCGCAGGCGATGGTGGGGTGGGTGCTGGGTGCGGCGCTCGCGATGTGCGATGGCATGGTGTGGGCGGAGCTGGGCGCGGCGATGCCTGAGGCGGGCGGAACGTATGCGTATCTGGAGCAGATGTATCCGGGGCGCGTGGGGAGGTGGCTGAGTTTTCTGTTTGCGTTTCAGCTGCTGTTGTCGGCGCCGCTGAGTGTGGCGAGTGGGTGCATTGGGGTGGCGGCGTATGCGGGCGCGGTGGCTCCGGGGCTGCGTGGGCATGCGGTGTGGGTGGCGGTGGCGAGTGTGGTGGTGGCGGTGGCGCTGCAGTATCGGCGGCTGAGTGGAGTGAAGCGCGTGGCGCAGGGGCTGCTGGTGGTGGTGCTGGCGACGATCGCGTGGACGGTGGTGACGGGTGTGTGGCACGGGGAGTGGTCGCGCGTGGTGGCGGTGCCGAGTGGGGCGTTTCATCTGGATGCGGGATTTTTTGCGGGGCTGGCGAGCGCGATGCTGATCGCGACGTATGACTACTGGGGCTACTACAACGTGACGTTTCTGGGAGGCGAGGCGAAGGATCCGGGGAGGACGATTCCGCGGGCGGTGCTGCTGTCGATTGCAATTGTGGCAGTGCTGTACCTGGCGTTGAATGCGAGCGTGCTGGCGGTGATGGGGGCTCCGGAGCTGATGCGCGCGCAGAGTGTGGGCGCGAGGCAGGCGATGCTCGCGACGTTTATGCAGATGGCGTATGCGCCGACGGTGGGTGTGAGTGCGGCGGCGATGCTGGGGAAGATTGCGGCGGTGCTGGTGATGGTGACGGCGTTCGGGAGCGTGTTCTCGCTGCTGCTGGGGTACTCGCGCATACCGTATGCGGCGGCGAGGGATGGGAACTTTCCGGCGGTGTTTGGGAGGCTGCACAAGGGGTTTCCGTATGTGTCGTTGCTGGTGCTGGCGGGTGTGGCGTGCGTGTGCTGCTTCTTCTCGCTGGGCGAGGTAATTGCGGCGCTGGTGGTGGTGCGGATCTTGCTACAGTTTTCGCTGCAGCATGTGGGCGTGATGTTGCTGCGCAAGAGGCGGCCTGAGATGGAGCGGCCGTTTCGAATGTGGCTGTATCCGCTGCCGCCGATTGTGGCGCTGGCGGGGTTTGGGTACATCGTGTTTGTGAGGAGAGGGTCGGCGAGGGAGTTGATGCTGGCGGGGGTGGTGGTGCTGGTGGGGACGGTGGTGTTTGTGTTGCGTGGACGACAATCCGGAGGGCGCGCGGCGAGCGTATCGTAAAGGGAAGAGTTGGAGCGTGGCACGGTATGTTGATTCGCAAGAGGGCTGAGATTCCCTCGTCGGAGATTACGCCGAAGGAGACGTACCGGGCGTTTCAGATGAGCCGGCGAAGGCTGTTGGCGGGCCTGGGTGCGGTGGGCGCGGCGGCGGCGGCGGTGGGGTTGCCGGAGACAGCGTGGGGGCTCGACAAGTTGAAGACGGTGCCTTCGAACTACAACGTGACGGACCGCGATGTGACGCCGCAGGCGAAGGCTCAGAACTACAACAACTTTTATGAGTTCGGAGAAGAGAAGGGCGATCCGGCGCGCTATGCGGGAAAGATGAAGATCCGGCCGTGGACGGTGAAGATCGAAGGGCTGGTGAAGAAGCCGCAGACGCTCAACATCGACGACATTATCAACTACCGGCCGATAGAGCAGCGAGTGTACAGGTTTCGCTGCGTCGAGGCGTGGGCGATGGTGATTCCGTGGGACGGGTACTCGCTGAGTGAGTTGATCAAGTTTGTGGAGCCGCTGCCGAGCGCGAAGTATGTGCAGTTTTTGACGACGACCAAGGGGCAGGGGATGAGCCTGCCTTCGGGGATCGATTGGCCGTACTCGGAGGGGCTGCGGATGGATGAGGCGATGCATCCGCTGACGCTGCTGACGTTCGGGGCGTATGGCGAGGTGCTGGCGAACCAGCAGGGTTCGCCGATCCGCGTGATTGTGCCGTGGAAGTATGGGTTCAAGTCGGCGAAGTCGATTGTGACGATCCGGTTTGTGGACAAGCAGCCGCGAACGACGTGGAACGACCTGGCACCGGACGAGTATGGTTTCTATTCGAATGTGAATCCGCAGGTGGACCATCCGCGGTGGTCGCAGGCGCATGAGCGGCTGCTGAACTCGAACAGCATCTTTCCCAAGACGGTGCCGACGCTGATGTTCAACGGTTATAACGAGGTCGCATCCCTGTACGCTGGGATGGATCTGCGAAAGAACTACTAGAGGCAGCAGTAGCGCTGCAGATGCTTGAGGAGTGCAGCCCGTGACGCGCGGGATATCTGGAGTACCTGATATCTGGAGTACCTGGGGCCCGGTAGGTTCTGCTGCTTGCCTATGTCGAATGGAACGATCTCGTATCTGAAGGCAGTGGCGCACGTCGGGTGCCTGCTGCCGTTCGCCTATCTATGGGATCTATATCGCACGCACAGGCTGGCGGCCTACGCCGACCCGGTGAACTACATCACGCACTTCACTGGCGACTGGGCGCTGTGGCTGCTGCTGGTGACGCTGGCGGTGACACCGTTGCGGCGGCTGAGTCCCTCGCTGGCGTGGATGATCCGGTTTCGCAGGATGCTGGGACTCTACGCGTTCTTTTATGCAACGCTGCACCTGATGACCTATGTGTTTCTCTTCTCCGGTTATGACATGCAGGCGGCGATTGACGGTGTGCGGCGGTGGCACTTCGAAGAGCCGTTTGTGCAGTTAAACGCTGTGCTGCCGAGCATGCTGGATGACATGGAGAAGCGGAGGTTCATCCAGGTGGGGCTGGCGGCGTGGCTGCTTCTGCTGACGCTGGCGCTGACGAGTACGAAGGCGGCGATACGCACGATGGGTGGATGGTGGTGGCAGGGACTCCACCGGCTGATCTACGTCGCGGCAGGGCTCGCGGTGATTCACTACTGGTGGCAGGTGAAGGCGGGTGTGCGAACACCGTGGAAGGTGACGGCAGTGCTGACCGTGCTGCTGCTGTGGAGAGTGGGGCTGTCGATCCGCAAGAGAGTGAAGGCGAAGCCGGAGAGGGCGGCGTGGCCGCAGGATCAGGCGATCCGATGAGCGAGGTCACTCAAGCGATCGAGGGCGATCCGCAAGCGGGCGTTGGTTGATAGACAGAGGCCGAGAGATGTGTTGAGTTTCCTGGAGGTGCGCGATGAGAGCAGTACGTGTCCCACGGTTTGGTGGTGCGGAGGTTCTCGAGATACAGGATGTGCCTGTGCCTTCGCCGGGGCCGAATGAGGTGTTGGTGCGCGTTGCGGCGGCAGGCGTTGCGCCGTGGGACGCAATCATTCGCGAGGGGAAGAGCGAGGTCAGTGGGACGGCGCCGTTGACGTTGGGATCGGATCTGTCGGGTGTTGTCGAGCGGGTCGGTGACGGCGTCAAAGATTTTCGCGTTGGCGATCTGGTTTACGGCGTGACGAATCCGCAGTTTGTGGGGGCGCAGGCGGAGTATGCGGTTTGCCAGGCGGGCATGATTGCGCCCAGGCCACGCAGGCTTAGCGATCTGGAAGCGGGATCCGCGCCGGTGATTGCGGTGACCGCGGCACAGATGCTCTTTGAGTACGGGGATTCCAAGCCAGGCCAGACTGTTCTGATCACGGGCGCGGCGGGGAACGTAGGAGCGTATGCCGTGCAGATGGCGGTTGGATCCGGTATCAACGTCGTTGCTGTCGCGCGGAAGCGAGACGAGCAGGTGCTGCGTGAGCTCGGTGCGAACGTGATTGTGGATTCAGACGCGCCGGACTTTGGCCGCGGGCTTCCGCGCGTCGACGCGATTCTTGATCTTGTAGGCGGCGAGACCGTGCAGCAGTGCCTGGGAGCGTTGAAGGAGAATGGCAAGCTGGTTTCGGCGGTGTCTGATCAAATCCCGATGAACCGACAGGACGTGAAACCGGTGTTTTTTTATGCCGAGGTGACGACGGCTCGGCTGCGCAAGATGACGGAGATGTTTGAAGGCAGAAAGATTCTGGCGAGAGTGGGGTCGGTCCTTCCGCTGGAAGAGGCTCGGAAGGCGTATGACATGCTTGCGGGCGCGCCTCACGAGCGAGGCAAGATCATGTTGCGCGTGAGGTAGAGGCCGGAACTCGTATGAGGAGTTGCGAGTCTATTGAGACGTAGTTGCGTGTCATTGCAGAAGACGGTGCCGGTGATATGGGCGGTCGCGGGTAGAGGCTTCGGTGGTAGAGGAGACGTTTGACTGAGGTTGTCGTACTGCTTCTGCGCGAGGAGAGGGGACGGGGCGCAGAGCAAAACACAGCTACGAAGAGCCGCGGTCGCATGGTGCGGATAAGTTTACGCGTCTGGCCGAATGCGGCCGCGAAGCGGGATGTGCGTTCAGCTTCGAGCTGTGAGCTTCGAGCTGCGCGGTTTCACTCGTCGGTTTCGGCGACGCCGTCGAAGAGGTCGGTGCTCTGGCGGGCAGGCTGAGGGGCGACGGCGGCGGCGAGGGTGTAGCGTTCTTCGGTGCCGTGCTTCTCGAAGAAGGGAATTGCGATCTGCATGAGCGGCGCCTGGGACTTGTGTTGCGCGAAGGCTTCCTTCTTTTTGTCGAAGACGGAGCTGATGTCGAGCGTGTGGGTCCAGGGTGCGGGGAGTGGGGCGGGGCGGTCGGGAAGGAAGACGCTGGTGGTGAGGTAGTAGAGGCGCTGCGGCTGCCAGAGATTGCCCGATGGTGAGGTAGCGCCTGGGCGAACCGGACCAGTGAAAGGCGGCGGAGGTTGCGGCGCCGGCGGCGGTGTGGTCGGGGTGGGTGTTGGCGCCGCCGTCGAGGCCGAAGGTGATGACGACGTGCGGGCGAAGGCGGCGGATGTGCGAGACGAGGACGCCGGCGAGGGCTTCGAGGGTTTCAAGCGCGAGCTTGCCGTCGTGGTAGTCGAGGACCTGGTAGTTGGTGACGCCGAGGACCTTGCAGGAGGCTTCGAACTCGGCGCGGCGGGTCTGGCCGAGTTGCTTGTCGGAGGAGGCGTCGCCGCGGTTGGTGGCGGCCTGACCGTCGGTGAGGCAGAGGACGGAGACTTCGACGCCGCGGGAGGCGTAGAGCGCGAGGGCTCCGCCGAAGCCGAAGCATTCGTCGTCGGGGTGGGCGGAGATGCAGAGGAGGCGATGGGGCATAGCTACGAGATGCGAGATACGGAGGACATCAGTTTAGTTTGAGAACACGCCGGCCCTATATAGGTAGTAGCCAATCAGGCCAAGACCCGCGAGATAGTACGATGAAACTCCCACCCAAAACGCTTTCGGGTTTTTGCGCCGGTAAGCGTTTTGTCCGTTGCGTCCCCAAATTCGTCCGGAGCAAGTCCCAATCACACCTATCGCTAACATAAGCATCCCGAACCAAAACAAAGCATATGGCAGGCTAGATCCCGACTCATCCACGAACAGTTCCCCTTTCCGTTCTTTGTAGTTTAGGAGATGCCTACGCCCGCTTCTTGAATGCTGAGTACGCTCGCTGAATCAAGGTTTTCGTATCTGCCATTCATGCTCCTGCAACGCTGGCGAGTCCCTCGGATGCAACTTCGTCGGGCGCGAGCTCTTCGGGTGGGAGTTCGTCGAACATTTCGTCGAGGTCGAGCTGGGCGTCGAGGGCGGCTTCGGGGTCGGCGGCGAGGACGGGAGCGAAGCTGCGGCGGTGGAGCGGGCAGGGGCCGTGCTCCTTGAGGGCCTTGCGGTGCTCGGGGGTGGCGTAGCCCTTGTGGCTGGCGAGGCCGTACTGCGGGAACTGCTTGTCGAGCTCGCGGCAGAGCGCGTCGCGGTAGACCTTGGCGACGACGGAGGCGGCGGCGATGGAGAGGCAGAGCGCGTCGCCGTAGTAGAGCTTGGTCTGCTGGCAGGGGTAGTCGATGTGGAGGGCGTCGATGATGAGGTGGTCGGGGGTGACGGTGAGCTGCTCGCAGGCGAGGCGCATGGCGAGGCGCGAGGCCTGGTAGATGTTGATGCGGTCGATGGTCTCGGCGTCGACGGCAACGACGGCGAAGGCGAGGGCCATCTTGCGGACCTTGCGGTCGAGCTTCTCGCGGGACTTGCGGTCGAGCTGCTTGGAGTCGGTGAGGCCCATGCGCGAGAGGACGCCGACCTTTTCAGGAAGGATGACGGCGGCGGCGACGACGGGGCCGAAGAGCGCGCCGCGGCCGACCTCGTCGACGCCGGCGATGGTGCGGAAGCCGTGGTAGCGAAGGGCCTGCTCGGGCGCGTTGGTGCAGACGAGCTGCTTGAGCATCTGCTGCTTGGCGGTGGCTTTGGTGACGCCTTGAACTTCGGGAATGCGGAAGAGCGTCGACATCTGGCGGCGGTTTCAAGTTTAGCGGAAGGCATTGCATGCAGCAGACGCGCTTCGCGGAAAATCTAAAAAACTGCCAGTTGAACTGTGCGCGGAGTGGGTGCGGCGGGTGGCGGATGGGGACGAGCTTTCCACAGGTCATTCCACCTGTGTGTAGGAGTAACTGCCCCAAATGCGCCAAATCATTGGCTCCGCGTGTGCCGTAGGCTGACATCGGCGAGCTGTATTTCACCAAATGCTCATGATTTTTGGAGGGCACGATGGCAGTGCGTAGGCTCCTTGTGTTGACAGGCGCGATTGTTCTGGCGGGATGGCAGGCGAACGCGCAGACGGCGACCGTTGCAGAGACGGCGCAGGTTCAACAGGCTGTCCCGCCGGTGAATGCCGTTGCAGCGACGGCGGCAACGGCAACAACGGCGGCTGTTCCGGCGGATGTGCCGCCAGCTCCGAAGACAGTTGCGGCGGCGACGGAGAAGAAGGAAAAGGGCAAGGGCAAGAAGGACGTCTACACGGGGCCGAACACGATTGTGGAGCTGCCCCAGACGCCGATGCTCGACGAGCAGGGAATGCAGCGGCTGGACCCGGATGGAAAGCCGATGTGGAATCCGCCGGTGAAGCAGCAGCGCGACAAGAAGGGGCATCCGCTGTTTGACGAGAGCGGCAAGCCCGTCTTCCAGACGAAGAACGATATGGGCTACGACGAGCACGGCAAGAAGATCAAGGTGCAGAAGGAGAAGGAGCCGAAGAAGATTCCGATCTCCGTTTCGCGCGGCACGATGACTGTCGATGGCATGACGGGCAAGGCGGCGCTGAACTATGACATCGCCGACCTGAAGTACATCTACCTCTATGCGCCGGGGATTGGCGTGGCGATTGTGTCGAGTGAGCCGTTCCCGGGCGCGGTGGAGCAGAAGAAGGCGTTCAACCTGGGCACGCTGACGGTGACGATCGGCGAGCATACGCTGCAACTGGCGTCGGACAAGAACCTGCTGGGGAAGAAGCCGGAATCGGCGTTTGTGATGATGGACCGTTCGTTCACGCTGCCGTCGAAGTTTCCGGTGATGGGTTATGGGACTGTTCGCAAGGCGCCGTACCAGTGGCCGGGGTCGAGGCAGAACACCAAGCTGGCTGAGGCTGAGGATGCTCCGCCTCCGCCGCCGGATCTGCTGCCGACGCAGCTGCTGAGCCCGTGCCCGTCGGGACAGATGCGCAAGCCCGCCCCGCAGGTGCTGCCGGGACAGACGGCGCCGGTACAGCCGTGTGTGCCGATCAAGGCAGCGGTGCAGGCGCCTCCGTCAAAGACGGTGGCGAGCACTTCGGATTCGAAGAGCGGGGCGGATGCGGGGAAGACCGCGTCGCCGCAACCCACGAACTGAACGGGAACGAAACGGCAAAGAGAAGGGCCGTCCTTTTCGGACGGCCCTTCGTGTTTCGGAAGTTGGAGCGAAAGCGCTTATGCGTTGCGCTCGACTTCGCGGAGGCGAGCAGCCTTGCCACGCAGACCGCGGAGGTAGAAGAGTTTGGAGCGGCGCACCTGGTAGGAGCGGATCTTCTCGACCTTGTCGACGACCTTGGAGTTGTAGGGGAAGATGCGCTCGACGCCCTGGCCGAAGCTCATCTTGCGAACGGTGAAGGTGCCCTGAGGTCCCTTGCGGCAGGCGATAACCATGCCCTCGAACGCCTGCAGACGCTCTTTGTCGCCTTCCTTGATCTTGACCTGGACGCGAACCTGGTCGCCGGGCTTGAAGTCAGGGAGGTCTGTGCGCTGGAGCTTATCGGCCAGCTTCTGCATTATCGGATGGATTGCCATGATGCTTTCCTTGCTTGAAGTCGCAGGACTCAGTGTACCACGGATTTAGCGGGGATTCTGCTGAGCGAGTGCACACGTTTCAGTGCAGCAGAATGCGCGCAGCGGAGCTAAGCCGTGAATGCTAGGGCGTTGCGGTGGGGAGCTGGAAGTCGACGCCGGTCTGGCGGTTCGCGCTGATGGTAGCGGGAAGGTTGAGGTCGGAGAGCGGGACCTCGCGGCGGCGGCCGCCATCGAGAATAGTGAGCGTGGAGCGCGTGGCTAGGTAGTTCTGGATCTGCTCCGGCGGGCGGCCGTCCTTGTAGATGAGGATGACGGTGGTGGCAGAGCCGGGAACGTACTGCATCTGGGGCGCAGCTGGCATCGGCTGCGGTGGGTAGGCAGGGTACGCAGGCATCGGCTGCGGGTAGGCATAGCCATACTCGGGCTGCGGCATGGGTTGCGCGTAGCTGCCGTCAGGCTGAGGCATCGGCTGAGGGTAAGCGGAGCCGTAGTCGGGCTGGGGCTCGGGCGAGGGTTGCTGCGAGTTGTCGTCGTTGTTGAAGGAGTCGTCTACGAGGTCCGACGGGAGATAGCCGTATACATACGAGGGATATGCGTAAGCGTAAGGGTAGACCGGATAGGTGCGGATATAGAAGTTGTGCGTCGTGGTCACCGTGCCGCCGTGGCCGTGGTGGTAGAAGTTCGGCCGGTTGATGGGCGCCGCGGAGGTAGGGTAGCGAACACCGGGCGCGGGGAGACGCATCGACGATGGATACGACACAGGCGCGTGCGCGATGGCGCTGCCGGTGTAGTGGAAAGGTCCGGATGGAGCGAAGCTGCTGTGAGAGGGAGCGAAGCCGCCGTGGAAGGCAGGCGCGGGTGCGCCGCGGCCGCCGAAACTCGCGTGTCCTCCGCCGCTATGCTGGGCGCAGGCTGGGAGCGCGATTGCGACTGCAAGCGCAGCTGCTGCGAGGCCCTTCATGAAAAAATTGTACGCCTGCGGATCAACCCTCTTGTCATTCGCGTGTCATTCGTGTCCATGGGTCGCGAAGAAGGAGGAGGCCCGCAGATGCGCGGGCCTCGAGGTGGCGAGATGAACGGAGATCAGTGGTGTCCGCCACCGCTGGGATGGCCACCCCCGCCAGGAGCGCCACCGGGATGTCCTCCGCCGGAGAAGCCGGGGGAGTGCTCAGGGGCAGGTGAATGGGTTGCGTTTCCGACGTGGCCCTGGCCGTCGCGGGCCTCATTGGGTTGGAAGTGGTTGAACGGGACTGCGCCACGTGACGGCATCGGGCCGTGGTAGCCGTAGTGCGGGTCGTAGCGGTTGTCGACGTGGCCATAGAAGCCGTGCGGTCCGTGGAACCATGGACCGGCACCGATGAAGACCCCGCCGTTGAACCAGTCAGGCCCGTAGTAGCCGTAGGGAGCGCAGTAGTAGGGTGGGTAGTCGTAGTAGCCGTAGGGACATATTGGCGCGGGCCCGAGGTTTACGCCGATGGATACCTGGGCGGGTGACACGGTCGAGCAACTGAAGAGCGCGATAGTGAGAGCAGCGAGAGCGAGCGTCTTCCAACGGTTCATGGATTCCTCCTGAGTACTCCGGCACGAGGTTATCGCAGAACGGCCGTTATGTCTTCAGGCGACTCCATCGGCGAGGCCCGCGAGAAACTCGCGGTCGTCGTCGGAGAGTCTGGCTTCGTCGAGCAAGTCGGGGCGGTTGGCGAGGGTCTTGGCGAGTGCGGCCTGGCGGCGCCAGCGGCGGATGGCAGAGTGGTCGCCGCCGGAGAGGATCTCGGGGACGGAGACGCCGCGGAACTCGGCGGGTCGCGTGTAGTGCGGGTAGTCCAGAAGACCTCCAGCACCGTGGGTGGAGCGGGGAACGCCGTCGAGAGTGTTGTCGGGCGCGTCTGCGTCGTCGCCGAGGCCGAAGCTCTCGTAGAGAGAGGAGTCTTCATGGCCGAGCACGCCGGGCAGGAGGCGGACCGTGGCGTCAATGACGACGGCCGCGCCAAGCTCGCCGCCGGAGAGGACGAAGTCGCCGATGGAGAGCTCGTCGTCCGAGAGGAGCTGCGAGACGCGTTCGTCGATGCCTTCGTAGCGGCCGCAGACGAGAACGACGCGTTCGAGCGTAGCGAGGCGGCGCGCGGTGGATTGCGTGAAGCGCTTGCCCTGTGCGGAGAGAAGGATGACGGACTCGCGGGTGGTGTCGCGGGAGGATTTGGGCGTGACGCCGAGGGATTCGACGCACTCGAAGATGGGCTGCGGCTTGAGGACCATGCCCTCGCCGCCGCCGAAGGGGCGGTCGTCCACCGTGCGGTGGCGGTCGTGCGTCCAGTTGCGGAGATCGTGGGTGTGGACGGAGGCGAGGCTGGAACGGAGCGCGCGCTCGAGGATGCCGTAGCGGAGCGTGCTCTCGAAAAAGCCGGGGAAGAGGGTGACGAGGTCGAAGCGCATGCGTGAGTTGCGAGCTGTGGTCCGCGATTTGAGTCTATTGCAGGGGAGGAGTTGGAAGCCGGTGAGGGCTGGGAAGGCTCGACTGCGAAGCGAACGAAACTATACGGATGCGATAAGATGCTTTTTATAAGAGCGAGTTCGCGGTTCAGACGGATTCGTCTTCAGCAGACTCCGGTATGACAAGGCCAGAGGGAAGATGCATGACCAGGCGCTTCCGGCTCAGGTCGACGGTGTCGAGCCATGATTTGATGAAGGGAATCAGTACTGGCTGAACCTCGCTGAGGGTGTCGGCAGGCGACCTTTCAGAATTACTTCGGGCACCGGTTCCACCTGTTACTTCTAACAGGGGTGCAGCATCCGAAAGTCGTGTGCGGCCGTCGGCGGCCATGGGGTATTCGACGCCGGTGATCTCGCCAATGAGGGTCTCGCCGTCGAAGAGCTGGCAACCGAGGAGGTCGCGAACGAACCAGGTGTCGGGCTCAAGAGGAGGAAGGTCAGAGGCGGGGACGAGGAGCTCACGGCCAGCAAGAAGTTCGGCGGCGGAGATAGAGTCGACGCCGGAGAGTTTGAGGACGATGCGACCGGCGTTGCGGCCGGTCGGCGACCACTGGGATTCGATCGTGGTCTCGGCTGCGGGCGCGGTGCCGCTGGCCGCGAGCAAGACGCGGCGGCCGGGAGCGAAGAGCCCGGGAAGATCGCTGAGGAGTTCGGCGAGCAGCTCGCCGCGGCGCCCTTGCGGGCGCAGCAGACGAGCGGCGGGAATCCACGAGGTGGAGTCAGCCGTCGATGCGGGCGAGGGTACGTTCTCAGTCAATGGGAACCTTCGCGAAGCATGCAAATACGAGCGTAACGACCGGGGATTCGCGCTTTTGACGCGAGCCGGAGCTACTCTTCGTCTTCGCCGGCGGGACGATCGTCGGCCTCGACGATGTCCAGCGCGAAGCGGCGTCTGTGCTTCATGCTGGCCGCGCCAAGGATCGTGCGAAGCGAGCGCGCCGTGCGGCCCTGCTTGCCGATAACCTTGCCTACGTCAGCGGGGGCAACCTCGAGCCGAAGGACAGCGGTGTCCTGGTCGAGGATGACCTCGACGTTGACGGCTGCGGGGTCATCGACCAGGGCCTGGGCGATCTCAATCACGAGAGTGCGGATCTCGGAAACCGGATCGGAAGGGTCAAATGTTTCTGTCACTACTACACCTCAAAAGCTCGCACAGGCGTTTTCATCGCCAAAGCATCTTCTTCTGTGGAAGAGGTCTCTGGAGGGCAAAGCGATTACGACGAACTGCGACCAGGCAGCGGGAAATCGATTTTAAGACAGGGGCCCACTTAATAGCGCCACACCTTCAGAGGAGTTGCGGCGTTTGAGGAAGTCTACGTTAAGGCAACGGTGTCGTCCGAAGTCTTTGGGTTGTACTTCGGTAACATTTTCACTTACCAGTGACTCATGCAGTGAGTTACTTTAGGCGGCAGTAGCCTCGACGGCCGGCTTGTGCTTTGCGAGCAGCTTGCCGACGGTCTCCGAGAGCTGCGCGCCCTTGGAGGTCCAGTAGTCGATGCGATCGCGCTTGAGCTCGACGCTGGCGGGATTGGTGCGCGGATTGTAAGTGCCCACCACCTCGACCGAACGGCCGTTGCGGGCGCGGTCCTTTTCGATAACAACGACGCGGTAGTGCGGCTGCTTGCGGGCGCCAACGCGCGCCAGACGAATCATCAACACTGGAAAGGTCCTCTCCGAGAATCTTTTTAAATTTGGGTTCAGGAGCCGTGCTGCCTGGCCGCGGATGCTGTCGACACGGCGTGCGGGCGCAATGAGTCCGAACACCTAAGTATCGCGAATTTTCTGCGAATACGCAACTGCGCGGTCAGGCAGATTGTGCGGGGAAGAGGAAGCGCAGGACCTGGTCGAAACGGGCGGCCCAGGCGTCCTCGTTGTGCTGGCCGCCAGGGACGCGCAGGTAGTCGATGTCGAGGCCATCGCGCCAGCCATTCTGGATGAGGCGGCGATGCAGCAGGTCGGTGTCGCGCAGGTGGCGCAGGCCTTCGGCGGTGCCCATGTCGAGCCAGATGCGGAGGCTGGGCCGGGTGTGGCCGGCAGGCGACGTGCGAAGGATGGCGCGGTCGTTCCACCAGATGCTGGGAGAGAGGGCGGCGATCTTGGAGAAGACGCCGGGATAGGTGAAGCCGAGGTAGAGCGAGATAAGGCCGCCGAGGGAGGAGCCGCCGAGCGCCGTGTTGGCGGCGTCGGGGAGGGTGCGGAACTCGCGATCGATGCAGGGCTTCAGCTCTTCGACGAGGAGCCGGCCGTAGAGATCGCCGTCGCCGCCGCGAAGGGCGGGGTCGCGGGTGGGTGTGTACTCGGCCATGCGGCGAAGGCCGGTGTTGTTGATGCCGACGAGGATGACGGGTTCGATGAGGCCCTCGCGGGTGAGCCGGTCGGCGGTGGTGTGGGCCTGCCAGGTGTGGTCGGGGATGTAGGAGGTGCGGCCGTCGAAGAGGTTCTGGCCGTCGTGGAGATAGAAGACCGGAAAATGGCGCGCGGGCTCGTTGATGTAGGCTTCCGGCAGGTAGACTTCGATGTCGCGAGCGTCAGGCAGGAAGCGCGACTGGAACTGCCTGAGGACGAGGTAGCGCGGATTGTTGTCGAGCTCGTGCGCGGGAGAGAGAGTGTTGTCAGGACGTGGAGCGGGTTCGAGCGGCGCGAAGGTTGCGGGTGCACTCGACGTGGCAGGGTCGAGGGAGATGAAGTTGCGCGAATCTGTGGGGGAGTCGAAGGCCAAATCGATGAGGTGTTCCTGGATGCAGATTGGACTGCTGGATGAGACCTCAGGGTACCAGAGGGCCGCGCGATGAAGCGTGATTACCACAAGTGGTACTCGCCGGAGTTAGGGCGCGAGATGGAGCTGCTGGTGTTCGGCCATGACGGCCTGCCGGTGATTGTGTTTCCGACGTCGCAGGGAAAGTTTTACGAGTTTGAAGACCGCGGGATGGTGGGGGCTGTTGCGGGGAAGCTGGAGCACGGTGAGTTGCAGCTGATCTGCGTGGACTCGCTGGATTCTGAGAGCTGGTACAACCAGAACGTGGGGCCGCGATGGCGCATTGCGCGCCAGGTGCAGTACGACAAATACATCGTGGATGAGGTGGTGCCGTTCATTCGGCATCACAATAGACAGCCGCACCTGGTAACGACGGGATGCAGCTTCGGCGGTTTTCATGCGGTGAATTGCGCGCTGAGACATCCGGATGTGTTCACAGGATTTCTGTCGATGAGCGGAGCGTTCGATTTGAAGGGCATGGGGTTTCTGAGGGGGTACTACGACGACGATGTGTACTTCAATCAGCCGCTGGACTTCCTCCCGAACCTGAACGAGCCGTGCATCCTGGGCCAGATGCAGCGGACGGACGTACGTGCTGGCGACGGGAGTGCACGATCAATGCTGGAATGACAATGAGAGGCTGGCCGCGGTGATGCGCGCGAAGGGCATCCCCGTCCGGCTGGATGTGTGGGGCGACAACACGGGCCACGACTGGCCGTGGTGGCAGCGGATGGCGCAGGTGTATCTGTAGCCGGGAGTAGTGAATAGTTGTAGTAGTGTAGTAGTTAGTGAGCGACGGGAGTAGAGCAGATGAAGAAGATTGGCGTGTTGTTTGGGATGGAGAACACGTTTCCGGGAGCGCTGGTGGAGCGCATCAACTCGATGGAGATCGACGACATTCGCGCGGAGTTTGTGCAGGTGGGCGGCGTGAAGGAGGCGGACCCGAGCGGATATGCCGTGATCGTGGACCGCATCTCGCACGACATGCCGTTCTATCGCGCGTATCTGAAGAACGCGGCGCTGACGGGGACGCAGATTATCAACAATCCGTTCTGGTGGTCGGCGGATGACAAATTTTTCAACTACTCGCTGGCGAAGGAGCTGGGCGTGGCGGTGCCGAGGACGGTGCTGCTGCCGCACAAGCTGTTTCCGCCGGAGATCAATCAGCAGTCGGTGCGGAACCTGCAGTTTCCGCTGGACTGGGATGGGATCTTCGACTACATCAAGTTTCCCGCGTTCCTGAAGCCGCACGACGGCGGCGGATGGCGCGACGTGCATCATGTGCACAATCCGGATGAGTTCTTTCGCGCGTATGACTCGACGCGCGACCTGTGCATGACGCTGCAGGCGGCGGTGAACTTCAACGAATACTTCCGCTGTTACGTGGTGGGGCAGAAGGACGTGCAGATCATGGCGTACGATCCGCGGCGCCCGCATCATGAGCGGTATGTGATGGATCCTCCGGAGTATCCGAAGGGCTTGCTGGAGCGCGTGGAGCGCGACTCGCTGACGCTTTGCCGCGCGTTGGGCTATGACCTGAACACCGTGGAGTTCGCGGTGGAGGACGGCGTGCCATACGCTATCGACTTCATGAACCCGGCACCGGATGCGGATGTGCATTCGGTGGGGCAGAAGAACTTTGACTGGATTGTGGACAAGGTCGCGAAGCTGGCGGTGGAGAAGGCGAAGATCGCAGGCAAGCCGCCGAAGGAACTGAAGTGGTCGAGTTTTATGTCAGGAGGTAGTGGCATGTCGACAGAGAAGAAGAGTACGGCGCAGCGGGCTCCGGCGAAGAAGGTTGCAGAGAAGAAGATCCCGGGTGCAGTGGCGAAGAGCATAGAACGCGACGAGCGGGACATGGTGAAGGCGCGTGCGGAGAATCTGAAGGCGTTGAATGTGAAGGCCGAGCGAGAGGAGCTTCGGCGGGAGATGTTGCCTCCGAGGAAGCGGTAAGTCCGCGATTGCGGAGCATAGACGATTCGATCAGGAGAGGGTATGCGGCCTTCGTTTTCGCTCGGCATCGAGGAGGAGTATCAGACGGTTGATCCCGAGACACGGGATCTGCGGTCGCATATCAAGACCGAGATGCTGGCGCAGGGGAAACTGCGGCTGGAAGAGCGCGTCAAGGCGGAGATGCATCAGTCGGTGATCGAGGTGGGCACGCATGTGTGCCGCAATGTGGAGACGGCGCGCGAAGACATCTACGATCTGCGGCGCAACATGATTCGTCTGGCCGAAGAGAACGGGCTGATGCTTGTGGCCGGAGCGACGCATCCGTTTGCGGATTGGCGTTCGCAGGAGATCTATCCGGACCCGCGCTACGACAAGGTGGTTGAGGATTTGCAGCTGGTGGCCCGGGCGAACCTGATCTTTGGTCTGCATGTGCATGTGGGGATCGAGGACCGCGAGGCGGCGATACGGATCATGAACTCGCTACGGTATTTTCTGCCGCACATTCTGGCGCTGAGCACGAATTCGCCGTTCTGGCTGGGCATGGAGACGGGGTACAAGAGCTATCGCGCGAAGGTATTTGAAAACTTTCCGCGCACGAATCTGCCGGATCACTTCGGGAGCTACTCGGAGTTTGAGAACTACGTGAACCTGCTGATCAAGACCAACTCCATCGACAACGCGAAGAAGATCTGGTGGGATGTGCGGCCGCATCCGTTCTTCAACACGGTGGAGGTGCGGGTGTGCGATATTCCGATGCGCGCGGAGGAGACGGTTGCGATTGCGGCGCTGATCCAGGCGACGGCGGCAAAGCTGTCGCTGCTGCATGAGCGAAATATTGACTTTCGGCAATATTCGCGCGCGCTGTTGATGGAGAACAAGTTTCGCGCGGTGCGCTACGGCCTGGAGGGCAAGCTGATCGACTTCGGCAAGGAAGAGGAGGTGCCGGAGTGTGAGCTGATCCTGGAATATCTCAACTTCGTCGATGAGGTAGTAGACGAGTTGGGATCGCGGGCGGCGATTGAGCATATCCGCGAGATGATCCGCGCGGGCTCGGGCGCGGACAGGCAGTTGAGAGTGTGGCGCGAGACGGGCGACCTGAAGAAGGTCGTGGACTATATGGCGGAAGAGACGAGAGCGGGGTTGTAAGCAGATTTTAGAGGTTAGATTTTAGATGTTAGAGAGTGGAAGTGTGATGGAAGTAAGAGCAGAGGCCCCCGTGGCGACCGATTTGCGGAGTGTAGGTTTTCCCGAGGAGTTTCGCGCAGGCGCGCGCAATGCGGTGACGACTTGTCTGCGGATTCAGCCGAGCGAGAAGGTGACGCTGATTACGGATGAGGCGACGCGCGAGATTGCAGCGGCGATCGCGACGGAGTTAGAGAACATTGGCTGCAGGTGGAACGGCTTCGTGCTGGAGGAGTTGTCGCAGCGGCCGCTCAAGGACATGCCGCGAGCCAGTCCTCGAAGACATGGAGAGCTCCGAGGTGTCGATCTTCGCGGTGCTGGTGCAGCCGAATGAGCTGCAGAGCCGCATGCAGATGACCGACGTGGTGAATCGCCGGCGGATGCGGCACGCCCACATGGTGAACATCACGCCGGAGGTCATGGTGCAGGGCATGCGCGCGGACTTCAGCGCAGTGGACCGGTTGAGCCAGAAGGTTCTTGAGAAGGTGCGTGCGGCGAAGTACGTGCGTGCGACAAGCGGCGCGGGAACAAATATCTTTGCGGAGCTGGAGCCGAACTACAAGTGGTTCAAGACGTCGGGGATCATCAGTCCGGAGAAGTGGGGGAACCTGCCCGGTGGTGAGTGCTTCACGGCTCCCGGCGAGGTGAACGGTGTGTTTGTTGTCGACGGTGTCGTCGGCGATTATCTCTGCGCGCGGTTCGGGATTCTGCGCAAGACGCCGCTTACGATTCACGTGGGACACAACCGCATCACGAGCGTCGAGTGTGCGAACAAGGACTTGGAACAGGCGTTCTGGGAGTACACGCACACCGATGAGAACTCGGACCGCGTGGGCGAGTTTGCCATTGGCACGAACATCGGTGTATCACGCGTGATTGGAAACATTCTGCAGGACGAGAAGTTTCCGGGGATTCATATTGCGTTCGGCGATCCGTATGGAGCGCACACCGGAGCGCCGTGGAAGTCGACGACGCATATTGATGTGGTGGGGCTCGAGTTCAATATCTGGCTTGGCGATGGAACGGCCGAAGAGCAGATTATGAGCGAAGGGAAGTTTCTGATCGAGGCATAAAAGCTCTTAAGAGAAGCAAAGAGAGAATCGATGCTGGAGCCGTATCGCACTGCGTTCAATGAATGCTTCACGATGGGCAAGTATGCGGAGCTGCTGCGGCTGCTGAAGCAGCGCACGCGGACAGAGGTCGAGTTCCGTGTCTGTGAAACGCCGTGCTTTTTTGCTCCGGAGCTGATGCAGCGGCTGGTGCGAACGGGCGAGGAACTCACAGCGCAACTGCTCGGGCAGCGAGCAGTACATGCTGGATTCCGACGCCGCGATTCCGGCGGAGTATCGCGTGCCGGGCGAGAACGCGCATCCACACTTCATGACAGTGGACTTCGGGCTTGTGCGGAATGCGGCGGGTGAGTTGGAGCCAAAGCTGGTGGAGATGCAGGCGTTCCCGTCAGTGTTTGGCTACCAGGTCCTGTTGTCACAGCTTTACAAGGAGGTTTACGACCTCGATCCGGCGCTCGAGTACTTGCTCGGCGGCCTCGACGATGCGGGGTACTGGGCGGTGCTGCGGGAGGTAATCGTCGGCAGGCACGACCCCGAGAACGTCGTGCTGCTGGAGATTGAGCCGGAGAAGCAAAAGACGTTGCCGGACTTTCGGGTGCATGAAGACCTGTTGGGAATTCGGACGGTGGACATCGCCAGGGTGGTGAAACAGGGCAAGCGGCTGCTGTACCAACGTAACGATGGGACGCTGGTGCCGATTGAGCGAATCTACAACCGGGCCATCGTCGATGAGCTGGTTCGAAAAGAGATCAAACTGCCGTTTGATTACCGTGAGGAGTTGGCGGTCGAATGGGCGGGCCATCCGAACTGGTACTTCCGGATCAGCAAGTTTTCGATACCGTATCTGGACCATCCGGCGGTTCCGCGGGCGGTGTTTCTGGATGAATGGTTCGCGGGAAAAGGCCGGGAGCGGCTTCCGGAAGACAGGAGCCAATGGGTGCTGAAGCCTCTGTACTCCTTCGCGGGCAAGGGGATACAGTTCGAGCCGAGCGAGAAAGACCTGACCGCCATTCCCGTCGACGAGCGACATAATTATCTGCTGCAGGAACGGGTGCGGTTTGAGCCAGTGATCCAGACGCCGGAGGGAATGACGCAGGCCGAAATTCGCATTCTCTACGCCTGGCCGGACGGCGGGGTGATGACGCCGCTGACCAGCCTGGTGAGGATGGGGCGTGGCCGGATGATGGGGGTGGACCACAATCGGGACCAGACCTGGGTGGGAGGATCGGCCGGCCTGACCCCAAAAGGCGCACGATAGTAATGGATGCGTTGGGGTACAATCGTGCGACAATCGGTGCTACCTAAAGGCTGACCCGGAAGAGGAATTGTATGCCCTTGAGTGCCCCCGCAAGTGATCCTGTTCGTGCAGCGGTGCGTTTTCCGCTGCGGCTGGACCTGACTCTGACGTCGGATGACCGCGAATACCACGCGGTGACGGAGGATGTCTCTTCAGCGGGATTGCTGTTTGCGAGTGAAGAACTGCCGCCTGTGGACAGTACGGTGCGCTTTCAGATCAAGATGCCGGCTGCCATCATGGGCGGAACAGAAGATGTGATGTTGGATTGTGTCGGCCGGATTGTGCGACACGACTTTACCGCGGGGCGGAACCGGGCTGCGGCTGTGATCGATAAGTACTCCCTAAGGGCTGAACGCCATGACCATTGATGGATCGAAGAACCCGGGCAATAAAGCTCCGGAGGATGGACAGAGTAATAACGGTAACGGCGCGGGGATTCGCGTCATCCTTGCGGACTCGCAGGCGATCTACCGCGTCGGAATGCGCAAGGTCTTTGCGCTCGAGGACGATATTCGAGTGGTCGCGCAGGCGGAGACGCTGGAGAACCTGTACGCCGCGCTGCAACGGTTTCCGACCGACGTGGTGGTGCTGGAAGGTCAGCTGATCGCCGGAACGGTGGATGCGATTCCGCAGTTTGTGCGCCGAGCGCCGAATGCGAAGCTGATCGTGCAGGTTTCAGAGAGCGACGAAGGCAATACGGTGGAACTCTATCGGCGCGGTGTGCGCGGGGTGGTTCCGCGGTCGATCTCGCCGGACCTGCTGGTGAAGTGTGTCCGCAAGATTGCGGCGGGCGAAACGTGGATCGACAACCAGTCGATTTCCTGGGTGATTGATGCGTACAGGGCGCAGGCGGCATCGCTGACGAATCCACGGACGCAGCCGCGGCTTTCGGATAAGGAGCTAGCGATTATTGCGTGCATCACGCGCGGAATGCGGAACAAGGAGATCGCGTACCAGATCGGCACAACCGAGCAGGTGGTGAAGAACTACCTGCGCAAGGTGTACGACAAGCTGGGGGTGAGCGATCGCCTGGAACTGGCGCTGTACTGCCTGCACCACCAGATCCTGAAGCAGGAGACGGCTGCGGCGGAGATGGCGTTCGTGGATCCGGGCGTGCCGTTGCGGGCGAAGCTCTAGACTGCGTTTAGCATTTTGATTCCGGTCTGAGGGCTGCGCGCGAGGATGTTTCTGAAGCCGTTTCGATCGCTAACCTCGGCGCAGCGGCGCGTGTTTGCGGCTTGCTTTCTCGGCTGGTCGCTGGACGCCTTCGACTTCTTTCTCCTTACATACTGTCTCGATTCCATTGCTGCCACGTATCACGTCAGCCTGGCGACGGCGGCGGATAGCATCACGTGGACGCTGTGCATGCGGCCGGTGGGGGCGTTGCTGTTCGGTCTGCTGGCGGAGAAGATTGGCCGGCGGCCAACGTTGATGCTCAATGTGCTGACGTTCTCGATCTTTTCGGTGGGGTCGGCGTTTGCTCCGGGCTTTACAAGCTTCCTGGTGATGCGCGCGCTGTTTGGCGTGGCGATGGGTGGGGAGTGGGGTGTGGGGGCGGCGCTGGCGCTGGAGTCGCTGCCGGCGGAGGGGCGCGGGTTCTTCTCGGGGCTGCTGCAGGAAGGGTATGTTGCGGGGAATCTGCTCGCTGCTGCGGCGTATGGAGCGATCTATCCGCACCTGCATGCGCACGGATTCATGGCAAAGTGGCGGATGCTGTTTCTGCTGGGAGCGATTCCTGCGGCTCTGGCCGGGATTCATTGCGGTGGGAGTGGAGGAGTCACCGGCGTGGATTAAGGGGCGCAAGGCGCGAGGCGGAGGCAATGGATATCGGGAACTGGTTAAGTTCCTTCCCATCTTCGGTTTCCTGGCTTTGTTGATGTTCGGGTTCAACTCCTTCAGCCATGGGACGCAGGATTTGTATCCGACCTTCTTGAAGCACGACAAGGGTCTCGACGTGCAGGTGACTTCGGTGGTCGCGATTGTGGGGACGGTGGGGGCGTTTGTCGGCGGGATCTTTTTCGGCACGCTGTCGGAGAGGCTGGGGCGCAGGCGGACGATTGTGCTGGCCGCTCTGCTGGCGGTGCCGTTGATTCCTCTGTGGATGTGGAGTCATACGGCGGTGATGCTGGGGGTGGGTGGGTTTCTGATGCAGTTCATGGTGCAGGGGGCGTGGGGAGTGATTCCGGTGCACCTGAACGAGCTGTCGCCGGGGCCGGTGCGGGCGGTGCTGCCGGGGGTGGCGTATCAGCTGGGGAATCTGCTGGCATCGAGGAATGGGCACTTCCAGGCGGCGGTGGCTCAGAGTATGTTCGGGGGGCGGTTTGCGCCGGTGATGGGCTGGACGGTAGTGTTCTGTGCGGTGTTCATCGCGGTGGTGGCCTCGCTTGGAAAGGAGGCACGCGGCGCGGATCTGTCTGGGGCAGAGAGCACGTAGCGACGGTGGGGATGTGATTCCGCCGTCTAAGGATATGGAGACGAGATGCAGACAGGGGCCGAAACACCCGAGCTGGTACAGGCGAAGCCGTACCTGATTGAGCAGGACTGGGCCGCGTATACGCCCGAGCAGCATGCGATCTGGTCGGAGCTGGTGGGGCGCAGGATGCCGCAGCTCGAGCAGCACGCGTGCGCGGAGTATCTGGACGGCTTCAGCCGGATTGGACTGCAGCAGGATCGTCTGCCAAACCTGACGGAGGTCACGAAGAGGCTGCGGCCGCGGACAGGATGGAGCTCGACGCCGGTGAGCGGGTTTCTGCCGGCGGGAGCGTTCTTCGAGATGCTGGCGGCGCGGATGTTTCCGACGACGACGTGGATTCGGAGCCGCGAGTCGCTGGAGTACACGCCGGAGCCGGATATCTTCCACGATGTGTTTGGGCATGTGCCGATGCATGCGCATCCGGTGTTTGCGGATTTCCTGCAGCACTACGGGAAGCTATGTGCTTCGGTAACGAGCCAGAACGATCTGGAGCGGTTAGGACGGCTGTTCTGGTTCACGGTGGAGTTTGGGGTGATCCGGCAGGAGGGGGAGATCAAGGTTTATGGGAGTGGGTTGATCAGCTCGCATGGGGAGTGCACGCATGTGGTCGAACGAGTTTCGGGCGGGCCGGAGATTCGGGAGTTCGACCTGGCGAAGGTGCTGGATACAGTGGTGGATGTGGCGAAGATGCAGCCGGTGCTGTACGCGATTGAGAGCTTCGATCAGATTTATGAGGCGACCAAGGAGGCGGAGTCGCGGCTGGGGTAGTGGGGTACCCCCCTCCCCCCTGTTTTTGCGCAAAATCTTCAGAAGCATTGGAGTTGAGGGTGGACCTAAGTGTTTCGTAAGAGCGCAAAATGTGCAAAGTCTTCAAAATAAAGGGGTAGAGTTTGCAGGGGGTTGCGGGTCGGAATTGGGTGGTGAAGCGGTGGCAAGCTCCTTTGAAGGCAGTAGCTTAGGCCTATGTTGAATGTGCTGGTTTATGGCGATTCGTTGAGCTGGGGGATTGTGCCGGGCGAGCGGCGGCGGCTGCCGTTCGAGCAGCGGTGGCCGGGCGTGCTGGAGCGCGGGCTGGTGGCGAGTGGGTTTCCGTGCGGGTGATTGAGAACTGCCTGAACGGGCGGCGGACGGTTTGGGACGATCCGTTCAAGCCGGGGCGGAATGGGCTGCAGGGGCTGGAGCAGGTGATGGAGATCCACTCGCCGCTGGACCTGGTGGTGCTGTGCCTGGGGACGAACGATATGCAGTTCGCCTATCCGTTCAACAATGCGTGGTCGTCGGGGCAGGGAGTGACGGCGCTGGTGAATGCGATGCGGCGGGCGCCGATCGAGCCGGGGATGCCGGTGCCGCAGATTTTGATTGTGTCGCCGCCGCCGACCGCGACTCCGCGCGGGACGATGGTGGAGAAGTTTGCGGGAGCGGATGTGCGTTCGCGTGGGATGGCTGATGCGTTCCGGCAGGTGAGTGAGTTGATGGGCTGCGCGTTTTTTGATGCGGGCGGGGTGACGACGGTGAGTGAGATCGATGGGGTGCACCTCGATGCGAAGCAGCATCGAGAGTTGGGGGAGGGGATTACGCCGGTGGTGGCGGGGCTGCTGAAGACCAAGGCCCCGTAACGGTAGGTTCCGAGGCCGGATCAGGATCGGAACCTCATTCTTTGAGGGTCGGTATGCCACAGGAGCTTAGGAAATCGTAGGTGCCGTCGTAGATGTGCCGAGGTCGAGTGTGGTCCGATGCATCACCGTTCGGAACAAAGATGACCATACCCTGACGGGCCCGGGTCAGGATCACCCGATAGGCGTTCTTCAGATAGAGCCGATTCGTCGCGTTATTGATGGCCATCCACTTGGTGCCTTTGAAGTTCTGGAAGGACCAAGTTCCGCTCTTGTAGTTGAAGTCGCCATCCCAGCAGACGCCCGCCCAGTCGAGTTCGAGGCCTTGCACATCGAACTCGCTCGCGACGTCTTCGAGATAGCAGGATGATCGAACATCTCGGCTCGTATTTAGGAACCAATTCGCTGGATCGATTTCGGCCTTTATGTGAATTCCCTCGGGCCGCAACCGCTGAGCTCCTGAGGATGCCACCAATCCAAAACGCTCGGTACCGCGCGCCCGCTTTCGCAACCACCTCTTTCCAGCGGTTAGGTCTCGCGTTAGAAAGATCGGGTAGTCTGCCTCGATCTTTTCGTAGGCCGCTTTTGCCGCTACTGAATCGCCATCGATGATGTGGCCGACGAAGGCGGAAAGTGACTCCGCGCGAAATGAGCGCATTGAAACCGCGAGGTGGAGATGTTCGTTGACGTGAACCCGTGGGGAAGCCAGAAGCCTCTCAACATCTAACGCAGAGCCGTACTCAGGAAGAGCAACACGGGGCGAGAGCCACACGTCCCACGTGGAAAAATGTTCCTCCAGCGCGTTGACCCACGCAGTTAGACCCGCCTCGCCGGTATGAATTTCTTGTCCTCCTCCAACTAGGCAGACGATCGTGCACCATCCCGTATGCCTATCCATCACACTTATCAAGAACTCTGGCTCGGACATATCGAAGTCCGGCTGTGCGCGCTTGCGCCGCATAAAGGAGCTGGCCTGTTCACGGGTCCACGCTCGTTGAGCTTCGTCGAAGATGACTACCTTTTCGATTGGGACACTAGTGTTGCCGACATACTCGTCTCGAAAGTGATGAATGTTTTGGATAAAGCTACGTACCTCTCGTTAGCTGTCTTTTTCGAAATTTGCTCGCGGTGCGCCTTATCGCGGGCAAGCGCCTCTCTGAGCACTTGCACAAGTGGCCCGTTCCCTGAAAGGAAGACTGCGTGATCCTCCACATGTTCTTCGGAACGTCTGGTTGCAATGTTCAAGCCGGCGAGAGTCTTTCCCGAACCAGGGACTCCTGTTACGAAGCAAATAGATTTCGTCCCATTCTCACGAGATAGTTCGATAATGGCGCCGACACATTCGCTCGTTTCCGCCAGGTTCTTAGCTCCAGCCTCTCGACGTGAAATGTCACTTACGTTATGGGTTTGGTAAAGGACTTGCGCTGCTTCGATGATCGTTGGCGTAGGCCGATAGCCTTTGGCCATCCAGTCGGCGATATCGAGAGCTGGACCTTTATGCAGGGCACAAATCTGATCAAGGAGAGGGCCCAAGTCAGCGTCGTTTGTTTTGACCGGTGACGCAACAATATCGCCGGCGAATTTCAAATCCGAAACCGCCTCGGAGGCAGCGTGAGTGGAAACCAGCACGGGTACGATTGCGGCGTCGTGGCTGCCTTCGTGAAAATTCTTGAGGTCGAGAGCGTAGTCGTGGACTTGTTCGAGAGCCTGGGCAGAGTGCTCCCTAGTAGCCGTTTTGAACTCGATGACGAACACTAGGCTATCGGTTATTAGGAGAGCATCGGCTCGTTTACCCATCCTCGGGATATAAAACTCGAGAAAGATTTGTCCGGTTCGCTGGGTGGAAAGAGCATTTTTGAGGATTGTGATCTCATCGAGCCACGCCGAGCGCTGCGGCTCTTCTAGTGAATGATGGTGAGCCTTCGTGAGAATGCCCAGGATCCGTTCACTATCCTCTTCCAGAAAGCCAGATACGGGCGCGGTGTAGTATGCCTTGACTCCCATTTCGTTGAATCGAATTTTGTCATGAGTTGCGCGGTTGAGGCCCATACGCTGCCGAAGGCGCTGGATTTGCGGTTGCGGGGGATCTCCTGGAGGCCCTTTCGAGGAGGCTGCCTTTGGCTATGCGAACACGAAGTGGTGCCTGCGGTGACTGTCAAATGTGACAATTAGCTGGATGTGGCTGGAGATTGCGGGCGAAAGGGATTGTTCGATGGGGCTAGTGGTCTATCGCATGACAGTAGTGTTGGCGGCGGCAGCGGTGAGCGGGCTGGTGTGGGCACAGACAATTGCGCCGACGAATCAGACGAGCGCAAGGCCGACGCCGCCGACGCGTGATCCGCATACGGCGGGGTATGTGAAGGCGACGGAGTTGCCGGATGGGGAGGTTCCGCCGCCGGATAAGGATGGGAACTTCATCATTGGGCCGACGCATGTGGCGGCGCCGGAGATGAGGGTTTCTGATCCGAAGGGCGAGCTGCGGGGAGCGGTGATCGTGTTCACGATGAAGTCGGAGGAGAGCAAGTTTTATCCGGGCATTGCGCGGGTACCGGATGTGCGCGGGACGGAGACGGAACCCGGGCATCCGGATCGTCTGCTGGTACCGAATAGCCGTCCGGCTCCGTGGACGCGCAAGGTGACGGTGTATGTGCCGGAGGAGTATGTGCCGGGCACGGTGGCGCCGTTCATCGTGGGAGCGGATGGGCCGGACTGGATGCTGTTCACGGCGATCGATGGGTTGGTTGCGGAGAAGAAAGTGCCGGTGATGATTGCGGTGTCGATTCAGAACGGCGGCGGGGATGCGCAGGGCAGTGAGCGCGGGCTGGAGTATGACACGATGTCCGGCAAGTATGCGGAGTGGGTGGAGAAGGAGGTGCTGCCGCGCGTGGAGCAGGAGGCTCACGTGCGGCTCACAAAGGATCCGGATGGGCGGGCGACGATGGGTGGGAGCTCGGGCGGATCGTGCGCGCTGGAGATGGCGTGGTATCACCCGGAGCTGTATCACCGGGTGCTGACGTACTCAGGCACGTTTGTGAATCAGCAGTGGCCGTACAACGCGGAGACTCCGCATGGGGCGTGGGAGTTTCATGAGCATCTGATTTCGGAGTCGCCGAAGAAGCCGATTCGGATTTGGATGGAGGTGGGGGATCGGGACCTGCTGAATCCGAATGTGATGCGGGATGGGATGCACGACTGGGTGTTGGCGAATGAGCACATGGCGCAGGTGCTCGCGGCGAAGGGATATCACTACCAGTTTGTGTTTGCGGAGAATGCGGGACATACGGATCGTGCGGTGAAGGCGCAGACGCTGCCGGAGGCGTTGGAGTGGTTGTGGCGTGGGTATCGGGCGAAGTAAGAAAGCGGTCGATTTAGCTACCGCAGACGATACCGACCACCCTTCGCGCTGGAGTCGCGCCGAGGGGTGGTGCACCCGGTGGTCGATGGGAGCCGGAGGAAAACTCAGAGCTCTGTGTCTTCGAGATCGTGGTTGGGTGTGCAGAGAGCGGAAATTTGGTTTGCGGCGTCACGCGGTGCGACGCGGCTGGAGTCGATGGTGAGGTCGGGTTTGGGCATGGGGAAGGATGACAAGGCGCCGCTGGATTGAAGCGCGTCGAAGAGTGGGATTGAGTTGAGCTTCTGGAATCTGCGGCGTGAGGGATTGCCGAGGCGTTGCTTGATCACGGGGATGGGGCAGGTGATTTCGACGGTGTGGATATCGATGTGGGTGCGTGTGGCGAGATCGACGAGGTTGGGAATGAATTGGGGCCGGACGGTGTACTCGGGTACGAAGGTGAAGATGAGGCCGGGGATGTGAGCGAGGGCGGCGTGCTCGATGACGGAGAGCCAGAATGATTCGCGAAGCTCGACGAAGGGTTTGCTGCCGAAGTCGAAGATGGAGAGCAGGGGGTCGACGGCAAGGTGATTGTGGAAGAGCTTATAACCGGTGAGCCTGGCGAGTTCTTCGCCAATGGTGAACTTGCCGGTAGCGGGTAAGCCGTAGAGGAAGATGAAGTTCAAGGGGTGCACGCTCCGCGGACGAATGCGATGAGTATAAAGAGTGTTTCGCGGAGAGAGTTGATTTCAAAAAGTGTCAGCGCTTAGGAAGCGCCGGCCGAGGTCTTCTGGTAATTGCTGTTCGCGACGGCGATGGTCAACTGCTTGCTGACACCGTTGATGGTTTCAGAGGCGACGTGATTCGGTCCGCCGGGGATGGCAGCGAACTGAACGGTAACGTTGACCGCATCCTTGGGGTCGTTCAGGTAGGTAGCGATCGATAGGCTCACGAGAGCTTTCGTCGCTTTGTCCACGACGAGAGTCATGTTGTCGCCCGGTTTGATGTAGTTGGTGATGACGAGTTTGAATTGGCCGGGAGTGTCGGCTTCCGGGCTGGCGCTGATGTTGCCCTTTTGGCGCGCCTGGTCGATTGCGTCTTTGTCGGGCGGGACATACTGCTGAATCAGAGCTTTGATCGAATCAGCGTAATCCTTGTACTCTTCCTTCTTTTTCTCGACGACGTGTGCCTTCACCCGTCCACCGCGCCCTCCAGAGCTCGCTGGCGGTGCTTGCTGAGCTTGCGGGTTCAGCGGTGTCTTTTGCGGCTTGCCGTCGGGACCGAGAGTGACCTGATACTGGTCCTGTTTCTTTTGCTCGCCCTTCAGGCTGATCGTGTCGGTTTCAACCCAGGTGTATTGAGCAAGGGCCTGCTTGTTTTGCGCCATGGCTGCCTTGAGGTCGGCAACCTTCTGTTGCACGTCGGGGTTTTGCGCGACGAGTGAGTGGGTGGATGCGGCGCCGATCGCGAGAACGCATAGAACCAGAAGAAGGCTCAGGCGCCGGGGTGAGTGGTTTGTCATAAGGGTCCTTTCGTTGCTGCTGCTTTGAGGCGGATTTTGGGGCATCAGTCCGCGAGGGCTTTCTTGAGGGCGGCTTCGTGGCGGGTGTTGTCCTCGGCCTGCTTCTGGGCGGCGCCGATGGGCTGCACGTCGACGACGACCTTGAGGATTTTGCCGGTGAAGGCGTTGTCGCCCTCTTTGTAGTCGTCGGTGACGTTTGTGCCGTCGTCGATGCCGACATCGGCGGGATCGTCGGCGGAAAAGACCATTGGCTGCGTGTGGTCGATGCGTCCGCTGGAGACCTTGTTGCCGTTGACGAGGAGAGTGGCGGTGCCGCCTTTGGCGAGGCCGCCTCCGTCATAGGCGAAGTCCATGCGGACGGTGGATTTGCCGGCGGCGAGGGCGCTGGGAGCGGCGACCTTGTAGGGGATGAGGCCGAGGAAGTTGTAGCAGAAGGTTGGTTTGCCGTCTTTGAGGTAGAGGCTCCAGCCGCCGAAGCGGCCGCCCTGCGCGAGGATGACGCCGTTGGCGCCGCCCTGCGGGATGTCAAGGTCTGCGGTAATGGAGAAGGAGCGGTTCTTGATGTTGATGAAGACGTTCTCGCTCATGCCGGTCATGCCCTGGCTGAGCGTGAGCGAGGTGCGGCCCGCCATCAGGTCGGGGCGGCCGACCAGAGCGGCGTTGAAGCGCTCGAGACTGCGGTCGTCGATGGGCAGGACACGATACTTGATCGCCTCCTGCGATGAAGAGGTCCTGCAACTCCTTGAGCTTGGCGGGATTGGAAGCGGCGAGATCGTTGGCGAGGCTGAAGTCGTTGCGGGTGTCGTAGAGCTCCCACTTGTCGTTTTGCAGCGTGGTGCGGGGCTGGGATTCCCAGGGGGCGCGGTGGATGGTGCCGGCGAACCAGCCGTCGCTGTAGACGGCACGGTTGCCGGTGATCTCGAAGTACTGGGTTTTGCGCGTGCTGTCTGCTTTGGGGCTTTCGAAGGTGTAGAGCATGCTGACGCCTTCGATGGGCTCCTGCTCGACGCCGTTGACGGAGGTTGGTTCGGGGAGGTGGGCGGCTTCGAGTACGGTGGGCGCGACATCGATAACGTGGTGCCACTGCGAGCGGACTTCGTTGGTTGCGGTGATGTGTTTGGGCCAGGAGACGATCAAGGGATTGCGCGTGCCGCCGTAGTTGGAGGGAATCTGCTTGGTCCACATGAAGGGTGTGTCGCCGGCGATGGCCCAGCCGGCTGCCATGTGCGGATAGGTGGAGGGCCCGCCCCACTCGTCGTAATGCTTCAGCATGTCGGCGACCGTTTCCTGAACGCCGTTGAAGTAGGTGTACTCGTTGAACATGCCGTTGGCGCCGCCCTCGGCACTGGTGCCGTTGTCGCCGAGGATGTAGAAGATGAGCGTGTTGTCGAACTGGCCCATCTCTTTGAGCGCCTCAAAGAGGCGGCCGATTTCGTCGTCGCAGTATTCGCCGAAGGCGGCGTAGACCTCCATCTGATGGGCGAAGAGTTTTTTCTCGTCCGCGTTGAGGGTGTCCCAGTCCTTGATGGCCTCGGGCTTGGCTGCGAGTTTGGTGCCGGCGGGAACGACGCCGAGCTTGATCTGGCGAGCGAGCGTCTCTTCGCGGAGTTTGTCCCAGCCCTGATCGAACTTGCCTTTGTATTTTGCGATCCACTCTTTGGGCACGTGGTGCGGAGCGTGCGTTGCGCCCGGAGCGAAGTAGACGAAGAATGGTTTGTCCGGCGTGAGGGCCTTCTGGAATTTCATCCAGTCGACGGCATGATCGGTCATGTCGGTCATGAAGTTGTAGCCGGGATAGTGCGGCGTGGGGACCATGTTGAGGCCGTGGTAGAGGGTGGGCGCCCACTGATTGGTCTCGCCGCCGATGAAGCCGTAGAACTCGTCGAAGCCTGAGCGTGAAGGCCAGCGGTCGGTGGGACCGGAGGGGCTGACCTCCCAGGCGGCGGTCTCGTGGTTCTTGCCGAAGAAGGCGGTGCTGTAGCCGTTGAGGCGCAGTGTCTCCGCGAGCGGGCCGACGTTGTTGGGGCGCTGACCGGTGTTGCCGGGGAAGGAGGTGGCGATCTCCGTGATGCCGCCCATGTTGTTCATGTGGTGGTTGCGGCCGGAGAGCAGCGCGGTGCGCGTGGGCGAGCAGAGCGCGGTGGTGTGGAACTGGTTGTAGCGAAGGCCGTTGGCGGCGAGGGCTTCAGCGGACGGCATGTTTATGGGGCCGCCGAAGGAGCTGGGCATGCCGAAGCCCATGTCGTCGATGAGGACGATGACGACGTTGGGCGCGCCTTCGGGCGCCTTGATTTCGAAGCGCGGCGGCGGCGTGGCGTCGCGGGCGTCGAGGATGGTGCTGTGCGGATAGTTGGGCTCGGCGATGGGGAGACGGGTGCGGTCCATCGGGTAAGGGTTGGTGCTTGCGGAGGAGCTCATGGCGGTCCTTTCGAACACTCCTTTTGCATTCAATTCGGTTTGCGGTGAGTCCGTGATTCGAGTGAGGGCCGATGGGGTCGCGAGTGAGTGCGCGCTAAGCGAGACGCCGCGAAGAGAGATCCTCGCCGGTTGGGCCAGGGACGGTCTGTATTGTCGCGGTACGCGCACCACGACTTGTACTGTCACTGCTAACAGTGAGGATTTTCACTGCTGATGACGACGCATGATTTCGCTTCGGGATCAGGCAGCGGGCCGCTTGAAGAACGAGTCTGGAAGCGGGAGATTGATTTCAAAAGCGTTTGCGGGTATTGTTGTGTACATGCAGCGTATGCGCATGACCGCGTGTTGTCTTGGCCTCAGGGCTGAGGCGGCGGCGTGCGCGACTGAAGTGTAAGCGCAAACCCATAAGCTTCACCCTGAGACCCACGAGATCAACTCGTGGGCTTTTCGTTTTAACCGGAGATTTGCAACGTGAGCGATACGAATGTGGCTGAACCGCTAGCGGGGTCCGTGGTCACAGCGGCACCAGCGAAAGAGACGAAGGCCCAGAAGGCCGAGAGGCTGAAGCGCGAAAAGAACCCGTGGAATGCATGGGACGAGGTGCGGGAGTTCGCGCGCCTGGGTCGCGACAGCGTGAATCCAGACTGGAACATGTACTTCCGGTGGTGGGGCATTTACACGCAGGGTGATGGCCTGGGCGTGACCGGCGGCAAGAATGGCGAGGGCAACGCGACTGAGTTTTTCATGATGCGGATCGGGCTGCCGAATGGGTTGCTGACATCAGAACAACTGCACACCATTGCAGACATTACGTCGAAGTATGCGCGCGGCGTGGCGGACATCACGACGCGGCAGAATATTCAGTTGCACTGGCTGACGATCCAGGCGCTGCCGGAGATCGTGGACAAGCTGACGGCGATCGGGCTGTCGCCGAAGGGAGCGTGCGGCGATGTGGTGAGGAACGTGACGGGCTGCCCGCTGGCCGGGCTGGATGGTCACGAGATTATCGATGCATCGCCGCTGGCGGTGGAGATTGCGCAGAAGCTGACGGCGAATCCGGAGTTTTACAACCTGCCGCGGAAGTTCAAGATCAGCGTGACCGGATGCCCTATCTGGTGCTCGTATCCGGAGATCAATGATGTCGCGCTGACCGCGTTGAAGCGCGTGAAGGATGGTCGCGAGGAGATCGGTTACAGCCTGCGCGTGGGTGGAGGGCTTTCGAATGAACCGCATCTCGGTGTGCGTCTGCCGGCGTTTATTCCGCAGGACAAGGCGTTCGAAGCAGTGAAGGCAGTTTGCGAGATCTTTCGCGATGCCGATGAGTTGCGCGAGAGCAGAACGAGCGCGCGCATCAAGTATCTGTTCATGAAGCATGGATGGACAGCGGAACAGATGCTCGCCGAGGTGGAGAAGCGGATTGGGTTTGTGTTCGATCGCGCCGAGGAAGGGCCGATTGCAGAGGATGTGTATCGCGATCACGTGGGCGTGCATCGGCAGAGGCAGCCGGGGCTGAGCTACGTGGGCGCGACGGTGCTGAATGGAAGGCTGAATCCGCAGCAGCTGCATGCGCTGGCGTCGCTGAGTGAGCGTTACGGAGATGGGCATCTGCGCACGACGATCGGGCAGAACATTCTGATTGTGAATGTGCCGAACGCGAGGACGCAGGAGCTGGTGAGGGAGATTGCGGCGATTGGGCTGGAGGTTGAGCCGACGGTGTTCTTCCGCGGAGCGGTGGCGTGCACGGGAACGGAGTTCTGCAAGCTGGCGATTGCGGAGACGAAGGGTTTCAACAAGTGGCTGGTGAGCGAGCTCGAGGAGCGCGTGCCGGAGTTCGATCAGCAGATCAGGCTGCATGTGACAGGATGCACGAACTCGTGCGGGCAGTCGTGGATTGCGGACATCGGGCTTGAGGGCAAGAAGATCAAGAAGGATGGGAAGCTGGTCGACGCGTTTTATTTCTGCGTCGGCGGCGCAGTGGGAGAGTATGCCGGAGTTGCACGGCAGATTGGGTATCGTGCAGCCGCGGAGGATTGCCCGGAGGCGATTGAACGGCTGCTGCGCGGGTATCTCGCGAAGCGGAAGGATGGCGAGAGTTTGCGGGCGTACTTCCGGCGGTCGAGCGATACGGAGCTGCGCGAGGATTTGGCTGGTGGGGAGTTTCCGCCGGTGCAGCGCGATCCGTCTCCGGGACGCGTGCCGGCGAATGTGGGCTAACGCCCCAGCGAACAAGTTCGCTGGGGGATCCCGGCGAGAGGTGAGGCGATGAGCTTGTTTCCGATGTTTCTGAAGCTGACGGGACGGATATGCGTGGTGGTTGGTGCGGGAGCGATTGCGGAGTCGAAGATCGAGAGCCTGCTCGCGGCTGAGGCGCATGTGATGGTCGTTGCTCCGGAGGGGCTGCCGCGAGTGCAGGAGTGGGCCCAGGGTGGCGATGTGACGTGGGTGCGGCGTGAGTATCACGAGGGTGATCTTGCGGGAGCGTTTCTTGCGGTTGCGGCGACGGCGACTCCTGAGGTGAATCGCGCGGTATTTGCAGAGGCGCAGGAACGTGGCGTGCTCGTGAATGCCGTGGATGATCCGCCGTTTTGCGATTTTTATTTTCCGAGTGTGGTGCGGAGAGGCGAGCTGCAGATTGCGATTTCCACCGCAGGTGAGAGTCCGGCGCTGGCGCAGCGGCTGCGTAAGGAGATCAACGCGGCGCTGCCGCTGGATACGGGTGAGTGGTTGATGGAGCTGGGGCGGTTGCGGCGCGAGGTGACGGCGGTGGAGCCGATTGGAGAGCCGCGGAAGTTGTTGTTGCATGAGCTGGCGCAGCGCGAGGTGTGCGGGTTTGATGGATGCCCGGCGCGAGCGAGAGCGAGAGAGCATGCGCGGGAACACGAGTATGTTTCGGTGGAGTTCGCAAAGGAGCCGGTGTGATGACGAAGGCTGAGAGCGGCAAGGTCTATCTGGTGGGTGCGGGGCCGGGCGATCCGGAGCTGCTGACGATGCGCGCGGTGCGGCTGCTGGAGTCGGCGGATGTGGTGTTTCACGATGACCTGGTTCCGGATGAGGTGCTGGCGCTGGCGCACCGGCATGCGCTGGTGACGAGTGTGGGCAAGCGCTGCGGGCGGCCGCGGATTACGCAGCAGGGGATTCATTCGCTGATGATTGAGGCGGCGCGTGCGGGACAGAGTGTCGTGCGGCTGAAGTCGGGCGATCCGCTGGTGTTTGGGCGTGCGGGTGAGGAGATTGCGGCGCTGCGGAGTGCGGGTGTGGAGTTCGAGGTGGTGCCGGGAGTGACGGCGGCGTTTGCTGCGGGAGCGTCGCTGGCGTTGCCGCTGACGGATCGAAGATATGCGTCGAAGCTGATCTTCGCAACGGGGCATCATGCGGAGGGCAAGGATGCGGCGCCTGTTTGGTCAGGGCCGCTGCCCGAGGATGCGACGCTGGTGATCTACATGCCCGGGCGCGATACGGCGCGGCTGGCGCGTGAGTTGGCAGAGGCCGGAGTAGCGGCGGATGTGCCGTGCGCGGCGGTGTCGCAGGCGGCGACTCCGCGGCAGTCGCATGCGGCGTGCAGGCTGGAGGGGTTCGGAGAGATGGAGTGCGGGCCGGCTCCGCTGCTGGTGCTGGTGGGAAGAGCGATGGAGCCGCTGCTGGCGGGTGAGGCTGAAGTTGCCGGCGCATTGATCGAGGCGGTTCTGGCGGAGAAAAGCAAAAGACTTTGACGCAAAGGTCGCGAAGGAGAGCGCGAAGAGCGCAACGGCAGCGTGGCTGACGCGAAAGGGCTGAGTTCTCCCGATTCCGGTGCTCAGCGAAATTCTTAGCCGAGCACTGGATCAATCATTGCTTCGGCTCGGATTCGGCGAGGAGCTGGATGAGGTGGTCCTTCCAGAGGGCGGCGGCGGTGTGGGTGCCGTGGCCGTGGGTCTGGTCGGAGATGGGGATGAGGACGAACTGGGCGTGCGGCATCTGCTTGACGAGTTTTTCGGCGATGCCGAGCTCGGGTGGGTTGATGAAGTCGTCGGCGGAGTTGATGTACATGACCGGGACGGTGATGCGGTCGAGGTGGCGCCTCGGGGTTGTAGTTGCGCGAGGCGTCGACGTAGTAGATGAAGTTGTTGGCGTCGGTGTGGGCGTCCATGCGATCGAGGGTGTTGTCGACGAACTTCTCGGCGGCTTCGCGAGTGGGTGCGGCCTTCTGCTGCACGAGCGGGGCGGAGCCCATGATGAGGATCATCTCGTTGGCGGTGCGGAGGCCGAGCGCGGGCTCGGTGGTGTAGTTGCCGTTGTTCCAGGCGGGGTCGCGCTTGATGTTTTCGATGGCCATGTAGCGCATCATGCGATTGCGGCCGGCGATCTCGGTGGGCAGGCAGGCGAGCGGCATGAGTGCGTCGGCGAAGCCGGGGTAGGTTTCGCCCCAGACGAAGGACTGCATGCAGCCCATCGAGGTTCCGAGGATGAGGCGGAGGTGGTCGACGTGAAGGCCCTCGAGGAGCATCTGGTGCTGCGAGCGGACCATGTCGTCGTAGTCGTAGTGCGGGAAGTTCATCTTGAGGCCGTCGGAGGGTTTGGAGCTGTCGCCCTGGCCGATGTCGTCGGGGAAGATGAGGAAGTACTTGGTGATGTCGAGCGGCTGTCCGGGACCAAAGAGCACGTTGGAGAAGATGGGGTTCAGCAGCGTGTGGCGCTCGCCTCCAGTGCCGTGCAGCAGGAGCACCGCGTTATCGACGTGGCCGGCGGCGTTGCGGTGCGGGGAGCCGAGCGTGAGGTAGTGGAGATTGAGCTCGGGCAGCGTCTCGCCGGTGCCGAACTTGAAGTCATGCGCGACGTAGAGCTCGTCTTTCACCGGCCATTTTGATTGGGGTCGTGTTTGAGACGGTGTGGTGGACATCGTTTGTGCGGAGGCGACAGCGGCGAATGCGGAAAGAGCGAGGGCGAGGGCGAGGCGCATGTGGCAACTCCTGTGGGTGCACTTGCAAAGAAGCAGATCCCCTGCGGGGATGACAACAAGAAAAGCAAAGGCAAAGCGAAGGCAAAGGCAAAAACTTTGACGCAAAGGGCGCGAAGGAAAAACACAAAGGGTCGCCACGGCAGTGTGTGCGCGCGGCGACCCTAGTTTAGCGGGTTAGTCCTTTTGTGGGTGGGTGTGGGCGGGGGCTTCTTCGCGGGCCTTTTTGGCTTCCTCGGTGAGCGGGGTGGTGATCTCGTCGAGGTAGTCCTTCTGGCTGTCGTCGCGGACGAGGACGGGGTAGCGCTGGCCGTCGTGGTAGTCAATGTCGACGGGCTTGATGTAGTCCTCGGTTTGCATCAGCAGGTGGATGGGCTCTTTGCTCGTTTTCGCAGCGTCGATGGCATCGCGGAGACGGTCGGACGAGAAGGTGCGGCCGTTGATGGCGATGAGTTTTTGACCCGGTGCGAGTTTGGCCTGATCGGCAGGGCCGCCCCAGCGGACGTCAGCGATGGCGCCTTCGGCGCTGATGCGCAGACCGAGTGAGTACCAGACGTTGGGGCCAAAACCGCCGCGCCGGGAAGAACCGGCCATCAGCTTCTCGGAGTCGTTGGGGTGGTCCTGATAGATGAGTTTGTAGCCGCCGCGCGTGATGCCGTCGAGGTCGGCGTGCGGGTTGATGAGGTCGACGCGGTCGTGGAGGAACTTGGCCCAGTCGTACTTCACGACCTGGTTGAGATCGTCGATGAGCTCCTGGCGGTTGTAGGTGACGATGAGCGGGCCGGTGTTGCCGCCCTTGGCGAGGAAGATCTGCAGGAAGTCGGTGAGGGACTTCTTGTCGCCGGTGAGCTGGCGGATGAGGGTGTCGGCGTCGAGCCAGAGGAGCTCGCCTTCCTGGTAGTAATCCTGGCCGCGCTTCCAGTTGGCCCATGCAGGGTTGCCGCCGCGGAGGATGCTGGCGGCGATGGCCGTGTCGTCGGTCGTACGCCACTCGCGGCCGGGTTTGTTGTCGAGGTTCGCGGCGGACATGCCGAGCATGTCACGGTATTGCGCGGCAGTCTTGAGGTTGGAGCGCGCGGCGAGGACGTTGCCGAGGTACTGGGTCATGCCCTCGTAGACCCAGAGGAGCTCGCCCTGCTGCATCTGGTGGAAGTCGGGTTGGTAGAGATTGTAGGGGCGGCGGTACTTGCCATTCCAGGAGTGCGTGAACTCGTGGGAGAGAAGGTCGGCGTTGCCGAGGCGCATGCCGGGGTTGATGAAGCCCTTCTCTTCAACACCGTTGTCGGAGGACTGGCCGTGCTCGAGGCCTTCGCCGCCGGCGACATCAGAGAGCGTGAGCAGGAAGTGATAGACGTGGTAGTGGTGCGAGGCGTAGGCGGTGCTGGCTTCGCGAACGAGATTCGAAACCTCGGCCAGGACGTCAGGCTTGAGGTTGGAGTCCTCGGGGTCGTCGGAGACGACGTCGATGTAGTGCTTCGGCGAGATCTCCGGCGCGAGCGCGAACTCATGGAAGTATTCGCCGGTGATGACGGGTGAGTCCTCAAGCTGCTCGACGGTGGTGGGCTTGAACTCTGTAGTGCCGCCGACCTTTGCGTTGGGATCGTATTCGCCGACGGGTTGCAGCGCGGTGCCGATGCCCCAGCCCTTGGGAACCGTGACGCTGGGCTGGATGGGGATGTTGCGCACGGGTGTGTTCGCGGGATAGAGCATCAGCTTTTCCCACTCGAGCACGGCAAGCTTGTCCGAGATGCGCGAGGTCACGATGCAGTCGAGGTGGACGTGCAACGTGGTGACGCCGGATGGGACGTCGACGTGAAACTGATAGAGGTCGGTGTCGTCGCGGCGCCAGGGGAGAGTCTTCCCGTTAGCGGTGAAGACGACGCCGGTGATGTCGTCGACCGGGCCGGTGGGACGGTGGTTGCCGGGAATCCACTGCGGCGTGGTGAAGGCGGCAGGTCCGGGCTTTACCGGGAGGTCGATCTCGGCATGGTAGAGCTTGCGCGGAGCGTCGGTGAGATCGGCTGTGATGCGGATCGGCGCCTGGCAGAAGGCTGGAAGGGCGAGCAGAGACGCGGCGGCGAGGAGCACAGGCGTGCGAAGCATCTTCAGGAAGGGTCCTCTCGTGAGAGCGGTTAAATGCTGTGTAAAGGGATGACGACAGAACGCCCGCCGAAGACGCGGCGAGCGACGGATTCAGGCGGCGTTCAGGGCTTGTTCGATGGCGGAGGTGAGGCGGGGATCGTCCGGGGCCACGTCCGAGGCGAAGCGGGCGATGACGTTGCCGTCGCGGCCGATGAGGAATTTTTCGAAGTTCCAGAGGAGCTCGGGCGGATCATTCGGTCCGGGAAGGTTCTGGCTCTTCAGAAAGCCGGCAAGGTCCGCGCGCAAGGCGTCGTCGTCGAATTCGCGGCCGGGGCGTTCCGCGATCAGCTCGCGGTAAAGCGGATGCTTGTTGGGTCCGGTGACGGTGATCTTGCCGAAGATGGGGAAAGTGACGGGGTAATCCAAGCGAGCAGAAGGTCGCGATCTCCTGATTGCTGCCGGGCTCCTGGCCCGCGAAATCGTTGGCGGGGAAGCCGAGGATGACGAGGCCGCGGTCTTTATAGCGCTGGTACAGCGACTCGAGGCCGGTGTATTGCGGCGTGAAGCCGCACTTCGAAGCCACGTTCACGATGAGAAGAACCTGGCCGCGGTGAGGAGCGAGCGAGATGGGCTGATCCGATAGAGTCGTGAGAGGAATTTCGTAGAGCGATGCCATGGCAGCAGTTTACCTGTCGCGCTGGCTAAGCTCTCCTTTGAGTGGGAATTGCAGCCGGTAGCAAAGTTTCGTGTTTATGAAGATCAGGCATATCACACCGTCTCTGTGCTTTGCCGTGAGGTGCCTCGTGGGAGTCGCTGCCTTGGTACAGCGAAATGAAGTAGTTAGGGGACCGATTTGACAGAGTAGCGTAGGATATCTAACGGTGCGCCTGCGGGCCACCGAGGATTTTGCGCTGGCATGAGTATTTTTGACCTTTTGTTTGGCAAGCCGCTGGCTACAAGTGCCGAAAAAGATGAGCACATTGGTGTAGCGGCTGGGATTCCCATCTTTGGCCTGGACGGCCTGACAAGTGCGGCATACGGCCCTGAAGCAGCCATGGTGCTTCTGATCCCGCTGGGACTGGCCGGAGTGCAGCAGCATCTGCTTCCTATTTTCGCGGCGATCCTGACGCTGCTCGTCATTCTCTACTTCAGTTATCGGCAGACGATCGACGCTTATCCGACCGGCGGTGGTTCCTTCACGGTTGCGAGCGAAAATCTGGGCGACGGCGCCGGCTTGCTGGCGGCCGCGGCGCTGATGATCGACTACATTCTGACGGCAGCGGTCGGTGTATCGGCCGGCGTGACGGCGCTGGTCAGTGCCATTCCGGCGCTGCATCCGCATCAGCTGGTGCTGTGTCTTTTCGTACTCGCCATTATCGTCGTTGTGAACCTGCGAGGTGTGAAGGAGACGGGTCTCGTCTTCATGATGCCGACGTTTCTGTTCGTTGGAACACTGCTGGCGACGATCGCGGTGGGCGTCTTTCGAGCACTGGCATCGGGCGGCCATCCGATGGCGATTACGGCTCCGCCGCCTCCGCCGCCTTCAATGGGGACGTTCACCGGGCTGGCTCTGACATGGCTGCTGCTCAAGGCGTTCTCCAACGGATGCGCGGCGATGACCGGTGTCGAGGCGGTCTCGAATGGTGTGACCGCGTTTAAGGAGCCGCGTTCCAGGCGAGCGAATCAGACGCTGACGGTGATCATCTTCATCCTGATCATTCTGCTGTTTGGGCTGGCGTATGTCGCGCGCGCGTATGCCGTGACGGCGATGGACCCGGACGCTTCGAACTACCAGAGCGTGCTGTCGATCGAGGTTGCGGCGGTCTTCGGGCGCCAATGGTTCTACTTCCTGACGATGGGAAGCGTGCTGGCCGCGCTCTCCTTCAGTGCAAATACGGCGTTCGCTGACTTCCCGCGCATGGCACGCGCGATTGCGATGAAGGACTATCTGCCGCACGTCTTCCTTCTGCGTGGGCGGCGGCTCCTGTTTTCGCACGGCATCTACGCGCTGACAGGATTCACGGCACTGATCCTGATTTTGTTTGACGGCGTGACCGACCGGCTGATTCCGCTGTATGCAATTGGCGCGTTCCTTGCCTTCACGCTGAGCCAGGCGGGCATGGTGAAGCACTGGATGAAGACGCCCGACGCCAAGCACCGGCGCGTGAAGTTGTTCCTGAATGGTTTGGGCGCATGCGCGACCGGGACGACACTTCTGGTGCTGCTGGTGACGAAGTTCATCTACGGCGCGTGGATTGTCGTAATTCTAGTGCCGTTGATTATTGCGTTGATGGCCTCAGTCAAACGCCACTACCGGCGCGTGAAGATGGAAACGGCCGACCCGACGCCGCTGCGATTGACCGGGCTCGAGCCGCCGATCGTGGTGATCCCGATGGCGCGCTGGGACAAGATCGGCGAGAAGGCGATGCGGTTCGGGATGCTGATGAGCCCTGTCGTCAAGGTCGTGCACGTACACTCCAGCGAGGAGTTTGATTCGGTCGAGAATGTCTGGGAGAATCTCGTTCTGAAGCCGGTTCGCGAGCACGGATGTGCCGAACCGGAGCTGGTGACCGTGCATAGTTCGTACCGTACGATTTTGTCGCCACTGATGGACTTCATCCTGAAGCTTGAGGACGAAAATCCGGGCCGCAAGATTGCCGTGCTGCTGCCGGAGCTGGTCGTGCGCCACTGGTGGGAGAACCTGCTGCACAATCAGCGCGTGCAGTTGCTGAAGCTGCTGCTGCTGCTGAAGGGCAACCAGCGCATCGTGGTAGTGAATATTCCGTGGTATCTGTGAGCAATGTTCAGGGTGCCCGCTTAAAAATCAACTCAGGGTTCGCAATCGCGCGATCGCTGCGGGAATAATCTCGAGCGCCTGGGCGATCTCTTCGTCCGTCGTCAGGCGCGAGAGGGAGAGCCGCAGGCTGGAGCGGGCTTGCCCGGGTGTGAGTCCCATGGCGAGCAGGACGTGCGAGGGTTCGGTGGCGCCCGACATGCACGCAGCGCCGAAGCTGGTGGAGATTCCCTGAAGGTCGAGGGCGATCAGGAGGGCCTCGGCGTCGATGCCGTCGATGCGCAGGTTGATGGTGTTCGAGACTCGCGGAGCATCGGCGGAGTTGATGGCTGCGCCGGGTATGAGGGCGAGCAGGCGCTTTTCGAAGTGGCTGCGGCGTGCGGCGAGCTCTGCGGGCGATTGGGAGCCCGGAATCGGCGCGGGGGCGGCGCGCGAATAAGAGGCCATGAGCTGATGGTCCTGACCCTCGAGCCAGGCAAGGGCGAACTCTGCCGCGCGGCCGAGGCCGACGATGCCAGGGACGTTTTCAGTGCCAGCACGGCGTTGGCGCTCGTGCGGACCGCCGAGGAAAAGTGGCGCGAGTTCCACGCCCTTGCGGACGAAGAGAGCGCCGGTGCCTTGCGGAGCGTACATCTTGTGCCCGGAGATGGAGAGCAAATCGACGTTCTTGAATTCGCCGGAGAGATCGAGCGGGAGTTTTGCGGCGGCCTGAACGGCGTCGGTGTGAACGAGGGCGCCGTGCGCTTTGGCGATGCGTGCAATCTTGCCTACTGGTTGAATGGCACCGGTCTCGTTGTTCGCAAGCATCACGCTGACGAGCTTCGTATGCGGACGAAGAGCGGCTTCGAAGTCGTCGGGATTCACGACGCCGTTGCATCCGGGTTTCAGGTAGGTGACCTCGATGCCGCGGCGTTCAAGCGACTCTGCGGCAAACAGCACGGCGTGGTGTTCGATCTGCGTGGTGATGAGGTGTGCCGGTTCATGGCGGGCTTTATCGTCAGGAAGTTGCGGTCTAACATGGCTGCAGAACACCAGAGAGCGCGAGGTTGTCGCTCTCTGTTCCGCCGGAGGTGAAGACGATCTCCTTAGGGCTGCAGTGGAGCAGGGAAGCGACGGAGGTGCGCGCGTGCTCGACGGCAGAGCGTGTGCGCTGGCCGGACTGATGCGCAGAGCTGGGGTTGCCGTAGCGCTCCAGAAAGAACGGGCGCATCGCCTCCAGGACCTCAGGGAGGACGGGCGTGGTCGCGTTGGCGTCCAGGTCGATACGCATCTGTGACGAGGGTACCCGGTTTCGCTGACGAATTGCGACAGAGCTCTGCTAGCCTAGTGAGCGCAACAAATTTGCAAACGAGGTGATCTATGCGTCTTCGGTATCTTTGCGCCGCTGTGATTCTGAGCGGTTGTACGCTGGCGGGGTCCGCGCAAATGGGTTCGACAAGCGCGAAGGTGGCTCCTGGCACTCTGATGACGCCAGCGCAGGCGCAGGACGAGCTGCTGAACCTCTTCGAGGAAGAGTTCATGGGTGTGGCCAAGGCGATGCCAGCCGACAAATACAGCTTTGCCCCCGCTTCCAGCGGAGGAGCCAAGTTCGATGGCGTTCGCACCTTCGCGCAGGAGGTTTCGCACGTCACGCTGGCGAACTACTACTTCGCTTCGAAGATTCTCGGGGAGAAGGTACCGGTCGATGGGAAGAGCATCAGTGGTCTGACGTCGAAGGACGACTTATTGAAAGCGGCCGCGGCCTCATTTGCTTACTCGCACAAGGCGCTGGCGTCGATTACTCCTGAGAATGCCTACGTTGCCATTGATGGTGTGGATGGTTTGCATACGCGGTCGGTGATTGCATCGTTCATCGCTGCGCATGGATATGACCACTACGGACAGATGGTCGAGTACCTGCGCATGAATGGGATTATCCCGCCGGGTTCGAAGTAGTCCTGCTGGGTTCGCTAACTGCGCTTCTCGATCGGCGTATAGGGCGCCGGGTACGCCGGTCCGGTGTACTCGGCGCGCGGCCGGATGAGCCGGTTGTCGTCGTGCTGCTCGATCACATGAGCGCACCAGCCGGCGATGCGGCTGACGGCGAAGATCGGCGTGAAGAGATCGATATCGATGCCGAGCGTCGTGTAGGTGGACGCGGAGTAAAAGTCGACGTTCGCGTTGAGCTTCTTCTGGTCCTTCACGAAGAGCTCGATCTTGCGTGACATCTCGTACCACTTGGGGTTTGCGTCGCGGCCGAGCTCTTCGGACATGCGGCGCAGGTGCGTCGCGCGCGGGTCCTCCGTGGTGTAGACGCGATGTCCGAAGCCGGAGATCTTCTCCTTGCGGTCAAGCATCCCCTTCACGTACTCAACCGGCTCCTTTCCATCCTTGTCGATTGCGTAGAGGATGCGCATGACAGCCTCGTTCGCTCCGCCATGCAGTGGGCCCTTCAGTGCGCCGATGGCGCCGGTGATGGCCGAATGCATATCTGAAAGCGTCGCCGCGATAACGCGCGCGGCGAAGGTGCTGGCGTTCAGCTCGTGATCGGCGTGGAGGATCAGGGCGACATCGAGCGCGCGGGTTGCGGTTGCGGAGGGTTTTTCGCCGTTCAGCAGCCAGAGGAAGTTGGCGGCGTGCGAGAGCGATGGGTCGGGCTCGACGAGGTTCTTGCCCTTGCGGATGCGGTCAAAGCAGGCGACGATCATCGGGATCTGCGAGGTGAGGTGGAAGCTCTTGCGCAGGTTCGCCGCGTGCGTCGTGGAGTTGGCATCTGTCTCATAGGTGGAGAGCAGCGATACGGTGGTGCGGAGGACCTCCATGGGCGAGGCCGTCTTCGGAAGCGTGCGGAGGAAGTCGATGACCTGCGGCGGCAGCGTGCGGGCGGCGGCCAGTTCCTGGCTGAACTGCTTGAGCTCGGAGGCCGTGGGCAGCTTTCCGTTCCAGAGCAGGTAGGTGGTCTCTTCGAAGGTCGAGCGCTGCGCGAGCTCGTGGATGTCGATGCCGCGATAGGAGAGAATGCCGCGCGCGCCGTCGATGAAACAGATGGAGGATTCGTTCGCGACGACGTCCTGCAGGCCTTTGGTTGCGGTGGTAGACATTCTGGGAGGCGCTCCGGTGTGAAAGTTGCGACAGCGTACTGATTATCGGAGAGTGAGAAAACGATTGTCACGGAGCGTTGGCCGAATATCGGCAGGGGCGGGCGAAATCCTCACGTGAGCCGGACCGGATCAAAGGGTGCGAGGTCGACGGCGGGGGCCTTGTCTTCGAGCAGGTCCGCGAGCGCGGTGACTGTGGCCGGTGCGAGCAGGATGCCGTTACGGTAATGACCAGCGGCGATCCATTGACGGCTCGAGCCCGGCAGTTGCCCGATGATCGGAAGCCGGTCGGCTGCCACTGGGCGCAATCCCGCCCACGCCTCAATTTGCGGAGCGGCGGTCGAGTCGCCGAGAGCAGGGAGCAGCAAGGCTGCACGCTGGCGGAGTCCATCGAGATCCGCTTGAGACGTTTGAAGGTTAAAGCCGGCGTCCTCGTCGGTTGCGCCGATCAGCGCCGTGCCCGCCTGAGGGCCCCGGGTGCGGGGGACAACATAGATCGACGAGCCGCGATGAACTTCGAGCAGTTCCAGGCCCGCAGGAATCCGTACTCGCAACATCTGACCCTTGCGTGGCGTAATGGCCGGCCGTCCGCTGAACCATGCCCCGGATGCGTGGATAAGCCGATTGGCCTCGATGACGGGGCCTTGCTGCGGGTGGATCGAAACCCCGCCGGAGTGTTCGGATATCTTCAGCCGGATCGTGTGCTCGATGAGCCGAACCCTGGAGCCGCCGACAGCCCGAATTGCGGCGGCGGCCAACTGGCGCGGGTCGACGGACTTTTCTGCGAGCCGGAGAATCGATCCGTCATCCAGGTACTGGAACGTCGTGGTCGTCTGGTACGGGACGGACAGGCCGGAGAGCGCGGAAATGCGATCGAGGAAGCGGTCGTAGAGCGAGATGCTGAAGTGGGCGAGTTCGCTAAGCTCCGCAGGATTGTGGGGGTCTTCGGCGGCCAGCATTCCGGCAGCAGCCGCGGAGGCGCCGCTGGCCGCGGCTCCGGTATCGAGAAGGGCGACGGACGCGCCCCGTTCGTGCAATTCAAGGGCCAGGGCAAGGCCAATGATGCCTGCACCAGCGACGACAATATCAGGGGTCAGGACAGGTTTCATGTCCTCGTATAGTGTAGAGCGTAAAGGGAAGTAATAAGATTTTCGTCAAACACCCACCTTTTTCAGATGGGTTGCGTCCAACACCAAAGCCAAGCTGCGCAGGTGACTTGCATTCGGGCTGAGAAAGCGCATTGGCCGCTAAGGCATTTGCCGTTAAGGAGGATTAGGGCATGAGTGATTTGGAGCGCGAGTACGTAGTGCAATCCAAAGCCCCAGGTTGGTTGATCGGAGTTTCTGTAGTGAGTCTGTTGCTGGCGCTCGGTGCGCTTGGCTGGAGCCTTGGCTTGCAGAATCATCTCACGGCTGCGGAAAGCCAGCTGACGGCCGCTACGCAGCAGAACACGCAGTTGAGCGAGAAGCTCGAGGACACCAACGAGCGGTTGCGTGCCCAGGGCGAGGCGCTGGGTCAGAGCGTTGGTTTGACGCAGAAGCAGCTGGAGGACAAGTCGAATCAGCTTGTCGCGGCGCAGCGGCAGGCGAATGCTGCGACGGCGCGCCTGCGGAAGGAACAGGTTGAGACGCAGGAGCAGGTCGGCGCTGTGAAGCAGGATGTCTCAGCGGTGAAGACGGACGTAGCCAGCACGAAGACGGATGTCGCAGCCACCCAGGCTGATCTCGCGCAGACGAAGGGCCAACTGACCCGAGTGGTCGGTGACCAGGGCGTGATGAGCGGCCTGATCGCGACGAACCATGACGAGCTGATGGAGCTGAAGCGTCGCGGCGAGCGGAACTACTACGAGTTCACGCTGCAGAAGGGCAAAACGCCACAGAACGTCGGTACCATCAAGCTGACACTGAAGAAGGTCGACCAGAAGCGGTCGAAGTACACGCTGAACGTCGACGCGGACGACAAGGTGATCGAGAAGAAGGACAAGAATCTCGATGAGCCTGTGCAGTTCTACTCGGGCAAGACGCCGGCGCTGTTCGAGATCGTCGTCAACAACATCAGCAAGAATTCGGTCACCGGCTATCTGAGCACACCGAAGAATGCTCCTGCACCGATTTCGGTTCCCTAAGCAGGACTGAGCATAAACAAGAGGGCTGCATCTTCGGATGCAGCCCTTGTTCTTTGTCTCGCGAGCGGCTTACGGCAGCTTGACGGTCTGTGCCGCCTGGTTGCGTAGCTGGACGGTGAGTACAGCGGAACGCTTCTTGTTCCACTGATCCTGGGTCATGTTGGGGAAGAGCAGAATGAAGCTGCCCGAAGAGGTTGTGCCGGGGGCAATCTCATCGCCGTCGTGGAAGGGCTGCTCCGTAGCGAGTGAGGCCAGCTGGGGAAAGATTTGACCTAGCCGTGGAAGCTGCTGCGCCGGGACGACGGTCGCATCCTGCGTCGAGCCATCGGGGAGCGTGACGGTTGCGGTCCAGCCAAAGAGGAAGATGGGCAGCCGCAGCTTGTTGGTGATGTTGACGTGCGGAACGACATACAGGTCGTCCTCAGACTGTGCGGTCTCGCCGAGCACCGTGACCGACCCTCGCGAAGCGTCGAACTGCGTGTGCGGCGCGAAGAGGTCGACCTTGGAGACAGAAAGCTCTGCGGTCTTGTGAGGGTTAAGGAGGAAGACGGCGGCAGTGATGATCGCGAGAACCACGAACGCGATGACGACTGCAGTGAGAGGACCACGATCAGAGGACGAGGCCATGCTGGAAAGGATAACGCGGACTCATCCGCGGCGGCTTAGATGGGATAGAAATTCATCGACGGGCAGGGTGTTGAGGACGTCGGCCGGCGTGAGCCAGGCGCGGCGCAGCTGAACGATGCCGAACTCCATCTGGTCGAGCTCCTCGGTAGAGTGCGCGTCGGTGTTGACCGAAATCTTGCAACCGAGTTCCTTTGCACGGCGCAGGTGCAGGTCGGACAGATCGGCCCGCGCTGGAGAGGCGTTGTGCTCGACGGCGACACCGAGACGTGCTGCCGCAGTGAGGAGCTGCTCGACGTCAATCTTGTAGGGCTCGCGCTTGAGAACCTTGCGCCCGGTGGGGTGGCCAAGGATATGGACGTGCGGGTTCTCCGCCGCACGAAGCACGCGCGCCGTGACCTCCTCGGGCGTCTGGTTGAAGCCGGAGTGCACGCTGGCGATGACCACATCAAGCTGCGCGAGCGTGTCGTCTTCGAGGTCCAGCGCCCCATCGAGCAGGATGTCGACCTCGACGCCCGCGAGGATCCGGAAGGGAACTGCAGGCTTACGCGCCAGCGACTCGTCCTCCCGCAGTTGCGCCTCATAGCGCTCCCACTGCGGTCCACGGCCGGCGGCGAACTCTTCGGCGAGCAGCGCGGACGCTTCGCGAATGCGCTTTGCGTGCGCCAGCGTCCGCGTGTCGTCCATGCCGTTCGTCATCGCCAGATTCTTCGAGTGGTCCGTGATGGCGATGTACTCCAGCCCGCGCGCAATGGCGGCCTCGGCCATCTCGCGGATCGAGTTCACCCCGTCGGATTCGAAGGTGTGCATGTGCACGTCGCCGCGAATGTCGGCGCGGGTGATCAGTCGCGGGAGCGTGTGCTTGGCGGCAGCCTCAATCTCCCCGCAGTTCTCACGCAGCTCCGGCGCAATGTAGTCGAGCTCCAGTGCGTTGTAGATCTCCTGCTCGGTCGCTGCGGCGACGATTGCGTTGTCTTCGAGTCGAAGCAGAGCGTACTCAGAGAGCGTAAGGCCGCGCTTGATGGCCCGCTGGCGCAGCGCCACGTTGTGATGTTTGGATCCGGTGAAGTACTGCAGCGCAGCGCCGTAGCTGGCGCGTGGCAGCAGCCTCACGTCCACCTGCAGGTTGTTGCGCAGCGTGAAGCTGACCTTGTTCTGTCCCTTGGCGAGCAGTTTGTCGATGAGCGGAAGCGCAGCCACGTGCTCGACCGCCGCTGCGACAACCTCCGGCTCGCAGGCCGGTCCGGTGACGAGCAGGTCAAGGTCGCCAACCGACTCACGGCCGCGTCGCAGGCTGCCCGCGGGCGTAATCGTCTCAATGCCCGGAAACTCGCGGATCAGCGCCCCGATGCGGTCGGCGTGTTCTTTCGCAACATCAATGCGGAAGCGCGAGGCATTCTTGCGGTGGTCCTCGATGCCCTTGATCAGCTTGTCGGTGAAGCGCTGGCCCATGCGCGGCAGCGTGAGCAGGTCGCCGCGCTTGGCAGCCTCTTCGAGCGCATCGATGTCGGCGACGCCGAGAGCCGAGTAGAGCATCGCCACGGTCTTCGGGCCCATGCCGGGAAGGCGAAGGAGCTCGAGCATCGTCGGCTTGTATCGGGTCAGGAGTTCATCGCGCAGCGGCATGGTGCCAGTGGCCGCGAGGTCGCGGATATTCGCGGCCATGCTCTTGCCAATGCCCGGAATCGCCAGCAGCGCCTTGGGGTCAGACTCGGCTAGCGCGGCAAGATTCGTCGTCTGCTGCTCGATCGCCTCGGCCGCGCGGCGGTACGATCGCACGCGAAACGTGTCGGCCCCGTCGATCTCCAGCAGCGCGGCGGTCTCATCCAGAAGGTGGGCGAGGGTGATGTTATCCATGGGCGGTTCGGTCCGCCCTCGATTGTAGATGGGTCTGGGTGATCGGCCTCAGGAGGACTTCACCACGACGACCTGATCGGCCTGCGGGCCCTTGGCGCCCTGCACGACGTCGAACTCAATCTGATCGCCCTCACGAAGAGTTTTGTAGCCATCCTGCTGGATGGAAGTGTAGTGGACAAATAGATCGGGCCCGTCCTCCCGCCCGACGAAACCATATCCCTTGGCATTGTTAAACCACTTAATGACGCCTTTGTACTGACCCATGACTTACCTGGCTCGAGACTGAAGCTCGCTTTCTGTTGGATGCTAGGAAGCAAGCTCGCAGGATCAATGGATGGTCGTTTGTCGGCCATCGCACAAAGCGACGTAGTCGTGTTGACTCACTCAAAGAAGTTTTGGTCAGATGGTAATCAATCGGCGAGTGGCGTAGAAGAGCACGCCGATCAGTGACTTACCGTCATGCAGCTTGCCTGTAAGAGCGAGCCGCACCGCCTCCGAAAGCGGCGTCGGATGCACCTCGATATGCTCATCCTCATCCGGAGTGCCCTCGCCCGGAGCGTGCACAAGGTCCTCTGCGAGCAGGATGTCCATCGACTCCGCGACGAATCCAGGGCTGGCGTAGTACTGCACCAGACGTGACCACTTTCTGGCCTTGTAGCCGGTCTCCTCCAGCAGCTCACGTTTTGCCGCCGGCATGAGCTTCTCGCCCGGCTCGATGCGCCCCGCAGGGAGCTCCAGGAGAAACTGACCGGCGGCATGGCGATATTGCCGGATGAGAAGGATCTCAGGATCGTCTGGGTTCTTGCGATCGTCGATCGCAAGAATCACCACGGAGCCGTTGTGGCGCACGACGTCACGCCGCACCCGGATGCCTCCGGGCTCCAGGACTTCATCGCTTGTGACCCAGAAGACCTTGCCCTTGTAAACGGTCTTTGACGAAAGAAGACGCGCGCGGCCGGTAAGCTTCTTCTCGCTCTGCGGGCTCTTTGCGAGCGCGGTTGTGGCTGACTTCTTCGTGCTGCGGGGGGTCTTCTTGCTGGGGGCAGGCGGCTTGCGGGTCGGCATGAGGGTACAGTACACGATGAGGGAGTGAATTCGGTTTGCATCGAGCGCTGGGCTCGCGCATCCAAAAAGTCTCAAAGCTCGAACAGGCGGAGAACGAGGCGCATGGAAGTTCAGTGTTACCCAATTGCGACGGTGCCGGGAACGACCGCCCTTCTGCGCGACTTTCTGGATCCGTCGGGGGCAGCCGATCCCGCGCTCTTGCGGCGATGGTATCCGTCAGAGCCCTTCGGATTCGGCTGGACGCGAAACATTCCTGAACTCTCCGCAGATCACCGCCAGCGCCTCGCAGCGCTGCTTCTCGACCAGGCCGACCAGTTCGGTGCGACGCAGGCCGTGCGCGAGAACATCGAGCAGCTTCGCAACGGCGCCGCAGCCGTTGTAACAGGCCAGCAGGTTGCGCTCTTCGGGGGCCCTCTGCTCACACTGTTGAAGGCCGCAACCGCGATTCGCAAGGCCCAGGATGCGACGGCTCAAACCGGGCGCACTCACGTGCCGGTCTTCTGGCTCGCCAGCGAAGACCACGATCTCGCCGAAGTTGACCAAATCGCTCTGCCGACGAAGACCGCGATCGAGACGCTGAAGCTCGAGCTCGAATCCACGCGGCCGCTCCCTGTCGGTGGACTTCGCGTCGACGGCGGCAGCGAAGCCGGGCCGTGCCCGGCTCGAATCCACGCTGGAGCGCGCGAGTGAACTGATCGGCTGGGGCCCGACCGCTGATCTTCTCCGCGAGTGTTACGCACCGGAGCAGGGAACTACGCTCGCTCAGGCTTTCGGCAAATTCCTGACTTCGGTGTTTGCCGAGTTCGGCCTGGTGGTCATGGATGCTTCGTCGCGCGGCTTCCATGAGTTGGGAGCGCGAGCGCTTCGCGCCGCCATCGAAGAAGCCCAGGCGTTGGAGACTGCGCTGCTCGCGCGTTCCGAGGAATTGACGAGCGCCGGCTATCACGCGCAGGTTCTCGTCGTACCCGGTCACTCACTGCTGTTCCTGATTGAGGCGGAGACTGGCGCGCGGCAGCCGCTTCGCCGCGGAGACAACGGGCAGTGGAAGGCCGGAACCCGCACCTATTCGACCGCCGAGCTGCTGGCAATTCTCGACTCCGAGCCGGAGCGCCTCAGCCCGAACGCCCTTCTGCGGCCAGTCTTTCAGGACACAATCCTTCCGACCGCGGCCTACATCGCCGGACCCGCAGAGATCGCCTACTTCGCGCAGTCAGCGGTGATCTATCAACAGGTGCTGGGTCGCGTCACGCCACTGCTCCCACGCCTCTCCGCCACGCTCGTCGAGCCCGCGCTCGCCAAGATGCTGGCCGCGCACGAAATCCAATTCCCGCAGCTGTGGGAGGCAAAGACCGCCGACGAGTTGTCGCAGCGCCTCGGCGCCCGTGCCATGCCCATCGAGCTCAAGCGCAAGCTTGCTGCCGCCGGGACTGCCTTGGACACCGAGCTCGACGCGCTCACCGAATACATGGCCGCCATGAGCCCCGACCTGGGCCGCTCTGCGGAAGTCTCCGCAAACAAGATGCGCTATCAGATGAACCGGCTGCGCACCATGGCCGCCGGCTTCCAGGTGCAGCGCGAGGCCTCGCTGCAGAAGCACGCGACCGCGCTGATGCTGAACCTGTTCCCCGAAGGCCAGCTGCAGGAACGCGTCCTCGGCGGCATCTGGTTCATGGCCCGCTACGGCGAGGGCCTGCCGAAACTGCTGGTCGAAAATGCCGCGCAGGAGTGCCCCGGGCACCGCGTACTATTCCTCTAGGAATCATCGGGCCGAAAGGGCCCTAGGAACCATCGGGCCGGGCAACACGTAACTTCCTGTTGGAGGTTCTTCGTGCACCTGTTCTTCCTCATCTTCGTTCTGCCGTTTCTCGCGCTCCACTTCCTGCCCACGATCATCGCGGCCGCCCGTCACGCGCAAAACTTCGGCTGGATTCTCGTCGTCAATCTGCTGCTCAGCTGGACCGTCATTGGCTGGATCGTCGCGCTCATCTGGTCGATCTGTGATGCTCCGCGCTACGCCCCCGTAGCCTATCTGCCACCGCCTGCCCCGCCATACAATGTGAGGTGAGGTAGATGTCTGATGGGAATGAGCGATCAGCCGTTTGAGGTAATGTGCCCCGACTGCGGAGCGATGCTGAAGGTAGACCCGGTGTCCCGGCAGATTATTGCGCACACCTCGGCACCACGAAAGAAGACCTTCGAAGACTTCGGCGCCGCTGCCCGTGCGCTGAAGGACGCCGACGCCCGTCGCGAGAGCATCTTCGCGCAGTCCGTCGAGGCCCAGAAGAACAAGGACGATGTGCTGGCCAAGAAGTTCGCCGAAGCCGTGAAGAAGGCGAAGGAGTCCCCGACGACGGACAAACCGTTGCGCGACTTCGATCTCGACTAATTCAGAAAATACGCTCCTGAATCGGCTGGATCGCAGGCCTGATCCGCCGCTGGTCCCGCCAGGACACCGAAGCAATCGAGGAACTGAACGGTGCGGCCTGCTGCGCCTGAGAACTCGAACCTGCAATCGTGAAAGCGGCAGGATTCGAAGATGACCGGAGATCCACCGTAGTGCAGCGTGCAGTTCCGGAAGCCACAGTCGCGAAAGTGCTTGGTATCCGTCGACACCATCTCGCCTTCGAAATCACGTTTGGCGACAATGAGCAGCAAGGCCGTTGTGGCGCACTCTGCTCTTGCCGGCGCCAGCGTGAGAGCATCAGGCTCAGCAAATTCGGGATAACTGAGCAAAGCCTCACTGTTGGCGAGCAACTGCCGCGACTTCACGATGGCCCTCATCGAACGCTCCAGGCACCTTGTCACCTTGTCCGATCGATTGGCGGAGATTCTGATTCTCAGTTCAGAGCGATTAAGGAGATCAACAGAGCGGTCGATCATGGGACACCCCGGTTTTCAGACATTGACGTCGTCGTTCTGAGCTTGTTGGTCGAGCTTCGTGCAGTCGGTGTGTTCTTGGATGCCGGTTGGGCACACACGATACGTTGCGGGGAGTTGCTGTCATCAAAAGCCCTGCAACCGCAGGTCGCGCAGTCTAAGCGATGATTCCGTGAATCAAAGCATACCGCGTCAGCTCTGCGGTCGTTCGCAGGCCGAGCTGGTCCATTACGGAACCCCGGTGGAACTCAACTGTTTTGACGGATATGCTCAGCACGGACGCAATCTCCTTGGTGGTTTTTCCTTCGGCGACGAGCTGCAACACTTCCCTCTGCCGGCTCGTGAGCCGCGCGCCGAACATCTCGGCAGGATTCGAACGCTGCATCCCTTTAACGTGTTCGGTCTCCCGTCCTGATGCGACCAGTGGAGTTACATAATAGCGGCCCGCAAGGGCCAGCCGCACCGCCTCCAGAAGCTCCGACGAGGCGGATTGTTTCGCCACGTAGGCCATCGCGCCCCCATCGAATGCGGCCCGAACGTACTCCGAGCCCAATTGCTGGGTGACAAACACGACCTTGGCCGTGCTTCCGGACGCCTGCAGCTGGCGGCAGGCCTCAATGCCGTTGAGTTCCGGCATGGAGATATCCAGGACAATGACATCCGGCTTCAGCCGATGAGCCTTTTCCACCAGCTCTCGGCCATCCTTCGCGGTGCCGGCGATCTGGTAGTCCCCATCGAGGATGGCGCATAACGCCTCCGACACCATGACGTGGTCGTCCGCCAGCAGGATGCGTTTCATGGTCCCTCCAGCGGAACCTTGACGGTAATCGCTGTGCCATTGCCGAGCTCGGACTCGATCTTAAAGGTGCCGCCGGCGATTCGCGCGCGTTCCTGCATGCTGATCATGCCAAGTCCGGACTGTACGTCTGCAGCGTCGGTATCGAACCCTGCGCCGAAGTCCATCACCTTGAGAATCAGCGTGTGATCCACATTCTGCAGCATGACCTTCACATGCGTTCTTCCCGCATGCTTGGCGACGTTGCGAAGAGCCTCCTGCGTAATGCGGTAGATCGCCGTGGCGGCTTCGTCGGGCACCTGCTGCGGCAATCCGCGCGAAGAGAAGGCAGCGGGCATTCCTTCGCGGCGATCGAACTCCTCCACCAGGCCTCGCAACGCCACCGCCAGGCCAAGGTCTTTCAGCACCCTTGGATGAAGTCGATGCGAGATCTGGCGAACGTCCGTGTTGAGGCCCTGAAGCTCATTTCTCGCAGCTTCCAGCTTCTTCGAGCAGTCCGGCGACGTAGAGGTCGTGCTTGCATCCGACAGCAGCATCTCGAGAAAACTCAGCCGCTGACTCACATCGTCGTGCAGCTCGCGTGCAACGTGCTGGCGTTCTTCCTCCTGCACATGAAAGAGATGGCTCGTCAGACCGCGCAGCTGCCCCTTCGTGCGATTCAACGTGGAAGCTGCGTTTTCGATCTCCGTCTCCAGCGCCTTGTTCTGGTTCGAGACCAGTTGCTCTGCTTCGCGGCGAAGTGTGATGTCGTCCATCACCAGGAGAAGTACGCGCTCGCCGCCTGTGGAGAGCACCTGTCCCCGGATCAGCAACGTCCTCTTCTGAGCTGTCGATGATACGTGCTCAAACTCGAGAGCGGTCTCCGGATCGTCCAGCAGGTGCTGGAGCTTCCCACGCATCGAGTCGATTCCCCAGAGCAGATGCACAAGCTCCGGCAGCGACCGGCCCTCCAGTTCCTTGGCGTCCAGTTGCGAAAGCTCGCGGAAGGCGGTGTTGGCCGTCTGTATCCCGAGGTCCTTGTTGAGCACAATGATGGGTACAGGAACGGCTTCGACGACCGTGCTCGTAAAGTGATGCGCGTCGATCAGATGTTGCTGGCTGCTGCGTAACTGGTCGATATCCAAAAGGACGACGACCAGACCTTCGATCTTGTTCTCAGCGGTACGGTAAGGCCGAACCCGCAAAAGATACCAGCGGCCGTCGCGGTCCTGCACCTCGAGCTCGCGCGTTCCCAGCGTCTCCAGCACGTCATGGAGAATCGGTTCGATCTCGTCGATGCTCAGCTGCAGCCGTATCTCGGTTATGGAGCGGCCGATATCAGCCGGGCGGACACTAAGAAGACGCTGCATCGGCGGCGTAAACTGCCGGATGTGCAGATCGCTGGTCAGCATCAGCAACGGTATGTTGACGCTGTTGAGCAGATTTGTAAGATCGTTTCCGGTTTGCGTGAGAACGTTGTTGCGTTGCTGCAGCTCTTCGTTAACGGTCTGCAACTCTTCGTTCGCCGACTGCAGCTCTTCCTTGGTCGTCTCCAACTCTTCGTTCGTGCTTTGCAGCTCTTCGTTGGCGGACTGAATCTCCTCATTCGCCGAGACCAGCTCCTGGTTGCGGGCATCGCGCTCCTCGACCAGCGACTGCAGATGGAAACGCGTGGAGCTCAGGTCCTGTCGGAGCTGTGCAACCAGGCGGTCCTTCTCATCGACCGTAAGATGCGATGTGCCCCCATGTTCCATCGGCCTGGGCTGTTCAGCTTCGTCGGCCGACTGAAAGAGAACGAGAAAGCAGCGCGGACGAGCCACGGCGCTCGTCATGGGCAGTACGTCGATCTGAACGTGCTGCTCCCTCTTTTGTTCGTCCATGAGCGTCGCCACAGCGGTCGCCGGAACATTCTCGCGGATCGCTCGTTGCACCGCGCTTCGCGTCTCGCCCGCAATCCCTTCCTTCAGGACGCGCAGGAGGTTCCAACTGACAGCGCCGGGCGTGAGCTCCACGTAAAGCCCCGTCTGTCCGCGCGATTGCAGCACGTTCAATCGCTCATCCACGACCAACCCAGGCGGCCCGAAACGTGCAAGCACGATCCTGTCGGCCGCACGTTGCAGTTCCAGTTCCGGCCAGATGCTGGTCTCCGCCTGAAGACTCGTGCCCGGTGAGCGTGAGGTCCCGCCGGAGTGAGTCAGGGCATAGTTGCGGGGCATATCGTAGACGTGCGGCGGACTCGCCCCCGTCTTCATGTAGATCTTGTGCTTGCGGTCTACGGTGCCGAACAGGTCACTGTAATCTCTCAACCCCTCCGACATGCCCAGCAGCATGTAGCCTCCGGGCTCAAGGGCATAGTGGAAGGTGATCATCACCTGGCGCTGCAACGCCTGGCTGAAGTAAATCATCACGTTCCGGCAGCTCAGGATATCGATGTGCGAGAACGGCGGATCGTTGGTGAGGTTCTGACGCGCAAAGATGCAGGCGTCCCGCACGCGCTTGGAAACCTGGTATCCGCGCTCGACCTTCACAAAGAAGCGGTGCAGCCGCTCCGGTGAGATCTCCTCGGCGAGCGACTCCGGATACACCGCCATGCGGGCCGCCTCGATCGACTGATCGCTCGCATCCGTGCCAAAGATCTGAATAGAAATATCGAGGCTTCTTGAAACCAGATATTCGATCAGCGTGATGGCCATGGAGTAGGCCTCTTCACCGGAGGAGCAGCCGGCGCACCACACTCGGATCGGCTTGCCCGGCTGCCGGTCCTGCAGCAAGACCGGCAACACATTCTCTCGCAACGATTCCCAGAAACCAGGATCGCGGAAGAAGCGTGTCACGCTGATCAGCAGATCCTCGCCCAGGATTCGCAACTCGTCGGGACGAACCTGCAGAAACTTGTAGTACTCGGCGAGGCTGTCCTTGCGAAGCAGCACCAGGCGTCTGGCCATCCGCCGCCGCAGCGTCTCCGGTTTGTACTGCCGCAGTTCGAGCCCCGACGCCGTTCGCAACAGTTGCAAAATCCGCTGGAACGACTGCTCATCATCAGGAGGCGTGACGCCATCTTCCAGCGATCGAACCTCGGGACGCGCAAACTGCGCTGCCAGCCTTCCGAGCTCCACCGCAAGCTCAGCCGGTGGAACAACAAGGTCGACATGGTCGGCCGCGATGGAACTTCGCGGCATGTCCGGCTGACTGGCGGTTCCCGGGCTCTGCACCAGCGCAATGCCACCCTCGCCCTTAATCGCCTTCAGGCCGGAGGCGCCATCCGAGTCCGCCCCTGAGAGCACAACGCCAATGGCATGATTCTTCTGCTCGTTGGCCAGCGAACGGAAGAAGGTATCGATGACAAGCGGTCCACGCTGCTTCGGCGTCCGCTCCTCTACAAAAAAAGCTCCCGCGCGCAGCTGGACTCGCTGCCCCGGTTGAAGAACGTAAAGGTGGTTGGGTTTCGGTTGTGTCCCGTGAACCACCGGGTCAACCGGGATGTGGGTATATCGCTCCAGAATCTCCGTGAGATAGCTCTTCTGATCGGGCGCCAGATGCGTCACGAGCACAAACGCCATCCCGGTGTCGGCCGGCAGGTTCTCCAGGATTTCGCGGAAGGCCGTGAGCCCACCCGCCGAGGCCCCAAATCCAACCACCGGGTACGGCAGGGCAGGCGGCTGATTCTCCTGACCCGTGGACTCCAATGTGAGCGCCGATGTGCTCCGATCAAAGAGCGCCGCATCGCCTTCCGCGTCAACGGAGGTCAGTTCACTCTCATCCTCTGCACCTGGTTCATTTGATGTTTGTGTCTCATCTGCCATCGCCGTCGCCTTTGGAGGCACTCAGGATACACCCGCTAACGCGAACATGTTCGCACACCCTCCCAAGGCAAAGGCTCTCATAACATGCGAACAAGAACTTGGCCGGCCATCAAGCAGAGTGCTTCGCTCGCGTGCGCGCAGCCTTTTGCGCGGCTTGACGCAACTTGGCTTTGCCTTTTGTCCGAACCGCCTTCATCGCTTGCTTCTTGACGGTCTCTTCTGGCATCTCAACGCTCCTCAAGTACGCTCCTGGTCAGGCGTACCTCTCTTAAGACTCCTCATCCGGCAGGCGAGGTTTTCCATGATCGCGCTCTCGCTCGAGAATAGCGGTGGTCATCGCTGCGGACGGTACAATCACGCCCAATGAGCGAATCGAACGGGCACCCTCAATCCTCTACATCCGTACTAAGTCGCAGGGACTTCATCAAGGGTTCGGCCGTCGCCGCCGCATTTCCCGCGGGCGCCGAGGCAGCAACGCTCGGCAAAGATGCGCAGGAAAACTCCGCAGGCGACCGTAAGCCCAACATCGTTCTCTACATCTCAGATCAGTTCCGCTGGGACATGGTCTCCGCCTACGGACTGAACCCGATGCAACTCACGCCGAACCTCGACGCCATGGCACGTCGCGGCACGCTGTTCCGTTCGCACATCACCAACCAGCCGGTGTGTGCTCCTTCGCGGGCGGCTCTCTTTACGAGTCAATACCAGAACAAACATGGTGTCTGGCGCAATGGACCTGGGCTCGCACCGGACGCGGTCACGCTCGCCACTGAACTTCGCAAAGCCGGCTACTCGGCGAACTACATCGGCAAGTGGCACCTCGCCCCGCGCGAACCCGGCAAAGAAGCGAACAAGGACCGTGGCCGCGTCGCACCGGAAGAAAGAGGCGGCTTTCTCGATTTCTGGGAGGGCTCCAACGAACTCGAATGGACCTCCCATCCCTATGAAGGCGAGATCTACGACGGTGCAGGGAAGGCGATCCCGTTTTCCGATGTCTACCGCGCCGACTTCATCACTCAGCGCGCGAAGCAATTTCTCAACACGGTGCACGGCCCCTTCCTGCTGGTGATCTCGCAGCTTGAGGTCCATCAGCAGAACGACTGCAACTGTTTCGTCGCGCCCAAGGAATACGCCGGCAAATACACCAATCCCTTCGTCCCCGGAGATCTCAAGCCGTTTCCCGGCGACTGGCAAAAGCAGCTGCCCGACTATTGCGGCGCCGTGAAGCGCATCGACGACTCCATCGGCGAAATTCGCAAGACACTCGCCGAGCGCGGCCTCGAAGACGACACCATCTTCCTCTTCCTCAGCGATCACGGCTGCCACTTCCGCACTCGCAACGGCGAGTACAAGCGCAGCCCGCACGAGAGCTCGATTCACGTTCCACTGGTCATCCAGGGTCCGGGCTTTGACCGCTCTCTCGAAATTCCCGAGCTCACCAGCCAGGTCGACATCACGCCCACGCTCCTATCTGCCGCGGGACTTCCCGTGCCCGCATCGATGCAGGGCCACAGCTTCCTTCCGCTGCTCGACCGCAAGGTGCAGGATTGGCCTAACGAGGTGTACGTCCAGATCTCCGAAGCGGGAACTGGGCGCGCCCTGCGCACGCCGGAGTGGACCTACGCCGTGATGGCGCCGGGCTCCTCTCGCACACCTTCAGCGGGGAGCGATCACTACCAGGAAGAGTATCTGTACAACCTGCGCGCTGATCCTCACCAACTGCTCAATCTCGCCGGCCGGCGCGACGCCCCGGGGCTCGTCCACGGCTTCAGCGTTCCTCCGCAGCAGGCTGCAGCGGACCTGCGCGAGCGCCTGTTAGCGCGTATCGTTGAGTCAGGCGAACCGAAGGCGCAGATCGACGAGCGCGAATTCTATCCGTGAAAAAATTAGATATCGAACAGCCGTGACGAGGGGCTGAAGAGGTGTCCGAGCCAAATTCCACACGCTACAAAGGTTGGGTCGTCGAAAAACCGCGCGGGGATTTCAAGGAGTACAACTTCGCGCGCCGATCAGCGGGTCCACGTGAGGTGCTGGTGCGCGTTGCGGCCAGCGGCGTCAATCCGCTCGACACCAAGATTCGCGCCGGCATCGCAGCCCACGCGCGCCATCCATTGCCCGCAGTTCTCGGGCTCGACATGGCAGGCATCGTCGAAGAGGTCGGCACTCGAGTCAGCGGATTCAAGCCCGGTGACGAGGTCTACGGCATGGTCGGCGGTGTTGGTGGCCTGCAGGGAACCCTCGCGCAGTTCGTTGCCGTGGATGCAGACCTTCTCGCGCGCAAGCCGAAAAAACTCACCATGCGAGAAGCGGCCGCACTCCCGCTGAGCGTCATCACTGCATGGGAGGGACTCGTCGATCGCGCGAAGGTGAAGCCTGGAGATCGCGTGCTGGTCCATGCAGGCGCCGGAGGAGTCGGTCACGTTGTCGTTCAGCTTGCAGCGGCCATGGGCGCTGAAGTATTCGCGACGGTCTCGCCGGAGAAGCAGGAGATAGCCCAACGCTTCGGCGCAGTTCCCATCGACTATCGCACCGAATCCGTCGACGACTACGTCGCTCGTCACACCGCAGGCAAAGGGTTCGACATCATCTATGACACTGTCGGCGGCGCCACACTCGACGCCTCCTTTGCTGCCGTCAGGCACTACACAGGCCGGGTAGTGAGCGCTCTCGGCTGGGGCACACACTCCCTCGCACCGCTGTCGTTTCGCGGCGCCTCCTACTCCGGCGTCTTCACCCTGTTGCCGCTGTTGACAGGTGAAGGCCGCGCGCACCACGGAGAAATTCTCTCGCGTGTCGCCGAGTTCGCAGACGAAGGCAAGCTAAGGCCGCTGCTTAACAAACGCGAATTCTCATCGAACGAAATCGCGGCGGCACACGCGGAGGTCGAACGCGGCTCGCTAGGGAAGACGGTGATTGAGTTTTCATAAAACCGCGATGACCACAGCGTAGATTCAAGGGCTGTCTTAGGACTTCATCGTGGTTGAGGGTCGTGGATTCAAATCTCTTGCACAGCGAGTGAGCTCATGAGTGACACAACTCCACAGACAGAAGAATTCGATGTAGTGGTGCTCGGCAGCGGTGAAGGCGGCAAGTACATCGCCTGGACGCAGGGCTGGGAGGGCAAGCGGGTCGCAATGGTGGAACGGCGCTACGTCGGCGGATCCTGCCCCAACATCGCCTGCCTGCCGAGCAAGAACGTGATCTATAGCGCGAAGGTCGCCTCGCATGTACGCAACAGTGAAAGGTTTGGTACCAACACGACCGGCTTCTCTGTTGACATGAAGGCTGTGCGGGAACGCAAGCGCAAGATGGTGGATGGCAACATTGAGGCCCACCTGAAGAACTACAAGTCCAGCAACACCGATCTGATCTTCGGCATCGGCACTTTCATAGGACCTAGAACAATCTCAGTCGAATTGAACGAAGGTGGCCGCCGCGTCGTCACCGGCAAAAACGTCGTCATCAGCGTGGGCACTCACGCGGCGATCGGCGCAATCCCCGGCCTCGCCGAATCCGGACCGATGACCCATGTCGAAGCCCTGGAGCTCGATGTGGTCCCCCGCCATCTTCTGATCCTCGGCGCCGGGTTCGTTGGGTTGGAGTTCGCGCAGGCGATGCGCCGTTTCGGAGCCGAAGTGACCGTGATCGATCGCAACGACCGCGTTCTTCACGGAGAAGACCCGGATATCTCCGAGGGCCTCGAGCAGCTCTTCGCCGATGAAGGCATTCGCATCATCAAAGAAGCGCAGATCCTCGAAGTGCAAGGCGTATCCGGCGAATCCGTCAACATCCGCTACATGCAGAACGGGGCAGAGAACACCATCGAAGGCAGCCACATCCTCGTCGCCGCCGGACGCATCCCCAACACCTCCGGCATCGGCCTCGAGAAGTTCGGTATCGAACTCTCGCCCGGCGGCTACATCAAGGTCAACGATCGCATGCAGACCTCCGTGCCTAACGTCTGGGCCGTCGGAGAGTGCGCCGGCAGTCCACAGTTCACTCATATCGCCTTCGACGACTTCCGCATCTTCCGCGAGACCATAGCAGGACGCAACCGCACCTCCACCGGCCGTCAGGTACCCCACTGCCTCTTCACCGACCCCGAGTTCGCCCGCGTCGGCCTGACAGAAACCGAAGCGAAGTCCCGCAACATACCCCATCGTCTCGTGAAGGTCCCCATGACCTCCGTTCTGCGCGCACGCACGTACTCCGAACCCAGAGGCTTCCTCAAGGCCATCCTCGACGAAGACACCGATAAGATTCTCGGCTTCTCCGCCTTCGGCCCCGAAGTAGGCGAGGTCCTCGGCACCGTGCAGATGGCGATGATCGCCGATCTGCCCTTTACCGCCGTCCGCGACGCAATCTTCACCCACCCCACCATGGTCGAAGGCCTCGGCGTCCTCTTCTTCGCCGTTCCTCCGCGCAAGCCCTAACTCCTCGCAGTCTCGACCGCCGCGCCCATCCGCTCGTGCACCACACTCGCAATGCGTTCGCCGATCTGCTCAATCGTCCCCGGCTCATTCAGCAGAACCACGCGCTGCGGCTCACGCTCTGCAATCGCGCGGTACTGCTCATAGACCCTGCGATAGAACTCATCGCCCTCGCGTTCAAACCGATTCTCATCCGTTCCATGCTGCTTCACGTGCCGGTCGTTCCTCCGCCTCGCCCGCGTCAGCGATGCCTCCAGCGGCGGCAGCAGCAACAGCGTCAGATCCGGCTGCACGTTATCGCACGCCGCCTTGTGCATCTCCAGCACGCGCTCCACACCCAGCCCGCGCCCCGCGCCCTGGTACGCCTCCGACGAATCCGTATACCGGTCGCACAGCACAATCTCTCCGCGCTCCAGCGCCGGCAGAATCACCTGATGTAACGACTGCGCGCGGTCCGCAAACATCAGCGCCATCTCTGCCGCCGGAGCAATCTCTCCCAGCTCCGTCTCGCTCTTCGAGTCCAGCAGCACGCCGCGAATCCGATCGCCCAGCGGCGTCCCACCGGGTTGCCTGAGCGTAACAACTTTTTGCCCTTCGCCCTCAAGCATCGCCGTGAGGCGCCGCAGTTGTGTGGTCTTGCCCGCACCATCCAGGCCTTCAAACGTAATAAAAAAACCGCGTTTCACGCCTTGAGTCTACTGCACGCGCGCAACCGGCATCTTATGACCAGAAGTGGTTCGCAGCCACCGGCATGCAAGTTCGAAAGTCGGGCTTGGCCCAGGGAGTACCTGATGATTACGTTTATCCTCCTCGCAGTCTTCGCCATCATCGGAATCGCATTTTTCGTAGTCGCCTACAGCGCCAATCAGCGCAAGCGCGCCGGCCAGAGCGGCACTGGTTTTATCCACTATCAGCGGTCTCAATACCCGCGCGCAATGCCGCGCAGCCACTAGCGGCATCTCAGCGAACTACGGGGTCAGCTGCGCGTTCCACTGCGCACCCGCCGGTGTTAGCGTGATCGCCAGCTGACCCTGTTGCCCTTCATGCAAGTCCGGTCCTGCGGACGTGTGGTTCTTCCGCGCCGCATCCGTCCACGACACCTTCGTCGCTCCGCTGCCCAGCACCTTGAACCGATACGGATACACCGCGCCCGCCGCCAGCGACTCCCGCCCAAAACTGGCGCTCGGATAATCCACTTCGATAAGCGTCACCGCCGCGCCCGTATCATTTTTCACCGTCGTGTTCACATAGGGCGACTTGCATCCGCCTACCCACGCGCCCGCCACCAGCACCACAGCCGCCAACCCCAAACCCCGCACAGACCGCAACACTATCTCTCCTGCATCCCATTCGCCCGCAGCTTCCGAATCAACTCCGGCAGCCGGTTCACCGCAGCCACCGTCCGCAGCCACATCTTATTGTCCATCGCCGGATAGCCGCTCACCACCGCGCCCGCCGCCACGTCGCTCGGAATCCCCGTCTGCGCTGTCGCCACCGCGCCATCCCCGATCGTCAGATGTCCCGCGACACCCACCTGCCCGGCAAGAATCACATTCTTCCCCACGGTCGTCGACCCCGCCAGCCCCACCTGCGCGCACAGCAGCGAGTTCTCCCCCACCGTCGACCCATGCCCCACCTGCACCAGGTTGTCGATCTTCGCTCCCTTCGCAATCCTCGTCTCGCCCACGCTCGCGCGGTCCACGCACGCATTCGCCTGCACCTCCACCGCGTCCTCCAGCACCGCCGGCCCCGTCTGCAGAATCTTCGTCCAGCTCCCGTCGCTATTCTTCGCAAACCCAAAACCATCTGCGCCGATCACCGCTCCGTTCTGCAGCGTCACATCATCGCCCGAGAACGCAACCCTCGCGCACAATCGCATGCGCATGCGCAAAGAACCGCTTGCCAATCCGCGCTCCGGGATAGATCACCACATGCGGCAGCAGCACCGCATCCTCGCCAATAACGACATCATCGCCCACCACAACATACGCACCCACATGCGCCCGCGCGCCAATCTTCGCCGACTCGCTCACCACCGCCGTCTTATGCACGCCGGGAGGGAACCGCCGCATCGGATGAAACATCTCCAGCGCCCGCGCAAACGCCAGGTACGGATTCACAATCCGCAGCGTCGTCACCGGAAACTCCGGCGCGCCGGGCTCTACCAGCAAGGCCGCAGCTTTCGTTGCCTTTGCCTGGTGGCTGTAGCGCACATTCGTCAGGAAGCTCACCTCCCGCGGTCCGGCCTTTTCCAGGCCCGCCACTCCGGTGATCTCGAGGCTCTCTACGGCAGCCAGATTCTTCCCTGGCGCGGGGGCGAGCGAAGCGCCCAGTTTCTCGGCGAGCACTGCCAGCTTCATGCCGCGATTGTAGCGAACCTACCCAACGCTTTTAAACGCAGGTCCACAAAGGAACAGCGCAGACCGACGCAACGGCATCCGTGGCGCACCTTAGCGTTTCTTCGCGCCCTTTGCGTTAGAGGCTTTTCATCGCGGACGTCGGGCCTTCGCTTTTAGGTGTGCTAGAATCTGCAACTTATGAATATCTTGTCCCGATGGAAGCCTTGGCGGCTCACTTCCGCTTCCCAGTCCCGCACCTGCGCTGAATGTAACCGGCGGCGTCCCAAAGCTGAGATGTTCTCGCCGACATGGTTCCGGTGGGTCTGTTCCGACGCGTGCAACGAGCAAAACTGGGCAAGCAATCAGTTCTGAATCCGGGCATTACGACAATGAGTCAGAGTTCCCCCTACTCCTCAAACAGCGTCGGCTGCGGCTCTTCCTTCGCGGCCTTCGGAGCCCTGGCCGCCATCGGCTGAATCAGCCCCACCGCCTCAATCCACTCAATCGCCGACCGCGGCACAAACAGCCGCTGCGTATTGCCCCTCGTGTCCGGCGGCGTCATAAAGAAGCCCATCGAATCCGACAGCGAATCCAGCAGCGTCCGGTTGAACTGCAGCAGACCCTCCAGCATCTCTCCGTCCGTCAGCCGCATCCGCGCCCACACGCCTTCAGTCCGCGGCCGAGCCGCAAACTTCTTGCGGTCCAGCCGCTCCGGCACCGTCCTGTCCGCCAGGTTGAAGTCCCGCACGTACGCAATCCACTTGATCTCCGTCAGCAGGATCGGCGTCACATGCGCCGCCGGATCGATCAGCTCCACATACCCATGCAGAAGGGCAACCTCCTGCGGCAGATAGCCCCAGTGGAGTTGGTCGTTGAATCGCCGGATGATGACCTTTTTCCGCCCAGAAGCCATTCGGGTCGCGCTCTCCCCACGGATTGTCGCACGCACGATGAAAGCAAAGGGATGTCTCCGCCGTCCATCGCCTTAACTGACAACCGGCAACTGAAAACTGGAAACTGATTGCGAAACCCTTCGCAGGGTAACGCTTCAGAAGAGTTCCTCGGCCAGCGCGACGATGATGCCCGCAGGGCCTCGCATATAGCAGAGTCTGTACTTGTCCTCGTACTTGGCCACCTCCCCGACGACGCACCCTCGACCGGCATCTGGCCTTCGAGCGCCATGCCGAGCGCGGTGAAAAAAGCGATCCCGGCCGCTAAGTCCTCAAACAATGACCGCGAGCAGAGAGCGGCAGCCGGGAACCGCCAACCCGCACCATCCGCAGCACTTCGACTACAGAAAATTCACCGGACTGCCCAATTTGTTGTACAATCAGGTGTTGCAACGGAGTGACCAAATCCTCTAACTAGCTGAAAGATCGGGACTTGCCGGTCACCCAGCGCGCCCGGGAGTTCAACCGAAAACCGATGGCCGATTACATTTACCTCCTGGAGTCGCGGCTCACCCAAGCCCAGCGGGAGGCTCTCTCCCGCATCCGTAATGTCGCCCGCGCTCATGGACTTACGGTCTTCCTCGTCGGCGGGGCCGTTCGCGACCTCTCGAGCGGCGTGGCCATCCGCGACCTCGATGTAGCAGTTCAGGGAAACGCCCTTAAACTCAAGAAAGATCTGGAGAAAGCCGGTGGCAAGGTCGTCGGCACCAACGACACCTTCCAGAGCCTGTATCTGGACTTTCCCGGCGGCGTCCGTACCGAGGTCAGCTCCACCCTCCTGGTTACCTATCCCAAGCCCGGCCGTCCGGTCGCCCGGTCCGCCGGCATCCTGGATGACCTGCGCGGGCGCGACTTTACCGCCAACGCCATGGCCGTCTCCCTCAACGAGGGCTCGTATGGCCTCCTGATGGATCCGCTCAACGGCATCGCCGACATCGAGAACCGCGAGCTCCGCCTCGTCTCCAACTACGGCTTCATCGAAGACCCCTCACGCATGGTTCGCGCCACGCGCCTCGCCGCCCGCCTCGGCTGGATTCTCGAAGAGCGCACCCAGCAGCGCTACGAGACCGGCAAGGCCGAGAACTATATCGAGGCCATGGGGGAGTGGGAGCGCAGCTACGAGCTCGAAGAGATCTTCCACGAGGAAGACCCCCTGCGCAGCGCTCGTCGCCTCGAGTCCGAAGGCTGGAGCAAACTCCTCTTCCCGCAGTGGACCTCCGCCAAGGCCAACGAGGCAGAGGTAGAACGCCTGCGCGACGTTGCCGGCCAGCTCATCGTTGCGGGCATCGTCCCCGACCCCTCTGCCGCCCTCTTCCCGCTCCTGACCGCAAAGCTCGGCGGCAAGGAGACCGCAGCGCTCAAGAAGACCTTCGCGCGCGAGGGCTTTGTGGAGGAGATCGAATCGCTCGAGGCCCGCACGAAAGCCCTCGCGACACAGTTCACCAGCAAGGAGTACGCCGCACCCTCCGCCGCCTGGAAGCTCCTCTACTCCGCCGACCCGCAGGCCGTCCTCTCGCTGGTCTTCGGCACGAAGAACGCAGCGGTGAAGCAGAGGTTCGAGCAGTTCTTCAAGGAGTGGCCGCAGGCCCGCAACCGCATTCCCTATACGCTCATGCAGGAGATGCGGATCACGCCTGACTTGCCGGGTTACAGCGAGCTCATCGAGAAGCTCTTCTTCGCCATCATGGATGCGAAGCTCGAGACGCCCGAGGCCATGCGCGCCTTCCTCGAGCCCTACTCCCCACCCGCACCGCCACCGCCGCCCAACCTTCGCCGCCGTCCCGCCAAGCGCGAAAGCCGCGCCACAAAGAAGGCGCCGAAGGCTCCCAAGCCAGCAGCTCCGGTCCCGGCCGAAGGCGTCACGATCGCCGCCACAGCCGCCCCCGCGAAGGCTGCGAAGGCCGCTCCGGAGAAGGCCGCCGCCAAAGCAGCGCCCGCTCCTGCGAAGAAGGCCGCCGTACCCGCTCCAGCCAAAGTGGCCGCCAAGGCTGCTCCCGCAAAGGCTCCGGCGAAAAAGGCGACTCCGAAGCCTGCTGCCAAGGCTCCTGCAAAGGCCGCGGCAAAGAAGGCTCCCGCAAAGAAGGCTGTTGTCAAAGTCACAGCCAAGGCTGCGAAGAAGGCTCCGGCCAAAAAGGCTCCCGCAAAGAAGCCCGCTCCCAAGCCCAAAAAGGCCGCGAAGCCGCTAGCCAAAAAGCCTGCTCACAAACCCGCCGCAAAGAAGGCTCCGGCAAAGAAGAAGCCGGCAAAGCCTGCAAAGAAGGGCCGTCGCTAGCGCTGCGCCGCCAGCGCTACGTCGCCAGGACCCGCTTGACACGGACGATAGAATTAACTTAAGGGAAGAACAGCCCGGCCATCGCCGGGCTTCTCCGTTTCTGCTCTTTGAACTCCAGCGTTTTGAAGACTTTGCGGCTAACGAAGCCGGAAAATGGGACTTTTAGCCTCAGCAAGACCTTAGGTCCAAGCCTAAGTCTTCTTCTCTCTAGATTTTGCGCAAAAAGTGACGGGGAGGGGGAGGGCTTAACTCTCCCGATTTCTCTTCCGAACCTCGATGTTCAACCGCTTGATCTTCTGGTTCAGCGTCGAGAGCGGAATCCGAAAGTACTCAGCCGCATCGGTCTGGTTCCAGTTGCACCGTTCCAGCCGGTCCGCAATAATCCTCCGCTCAATATCCTCCATGACATCGAACAGCGACGCGTCCGGCCGCTGCTCCAGCAGCGTCGTCGAATAACTATTTCCGCGCAACTGCGCCGGAAACAGCTCCGGCCCAATCTGCGCCGCAGCCGTACTCTGAGCGCCCGTGGAGAGCACCACGCACCGCTCAATGACGTTCTCCAGCTCCCGCACATTCCCCGGCCATTCGTATTCCATGAGGATGCGAAGGCCTTCTGGCGTGAGCTCGGGAGTCGTGAAGCCATTCTCGTCTGCGTAGAACTTGAGGTAGTGCAGCACGAGCAGGGGAATGTCCTCCTTGCGGCTGCGCAGCGGAGGAAGCTCCAGCGAGATGACGTTGAGGCGGTAGAAGAGGTCCTCGCGGAAGCGGTTATCCTTCACGGCCTGCTCGAGGTTCACGTTCGTGGCGGCGACGATGCGGACATCGACCTGGATCTCCTGCGTTCCGCCGAGGCGCATAAAGCGCCGGTCCTGCAGGACGCGCAGGATCTTGGCCTGCATATCGATCGACATCGTGCCGATCTCGTCGAGGAACAACGTGCCCTGATCGGCGACCTCGAAGAGGCCCTTCTTGGCCGCGACGGCCGAGGTGAAGGCGCCGCGCTCGTGCCCAAAGAGCGTGGACTCGAGCAGGTCGGACGGAACTGCGCCGGTGTTGACCGGAATGAATGGCTTGTCGCGGCGTGGCGAGTTGGCATGGATGGCCTTGGCGATGAGCTCCTTGCCGGTTCCGCTCTCGCCCTGGATGAGCACCGTCGAACGGCTGGGAGCAACCTGCGAGACGAGGTCGAAGAGCTTGAGCATGATGTCGCTCTTGCCGACGATGTTCTTGAAGGAGTAGCGCTGCTTGAGCGTGCGCTTGAGTTGCACGACCTCGGTCTCGGCCTTCTGCTTGCCGATGGCCGCGCGGATGTCGGCGAGCAGCTTCTCGTTGTCCCAGGGCTTCTGGATGAAGTTCGAGGCGCCGGCGCGGATGGCGTCGACGACATTGCCGACGGTTCCGTAGGCCGTGATCATGATGATGGGCAGATCGGGAGCGAGACCGCGGATGCGCGGCAGAAGGTCGAGCCCGCTCTCGCCGGGAAGCGCGAGGTCGAGCAGCAGGAGATCGTAGTTGTGGCGAGTCAGCAAATCCATACCGGCAGACCCGTCACCGGCGAGATCGACCGAAAACCCCTCGAGCGTGAGAAGGGTTTCGAGCGAGTCGCGGATGCCGCCCTCGTCATCGATGATGAGGATGCGAGCGTGAGTGCCTGACTGCACCAAAGGTGTTTCTACAGAGTGCTGTACGCTGACAGCGGAACTAGACATGAATGACCTTCCCTTCGTCGACGGGGGTTCCGGTAGTTGAGGTGTGACCCGGAGACTCGGCGGCGGGGAAGACGACCTCGAAGACTGTGCCCTCACCCACGGTGCTGGAGACGTCGATGGTTCCGGCGTGTTCCTGCACGATTCCGTAAGTGACCGCGAGGCCGAGGCCGGTACCCTTGCGCTGGCCCTGCGCGGGATTGCTCTTCGTTGTAAAGAAGGGATCGTAGATGCGACGGAGGACGGCCTCGGACATACCGATGCCGTTGTCCTCCACACGCAGGCGGACGGCTGCACCGGCGTGGTGCGTGGCTATGCGGATGCGCGGGTTCTCACGGCCCTGCAGCGCGTCCTTCGCGTTCAGGACGAAGTTGACGAGGACCTGCTGGAGCTTGCCGCGGTTGCCTGGAATCTCGGGCAGCGAGTCGTCGAGTGAGGTGACGACCTCGACGTTGGCGGAGCGGAGCTGGTGCTCGAGCAGGAGAGTTGTATCGCGTACGACGGAGTTGAGATCGACACGGCTGAACTCGCTTGAGCCCATGCGGGAGAAGTTGAGCAGGCCGTTGACGATCTCCGAGGCGCGGAAGGTCTGCTGCGTGATCTTTTCGAGGACGGGCTGCAGACGAGCGTGGGTGGCCTCATCGACGGCGAGCTGCTTGCCGAGCAGCTGTTTGCTGAGCATCTGGGCGTAGCTGGAGATGACGGCCAGCGGGGTGTTGACCTCGTGCGCAACACCGGCGGCGAGCAGGCCGATGGAGGAAAGCTTCTCTGACTGCGTGAGCTGCGTCTCCATGTTGATGCGCTCGGTGATGTCGTCGACGATGACGATGCGGCCGACGGCCTGGAATTCGCGGTTGAGCAGGGGAGCGATGGTGATGTTTGCCGTGCGGAGTTCGGAGGTCGGCGTGGGCAGGCGGAACTTGTAGAGCGTAGAGGCTCCCTGCTCGGCGCGGACACGATCGAATTCCGTGATGAACTCCGATGGGAAGACGTCGGTGAGCGCATGGCCGAGGGCGTCGACGCGCGGCGTAGCGAGCATGACCTCCATCTGCGCGTTCCAGCTCTCGATGCGGTCTTCGAGGTCGACGGCGAAGACGCCGACGTTGATGGACTCGACGATGTTCTCGTTGAAGTCGTGCAGGCGCTCGTACTCGAGGACCTTGCGCTCGAGGCGGCGGTAGAGTTGCGCGTTCTGGATGGCGATGCCGATGTAGCCGGCCAGCGACTCGAGCAGCAACATGTCCTCGCTCGAGAGGAAGTCACCTTCAGAGGTGCGTCCGAGTCCGAGGACGGCTACGGTTGCGGTACCAGCGCCTTGGTGACGAGCGGCGCGGCAGGCGATGTAGTAGTTCAGGTCGAGCGCCGAGGCAGTTTGGCGCTGCGATTCGGGGAGACGCAGCAGAGCGTTGGGCGACTCGAAGAAGAGATGATTGCCGGACTCGGGCGAATCAAAGTCAAGGAAGCTGAGATCGAGCGAGGTCGGATTGCGCGCTGAGGCCATGCGAGGCGACGAGCCGAAGGCGCTGCCCGCTTTCCTCTTCGCCGGGAAGGAAGACGGCGACGCGCGTGACCAGCAGCGTCTGCGGCAGCTTGAGAACGATCGCGTCGACAAGTGCGCGGAGATCGGTCTGTGCGTTGAGATCGCGGCCGAAGCGGATGAGTGTCTCGCGGTAGTCGAGGCGCTTGGGATCGAAGACGCGATCGACCCAGGATTGAATCCAGCGCTTGAGCGGGTCGAAGACCAGCCCGGTGATGATGATGGCCGCGATGAGGCCCCATGTGCCAAGGCCGGAGAAGCGCGTGTGGACGACCTCGGCCGAGAGCGCGATGACGACGAAGTAGAGGCCGACGAGCGCGCCGGTGACGAGCGTGTAGGTGACGCCGCGCTTGAAGATGAGGTCCACGTCCATCAGGCGGTAGCGCACGATGGCCCAGCTGAAGGTCAGCGGACAGGAGGACGAGCGAGAGGGTGGCCAGCTTGGACGAGAGCGCCGGGCGTGTTCGCGTCCAGCAGGAAGGGGATGACGTAGAAGAGCGTGAACGGCAGAACCGTGAGCAGAGTTCCGCGCGAAAGCCACTTGAGCTGCTGGCGCTGCAGCGGCTGGTGTTCGCGGCGGTAACGGACCCAGAAGACCGCAGCTGCGATGAGGTAGAAGGCCGCCATGTAAGTGGCGCCGATCTTGTCGAGGCGGAGCTGCAGGACCTGCGTGGGCGACCAGTGCTCGAGAGACAGGTAACGAAGCACAACGAGCACGGCTCCCGGGATGTAAAGGGGAGCGTAGACGAGGCTGGTGCGGTCGCGGCGGGGGCGCTCGCCGAAGCTGAGCGCGAAATGCAGGAAAAGCGCGGGCTGCAGCGCTGCGGCTTGGATGTTGGCCCAGTAGACGGCGAGATCAAGTCCATCCAGTTTGCCTGTGTACTTGAAGGCATAGAGGACGAAGGACATCAGGCAGAAGACGTAGAAAGTGGGTCGACTTCGGCGCGGTCCACCGTCGGAAGAGGACATAGAGACCGATGGAGAGATAGACGAGACCGATGAGGCGCTCGAGCTGAAGATCGGTGCGATCGGTGGGCTCGAGAATGACGCCGATGTCGATGGCGATGGGCTTGGCCCAGTCGGAGGTCTGGCGGAGGACGGAATAGGTGGCGTGGCCCCAGATGCCGGTGCGGTACATCTCATAGGTCGCCGTCGCGACCATGGGAGTCGGCGTACCGTCGATGGCGGTGAGGATATCGCCCTGGCGGATGCCGGCTTTATCGGCAGCGGAGCCGGAGGGGACAATGTAAGCTTTGAGGCCGCCCTGAGTTTCGACCCAGCGGGCGCCATCGGTGGGAGCGGGGTAGTTGCTCTCCTGGATCAGGTTGGCGATGGCCAGACCGATCGCTCCCAGAGTCACGACTGCAAGGAGGATGGCCAGCAGACGGGTTTGGGAACCGCTTCTCAAAGGAGCACTCTTGGTTACTTGGCCGTTACTTATGGAACTGCTTTTTCTTGCGTAGTGCAACTTAACTGCCAAACGTTATGTAGTCGATAACGGGTTGATACGAAAGCCATCGAGCCCGTTTATGCACAAATCCATAGAGCCCTACAGCTTTTGGAATGGGCGCCGATTCTCCGTTGCTCCAGTGGTTCCCGATCGTTCTTCTACTGTCCTTTATTTTGCCGCATCCAGCGTGATTCCGCACCTTTGGTGTGCTTGACCATCGGGCGGAAGTCCTGTGAACTGGAAGAATCATGGTTGATTTGCGGCAAAATGCCGAAGCCCGTTCCATATTGGAACGGGATGGGGATCATTTACTCCCTGTTTACGCGCGATATCCGGTAGTTATGGAGCGCGGTGAGGGCGTCCACCTGTTTGACAGCTCGGGGAATCGCTACCTGGATCTGATGGCGGGGCTGGGAGTGAACGCGCTGGGCCACGCGCATCCGCGGATGGTGGCGGCGATGGTGGACCAGGCGACGAAGATTGTGCACCTTTCACCGCAGTATGCGAACCGCTACCCCGGAGAGTTGGGTGAGCGGTTGTGTTCGATGTCGGGGATGAAGGGCATCTTCTACTCGACAGGCGGATCGGAGGCGGTGGAGGGCGCGCTGAAGCTGGCGCGGACGCACGCGCGGCAGAACTACCGGCATCCGAAGCATGGGATTGTGGCGCTCCGGAACTCGTATCACGGGCGCACGTATGGTTCGCTGTCGGTGACGGGGCAGGAGAAGTACCGGCTGGACTTTGGGCCGGGGTTGCCGAATGTGACGTTTGTGGAACGCGAGAATATCGCACAGCTGCGCGCGGCGGTGAGCGACGAGACGGCCGCGGTGCTGATGGAGCCGCTGCTCGGCGAGGGCGGTGTCCACGTGATCTCGGCGGAGTTTTTGCAGGAGGCGCGGCGGCTGGCGGACCAGCATGGAGCGCTGCTGATCCTGGATGAGATTCAGACGGGGTTGGGACGCACGGGTGAGTGGTTTGCGTATCCGCGGAGTAGTGTGAAGCCGGATGTGCTGATTCTGGGCAAGCCGCTGGGCGGAGGGTTGCCGCTGAGCGCGATCCTGGTGAACGAAAAGCTGTTTGATGCGTTTGGGGTGGCAAAGCACGGCAGCACGCTGGGCGGAAGCCCGATCGCGTGCCGGCTGGGACTGGAGTTTTTGAAGATCGTCGAGGACGAAGGGCTGCTGGAGCGCGTGCGCGATACAGGTGGCTATTTGTCGGCGGGGCTGAGTGAGTTGGCGAGCGAGTTGGGTGTCGAGGCACGCGGCCAGGGATTGCTGCTGGGGCTGGATCTGGGCCGGCCGGCTCGGCCAGTGGCGGAGAAGGCGCTGGCGCAGGGTTATCTGCTGAATGTGGTTCAGGGAAATGTGTTGCGGTTTCTGCCGCCGTTCCTGTTGGAACGCCAGCATGTGAATGCGGTGATGGATCTGCTGCATCGGCTGCTGTTGCCGGAGGGACGTGTGAGCCCGGCAAAAGAGGCGATGGCGGCGGCGAGTCTGTAACATACGAGTCTGTAACCCCGGGGGAACTCGGCCGTGATGGTGCAGCGGCGCAGTATTCAGGCTGGCGGTCGAAGGCTCTCATACCTGGAGAAGGGTCAGCGTGTAGCCGGCGAGCCATCGCTGGTGATCATCCATGGGCTGATGGGGACGGCCGCCACGTTTCTGCCGCTGATGGCGGAGATTGCAGAGGACCGGCATGTGATTGCGCTGGACCTGCCGGGCGCGGGCGGGTCGGAGCGCGATCCGAAGATGGGCGCTTCGCTCGCGAACGTGACGGGGAGCGTGCTGAAGGCGCTCGACGCATTGAAGCTGGAGCGGCCGGTGCTGGTGGGGCACTCGCACGGCGCTTCGGTTGCGATGTATCTGGCGGCGTTTCATCCGGAGCGGACGACTGGGTTGGTGCTGCTGGCGCCGGCGCATCCTTACTTTCGCCATGCGGACCAGTTGATCGGGTTCTATCTGTCGCCGCTGGGGAGGGTGTTTGCGCACACGCTGCCGTGGTATCCGCAGTGGGTGCAGATGGCGGGGCTGCGGCGCATGGCGGGGCCGAAGAGCTGGGACTCGCCGGAACGGCTGGTGCCCTATCGCGAGAACCTGCGCACGCGCGGGACAATACCGCATCTGCTGAAGCTGCTGCGGACCTGGCACACAGATATGGCGGAACTGAAAGCGCTGCTGGAGTGTCCGTTCCGTACACCGGCGCTAGTGATCTGGGGCGATCATGACCGCGCGGTGCCTGTGGGTACGGCGGAAAGCCTCATGCGACGGCTGCTGCACGGCGATTTGCGCGTCTTTGAAGGCGTGGGCCACCGGCCGGCGGAGGAACGCCCGAAGCTGACGGCGGCGGCGATCGAGGAGTGGCGGGCAGAGACGGCGGCAGTGAGACAAGAGAAGCTGCGGAGATTCGTATAGCGCCGTTGATTCCGAGAAGCCGTTCGATGAGCTCAGAGATGGAGAAAATAAACCGGAGCCGCAGCCGCAACCGTGACGGACAGAACGATCGCCGCTCCATGGAGTGCCAGGACGCAGAGTGCGGGGCGCCGTGCGATGCGGAACCATCTTGCGACAAACAGAGTCAGCGCCGGGATTTGGGCGAACATAAGAATCTGCCATACGTGAGCCGCTGCGTCTTCGTCGGGGGCTGAAGCGGCACCAAAGAAGGCGATGTGAAGGAGCACGATGAGAAGCGCGCCGAGGGACAAGCCGATTGGAAGCAGCGCGGTGGGACAGCAAAGAACTTCGCGTGTGTCTGGGCTGGAGTTCATTGGGATCACCTCTGCGTCTAAATGCGAAATTGCGTGCCAAAAAGGGCCACGGAGGTGATCGAAAAAGCGTTCGTGCAGGTGTAGCGGTCACACGGGTGGAGCGAGGCCGAAGGAGTCTTTGAGCCAATTGCGGAGAGCGGCGGACATGAGGTCGAGTTTGGGCTCGGGGGAGCCGGGGATCCCGGCGAAGAAGTGGTCGGCGCCTTCGATGAAGAGGATCTCGCGCGGTTGGGAGGCGGAGACGAGATAGGCCTGAAGTGCGCCGCGCGGGCTGAACTCGTCGTGGTCGCCGGAGATGAAGAGTTTGGGGACGGAACCGCAGGCGGGCAGGAAGTCGTAACGGTAGTCGCGGCCGGCGGCGCGGACCGGAAGGCCAAGGCCGACGAGGCCTCGGACGCGGGCATCTCCGCAACAAGCGCGCAGGCCGACGTTGGAGCCGAAGGAGAAGCCTGCGAAGAGAATGGGCAGGTGAAAGCGCGCGGTGAGCCAGTCGAGTGCAGAGCGGACGTCGTCGACCTCGCCGAGCCCATCGTCGTGTGCGCCTTCGCTGAGGCCGGTGCCGCGGAAGTTAAAGCGCAGCGTAGGGAGGCCGAAGTACGAGAAGGCCTTGGCCGCGTGGTAGACGACCTTGTTGTGCATGGTACCGCCGCCCAACGGATGCGGGTGGGCGACGAGCGCGGCATAGAGCGCGTCAGGTGCTCCGGTGTTGAGAAGAGCCTCGAGGCGGCCGGCGGGCCCGCGGAGGTCTTCGACAGTCTGGACATGGGAGCGGAACGGCGTCACAGAGACGAGTGTACGTGGGTGAGGATTTTTCCAGGAGATGAGACTCGGGGTTAGGTATAGTCGTCTCACCCGCAGTTACACACTTTTCTCGAAATCAGATTTCGCGCGTCAGGAGGCGTCTCGTTGGCCACCTTGGTTAAGTCTTTGTCTGCTGTTCTTGTTGGGACAGCTTTGGTGAGTACGGCGTTTGGTCAGGACCAACCCCAGCGTCCGCGGCGCAGCGATGAGCCCGCAGCGACTGCTCGCGGAGCGAATGAGCCGGAGCAGAGCAAAGAGAACACCCTGCCGATTCCGGCGGAGGCGAAGTCTGAGACGCAACACACATGGAGCGCGGGTGGGCGCACGGTGCACTACACCGCGACGGCAGGAAATCTGCTGATCCGCGACGACGATAATAAGCCGAACGGAAGCATCTTCTACGTGGCTTACACCGAGGACGGCGCGGACAAGAGCACGCGGCCAGTGACGTTCCTGTACAACGGTGGACCGGGATCGGCGACGATCTGGCTGCACATGGGATCGGTGGGGCCGATTCGTGTTGTGACCGCAAGCCCCGACGCGAGCGGGCCGGCACCGTTCAAGTGGGTGGAGAACCAGTACAGTCTGCTGGACAAGACGGACCTGGTCTTCATCGACGCGCCGCTGTGCGGATTTTCGCGCGCGGTGGGCAAGGGAACGGCGAAGGACTTCGCGGGTGTCGATCAGGATGTGAAGGCATTCGACAAGTTCATCACGCGGTACATCACGGTGAACCAGCGCTGGAACTCGCCGAAGTATCTGTTTGGTGAGAGCTACGGCACGCCGCGCTCGGCGGCACTGGTGGCTGCGCTGAATAACGATGGGATTCAGTTCAATGGCGTAATCCTGCTGTCGTCGGTTTTGAACTATTACGTGAACTCTCCGGGCTATGACCTTGAGGCAGAGCGCTATCTGCCGAGCTATGCGGCGATCGCGTGGTACTACAAGAAGGTGCCGCAGAGCGGCTCGATGAAGGAGTGGGTGCAGAAGGCGCGCGAATTCTCGCGCGGGCCATACGCTGAGGCTCTGCACCAGGGAGACATGCTGCCGAAGGCGCAGTTCGATGAGATTGCGCAGAAGGTGGCGGCCTTTACAGGGCTCCCGCTCGACTACGTGAAGGACGCGAAGCTGCGGATCTCACCGACACGATTCCGCAAGGAGTTGCTGCGCGGCGATGAGAAGACGCTGGGCCGCTATGACGCTCGCTTCGAGGGCTACGATGTGGACGCAGCGGGTGAGAACCCTGGTTATGACCCGAGCGATACGGGGATCAGCGGGGTGTTCGTCGGGGCGTTCCATGACTACATTCAGAGCGAGCTGAAGTACATGAGCTCGGAGCCGTACTACCTGCAGGGGCCGGGGATCAATCAGAACTGGGACTGGCACCACAGGCCGTCGGGCACCCAGGGCTTCGCGGGCGGCGGCGCGCGTGGCGAGGAGACGGCGCCGGACACGGTGCTCGACCTCTCGGATGCCATGCGCAAGAATCCGCACCTGCGGGTGTTTTCGGCGAACGGCTGGTATGACCTGGCAACGCCGTTCTTCGGGACGGAGCACGATCTGGGGCAGTTGATGCTGCCGCCGTCGAGTCTCGGGAATGTGCAGTTCGGCTACTACCCAGCGGGGCACATGGTGTATCTGAACGTCGAAGCGCTGAAGGAGATGCACGCGGACCTGGAGCGGTGGTATAGCGAGCCGAAGTAGGGAGGGCCATTTCCCCGGTTCGTTTCTATGGAGTGCGCAGATCGGTTTGTTACGGTCTGCGCATTCTTTTATTGCGGCAAGTGGTCATGTTGCAAGGTGTGATTCGGAGGAGTACCTTTTGCTCCTAGCAGGCTCCTGCACCAGCTGTTGATTTACGACATCTCGCTAAATCGACATAGAAGCGACTGATCTTCGCGTTGAAGGCGCTCACGGGGAGCGCACGGTTTCCCAAACCTACCCAAGCTAATCGATGTGGCGATTTGCCACCGGCTCCAGTCATTCAAACAGAAGTGTCTACGTGCATGGACGCGCAGACGACGTGACTTCAAACAACCACCGAAAGGAGGTCCAATCATGGACCGTATGTTGGTCGTTGTATTCAACGATGAGGGGAAGGCGTATCAGGGGAAGACTGCGCTTATGCAGCTTCAGGATCAGGGCAACGTCAACGTGTATGGATATGCTGTTGTCGCCGAGAATGCAGATGGCAGCGCAACAATCAAGCAGGCGGACAACAGCGGACCGCTCGGCAGCCTTTTCGGGATGTCGTTTGGAGCGCTTGTCGGGGCCCTGTTTGGACCCGCCGGATTGCTGCTGGGGTCCGCAGCCGGACTCGGCGGCGGTGCCGCGGTGGATTTCACGAATCTAGGCGTCGGACAGGACTACCTGGATGACGTGGCGAAGGCGCTCACGCCAGGCAAGGTAGCGCTGGTTGCCGAGGTCGATGAGGAGTGGACGACGCCTGTCGACTCCAACATGGAGGCGCTGGGTGGAGTCGTGTTACGCCGGGCGTTATCCGATGTTCAGAAGCAGGTACGGGAGCAGAACGTCGCTGCGATGAAGGCGGACGTAGCGCAGTTGAAGGCGGAACACGCAGAGGCTCAAGCGGATCGGAAAACAAAGCTGCAGGAGAAGATCACTCAGCTGGAAGCCAAGATCCAGGCCCAGATGCAGAAGCTTCTGGAACGCAGCCAGGTCACAGAAAAGAAAGCTCAGGCGAGAGCGAAACTGATGGAAACCAAAGCCGCAGTGGCCCAGGCGCGGGCTTCCTAGCGTAGCGGAAGTTCGGGTCTGATATCGAACGTCGTACCAAGCCCGGATCGGCGGCGTCTCCGCGGTCGCGGTAACATGCGGAGCGCCGTTGTTGCCGGCGCATTTCGAGGGAGGAAACTACGATCGTGCTTGAACCGCGAGGCTTGCGCATAAGAAAGCGGGCGCTGGTATGTGTTGGCGCTTTGTATTGGGTGATGGTTGGTTGCGGGCCGCAGCAGCAGGCAAGTCAGGGAGACCAGCAGCCAAAGGCACCCCAGCCTCAGCAGGTTCAGCAAGGACAAGGGCAGGAAGCGCAGACGCAGGATGAAGAGGTGCAGATGGGGCAAGAGGTCTTCAACGAATTGAAGGCTAAGGGTGTCCTCATCGAATCGTCACCGCTCTATGACCAGCTGCGACCGATATCCGACGAGATTGTGCGTGCTGCGCAGCCTCGCTACGCCCATCCTTTCCATTTTTACCTGGTGCATGAGGCGCAGCCGAACGCGTTTGCCACTCCGGGCGGTAATGTCTATGTGGTGGATTCGCTGCTTCACTTTGTGAAGAACAAGGAGCAACTGGCGGGGACGCTATGCCATGAGGTATCGCACACGATTCATCACGATACCGTGGAGTTGATGGAGAAGCAGCAAAAGATCAGGGAGCGTGAGTTGGGTGCGGCGCTGCTTCTCGGACCCACGAAGGCCCATCTGCTGGCGATTGCGCTGGTAGGGAAGCTGAATTCGCTGGGATATTCGCGAGATGTTGAAGAGCGCGCGGACCTTACCGGCTCGGATATCTGCGCCCAGACCACGTATAACCCCTGGGGCCTGGTGTGGCTGCTCCAGGACTTTAAGAGCGCGAATCCTGATGCGCTGCCGCAGCTGTTGTCCGACCATCCGAACGACCAGAACCGGATCAATGCGCTGGAGTTGCATTTCCGCCGCAATCCCGCAGTGTTTGCAAGGTTTAGCTCGGATCAGAAATCTGCGACGCCGATGGCCGTCCCAAAGGACGCCGCAGAGGTGTTTGCGCACTGATACGTGCGGGTGTCGGGGGACGCCGAAGCGGCCACTTTCCGGTGAATTCGTGGTAAACTAAAGTGTTTGCGGCGTATGACGCCGCCAGGAAAGGAACCACGCGTAGAGATGGCAAAGCGCCGCGGAAACCCAAATTGGGGCAAGCCCGAGCCGATCGGGCCGGTTGTCCCGACGGTGACATCGTTTGAACAGATTGTGAAGGAGTACAAGCTGACTCCCGACCAGTACATTCGGTCGACGCGCTTGCGGGAGTGGGCGCGGCGGAACAAGAATTCGAAGTACATCCCCGAGGCGCTGCTGGAGGCCTGGGGATTTGAAATCGAGTCTACGTTGTAGGCGTTGAGGACCCGGTGATCTGAATCGGGTTGGAGAAGTCGATCATCAATACTCGAGAGAGCGGCCGCCGGTTGGGCGGCCAATTCTTTCAGGGTCTTCGTTGAGGAGCCAGTGCGATATGGCCGAGTTGTCGAATGCATTTGTCGATGTGCCGGCCGCGATCACCGAGTTGCAGGCCGGCCGGATGATCGTGGTGGTGGATGACGAAGACCGCGAAAATGAAGGTGACCTGACCCTGGCAGCGGAGTTCTGCACGCCGGAGGCTATCAACTTTATGGCGAGATACGGCCGCGGGCTGATCTGCCTGACGCTGACGGAGGAACGTGCGGATGCGCTGCGGCTCCCACCGATGACGCAGGCCAATACCTCGCGGTTCGGGACGGCGTTTACGGAGTCGATTGAGGCGCGCGAGGGTGTGACGACGGGGATCTCGGCGGCAGACCGTTCGCACACAATTCAGGTGGCGATTTCACCGGGCACAACACCGAACGATCTCGCGCGGCCGGGACATGTGTTTCCACTGCGGGCACGCAAGGGGGGTGTGCTGGTGCGCGCAGGACAGACCGAGGCCTCGGTGGACCTGGCAAGAATGGCCGGGCTGATTCCCGCGGGCGTGATCTGCGAAATCATGAACGAGGACGGAACGATGGCGCGGGTTCCGGACCTGATTGAGTTCTGCAAGGTGCACGGCCTGAAGATGCTGACTGTCGCCGAACTGATTCGGTACAGACTACAGAACGAACGGTATGTACACCGCGTAGCCGAGGCGCAGTTGCCAACGGCGTTGGGTGAGTTCCGGATGATCGCCTACGAGAGTGAGGCGGGCATCGGGGAGGCGTACGGCAACAGCGGTGAGTCGCACGTCGCACTGGTGTATGGCGATTTGGAACGTGCACAGCAGGCAGGTGAACCAGTGTTGGTGCGCGTACATACGCATTGCCTGGCCGGGAATTTGTTTGGATCGTCGTTGTGCAACTGTGAGGCGACGCTCGAGGGTTCGATGCGCGCAATAGCCGAGGCCGGCTGCGGAGCGATCGTGTATCTGCACCATGCGCAGCGTGGGCTTGGGGTAGACCGCACGTTGCAACCGCCGCGATTGGTGTTTCATCGCAGCGAAGGCCGTGTGACAGGCGAACGCAGCGAGGACGGTCATCAGCGCGTGTTGCGGCAGGTGGGACTGGGAGGACAGATTCTGTCGGACCTGGGGATTCGCAGGATCTCACTGTTGAGCAATCATCCGACACACGTGCCCGCGCTGCAGGGGTTCGGGATTGAGATTGTTGGGCAGACGCCGATTCCAGGTGTGACCGAACCAGAGAGCGTCAGCCGCTGAGCCACTGAACATTAACGGTTAGAACGACTGCGGAACAGATCTCTGTTCCGACGATGCGTCTGCCGGCAGTGGCAGGCCGGTGAAGTCGGCGTCGTGAAACGCGCGCAGGAAGTCGCCATGGCTGCTGTACTGGATTGCGTGAAGGCCTACGGTGCGCGCTGCCTCGATATTCTCCGCGCGATCGTCGATGAAGAGCGTCGCCTCTGCCGGCTCTCCGGTACCGGCGATGGCGTGACGGTAGATGCGCTCGTCCGGCTTTGCGATGCCGAGACGGTGCGAGTAGGTGCAATGAGTGAAGCCGGCGATCCATGGGAAGCGAGCGATGATGCCAGTTTCCATCGCATCTCCCATATTGGACAGGATGCCTGTCGATGTGTCGGAGCTCTGAAGGGCTGCGGCCCAGTCGATCATGGGCTGGTTGGGCTGCGTCCAGAGATCGACATCAGCCTCAAGAAGTTGTGTGAGTTCGTCGTCCGCGGGCGGATGGCCTAGCTCTGCGCCAACGACACTCCAGAAGCTCACGCCGTTGAGCACCCCGAGGTCGTAGTTGTTGCGATGCCGCCAATAGGCGGCGCGAAGTTCAGGCTGAGTGGCGTCGAGGATAGCTTCCATGCGCTGCCACGCAATCGGATCAGGTGGGCCGCTCAGAACGAGGCCATAGTCAAAGAGAACCGCGCGGATCTGAGGCATCTGGATTGATTGTAGACAGGTATGCTCTGAATACGGGCGAGAGCGATGAGGTTTTCGGCAAGAACAGGTTGGGAACTCGGCGAGAATGCGCTGGCGACGAAGCTGCGCGAGCGGCGTACACGTGGAGAGGAGGTGCTGGACCTGACGGCGTCGAATCCAACACAGTGCGGGTTCGCGTACGAGTCTCGTGTATTGTTGTCGCCGCTTGCGGTGCCGGCGGCACTCGAATATGAGCCGCAGCCGTTTGGGCTGGAGCGGGCACGGGCTGCGGTGGCTGCGTACTATCGCGATCACGGCGCGGAAGTACCGGTGGGACACATCTGCCTGACGACGAGCACGAGTGAAGCCTATAGCTACTTGTTTCGGCTGCTGTGCGATCCAGGGGATGAGGTACTGATCGCGAGGCCGAGTTATCCCCTTTTCGATTTCATTGCCCGTTTGGACTCAGTCGTTCTGCGCGAGTATCCGCTGCGATATGATCCGGGAGCCTCGGCCGCATCTTCACACGCATGGACGATCGACTTCGAGGCTCTCCGTGCTGCGGTCAGTGATCGAACGCGTGCCATCGTGGTCGTGCACCCGAACAACCCGACGGGAAACTATGTGTCAGATGCAGAGCGTGAGGAGTTGGAAACGCTGTGTGCGCTGCATGGATTGGCGCTGATTGTTGATGAGGTTTTTCTGGACTATGCGATCGACTCGGATGCCAGACCCCAAAGCTTTGCGTCCGGCGACGGGCCAGCACTGTGTTTTGTGCTGAGCGGGCTAAGCAAGGTGTGTGCGCTGCCACAGATGAAGCTCTCGTGGATTGCGACGCGTGGGCCGGCGGAGATGGTGGGAGACGCGCTGGCACGTCTGGAGGTTGTGGCGGATACGTTTCTTTCAGTGAATGCTGCGACGCAGGCAGCGTTGCCGAGTTGGTTGGGCGGCCGCGATGGACTTCAGGGCCAGATTCTTGAGCGCGTGCGACGGAACCTTGCTGCGCTGGATGCGCGGGTGCGAGGCACGCATGCGGACCGGCTGGCGCTGGAGGGCGGATGGACGGCAGTGTTGCGTGTGCCGCGAGAGGTGGAAGGACGGCCGTTTGCCGAAGCAGCGCTGGATCGTGGAGTGCTGGTCCAGCCCGGAGAGTTTTATGGCCTGCCGCAAGGCCGCGCCGTATTGAGTCTGCTCAGTCTGCCCGAGGTTTGGGATCGCGGGCTTAAGCTGCTGCCCATCGATTGACCTTAGAAGAGGAAGGGATTCGAGACGCGCTCCTCACCGATGGTCGTTGTAGGGCCATGTCCTGGGATGACGAGGGTGGCATCGGGTAAGGGAAGCAGGCGTTCGCGGATGCTTTGGATGAGCTTGCCGTGATGGCCGCCGGGGAGATCAGTCCGGCCTACTGAGCCTGCGAAGAGCGTGTCGCCGGCGAGGAGCAGGGACTCTGACGGTAGATGCAGACAAAGGCTGCCTTCGGTGTGACCTGGAGTGTGGATGACCTGCGCATCGACCCCGCGGACGCTTACCGACTCAAGATCCGCAGGCGAGTGGTCGGGCGGTTTGACGGCCGGAGTCTCGACGCCGATCCATGCTGCCTGTTCGTCCATCATGGCCGTCAAGGGGAGATCGGCAGCGCTGTAGAGAATGGGCGCGCCGGTGATCTGCTTGAGGTCTAGTGCGCTGGCAATGTGGTCGATGTGGGCGTGCGTGACGACGATCTGACGCACGGTGAGTTGGTGCTTCGCGAGTGTCGCGAGGATTCGCGGGATGTCATAGCCGGGGTCAACGACGATGGCCTCGCGCGAGTGTTCGTCGCCGAGGATGGTGCAGTTGCACTGGAGCAGGCCGACAGGAAAGGTTTCGCGAATCATGAGTGACCGACGGTATTGATACCAGAAACGAAAAAGCGCAGGCTGTTTGCCTGCGCCCATCGGATAGTGCTGATGCTTACTTGTGCGCGGGCGTGGACTGCGTCGTGCCGGAGAGAACCGAGCGGCTCGTCGTCGAGTGCGACATTGCGATCGTCAGGCCAATCGAAGTGAGCATGAAGATGACCGCAGACCATGTAGTGAGGCGGGTCAGCAGGTTGGCCGCGCCACGAGGACCGAACGCCGTCTGTGAACCCTGACCGCCAAAAGCGCTGGCAAGGTCGGCCGACTTTCCTTGCTGCAACAGGACAACGCCGATGAGAAACAGGCAGACGATAACGTGAAGAATGACGAGAAGAATAATCATGCTGGATCGAATCCCTGGGCGCTTTCGCGGGAGGTCTTTTGAATTTTGGTGCGGAGGAGGGGACTTGAACCCCTATGCCTTGCGGCGCTAGCACCTCAAGCTAGTGCGTCTGCCAATTTCGCCACCTCCGCATGGGCCTGACACACACGCGGGTGCGGCAGGGGTGACGGTTATTCCGTAAGTCAGTATAACAGAACCACCCTATGCGATGAAGACCACTCGTTATGTGACCAAGCTGCGCGGATAGGTGACCAGTCGCGCTTGTCGCATGGCAGAATAGCGTGCATGAATATCCGCCAACTTTTTCTGTTCCTTGCCCCGGGCTTGGTGTTGCCTGTTGCCTTAGGAAATGCTCACGCACAGGCGTCAAAGCCCGACCCGCTGCACGTTTGGATCGGCGCGACCACGCCCGCAGCCCTTACGGCATGGGTTGGCGACAGGCTTGCTGCCGAGCAGAAGGATCTCGATGCACTCATGGCGGTAAAGGGACCTCGCACCGTTGAAAACACAGTGCGGCCCTTTGATGACGCGCAGAACGAATTGGCCATCGCAGGCGATCAGGCCTATCTGCTGTACTCGCTGGCGGATGGCGCCGACATGCGAGATAAGGCGCAAGCGGAGTTGAACCGCGTCTCCTCGGTCTCCACAGATCTCACTCTGAATCAGGGAGTCTATCGGGCGCTGGCGGCTGTGCCACTGCCAACTGGATCGAGCAAAGACGACCTCGCCACGAAGCACTACATCGAGCGTTCGCTGCTGGAGTACCGGCTCTCGGGCGTCGACAAGGACGACGCGACTCGCGCCAAGATTCATGCATTCCAGGACAAGATCACGGAACTCTCGCTGAACTTCGGCAGGAACGTCGCCAATGATGTGAAGAAGGTTCCGGCGACGAAGCAGGAACTCGATGGACTGCCGGCGGATTACATCTCGCGCCACAAACCCGGTGCCGATGGAAGCTATACCCTCACCACCGACTCGCCGGACATGAGCCCCGTCGAAGATTTTTCGACCAGCGCCGATCTGCGCCGGCGGATGTTTATCGCTTATCACTCACGCGCTTACCCTGCGAACGAGCCCGTTCTGAAGAATCTGTTGGAGACGCGCGAAGAGCTGGCGCACACGCTCGGGTACTCGACCTACGCCGATCTCGCGACCGCGGATCAGATGATCGGCTCGGCGAGCAATCTGAAGACGTTCCTCGACCAGGTCGATGCAGCGACGAAGGAAGCATCGGACCGGGAGTACAAGCAACTGTTGACCTTTGCTCAGAAGCGGCAGCCTGGCGTAACGGAGATCTCTGACTCCGACTCACGATACTGGGCGGAACAGTACCGGAAGGCCACCTATGACTTCGACGCGCAATCGGTGCGCCCCTATTTCCCATACGCACAGGTCGAGGCGGGCATCCTTGCGACGGCGTCGAAGTTCTTCCACCTGACCTTCCAGCTTGTACCCGACGCAGTGGTTTGGGATAAATCTGTGACGACCTATGACGTTCTCGATGGCGGCAAGCGGATCGGGCGGATCTATCTCGACATGCATCCGCGCGAGGGCAAGGACAAGTGGTTCTCCTCCGGGCCGGTGGTGCCAGGAATTCGCGGCCGGCAGATGCCCGAGGGCATGTTGATCTGCAACTTCTCCGGCGGTGTTCCCGGAGATCCCGGCCTGATGGAGTACAGCGAGGTCGTCACGTTCTTCCATGAGTTTGGACACCTGATGCATCACATCCTCGGCAGTCAGAATGAATGGTCCCAGCAGGGCGGTTTCAACGTGGAGGGCGACTTCATTGAGGCGCCGTCGCAGATGCTTGAGGAGATGTTCCGCAGCTACGCGGTGCTCGCGCCGTTCGCTAAGGACTACAAGACTGGTGCAACGATCCCGGAGTCCTTGGTGACGAAGATGAATGCTGCCGGAGCATATGGGCGCGGCAACTGGGTACAGTCGCAACTCTTCTACTCCGCCTTCTCGCTGCAGGTACATGATCAGCCGGCTGCACAGCTGAACTTTGACGACCTCTGGCGAACGGATCACGACCGCTTCCTGCACTCAACGTTCGTTCCCGGATCTCATGACTTCGCATCGTTCACGCACCTTACAGGCTACGCATCGAACTATTACACCTACGTGTTGGACAAGGTGATCGCGGTAGACTTCTTCTCGCAGTTTGATCCGCATAACCTGCTGAGCGGACCTACTGCGATGCGGTACCGCAGGGCGGTCCTTGAGCCCGGCGCGACGGAGCCCGCGGCGCAGCTCGTCAAAGACTTCCTTGGCCGGCCTCAGAGCATTGATGCGCTGAAGGCGTGGGTCAACGTGCAATTCACAGGTGGCAAGCAGCCTGCGAGCAAGGAAGGGAAGTGACGATGCGAAAGACCTTGTTGATGAAGCTTGCGGTCACTGCAGTTCTGGTTCTGACAGGCGCAACGTGTCTGGCGCAGAAGAGCGGAAATGCTCCGCTCGTCACCCAGGCACCCTCGGGTAAGTGGGCCATCGTGCTGCACGGCGGCGCGGGTGTGATTCAGCGCAGTTCCATGACACCGGAGCGCGACAAAGCATATCGCGCGGGCATGGACGAAGCGGTCCAGGCCGCAGCAAAGGTGCTGGATGCAAACGGCTCCGCGGTGGACGCGGTGGAAGCAGCACTGAATAAGCTTGAGGACAATCCTCTCTTCAACGCAGGCAAAGGCGCCGTTTTCACAGAAGAGGGTAAGAATGAGCTCGACGCTGCCATCATGGACGGCAAGACGATGATGGCGGGCGCAGTCGCCGGAGTCACACGCACAAAGAATCCCATCTCGCTGGCAAAAGCCGTCATGCAGAAGAGCCCTCACGTGATGTTGATCGGCGCCGGAGCGGATCAGTTTGCCGCGAGCGTTGGACTAACGCAGGTGGATCCGAGCTACTTCTTCACGGAGGCGCGGTGGCAGGGCCTCGTCCGTCAACTCAAAAAAGAGGGAAAGCCGATTCCGCCGCGGCCGGCGGGGGCTCCGCCTGAACCGGCCAAACCAACCGCGCAGCTCGAGACACCGGATGCGCACAAGTGGGGAACAACAGGCATCGTCGTGCGCGACCGCCAGGGCAACATTGCAGCGGGCACAACAACTGGTGGAGTGCAAGGGAAGCGGTGGGGGCGCGTCGGTGACTCTCCTATCATCGGGGCGGGAACCTACGCGTCGAACGAGTCCTGTGGCGTCTCGGCCACTGGTACCGGCGAGTACTTCATCCGACTCACTGTTGCGCGGACAATCTGCGCCCTCGTTCAGTACAAGGGCATGCGTTTGCAGGATGCCGCCGACGAGGTCATTCAGCGGCAGCTCACTGCCATGCACGGCGACGGCGGCATCATCGCCATGACTCCTGACGGACAGATCGCCTGGAGCTTCAACTCGCCCGGAATGTTCCGCGCGCGACTCGTCGAAGGCGGCCAGATTCAGATGGGTATCTATAAGGATGAGCCGTAACACCAACCCCGCTTAGAAGTACTCAAGCAGATCCCGGAATCCTTTGAGCTCCAATAGCCGGCCCGGGTCTCCCGGCGACTCAACTACCTCATGCTCCAGCACCCAGGTGAAGTCGTGGGGAATGAAGACTGCCCCGAGGCCTGCTGCCAGTGCCGGATTGATGTCGGAGCGGGGCGAATTGCCGATCATCCAGGTGTTCGCTTCGTCGCAATCATGTCGCTTTGCGAGGTCGCGATACATCGCCGCCGTCTTCTCATGCGGTACCTCGACGGCAGCAAATAATTCACGAAGCCCGGAACGCTCAACTTTACCGTTCTGTTCCTCTGGATTTCCCTTAGTCACAAGAATGAGGCGGTGACGTCCCCCAAGCTCACGCAGCGTCTCCTCAACGCCGGCGAGTAGTTCGATCTCGTGGTCGGCAATCGCCTCCGTAAACGAGACAATACGCGCATGCTTCTCGGGCGTAATGGGGCCGTCGGAAAGCCTCTCAAAGCAGTCGATTAGCGAGCGCCGAAAACTCTGAAGACCGTAGCCATGTTTGGCGATCGTCGTACGCTCGCAGGTGTTCAGGTGCTCCCGGACCTCTTCGTTTGTGTGAACACGATGATCCAGGTACGAGATGAACGAGGTAATAGCCCGCTCGAAGTAAATGTTGTTCTCCCAAAGCGTGTCGTCAGCGTCGATCAGGAGCGTCTGGCGGACGGATCGACGAGGAAAGGCAGAGTTTCGGAGTTCCGCCGGTGTCGGAGCTGTCATCGAGTCCATGACCCCGATTGTATCGAGCAGGCGGCAGCTGGCCTTGGATGACAGGACGATGAACGCACGGGAAAGAAGTTCTTCTTCCCTAGGGAAGTGCCTAGTTTCAGGAGATACGAGCCACTGGGTACCTTTAAGTTTCCGATTTTCCACCAGGGGCGCACGTTGCCACCGTCGTTATAGCGCACCGCAACCTCAAGAGCGGATTTCTTCTTCGAGGGCCCCAGAATGCTGAATCCACCCCAGCTTCGCAAGTTCAGATCGACTACCGTCGAATCTTTCCCGTCGCGATTCGATCGCGAGGACGTCGGCACCCGCGACGGGGTTGCGAAGCGCGTAGTCGCCCATCCGCCCGCCAGAATTCTTTCGATTGGGGACGATTCCACTCTTCTGTACTCTCGCCGACTGATCCTTGAGACGGCGGGATACTTTGTGGAGTCCGCAAGAGGGGATGTCGCCGCTATTGAACAGATACTGCTGCGCAGGTTCGACCTGGTGCTGCTCTGTCATTCCATCGCTGAAGACGTGGTCAACTACATCGTGGAAGCATCGACACGGATTGCTCCACAGACGCCTCTGCTCCAGATATCACCGCTGGACAACCCATTTGGGAATAAGGCGCACCCGACGCTGGTTTCGGCGGACCCGGCGGCACTCTTGAGTGCTGTCGCCGGGCAGCTTGCAAATCACCGGGAGCCATACCGCTCGCCCTCCCGCGCAACCGACTAGAGGACTCCGAACTCCCCCGCTCAACGCCGACCGCCAGTCTGGAAGGAGACAAAATGCCACAGTATCAAGGGCCTGTTCGCTGGTTCGACAACGCAAAGGGATACGGCTTTCTGGGCCGTGACGGCGCACCCGACGTCTTCGTGCATTACAGCGCGATCCAATCGGATGGTTACAAGACGCTCAAGGAAGGGGACCGCGTTGAATTCGACGTGATCCAAGGCGAGAAGGGACCTCAGGCCGACCACGTTCGACGGCTCAGGCTCGACGTCCCTCAGGCAATCGCGCACTGACGACAGACGGTTTTGGCTCAAATGTCCCCTGCTGTGCAAGGATGCACGAGCTACGCGTGAGCGGTGATGAAGTCTGTCACTGTGGTAGATTCAAAAGGTCGGTCACTGACCGGAGAGATGGCCGAGTGGCTGAAGGCGCACGCTTGGAAAGCGTGTATACCGCAAGGTATCCAGGGTTCGAATCCCTGTCTCTCCGCCATAAGTTCAAAGAAACCCGCCAAAAATGGCGGGTTTCTTTTGTCATTCAGCGAGTTCGCGAGTGAGGCCGTAATTAAGGATCCAAAATACTTCTGGGTACCGTCGCTGTAGCACCTGGGAGGGTCACGATGCTTTCGTGGCTGCCCGGCGGCGAGATCTCCATCGAGGGACCAACGACCTTGACCGTCACCGTGGTGGCGTCGGTGGGTTCCACGATTTGTATTGGCACGGGCGCGTCATAGGTTTTCCCGTCGCGAACAAATTGCAGGTGCATGGTGAAGGTTTGGGGAACGGCAGCGTTGCGGGGAATGCCGTGAACGTAGCGGAGACCGTGCGTAGGATGAACCGGACGAGTTGTGGCAGGGCGTGGCCTGATGGATGTCACGGGGCCACTGGGGCCTTGGGGTCCATTGCTTTGCGGGGGTTTGGGGATGTGCGGGGTCGGCGTCGGGGGAGGCTGGCGCCGTTTGGTGAACTGACCATCTACATTCCATCGCTCCCATCCCCACAGCGGAGTCCTCGGGTCTGCGCATGCGTCGACTGGCGCCCCCTGGAATTCGAGGTGCATGTGGACCGTTTCGCCTGGTATGTCAGTTCTGGTGTTCGGTTGGTCGCTTCCTTCATAGTCGCAACCGTCGCCACGGCTGTCCGGTGACAAGAATTTGTCGTTCTCGGCCCACTGGTCGTCGTTCGGACGCAGGACCATACGAGTCGCGTCGAAATAGCGATGGCCATACGGGTGTGCGCCTCCGACCCGCGAATCTTCCAGCCACGTGTTGCGGTCAAGACGGCCGCCGACGATAACGATGCCTGGGTCATCGACCATAACTCCTGTTCCTCCGTCGCGCTCGACGAAGCCTCTGACCTCCTGACGGTATTCTCCGCAATTGCAGACGCACCCGGTCTTCGGGTCCTCAGTAAAACTAACTTCCATCTTGAACTCGGGACTGTAGAGAAACCGGTCTAAAGCAGGCGACATAGGCAGCGTGCCAGTCGGAAGCGAAACGCTGAACGGACACGCCTTTTTCTTGGGTGGTTTTTCTTCTTCGTCATCCTTCTTTTTCTTCTCGCGGCAGAAGGGCCAGATGCAGGGCAACTTCCAGCCGAAGCAAAGCTCAGGGTTCAAGGCGCAGAAAATTGTGATGATAATGGTCACCCCAATGGCGCCGCACAGGATGGGGTGATCTTTGCAGGAACATATTATGGGATGCCGCTCGCAGAAGCCCTTGGACGGACCGCCGTCATCACCACCGTCATCGTCTCCGCCTCCGTCATCGCCGCCGTCATGATCGTGGTCATGATCACCATCGTGATCGTGGTCATCGTCGTCACGAATCTCTATGGTTGTCGGCACGAAAATGATGTCAACGCGACGGTTGCGTGAGCGCCCATCGACGCTGCTGTTATCGGCGACGGGGTCGTCCTCGCCATGCCACGTTGCGCGGATTGCGGCGCCGGAGAGGCGAGAGAGTTGTGCCTGGACGGCCATGGCACGATGGCGTGAAAGCGGATTGTTGACGATGGGCTCGCCCGTCGAGTCCGCATTACCGGAAGCATAGATCTGGACCGAGCCGATGCCACCCGCAAGGTGGATCAGGGAGGCTAGCTCAGCAATCACCGCGCGGTGTTCCGTCTTCAATTCGGCGCTGTCGATTGCGAAGTTGTACAGGCTGATGCCGAATGGATCGCGCGTCCCGGCGATGCGGCCGGCGGAGCTCCGCGAGAGGCTGATCTCTTCGGGGCGGGTGAGTACATGCTCCGCACCGGCATCTTTCGCATCGGAGTCTTTCGTGTCGGTATCTGTTGCGTCTTTCGGCTGTCGTCGGAGAATCCCGGAAGAGCTCTCGTCTGTGATCTGCGCCGGAGCTGAGTTCGCAATTTCAAGCTCAGCCGCCTCTTCGTTGGAATCGTTCAGGTCTCGTCCTGAAACACGGCGATGAAGCTTCGCGGAGCCGCCGCTCTGCTGGACGACGTGCGCGAGTTCATGGGCGAGCAAGCGGCGTCCTGTGTCGGTGCCGGGCTGGTACTGGCCTGAGGCAAAGGCGATGTCAGGACCGACGGTATAGGCCAACGCGGCGACGGATTTGGCGGATTCGGAGGCAACGGAGTCCGCATGGATGCGAATGCGGCTAAGGTCGAAGCCAAAGCGGGGCTCGAAGAAGCTGCGGTCGTCAGAGGAAAGCGACTGTCCGGGGGAGCGCAGGACCTGGTGGACGAGCGGAGGCGCTTCGGTGACGGGGCGTGCAGACGCGGGTTTCCTGTGAAGTGCCTGATCTTCTTGCTTCACATTCGGCGCAGTTGCGTTGGACTTGTGCTGACGTAGACGCAAGCTGCTCTTCCTCTTGCTGGCAGTGCGCGCACTTGCGGCTGAGAACTACCTCTGACGCCGATCCATTTTTCTGCTCTTCCTTCTCGCACGCTGCGCATTTGCGCTGCAGTCGAGGAACGGTTGTGGAAGGAGGCGCGACCGGGCGGTCTCGCATGATCTGGTCCGCGATCCGGTCGGCTTGGTGTTCCAGAGGGTCGTCGACGGAACCGACCTTGAGTTTGGTCTGCAGGAGTCGCGGCCGTATAGCCGGAAGGGCGGCGGGCGCGGGGAAGCGCGAAGCGTTCGTCGAAGGCAACCGCGTGGAGTCGATGCAATTTGCCCTTGAGGGAGGTCTCGCGGTGCGTCGACGGGCGAGTTATCTTGGCGGCGAACATTGGAGGATCTCAAAGCGCGGCGCGCGCGAAGGGGTTGTAGCGGCCAAGTTGCAGGCAATGACGGTAGAAGCTCGGGTCTTCCTGTTCCGTGCGCTGTTCGAGGCGGCGAGCGACGATCGGGATCGCGTTTGGCGTCGCCAAGCAGGTGAGTGAAACCGGCGCGAGCGGCAGCTTCGTGATTGTAGGCCTGGCCGAACGATGGGAAGAGATAGCGCATGTACATTCCGCGGAAGGGAGACTGCGGGTGAGAGCGATGGAACTCGAAGCATGCGTTGAGAAGGAACTGTTCGAGAATCATCATGTAGCCGCTGAGGTCGTTGAAGCGTGCCCATACGGGAGCATAGTTCGGAGCCGTCATCAGATCGAGCGACAGGCTGGCGAAGTACTGGATGAAGTCGACGCGGTTGGCGCCCATGATGCCGCAGTTTGCCTCACGGAAGAGATGCGGCGCGCGTGAACGAGTCCACTCCCATTCCGCGGGCAATTCAAGTTGAAGTTCGGCAAAGGCACGCTCGATGGGGTCGGGACCCCACCATGTGTCGAGGGGAGGATGGTCCTCTGGACACTGCGCGAATACGGGCGCTGCGAGCATCGCAGCAGGCAACGGCTTCCATAGGAATACGTCTGTGTCGAGGTGAATGAACGGCTTTGTCTGAGCGCGGTAGGCGACCAACTTGCTAAGCGACCACCAGCCAGGGTCGCAGTGGCGAAAGTCGTCAAGTTCGGTGGAGACCTCCGTGAACGAGAGCCCGAGAGCGTCTACGAGGAGAGCCCTGCCCGGTGTATCAGTGACGAGCATGGTCTCAGGAAAGTGTTTGCGCGCAAGGCGCAGAGAAAGTCCCCAGGCGAGCAGATGATGTAGCGGGCTCTGCCATGAGCGACCCTTTTCACCGCGAAACGGTTTGCTCCAGAAAGACCACACAGCACGCATAGATGGTAGGTCCTCTCTCACTGGATAACCACGTGCGGCGTGGTGCCGGCGAGGGTGAACGTGACAGCCGTACCGGCGAAACCGATCGCCCCAACCGCTGTGGCGATGCTTGCCTGGACGGTGATCGTGACAGTCGTGCCAACGCCGTTGATGAGCGGATTGCCGGTGACGTTGATGGCTGCGTTGACCGAGCTTTCACCCGCATGGATCGTTATCGGCGACTCGATGGAAGCGAAGGTGGATGCCGCGCCGCTGGAATCGACGAGCGTAAGGGTAATCTGCGTGTCGAACAACGCGCGGTAGTTGGTGATTACGGTTGCGAAGGGGCTGACGGCGGCGCCGCTGGTGCCCGTCGTGGGATTCGAAGGAGTATTGGAGACTCCCGACACATTATTAAACGCGTCCAGAATCGTGTAGAGCGCGGGGTAAGCGACAAAGACGTTCGAGATAAGCAGAGTCGGCGCGAGGTAGAACCATGATTCGAAGTCGCTCGATTGCTGGCCTGCGCCGGAAGGGAGTTGCAGGTCCATGCGGGTGTTGCCGCTCGCGTCCGTGGTTGGCTCGCCAAGCGCGCGGCCATCGAGGAAGAGCTGAGTGGGGCCCGTTCCCGAGGAGATTGTGTTGCCGAGAAGTCGTACACGGACGCGGGCGTACTGGCCCAGTTCCGCGCCAGCGAGCAGGCTGGTGTTGATCGCATTGACCGTGAGGACCTGCAGTTGCGGAGCCTTCAGGTAAGCCATGCTCCACGTGAGTATTGAGCCCTTGGTGGTGATCGTGGAGTCGAGGCTGGTCAGAGTGCGAATGTATGTGGAGGGCAGCTGTGGATTGAAGGCGCGACTAACGGCAATGTTCTGAAACGGGTCGAAGATGGCTTCCAGAGTCACGGCGAATTCGGCGCTGGTAACCGTGGTAGTTGGCGGTGTGTCGAAGGTGATAGAGAGACCATTCGCTACCCAGACGTCGGCGGTCATCAGACTGTCATTTTTCCAACTGATTGTGGTGACGTGGAGAGCCTTTGAGGCAGATGGCGCACTCAGTTCGGTCAGCGGGAGAAAGAACCGGCGGCAATCCTCGACGCTGACGCTCTGCGCCTTCGGATCCCAGTGAATGCACGCGAGGGGAGCGCTGTAGACAATGGTGGAGTTGGGAGGCTGATAGAGGTCGCCGTTGCTCCCGCACGGGGGCCAGTCGATCTGACCGCTGGCGCTGCGCGCAGGGATCGTCCAGTAGTCGCCAGCCTGATAGGTGCCGGCGCGGAAGTTGATTTGGATCCCGTTTTCGAGTGGGAACGGCGTCCCGACGGAGAGTGGAATTCCTGCGTTACCCGCGGAGGGCCCGCTTTGATCCCAGCGCCGAACGCGGGCGTTGCGACTCACATCAACGCCGATTACCGGCGAGGTCAATGTGATAGATGGCACGGTTGGGTCTATGTTCTGGATTTGATACAGCAGTCCGGGACCGTTTGGAGTCTCGCCGAAGAGGTCAGAGTCATCGCTGATCTCAACCCACTGGTTGGCCGCGAAGCCAAGGTTGGCGTCGGGTCCGAGAGATTCGACGACGATCGTGCTCCCAGAGACGCTGGAGATTGCGCTGACCACGGAAGCGTTTTCGCGTGACCACTTGAACGTGGCAGTGGACTCGGTGCCAGCCTGATGAATCTCCACGCGGTATAGCTGATTTTCAAGGCCTTGATATCCGGCAGCGGGGATGGGCTGGCATGAGCAGTCTGAGCCCGCTGGTGCGGTGCTGGCACTCATCGTGCCGGTGCTGACTGGCGGGACGTTGCTGTACATGGCTGTGCAGCAATCAACGGCGGCGGGGGCAGCGGGAGGATTGGCTGACGCAGCCGGCGCAGTGACGCCGCCGAAGACGGCTTTGGTTGCGGCGGTTTCCTTGATCAGTTCGGCCAGATTCTGACGCGCTTCGACGAGACCTCCGCGAAAGATGGTGCCAATGGGAAGCTTGCCGATGACGGGCCGTGAGGGCGGAGGCTGTGGAGGGGGAACGAGGCTCGCGACGACGCGCCAGACCGTCTGAAGCCGGGCCGTGGTGTCGGCCTGGCCGAGCGCGGGCTCGCGCAGACAGGGGTCATCGAGAGCGGTCACGAGCCGCTGCCAGACCTGAAGGAAGACCTGAATGGCGCTGCTGCCGCCGGCCTGCGTGAGCTCGGAGAGAAGGGTCGCGTCGGTCGGAGAGGGGTTCAGAAGGAAGGGCTGGTTCGCGTAAGAGAGCCCGTCGACAGTGTTTTCGCACGCGAGGCCCTGCACATAATAGCGGCCGGCGCCGATCAGGATTTCGTCGCCCGAGACCGTGATGCCGAAGCCGGGGTCGTGTTCGGGCGCACCGTAGGCACCGATGACATCAATGCTCTCGTTGCGGCCCAGATAGTCGTCGATCGCGGCCTGCTCGTTGGTATCGGCGTCGAGCGAGACCCGGCCCTGCTGCTCGAGCACCGCCGTGTAGTTCCGCCCTGGGTTAAACCGGATTCGGCTGAAGTCGCCTTTCATAGAGCACCTGACCTTATTCGTAGAGACGCGGGCCCGGTTCTGTGGCTTTGTCGCTTTTACATGAGGGCCGTGCCAATCCCGGCAAAGGATGGGCGGTCCATATCCGCTTCATCGCAGCATTGCGGAGGAGCGACGAGTCGGCCGTAGATCATCGTGGGCTCGCGCCCTTCGTTGCGAAGGGTTCGAGAGGGATGGAGAAAGATGCCGCTTTCGAGCGTCACGGGGAGATACTCCGGCGCGCGAAGCTGGACGTTGCGTACGGCTTCCGTCTCCTGAATCTGATAAAAGACACCCATCTGGGAGCCGTTGTCGGCACCACGCCAGACCGCCAGCGGAACGTCGCCGCTGAGGAGCGCATAGCCAGGCTGACCGAAGCGAAGGGTGACGAATCTGGGGGCGAGCGCCGCTTCGCTCGCGGAATCGGTTGGAAGACATTGATATCGGCGCGGAGTGATGGAATCGAACGGCAGCGAGCAGAAGCGAACACAGCCGGTCTGACGGCGGCTGGCCCATACAGCGGCAGCCCAGGGGTCACGGCGCGGCCGATGAGCATAAAAGATAGTGTTTGAGGCCAGAGGAAATGTTCGGGTGTGGACCTTGCCAATGACAGTGCTGTCCTCGATGTGAAGATCTGCGCCTGCAGATGCGAGGTCGGGCGCGGCGTACGCAACGCAGCAACGGGACGTAGCGTCGACAATCGAGGAGCATACCCGGGTGGACCCGCCGGCATCCGCGGCGAGAGGCCCGGTAATGGAACGAAGGATGGTGAGGTTGACCTCGGCCGCGGTGACGGAGATGCTGGGGTCGCCGGGCGAGACAGGATCGCCCGCCGCTGTAAGCGCGACGCCGGGGACCAGCGTGGAGTCGACGACCTGGACAGTTGCTGCTCCACCTGAGATGTAAAGCTGACCCGCGATCCAAATGCCATTGACGAGCAGTTGACCCGCCGCCAGACCTTCTCCCATCGATTGCAATGAAGCAGAGGAGGCGATGACTTCGACGTTTCCGGTCAGTGTGACGCAAGAGCGGTTCCAAAGAACATCGAATGGCCCTCCGGCAGGTATCGGCTGCCCAGAAGCAAGGGTGAGATTGGAACCGGCGGGTAGCTGAATTGCAGAGGGCCCGGTGAGATCGATTGCGAACTGTTCGAAGTCAGGAAGAACGATAATGCCAGTGGAATTGGGGGTGACGGCTACCAAGGCGTTCCAATCGCCGATGGCGGACTCCAGAGTTGGAGCCGAAGTGCCGATGACCGCAAAGTAGGAGGCCTGGGAAGGGTTGAGGTTGCTAAGCGCAGCGGAGCGGTCATAGGGACCGCCGCCAATCTCTGCTGCTGAACCGTAGGAGTACTCAACGCGGAGCGACTGCGGACGAGGGAGATCAGGGGCGAAGGCAATGCGGCCGAGTTCCGGATCGATGGCAATTCGACCCGGTGGCACACTGCACCAGATGCCGGGCGAACGATCGGATAGATTGGCGCAAACAATCTGCGAGGTGGACACCGGTGTGTCGTCGGCGATCAGAAGTATGCTGGCGGTGGCGCCGTAGAACTGGGCAGCGGATGGATCGCGGAGGCTGCGAGCGAACTCGATGCGGTCGATGGGCTCCGGCACGTTGATGCGACCAGTTAGTCCAGCGAATGAAGCACGTGCGGGTGGCAGCGAGAAGAGGGGCACGTTTGCGCCGAGTGGGCTGAACATGTAGCGTCCGTTGCCCACCGGAAACGCAGGAGCGTTCGTGATCTCACGACTCTTCAATCGCCACAGATGAATGGCGATGTCCGGGATGTTCGAGCGGCCGGGGCCGTGAAGGCTGATGTCCAGCGGAGCGGAATCAGGGTCAGAAGCGATTCGCAGGCGAGGCGCAATACGGCGCACATCGATGGTTCGGCTGGCAGGATCAAAGGCAGTGTTCAGCCGATCGAGCGCGGAGGTGTGCCTTAGATTGAACGTCGAGGCGTGGCGGGGACGGACGAGCCGCATGCTTTCGGTGGTGATAAGGCGGCGGAACTCCTCGACGGCAAGCGCGGGGCGACCAGAAATATCTGAGGCGATCTGTTCGAGTGCCAGCAGAGTGCCCTTGCGGCGTCGATAGCCGATGGTATTCGCGACCTCGGCGCGGGTGTCGAACGCAGCCCCCGCCACCTCGTAGATGGAGTTATAGCCGATGAGATCGCCGATGTAAGGGATGACCCAGGGCGCGCAGGTTTCGATGAACTGGTCGTCGTATAACTGCTGGATGTTGTCTTCAACGATGCCGAGTTGGCCGGCGAGCACGGCATAGAGCGCCTGCAGCGGGCCGCCCAGATCGCCGTCGCGGTTGCGGTAAACCACGGGCAGAAGAGCGAAGAGTTGTTCGGCGTTGAGACTCATGACCAGGCTCCGATCATGCCTAGGGAGGCGGGGTCAAGCAGGAGCATCTGCGCGCCCTGAGGGGGCAGCGGGCCCGAAGCGCACAGCATCGCCGGCAGCGAGCCCGGAGTCGGTTGGCCCGAGAGATTCAGAGCAGAGAGTTGGGTCGCGATGACCCCCGGGGTGGCCTGGATAATCTCAATGACTTGGCTCGCGACAACATTTTGTGCGAGCTGTTGATGGGAGAAGGCGAAGGCAGCCTGAAGATTCGACCACACCTGTGCGAGAACCTGGCCGGAGTCATAGTTGACGGTATCGACTCTCACCGAGGCGCCGACCTGGAATAAGACAGGAACGTATGAGGCGACCTGAAGTGGAATGAACGGATTTCCCCCGGATCGAATGGCAGCGATGAGATTGAGCACTACTGGGTCGTTGCCCTCGAGTACAGCGCCGTTGGCACCGGCCACCGTAAGGAACACGCCGCGCCGTACGCCGAACCAACTCCAGGTCGCGATTGCCTTCGCGACACCGGCGAAGTTAAGTGCGAAGTTCTGGTAGTCCTCAAGCGACACGATTCGGCCGATCGTGAGCGTCGGCAACGGCGCGCTTTGGCGGGCGTCAGTGGCAGTGGCGGGGTCGGCAGCGCCGGAAGCTGGACTTGGGTTTGTGACCGACTTGACACCTTGAGGGCGATCGAGTGGCTGAGAGAGCTGGTTGGCGCTGACCATGCCTGCGCTCCCAATACCTTTCCGGTAGACGGATCGGATATTCATCTGGCCAGTCGGGGTGCGGGCTCCCTCCGTGCCGTCGCCAAACTGTATAGTGCGACTGCCCTGAGGGCTGTTACGGGTGGTGAAGACGCGGTCAGACGGACCCGCGGCGAGAAGGTTGGATACTTCGTGCCAATGAAGATTGTTGACCCACACCTGCAATGTAGATTGAGTGCCGTTGCCAGTGGCGGCCGTGACGTAGGTTAGCGGGGATTGTTTGAGCGTGAACTGCAGGGCACCGTTTGTGCCATCGCCGTTGCCGAGAATCTCTTGTACCGTTTCGCCGTGAGTCGACTCGACTGCGTTGGCGTTCACCGTGACGGTGGTGGCGTCGTAGATGCCTGAGAGCGCGGATGCGAGGCTAAGCGTCGTGATGTCGCCGCTGACGGAAACTACGTTCACCAGCGCGGCTTCACTCACAAACGGGTCGCCTTTGTCTGCGGGAAGAAGCTGCAGATTGTCACTCGCAAGCGAGAGCGTCCCGGCAACACCTGACAGAGTGCTCACGGACCAAAGCAAAAGGCCGGTCGTGTCCGTCACAGGCGGGAAGGCATTCACCAGAAAGACTTGGCCGTCGGATACCGGGAGAACGCCTGATGAGTTCGCAGGTGCGAAGAGCGCAAGATCGCCGGATGTGACCTGCAGCCGCACGAACTTTCCTGAAATACCGATAGGCTGTCCAGCTGCGATCACCTGCCCTCCCACGACCGAGATTGAAGCGCCCTGTGTGGGGACCACCATTCCGAGAGCGAGACGATAGGCACCGGGCGCGGGCCATGCAGTGATCGGCAGCGCGGCAGGAGTGAGCAGATCGCTTGTGACGTATGCGGTGGTCGAGCGGGTGTCATCCGAGAAGGTGTCGAGAGCATCGGGAAGGGCGTTGCCGGGCGAGCCCGCAAGAACAATGACGCTCGAAGACAAGGTGAGCAGTGATGTCTTTGCGCTCAGCGCGTAACGATTCGGGTTGGATTCGGAGGCGGCCGTCACCTGGAAGACGGCCGTTTCATCTGCATTGGTCAGGACCATCCATTGCAACTGATCGGGCGCGCTTCCGGCCGGCGCGAGACCGACATAGGCGGCGTCCAGATTGACTTGGTTATTACTGGTGGGTTGGAAGTCCCAATCGGTCCAGATGCGGAATCTTCCGACGTCGATTGGGCCCGCGATGCTGCCGATGCTACCCAGCAACCGGGTCTCGGGTTGCAAGGAGGTAGCGGATACGGACGTAGGCGGAGCGCCGGGGATGTTTGCGAGTGTCTCTGACGGCAGCAGGAAGGGGTTAATAGCCTGAGCGCCGAAGAGCGCAGCTTTCTTGCGGAAGATGTATATCGCGACGTTGTCCGTCGCCGCAGGCGTCGTGTTTGCGAGAGGGGCGTTCCACCAGATTTGCGTATTGCCTGAGCCAGAGTTGATCTGAACGCTGGAGATGTAGCGAAGATCCGCGGGGCCTGCGCTGTCAGGCTGGCCCGAGGAATCGGTTGCAATGAAGAGGAGAGCGTCGCCGACATTGATGTTGTTCGCGGCTCCGGTGATCCAGGTAGAAGTATCACCGGGATTGAGCTGCCACGGAAGGTGGGTTTGTGCAGGAAGCGCGTTCAGCGCAATAACAGCAGTGAGATCTGATGACGTTTCGAAGATCTGCGGCGTCTGGTTCGGACCCGGGACGCTCTGCACCCGGGTGCCGGCGGGAATGAGCACGTCGTCCGGAGATCCGGTTGCGCTGGAAAGCGTAAACGCGAGCACTGCTGAGGCTGCGACACCAGGCGAAGGAACATAGCCGATCAGACGGGCGAGTTCAAAGACCGAGCGCTGATCGACGGCGGTGCGCAGAAACGCCTCATTTGCGAAACGCTCCTGATAGAACGTAAGGACGTCGAGGCTGACGGCCCAGGCATCAAGAAGTGCGATGGTGAAGTCGGAGCTGTCGCGCGTGCGCAGCGCAGACAGCGCCGGAAGGTCGGGATCAGAGAGTGCCGCCAACATGCTGGTCAGGAATGTGGAGTACGTACCAACGCGGTAGCTCACTTCGAAAAGCGCAGGACGGTTGGTGATTGCCTGCGGCGTCTGCTGCGTGAGTCCGGCGCAACAGCCGCAGAGAACGTCTTCAGGCAGATTGCAGGTGCCGCTGCTCATTTGCCACCGTCCATGTGGAGCACAAAGATTCCGTGATCGAGGTGATTGGGGTCGTTGTCGCAGCGCGGGATTTCGAGCCGGCCCATGGTCAGATAGCCGGTCGAAACTCCGTCGGGCGCACCCGCGGGAGCGTCCATGCGCGCGAAGACGGTCAGCGTAGCCGCGAGCACGCCTTCGACCGATTGCGCGGCGGCAATGAGCGGGCTGGCATACACGGTTTCTCCGAAGCTGAAGTTCGCAGCATTGAGCAGGCCCTGCTGGCCGTCGCAACGGTCGCCGGTGATGAAGAGGCGCATCAGCGCTTCGTAGACGTCGCCCTGGAAGTGGCCGGGGTCGACACAGATCTCCATCTCGATGCGCAGGCCGACAAGCTCCGCCGCTTCGACGGATAAATCCGTGCCCATCATGCGAAGGAGGTTGAGAGTCGATGTGGTCTCTTTCACGAGTGCGGTGGTGATCGTTGCGACCGGATCGATCGAGACGAATGCGGTGTACCAGCTCCCGGTCCACCGCAGAGTGCCGCGGGCTTCGCGAATGCCTGGGAGCAGAGCGGCGGCGTTGCCGTAGTCGTTCTCTGTCACGCAGCGTAGCTGGCTCTGATAGGTAAAGGGAGCGTACTGGACGATATGGTTCATCGTCTCCGGATCGACGCCACCGGAGGCCGCGAGTGGATTTTGAACGGCGGAAATCGTGCCCGGAGGTGATGGGAAGCTCGGGCCGATGAGAACGTGACCAAGCGTGTCGCGGCCGATATTGCCAACCGATCCATTGCCGACGCGATAGTTGGCCGTGAAGGCGAGTCCTGCTTCTGGCGCCTCGCCATATTGGTTATCGCCGAAGCGAAGAAACGCGGTGCCGTCCCGTTCAACCTCCACGGCGAAGACGGGATCGTTGTCGGCGCTCGAGAGAAGATCGGACAATGGCGTCCATGAGATCGCATCGCTGCTGTCGAGTCCGATCTGCGGGGTCGCCTGATTCGGATCAGGATGGAGGAACGCCGTAGCCGACGTGACCCCGTTGGCCGCAGGGCTGAAGCCGGAGAACTTCGGACTGAAGGTCAGAGGAGCGTTGTTGAGCTGCGGGTGGTAACGCGGGACAGGCGCAGCCGGAGTTAGGGTTGTGCCGCAGGTGCAGCCGCTGCCTTCCGGTGGAGCGGGTGGCGCGGCCGGCACAGGAGCCAGAACCTCACCGTCGATCGTGATGCCGTGATCCGCAGGCACAATGTTGCCGCGTGCGACGGTGACACCATAGACCGGAACCGAGCCATGTTCGCTATCCGTTGTCGAGGAGATGCAGAGCGGGAACGGCAGAGCGTCACCCTCAGCCCAGGAGATGCGAGTAATTGCGTCTTCGGTGAGCGGGTCGACCAGCGGCCGGCCCTTGTAGTCCGTGGTGGAGACAGACGTGAGAAGGACAGCGCAGCGATTCGCCGGATTCGCGTCGGCCTTTTCGCCGGTATCTGGTCCGAGAACCTCTTGGAAGATGAGAACTGTGCCGGGCTGCAGTGTCTTCTTGTGGCCGCAGAGAGTGGCTTCAGTGGCGCCGGGAGGCAGGCAGCAGTTGGTATCTCTCCAGGTATAAAAGTCCATTTGGTTCTGCTGGGCAAAGAGCGTGGTATCAGCCATGCTGGCGAAGATTGGCTGCGTGGTCGATGTGAGCTGTTGAGCGAGAGGGTCGGACCAACGCACGGAAACGGGCATGCCCGGTTGGCTCACATAGAACGTGGTTCCGGCCGGAACGAAGATGTTGTCCATTTTCTTGGCGAGCGTGAGTGCGACGAAGACTCGAGCGTTGCAACCTTCCTGAATTGTGTAGTCGACGAGCTTCGCATGGCGGCGCAGCGAGATCCGGCTGCGAGCCGTTCCGATGTAGGCCTCGGTGCTGACCGCGTCCTGTTGGTAGCTCAGGTGGTCGGCAGCGTAGGCGAGAGTCTCGATCATCGCGATACCCAGATCGGCCGCGTGCGTCTCAGTCCAACTCGGAACCAGCACAGCGAGACGATCAAGCATGGCCTGACGAATCACCCCGTAGTCCTTGGCCATGTAATTGATGTCCGGAGCTGGAAGCGACGGCGTTGGGCAGCAGTTGTCCGGAAGGCAATCGGCAGGCGAGGGGCAACCGGCTTTGAAGGAGAACGTGACGGTAGAAAGCTGCGGATCGAATCCGTCAGGCGGATCGGTGATTCCCGGGCCGGCGACGATCGCAAGTTGATACGGCGAGAAATCGCCCGGGCCGGTCAGGTTCACGGTAATGACGAACGGTGCTTCCTCTGTCGCCGGTGACACGGAATCGATTTGGACAGGAGCGCCACCGCTGAGCGAGAAATTGTCTGGAGTGAGGGCGAGGAAACGCGCATCTTTCAGAAGTGCGAGAGCGAGCTGGTTGCCGCATCCAGTCGGGCCGATGACCTCGAGGAAATCAATGCCGTTGAGCGAAGGGCTGGAGAGCACCAGCGCGCGACGGTTCTTCGCGGAGCAGAAGTAGATCATGCCTGCGCTCCTCCATAGACGAACTGTTGCGTCTGCTGTTGTTGCGACTGAAGCACGATGTAGACGACCGTGACGGTGAGGGTGGCATCCTCCGCGTCGACATTAACCGACTGCACCCGAATGACATCGGAGAGCCACTGCTGCAGACCTGCCTGAATTGCCTGTTGCTGCGCGGCCGCGAGGACATCGCTGTTGGGTGCGAAGACGAGCTGCGCTGTGCCGCTGCCGAAGGTTGGTCGGTTAACGCGTTCACCCGGCGAGGTGAAGAGGATCTGCTCGATCATGTCGCGGATGTGCGTCAGCATGCCGGTCTGCGCTGTGTGTCCGGTGGCGTCGAAGCTGTACGGATAGGCGACGTTCATGGCGTGGCTCAGATGGCAGTGACGCGGGTTTGCGCGACGAGCGGAAGAAGAGGCGTCCCGGGGGGCGCACAGATAGCCTGGCCGCTCATCACCACAAACGGTTGGCCGTTGGATAGAACACGTGTTGTGCCGACCACCCACTGCGCGGTTACGCAGGGCGGAACAGCAGACGGAATGCCGGGGCATCCGGCGACAATCCACGGCGCCGAGACAAGGGAGGAGGGTGCTCCGTCCAGCGTGACGCGTGGGTTAGGAACCGACGGCATGGCCTGGCCTCCATGCATGCAGAGCACCGTGGCGCCTTGTTGTATGAGAAACCCAGCCACGTCAGATCACCTCCATAGCACCCTGGTTGACGGTCACTGCAGGACCATTCAAGGCAATGGTCGCGCCCTGGCCGTTGTCGATAACGATCCCGCTGTCGGAGACAGAGATGAATGCGCCTGCTGAAGTCTTCAGGAGAATGCCGCCTGTCGGACCAGGAACGTCGCTGACTACGAGGGTGTTCTGCTCTGTGGTTTGAAATACAAGCTGCTGGACGCCCGGAGGAGCCGCAAGCGCGAGAGGGGGCATATCCGCTGTCGTCTCCCAGTAACATCCGACCCAGATGGGGTAATCAACATTCCCCTGCTCGAACTCGACCCAGACTGCACTGCCGACTTCGGGTACAACGAAGAAGCCCGATTGCGCTCCGCAGACCGGCATGCACGGTGTGGCCCACGTAGACGGCAGAACACCCGAGACATCAGGCACCTGCACCATCAGCCGCCCTATCTGAAGCGGATCGATGTTGTCCAGCACCGTCGCGCGAAATTTGCCGTAATAGGTTGCCATTGTGGTCTGTCCCTGAGTGGCGTTGCGTTGTACGAACCGAAGTCGATGCTTTGTTGCCGGGCCCGTTTGGTTCCTGGTCTCCTAGAACGGCATGGTGGGAACGGCGGGAAGGTTCGAGATGAGAGCGTTGCGTTTGAGCACGAAGCTCTGTTTGTACTCGCCAGGCTTGAGCCGGTGAGTCGTGCTGTCGACGTAGTGCATGCCATCGAACGCGAGGCCTGCGCCGCGCACGCCGACGAGGCTTCGCGCCCGGAGAATCTGGCCGTAGCGCAGAACGTCGAGCGTGCCCTCGCCACTAACAACATCCGCGCTCTGGACCGCGCGGGCGAAGCCTCGCATGAGAGCCAGCCCCGGAGTGAGCTTGGCGGTGTCTTTGAGCTTTGGCTGCTTTTGCGGCGTCGGAACGACAAGCCCCAGAGGCGGATTGAAAGGGGTAACCGGCGGAATTGAGATAAGAAGTGTCTCGCCCGAGAGCTGATCCTGGATGTAGATGATGGGCATCTCGGAATTCTGCGGCTGGTAGCGAAAGTTGAGGCTCTCAACGTTGGTCCACGTGTCCATGTTGACGTTGAGAGAGGGCTGAGGAACACCGATTCGAACCTGGGGACCCCAGTACGCCTGGCTCATGCCCGGCAACGGCCCGGGTGCGACGTAGAAGACATAGCCAACTTCACGCGCAAGTTGTTGGATGTATGCGAGGTCGGTGCCGTCCTGACGCGGAATCTGCTGAACCGGGACGGGTATATCAGGGACAGGAACGGGAATTACCTCCGGCACGACGCCGAATGCGGCGTACCTGGCAAGAATGGTTAGCACGCGCAGGTCCGCACTCATGCCGGGGTATGGCATGCCGTCGACATCAATGAGATCCATGAGCGCCGAGAGATCCTGACCGCTGACGACCAGCTTCGCGGAGCCGCTCATGGCATCGGGAACGACCTCATGGTGCTGGATGATGCCGTCCATGATGACCTGAGGAAGACCACCGAAGCTCGCTAGAAGGATGACGCGCAGAACCGGAATAGGAGACTGCGCCGCGAGCAAGAAAAGCGTTTGCAAGATGGAGTTGTCGGCAAGAGTGAAGGTGAGCTGGAAGCCGCTGCGGCCGGTAGCGGACTCCGTAATTTCGACCGAGGCAAGCGCGTCGATGACGGGTTTAGGCACGGGCACAGCCTCGACCGGTCCGGCGAGCAGCGTGAGGTAGAGCGGGCTACCCATTGCGGGCTCCTGCGGGCACGGCCGATGCGAGCGGGACAAGGATCGATCGTCCCTTCTGAGTCGTGAGTTCGTCAGGATCGGCAACGACATTCGCGTCGCAGATCATCCAGAAGAGCAGCGGGTCACCGAGAAAACGCGACGAAAGGTTATCGACGCGATCGTTTTCGACGACAACATAGTTCTGAACCGAGACATAGACAGTGGGTTGTGGAACGATGCGCCGCGCAAGATAAACCACCGCTGGACCAGCTGTCGGTGTATAGGTATTGACCACGGCGCCGTAGTAGCGGCTGGTAACGTTTGTCGGAGCTCCGGTCCCGGCGGCGGATTGGATGAGGGTTGCAAGTGAGTTGTCCATGACGCTCCGTTGAGATCAGGCCTGTTGGGCCAGCGCTTCCTTAGTCGTTTGGTAGATCATGTACATCGCGCCGGCAGGAGACAGGAAGCCAACGTCATTCACATTGAGCACCCGCATTCCCAGCGAAACCTTCGCTCGGATCGGGTTCAGGTTCACGTCAAACGCCTCTTCGGTAATCGAGAGGTCGGTAATGCGCACGGGCGTTACGCGGCTCTTGCTCCAGGCGAATACCGTCAGCGCGGTCTCCATGGGCAGAATTTCGATTGTTCCTAGCAGAGAGAGGACTTCGTTGATGTTGAGCACCGTGCTTGAGGGATAGAGCAACAACTCGAGCAATGCGAGCTGCGGTTGAATGCCGAGGCTTGTTGCGATGGGATCGGCAGCAGCAAGCTGGTCGGTCGCATCGATCTCGAGATCGCACTTGAGCGTCTCGATGGGAGGGCCTTTGAGGCGAAGGATCTCGGTGCGGTCAGGTTCGTCGCCGACGGATTGCGGCTTGAGCGAACGGGTGAGCGAGTCGGGGTTGTACTGCAGCATGATGGTCGCGAGCTTCACGCCAGTATTCGGATCGAAGGTAATAATGGCACCCTTCTGCAGCTGGGGAGAGATGTTAGGCATGGCTGGGTCTCTCTCCTTCTGCCGTGTTGCGCGCTACGCCGGGTTGTTGCACGCGTGCGAGTTGACCGTAGACGCGATGCGCAAGCCGCTGCCCGATGTAGTTCGGATGAGCATCAGGTTCGAGGTGAAAGGTACCGGCGTTTAACGAATCGACCTGAATAGGGTTTCCAGCCAGGTGAACGAGATCACCCGAGGAGATCAGGCGTGAGAGCTCGCGCTGCAATGCAGCTCCGATACGATCGCCGTTCGGCGCATCGAATCCGTCCAGGATGAGTTCGTCGATGCGAAGCTCGATGGTGGGACGAAGCTGGGGCGCTTTTAAATCGACAGCGTCGAACTGGTCCATCACATCCATCCGGCCACCTCTGCGTCGTTGAGTGGAGTCTCGATCTTGACAAACTCGGTGCGGGCAGCAGCGAGTAGGTGTTCCATTCCCACGGGCTGGCCGGCGTCAGCAGCGAGAAAAGCGGCCCCCATAGCGATGTTGTGGATGTTGCCGCCGGACACGCGAAGACGAGCGAGTCGCTCAAAGTTGAGGTCTTGGACAGGTGTACGGGAAGGAAAGATGCGGCGCCAAATCTCCGCCCGCTGCGGCGCTTCGGGAAATGGGAACTCGACGACAAAGCGAAGGCGGCGCAGAAATGCTTGATCGAGCGAGGACTTCCGATTGGTTGTCAGGATGGCAACGCCGCGATAGGACTCCATGCGTTGAAGCAGATAACTGACCTCAATATTTGCGTAGCGGTCATGGCTATCCTTGACTTCGGTGCGCTTGCCGAAGAGGGCGTCGGCTTCGTCGAAGAGCAGTACCGCCGCGCCCTGTTCAGCGGCGTCGAACACGCGGCTCAGATTCTTCTCCGTCTCACCGATGTACTTGCTGATCACCTGGCTCAGATCGATCCGGAAGAGATCGAGGCGGAGTTCGTTCGCCAAAACCTCGGCTGCGGTAGTCTTGCCAGTGCCGCTGGGGCCGGCAAAAAGAGCGCTGATCCCTAGTCCGCGAGAAGTGCGTTCGACAAAACCCCAGCTCTCGTAAACCCGTGTGCGGTGCCGGACGTGGAGCAGGATATGACGCAGCTGTTCGCGCTCACGTTCCGGGAGTACGAGATCCTGCCAGGTGGCGACGGGTTCGATGCGCTGCGCCAGGCCTTCGAGACGGGGGCGGACCTCTGTGCGGCACGCATCCCATAGGGCGGCCGAAAGTTTGTTGGATGCGGAGATCGCCCGCCGATGCAAAGTTCCGGCTGTCCGATGGACCGCGGAGCGAATCGCCACAGGAGCAAGATCAAATTGCGCGACAAGCGAATCGATCGTCTCGGGCAGCGCTTCCCGAAGCGACTTGCTCCAGAGTTCGGCCTGCTCTGCGCGCGTGGGTCGCGCAGTGTGAAAGACTGCGCGCGCGCGGCTTAGTGAAGGAAGTGGATGGCGCGCTGAGAGGATGAGCGGGACGCGGAGCAATTCGAGCGGAAGCGAAAGTGCAAGGGAGTCGAGGCCGAGAAGATCTGCTGATTCGACTAGCACCGCAAAACCGCTCAGGATAGCTTCGCGCTCGACAAGTCGTAGGAGCAGATCGCTCTCGCTCATTTGGCTTTGAGCGAGACCTCGCGGCGACAGCGCATAGAGGCGAAGATTGAGCATCGCGGTAGCGCACGCAGCGACAGTCCGATTTGCCTCCGGGTCGGCACCGCACAGCTCGATCAGCGGAAGCTGCGTCGTGGGTGACGATGTGTCCGAAGCCAACGCCCCCGCGGTCCAGACTGATGCGACCTGCGTCGCGAGCTGAGTGTATGAGAGCGGCAGCAGATCAGGCGTGGCGACAGGGCGAAGTACTGAATGCAGCCGCTCGTCGAGACCTCCGACGCCCGCCAGGAAGTGGAGAATGCGCTCGTTGAGGCGGAAAGGACTTCCGATAAGCGTCTCAGATGGAAGCAGGTCGATGAGCTGCCAATGACGAAGTGCATGACCGGGCGAAAGCACGCTCCAGTGCGCTTCAGGGAGCGTGGTGAGAGCCAGTCTTAGCGTAGGAAGTCCGTGGTGGGTTACGTCGAAGGCGGTGTAAAGTTCCGCCAATCGAGAATCCATCTCAGCGCCTGCTGCGAGAAGCAGCATACTGCGCTCGAAGGTGGAGAGCTCGAAGGTGGTGCAAAGTTGCTCGAGGGCAGGGGGTTGCGAAAAGGTCCACTCACCGGGGTCAATAACATCGTTCTCGGCAGGTGTCCCAGAGCTTTCGCCTTCGCTTCTATTGCGGCCCAGAAGTTTCGCTTCAACATGGGAACGAATAGCGGAAATGGCTGCGGCAAGGTGGCGCTGGTTCGCGTCGCACCAGCTATCACTTGAAGTAGCGAACGGCAACTCGTTGCTCGTGTTGCCATCCATCGATTCCTCTTCGCTAATGGGTTCCTTGGTCAACATCATTCCGCCTCAGGGCATGGAGACTGTCGGACCTTCGAGTACGTGTGTCACGGTATTAAAGGTGAGCTGGCTTTCCGCGCCGTCGACCTGCACGCGGACGATGTATGTTCCCGTAGGAACGTTGGCGATATTGACGACGATGGAGCTGGAGTCAGCAGTAGAGAGAACGCTGCTCGAAGCGTAAGCAGTCGGCGGAGCGGTGGTGACATTATTGAGCAGAAGCACGATGCGTTGCCCGATGCCAATGTTGGGAATGAGGTTTAGGGTGACATCTGTACCGCTGATGGCAGCTGCGCCTGTAGCGCTTGAGACCGTTGGACAGAGCACGAAAGAGGCGACATTGGATTCAAAGCCGCGATGTGCGGCCGCGGGTGCGCCCATATCTAGTTTTTGAAGAACCTGAAGACTCTTCACACCCGCGTGAAGAGCGGATGTGAGCGCAAGCGAAAGTTGCGTGTCGGAAGCGGTCGCCGGAGTGAGTTCCTGATCTTCGATCAGGATGAAGGTGTTCGGCGTGCGCAGGTGTGTACCCTGAACGAGGATCGTGGACGCAACCGTGATTGGGTTGCCGTCCTGCGACACTACCGCGCTGACATACGGCGATTCGAACGGTACAACATAGAGATTGCGCTGCAGAACAGGTGGCGCTGGGATCGGGGTGTCGTCCGATTCCATCAGGACAAGCGATGCCTGGTAGGCCGCCGAAAGGCTGTATTCGACCTGGAAGAACACAGACCACAGCTTGGAGAACTCTTCGAGAGAAAGACCAGTTGGCGTAAACCGGACACGCTCAATCTGGCTGCCCAGGCCGGAGCCGGCAAGGAAGCCGAAGGTGATAGCCGCGTTGTTGATGTTGTCTGTCGAGAGCAGTGGCTGCGCGTGCAAGGCGGTTGCGACAGCACCCAGGAGGCGCTGCGGCTCCAGTTTGGTGTCGTCGCCATGGAAGGTGAAAATGTAGTGCAGATCGAACGCTGCAGTGGGCCGTTGCGCGATCGAACCATCGGAGCGGCGCGTGGGCAGATCTGCATTGCGGTAGGTCGCGTTGGGAGTGATCTGGTAAAGGAAGATGTTCACAAGGGGCGTGGTGGAGCTGCCCGCATCAGGACGGCTGAAGCCGACGGTGGCGCCGACGACCGCATTGCCAACAGGCGTCAGCAACACCTGCTGAAGTGCTGCAGTGACGGTCGCGATGGCGAGATAGTTACTCATCGCGTGTCTCCACTGGCTTGCTTAAGGAACTGCTCGAGTGAAACGTGCGACGTCCGGCTGCGTTGTGACGCAGGCGCGGGCACTCGCACAGGCAATTCGGCGCGAACCTCGATCCGGCCGATGCTGATGCGGACCGTCGGGGGCGCATGGTGCGAAGACTGACGTCCTTTGTTGCTGTTTTTGGCTCGGAACGCGATCTGCTTTCAGCGCAGGTTCGGTGAATGGTCGGTCTTGGTTCGACAAAGAGAGGAAGCACGGACGCCCGCTTGGCGTCAGCGATCGCGCGGCACTGCGCGCCTCCGTATCGCTCGTTCGCGAATGTGGAGTCAAGGTCGAGGCTGGAAGATGAGAGTGCTGCGCATCGGACCAGGAGCGCGGTTCGTTCGTGAACTGTTGTTGGAGATTCTCCGAACTGGAGCGATGCCGGTGCTGCGAACGGATCGAATGGCTATCGTCGTCCAGATTTCCAAAGAGCGGATCGAAACGGCCGAACCCGCTCCCCGGGGGAGCGAGCTAGGGAATGATGCAAAAAGGTGCGGTCAGCGGATTCACCGATTGCTTCGGAGGCCGGTGCAGGCTGGATGACCGGCTCAAAAGGCGTCAAGGCGACATGTTCCACCCCTGGGTCGAAGCGCGCTGGAACGAGAGGCTCGGCGAGAGCAAGAGCACCGAGGGCGCGCGCCGCAAGCCGATTCAAAAAGTCGGGCATGCCATCTCCACATAGATCTGGCGGCGCGTTGAGCTCAGAGACAGAATGTCTGGTTCGCGCCAGCCGTAAGCAGAGGCCAGCGTGTGGACGTCGCGAAGGAGTCGCTTTGCAGTCGCGCAAACTTTAGTCCAGAGAAAGCGTTCGATATCAAGCGTGACCTGCCAGGCGTGAGAACAAGCCGCACAGCTCAGGTTGACGAGCATCTCCGCTCGCGGGTCAGCGGCTTGCAGCGCGGTCGAAACGGTCTCGATCACTTGTGGAGAAAGATCGGCGGCCATGACGGGCGTGCCATCGACTATTGCCTCCACTACACAACGTTCGCCGAGCAGCCTCAAGGCACCTTCGTGATCATGGCAACTCGCAATAGCGCGAAGGTCGAGACTGTCTGGGAGCCTCAGACGCATCAAGACACCATCGCTCTGAAAGGCGAGCGCCGCAGGATCCGGAGTCATCGCAGCGGAATTCAGAAGTTCGTGCGCGGACAATACGTACTCAAGCAACGCTCCGCAGCCGGGGCAATGAGCAAATGCAGGAAGCTCTGGACCGAAGAGGTGCTGGTACATCTCAAGCAAGCGAACGTCACGGGCCCCAATCTTCAATTGGGCAAGCTCTTCGCGCGACTCCGGGGAATATGCACACGAGCAGCGTGAGAGCGCGGTCAACTGGGTGCTCGTTCACGCCGCGTTCCCAAACTGCGATCAGCTCCGAATTTGAAAGGGTCCCCATGACAGTTCGGATCAGGAAGCCGGAATTGTGAAGCTGGGCTCAGTTGGCTCTGTCACGCTTGTGTCGCGCTCCCAGCCTTCGTTTTCGAGCTTGATGTGCTGGATGGCCACGGCGTTTGCGTTGGCATCAAGATCTGGAAGTGCCTGATACTCCGAGACCCAGCAGCGGTAGACCTTGTAGGCGATCGCAAGTTGCCCGGCTTCGTTGTAGAACTCGATGATGATGTCTTTGCGAAAATCCTTCAGAGATACTTCGGCGCCAAGTCCGGCACCGTAGTCCCAGACCTTGTTGGCCCACTGCTCGAAGGCGATGTCATGCGTAACACCGCGTTCCAGCGTGATCGCGTCATATTCCGTGCGGCCGGGCGATTTGCGGCTCGTGCTTGGGTCGCCGCCCTCGCGGTGCTTGACCACTTCAGTGCTTCGTTTCAGCCCGCTCACTTTGCTGACGCCGGCCACGTATTTCCCATCCCATTTCACGCGAAAGATGAAGTTCTTGTATGCGTCGAAGCGCGTTGGATTCGCAGTAAACTGAGGCATCGCGAGGGCTCCTTAAAATCCTGTCTGGCCAGCAATCTGCTGGATTTGGATGATGACAAACTCGGCGGGCTTGAGCGGCGCGAATCCCACCAGGATGTTTACGATCCCGTTGTCCTGATCGGTGGGCGTTGTCGTTTCGCTGTCGCACTTGACGAAGTAGGCTTGCTGCGGAGTTGTGCCCTGGAACGCACCCTGGGTGAACAGCGTCTGCATAAACGAGCCAACGTTGAGTCGAATCTGCGACCAGAGCGGAGCATCGTTCGGCTCGAAGACAACCCATTGCGTGCCGCGGTAAAGGCTCACCTCAAGAAACAGCGCCAGCCGGCGGATGGGGATGTACTTCCACTGTGATCCAGCTTCGTCGTTACCCCCTGTCGTACGAGCTCCCCACACGACAGTGCCATAAGCGCTGAAGCTGCGAATGCAGTTGACGGCGACGGGATTCAGAACGCCGTTCTGCTGGTCGGTGAGTGGCACTGTAACTCCGCTGATCCCAACGAGGGCAGTCTCGGTTCCCGCAGGCGCCTTCCACACTCCGCGATTCGCGTCAGTGGAGGCATAAATGCCAGCAACAAAGCCGCATGGAGGATAGTTGCGTGTGACGTTGCCAGCCAATGGGTCCGGAGCTTGCAGCCATGGGAAGTAAAACGCGGAGTTGTCGCCGTGAAAGCCGGGGCCTGAGCTGAGCTTGGTGTAGTCGGTGATGCCCGGATCGGAGTCGGCGATCAGAAAGGCCTCGTTGTTCTTGCAAAAGGTATCCAACTCGCCAAGCGTTGTGGTGACGATCTCGCCGGGAATGCAGAGCAGGTTGAAAAGATCTACCGCACTCAGGAAATTCACGCCGCCGGTGCCGCCCGTCGCCTGCAGCGCAGTCTCAAAGGGCCCGGCGGTTGTGGTGGAGGTGCTCGGACTCAGGACTGTGCCGTCCACACCCGCAGTTGTGCTGCCGAGCTGAGCCGCAGCGTCATCAGGCGGGGCTGTCGTTCCGGATGGGACGGAGGCCGTCACGTAGTTGGAACTGTTTGCCAAGACATCCACAACATAGCGACCCTGCGAGTCCGGCGTGGAGATGCTGAGATTCGGGAACGATTCCACGACCGCTGGTGTCGCACCGCTGGGCGCATAGAGTACCTGTAACTGGAAGCGGCCGGGCGAAGCTGTGGAGTTTTTGATTGCGATCTGATAGCTGTTCGCCCACCCGCCTTGGTTGATCGCGTTGACAATCAGACTCTTCGGCGCGGCCCCGATCGTGACCGAGGCCGTCGCGGCGGTGGAGTCGGCCAGGCGAATGATGTAGGCCTGCTGGCCGCCGTTCATGAAGAACTGATTGACCGCGTAGCCAAGAAGGCTGCGCGAGTCCAATCCGCCGAACTGACGCTGGAAGTCCGCCCAACTCAGAACCAGAGTGGCTTGATCGGTCGGGCCCTGAGGCGCCCAGCCAACAAAGGCTGCGATCGAGGTCGCGACGCCGGTGATGGTGTGGACTCCGCTGGGAAGCTCCTCTATGTAAACACCAGGATAGGTTGGTGTAACTGGCATCGACTCTCTCCATTTCCAGCAGCGGGTGCGCTCCGCTGGTTAGCTGTTGCCCGGCCTACGCTGACGTCCGATCAGTCGAACGAGCTGCGACTAGAGTGTGTTGAAAGTCCGGTCCACGTTCTGAAGCTTAAGTTTGTCGACAGGAACGATGACGGTTTGGTGCGCGATGACATCGATTACGGCAAAGACGCGAGCAAGTGATCCGGAATCCGAAAAATTGATGACCGTGCCTTCTACGTGGTCTGCCGTAGTCAGCGATATCGGCAACTCATCCACCGGCGGCATGAAGATGTCCCCGAGTTCAAATCGGACTGTGTCGCCTTCGTGAATCAGTGGGCCCTCCTCGCTGGCGGAGGGCAGCAGCCTGCGCCGGACAAGCAAAAGTGAATGCACAACGTGGGCCAAATGCGTCAGCATTGGCGCTTTGATGGTGAGACAGCGGGACGATTGGCGCTGAACTAATTTGATTCGTGGAAGTTAGCGTTCTGGCGTATCAAGCTCACACAAGCGATTGTTGAAGTGAAGCTCGCGAGGCCGCTGCAAGATGTTTCAGTGCACGAAGAGCGGTTTGCTATTGCAGCGCCGCGATTCGGCTTTGCGGGGCAACGCAACTCTTAGTCACTAGGACGGGGCCGCCCCTGATTCCAGTATCTGCAAAGAACTGCAGCCCTCTGCAATTCGTAGAACAGCTGAAGGAACGGACTTGTCTTCTTTTGTAGGGTTGGAGGATCCGGCTTGGGAGAACATCAGCGGATGCGGGTAGAAAGGCCGCAGGCGCGCATCTTGTAATACAGAGCACGCTCACTTATATGCAGCCGCTCTGCGATTTTGCGCCGTGTCGACCCGGGAACTGCGACGGCCACTGTGAGGACTCGTTTTTCGATCTCTCGCAGAGCCTGATCAAAGCCAAGGCCGCCGACGATGCTTTGCCAAACCTCGCTTGCCGACGCTGCAAGCAGATCGACGTCGTCTTGCATGACTTCGGAGCGCAACTGGCTCATCCAGTCTTCCAGCGTCAGCGAGGATCCTTGGTTCTTGAAAAAGAGCATGCGCTGCACGGCATTTTCAAGTTCGCGAACGTTACCTCGCAGCGGCTGCGATTCGAGAAAACAAATCAGCTCCGGTTCCACGCTTGCGATCGGAGCGTAGAAGGATGCATGCCGTTCTGCAAAGGCAAGCAGCAGCGCGGAGAAATCCACGCGCCTAGCGCGAAGCGGAGGAAGCGCGATACGTACCACGTTCAACCGGTGATAGAGATCAAGCCGAAAGAGGCCGTCCCGCACCAATGGTTCGAGCGGGCGATTGGCGGCGGCGATCACTCGAACGTCGATCGGCGTCTCGCTATCCGAACCAACCGGACGGAGAATGCCGCGCTGAAGAACGTCAAGCAATTTGGGCTGAAGAGCTAGGGGAAGATCGTTTACGTCATCTAGAAACAGGGTGCCGTGCTGTGCAGCGCCGAAGAGTCCTTTTCTGTTGCCGACCGCACCAGAGAACGCGCCACGGTGGTGGCCAAACAGTTCGCTTTCCGCAAGCGTCTCCGTAATGGTGCTGCAGTGGACCGTAGTAAAAGCGAAGCTGTTGCGCTTGTGGTCCAACCGATGAATCGCTTGTGCCAGCACCTGCTTGCCGGTACCGGTTTCACCTTCGATCAGCACCGTAACATCGCTGATCTCCGCGGCCTTATAGGCTCGCTTAAGAAGCGGAACGAGTTCCGCGGAGTTGCTGACGAAACCAAGATCGCGAAAGAGGCTCTGAAGTACGGAATCGGGAAGTTCTCGTTCCATGACGGGCTCTGGTAGGAGGAGAGGATGTTGAAGTCTAAGCCAACCCGGTAGTTGTCAGTCTTGTCACTTCCGATTGTTCTGAGCGTCAGCGCCTCAAAGGAGCATGCGCCCCAGTCTACTACCGGGAGAACGATGCGGCGTGTTGATATAGGTCGGACTTCTTCACGTGATACGACAGTTTGAATCGAATCAAAACTCTCGCCGAATTCGGGACAACGAATACGAAAGATATCTTGAAGGTTTTCCACCTTGCCGAACAGGCACTTCTGACTCGTTATCGGCGATCAACGTGTCCTGAAATAAGCGCTTGAACTGTTCTGCCGTTCGCGCCACACATATCCCACCGAACTGGGCATCCGCACCCGCACATGCGTGCGGCTGCCATTGTTGCGCACGGCTATGCGTAAGATGCCACCCTTGCCTGATGCTGCGAAGGAAATATCTGCTCGGACGATACCGTGGTCCGTAAGACTTGGCGCTCAGTTTGTTTGGGAAGGGCGGGGCGTAGCTCCAGCCGGCGTGCTCGCATCCGCCTTGTGCTCCCTGAGGGCTGAATAGGCCTCGACGACATTCGGCGGGAAGGTCGTCATCATGGAGTCGAGATCCTTCTGAAGCTCGGCTACAAGATCGGGATACAGATGCGCGACGTCGTAGCTCTCCTCGGGGTCTTCGGAGAGATCGTAGAGTTCGGGATGCTGTAGCCACGCGCTGCTGCGGGCAGCGGTGCTTCGGTCATTGATGTAAATCTCCCCTTTCTCGCACTGAGCTACGCGAAGCTTGAAGGAGCCTTTGCGAATGCAATGGATATCATTGCCTCCCTGGCCCATCGGGCTGAAGTAGAGGATGTTCTTGCGCGGAAGATCCTTGTCGTCTCCAAAGAGAATGGGTGAGATGTCGATGCCGTCGAGCTGCTTCTCCGGAAGGCTAAGGCCGCACCGCGCGACGAGTGTCGGAAGAATGTCGAGATTGGAGCACCAGGCGTTTGCCACCGAGCCGGCAGGGATATGTCCAGGCCATTTGGCGAGGAAGGGAACACGGAAGCCACCTTCAAAGGTGGACGCTTTACGTCCGCGCAATGCGCCGGGACTGCCCTGGTACCAGGGGCCGTGGTCGCTGGTAAAACAGATGAGTGTGTCGTCGGTGAGACCTTTACGCTCAAGCGCGCGCACAACCTCGCCGACACTCCAGTCGATCTCAGCGATGCAATCGCCCACATTGCCGAGTTTCGTCTTGCCACGGAAGCGCTCCGAAGCGCGAGCTGGTTCGTGGGGGTATGAGAAGGCGAAATAAAGGAAGAAGGGATCACCCTGGCTCCCATCGATGTACTTCACAGCTTCCTCGGTATAGCGAGGTGTGAGCAGTGTGCGATCGGTATCTTCGTCGAGGTTGGTGAGATCGCGCATGAGTGGAAGCGGCTTCATGTCGATGCTGTACGGAACCCCGTAGAAAGAGTCGAAGCCACGATTGGTAGGCAGATACTCGGGTTTGCTCCCGAGATGCCACTTGCCGATGGCCTTGGTCTTGTAGCCGTGATCGTGAAACAAGTTCGACGCAAATGTCTCGTCGACTGACGTCCCAAAGTCTCCCTTCGGTCCAAAGGCTCCTGTGGTGGCGCAACGGGTCCCGTATCGGCCGGTCAACACTGCGGCCCTCGAGGCGGAGCAGATGGGATGCCCCGCATTGAAGTGCGTGAAACGCATGCCATGAGCTGCGAGCGCGTCAAGGTTCGGTGTCGGCAGCTTCGAGCCATAGCAGCCCAAATCACCGTAGCCAAGGTCGTCGCAGATCATGAAGACAACGTTCGGACGGCGCTTCGATTTGGCTGAAGAGGGAGGCCGCTTGGACACAGGCGCAGGCGGCAGGGGAGCGGCTAACGCGGAGATGGCCGTTTGAGATGCGATTCCGGAGGAGAGCAGAGCGAGAAAGTTGCGGCGATTGACCATTCGTTCCTCAGCGAAGCGAGTTATGAAAGGTTGAAGGTGGGAAAGCGGTTGCGATCACAGCTTTGGATTCTGATAACAATCAAGAACTTGGGACGCGCCAGGAATTAATCAATAGATTGGGCGACGAGAATCAACCGAGAGAAGTGTAATCGATTGCGAATGATTGACAAGTTCTTATTGCGACCGATAGCATCTGCCCGCAGAAACTTCCCGTGATCGAGAGGAACTGTAGCTTGCGTAACAACATGGACCTTTCCATAACTCTGCCTCATTCTCAACGGTCTGTGAATGTACACAAGCGGAAGCACGGCCTCTCAATCAAGCACGATCCGAGAACTCCAGGCATTAGAGGGAAGTTGCTTTGCAGGATCGTTCTCGTAGCGTGTCTCATTGCCTTGGGTCTTCCGCTGCAAGCACAAATCGAAGGTGGGGCCGGCAAAATATTTCAGATCGGAGCATTCGACCGCTCTCCGTTGGGGTTTCGGGGCGGCGAGCCGAAAGAGCCGGTGACGTTTGTAGTAGGGAAGAGCGATCCCGCGAGAGATTGGTACGGGACACAACCGGCCGCTTCAGCGGCGGAAGGAAAGAGTGCCGAGGCTGCTTCCGCACCACGCACAATTCAATTCCCAATACAGGGTGAACCTGCGACCGCGTACCGGCTGCATCTCGCCTTCGTGCTCGGCGATCGCGCGGTTCCGGCCATCGCGGTGACGATCAACGGGCGGCGCGGTGTCTTCTATCTTTCGTCGATGCTGAACTCTGTTATCGGCAGCATGGACGACCAGTTCGAGTCGGCATACGTGCCCGCCGATGTCTCCATTCAATTTCCGGGAAGCTATTTGCACAGCGGAACGAACTCGATTGCGCTCGAGGTGCTTCGTGTTGACGAGCCTTCGAATCTTCCTGCAGGGCTGAACTACGATGCTATTGAATTAGATAGCTCACAAAAGACACCCGCAAGTGCTTCAGCGTCGATCCAGCCGACGGTCTTTTACAAACGCAACGGAGACAAGCTAACGGAGCTTGTCGATGTCTTCGTCGAAGATGGCGGTCCAGTGGAGCACGGCGAACTCGACCTGGAATTGAACGGCGCACACTACAGACAACCCCTTCACGCAGGCAGCGGATTTGGCGAACAGCGCGTTGAATTCGACATCCCAGAATTTGCGGCGGGAACCCAGACGCATCTGTCCTGGACCGGGGCAGGGAAGACCAACCATCTGGATGCGGCAATCGACCCGCAGAAGAAGTGGACGGTGCTGCTGGTCCCTCACATTCATCTGGACATCGGGTATTCGGACTACCAGGCAAAGGTGGCCGCCATCCAGGACCGCGCTGTGGATGAGGCCATGGATTTTACGAAGCAGGTCCCGGACTTCCGTTACAGCACAGACGGATCGTGGGTGCTGGACCAGTTTATGCAGACACGTTCAGCCCCCGATCGCGATCGCCTTATTGCAGCGATGCGGAACCAGCAAATCTTTATTCCCGCTGAGTACGCGAATCTGCTCACCGGCTTTCCAACCGCGGAAACGTTGATCCGGTCGCTATACTACAGCGCGAACTTCAGCCGCGAGCACGGCACTCCCTTCAACTACGCGAACATCACCGACGTCCCTTCGTACGGATGGTCGTACGCTTCGGTGCTGGCTGCGGCGGGAATTAAGTACTTCGTCGCCGGACCGAATGGGCGAGAAACGCATGCCCCCGTATTGATTCAAGGCCATCTCAATGAGAACTCTCCCTTCTGGTGGGAGGGGCCGGATGGCAAGAAGGTCTTGTTCTGGTATGCGCGCCACTACTGGGAGATGGGAATCTACTTCAACACACCCGCCGATCCTAAGGTGGCTTACCAGACGCTGCCTCTACTCTTGGCACCGTACCAGCGGCCGGGATATCGTTCCGATGCAATGATCGTGTTCGGATCGCAGCAGGAGAATACCGACCTGTTTTCGCAGCAAGCGACCTTTGCAAAGACATGGAATGACACGTACGCGTACCCGAAGATGGAGTACTCCGGCTTCTATGATGCGATGAAGAGAATCGCGGCACCATTCGGGAATGACATTCCGACGGTGCGGGGCGACGGCGGCCCTTACTGGGAGGACGGCATCGCCTCCACCGCGGAGTTCTCCGCAATGGAGCGAAGAACAGAGAGCCGCGCTCCTTCCGTGGAACAACTCGCGACGGCGAGCTCGCTGGTGAATCCGCGACTCGCGCCCGACAAAGACCGGCTGGATGAGATGTGGCGCGACATGGTCCTGATGGACGAACACACCTGGACTTCGCACGACAGCGTCAATGATCCGACGAGCGACGAGACAGCTGTTCAATCTGCAGTGAAGAAGCGCTATGTAGTCGACGCCTCGTCGATCGCGGACTTTGTCGCGAAGAACAGCATGGCGAACCTGGCGGATTCGATCTCGGCGCCACGCAGCAGCTTGATCGTCTTCAACACGCTCAACTGGAAGCGCAGCGGGGCCGTAATCTTCGACCTCCGGCATGGTGACGAGATCGTTGATTCGTCGACCGGCGAGGTGGTCCCGGTGGAGACGCTGCATAACGGAAATGCGTTGAGCCGCGTGCGGTTTGTTGCGCGCGACGTTCCCGGAAACGGCTATAAGGTCTTCGAGCTGCGTAAAGGACCGGCACCGCAGGAGCCGAAGGTCACACCATCAACAGTCCTCGAGAACCCCTTCTATCGCGTAACACTCGATCCCTCAACCGGAGCTGTGCAGAGCATCTTCGATAAAGAGTTGAAGAAGGAACTTGTGAATCAGACCAGTCCGTACAAGTTTGGACAGTATGTCTATGTGACGGGCGGCGACAAGAAACCAAACTCGATCCAGACCTACAGGATGGTGCCCTTGCCTCCGGAATTGCAGGTGACGGGCGCGCACGACGGGCATCTGATCTCATCGGTGCATACTCCTGCCGGCTGGGTCGCCCGCATGGAGAGCACAGACGTCAACACACCCTCGGTGCAGGTAGAGATTCGGCTGCCGGAGCACGAAAAGAAGCTTGAGTTTGTCGAGAGCATTACCAAGCAGAAGGTACTGACGAAGGAGGCGGTCTACTTCGCGTTTCCTTTCGCGATGGACCATCCGGAGTTCAACTATGAGATCCAGAACGGCGTTGTAAATCCGGCAAAGGACATGTATCCCGGTGCCGGGCACGAATGGTTCTCGGTGCAGCATTGGGTATCGGTGCAGCAGGATGGGGTCTCGGGCACCGTGATGCCACTGGACGCCGGCTTGGTGACGCTGGGAGATATCTATCGCGGGCTGTGGCCGTCACATTTCGCAGATCGATCCGGAACGATCTTCTCCTACGCGATGAACAACACCTGGAACACAAACTACGACGCGGGGCAGGGAGGAGACACCGAGCTTCGCTATGTTGTCACTAGTGCTCCATCGACAGACCCTGTTGCGCTCAGTCGGATGGGCTGGGAAGAGGCCACACCGCTTGAGTCTGATGAAATCACCCGACAGGATAAGGCCGTCGATTCCCAACGCACGTTGAGCGGCAAGCAGGGAAGCTTTCTCGAGATCGACGATCCCAGCGTTGTGGTCGAGGCATGGAAGGCTGCAGAAGATGGAAGGGGAACGATTCTGAGGCTGCTTGATCTTGGAGGTAGTGATCGGACTGTGAATGTCCGAACTCCACTGCTGAACTTGTCGAGTGCTATTCAGACCGATGCGGTGGAGCGGGACCAACATGCGTTGCCCCTTGAGGGAACGCATGGTTTTACTGTTGTCGTTCACCCACATGAGATCGTGACCGTGAGAATGCTCGCGGCGGATGCAACCATCAAATGATGAGATGTTCTACATGAAGAACATCTACCGCGTGGGCCGCGGAGAGTTCAATGCGTAATTGATCGCTCCCAGCTTTCCCGTCGCCTCGTCGCGTACAAGAAAACGCGCGCGCACAGCCGCACCCTTCGTCGGAATATTGACTAGCAGGCTGACCGTGCTCTCCGCAGGTTTTCCGGAGGTTTCATCTACCTGCAGCGTGGATATTTTCAGAGTCCCGTCCATCGCCGCCTTACTGCTGAAGCTCTTGGCCGCAACCGTAACCCTCGCGATGAGCTTGCCCGGCCCGCTCTCCTGCCATGCAAGATCTCCAGAGTTAAGGATCATTCGAAACTCATTGGGACTTCCGGCCACCGGCTCCACGCTCATGTGCACAGCGTCGTAGACCATCATGCTCTGCGCCGCCACAGCAAAGTTCAGCCGCTGTAGGTCAGGCTGCTTGTCTGTTGCCGCGGCCGGCGGAGCACCGGCGACGGTCGAATAGTAGCCCTCGCGTGTCTCCGCTCTCAGGCCGGGCTGCTTCACTACGACGCGGATATTATGAAACGTCGCTAAATCCGTCCGTGGCACCGACGGCCTGTAGGCAAGCGTGTAGAAGCTTGCTCCATCGCGGGCGCTTCTTGCAATCACCTTATCCACATCGTTGCGTCCATAGAACGCATGCCCACCGCTGGCCCTCGCCATGGCATCGAAGTCCACCTCTTGTGCAAAGGGGTCGTCGGCGAATCCGTCTGAATCCACCACGGGCGGCTCGGTTGAAACACCGGCGGGGTCCAATGTGTACAGAGAGACACGCGCATCGCGGAGCGCGTTCGTGCTCGTTTCGATCACCTGCTTTAGCGTCTCACTCTGAGGTCCCGTAAGCGTCGACGGATCGAACGGAGGAAAACCGCGTCCGATCCACAGCAGACTCTTATGCCCAGGATGGCCCGAGGTCGCTTCAGCGATCTCCATCAACGCCATGAAGGAGGCGTCGAACTGTTCGACCTGCCAGGTCGTACCCTCCGTATGCCAGGGGTAGGCAGTGAAGTGTCGGTCCAGCGCTGAGAGCAGCTCTTTCTTTGTCGTTGTGTAGTCGCTCAGCAGCGTGAGCCGGTTCAGATCGACTGCAGCCAGTAAAGTGGGATGCTCCAGCGTGTCCCCCTGGCTGTCGAGGAACCGCTTCACCGAATACCGCGCGAACGCCTCATCCTCAAACCGCGTGTTGATCTCGTCCAGCACAATCAGGGTCACAGGGGCGTCCGGCTCCACGCGGTCCAACTCCGCGGTGGAATGGATATCTGGATTTGGCGCAGTACGGGAGGGCGGGGGAGTCAACGAGTCAATCGTCTGCAATAACTTGTCCTCATAGATCTGAAAGTCATCTCGCTTGAGGTCGGTAACCGGTTCTCCCTTGGCGTCGATTACCACCAGGTCCAGAACAATCTCCTGAGCCTTCACCTGCAACGTGTACGGATTGGATTGTTGTCCGCCGGGAGCGACGGGCCTTGATGCCGGCTGCTGTGCGGCAGCAAGCGCCGCGGTCATTGTCATCGTTAGGAGGAGTGCGCAGCGCTGACTCACAGGCATAATTTCCACGGGGTAGGTACAGAATCGATTGACATCAATTATGAACGTTTGTTACAAACTCTCCGCGTCCACATTACGACATATTTGAAGCCTCTGACTCCGCTCCCCCGGAGTCCAGCGCCAGATTCACCCGCTGTCAACCGCGACCAGGCATGAGAACAGGCCACACTGTTGCGACCGAAAACACAGGATCCTCACGAAGCATGAGCGTCAAACAGAACCGGCTCCCCACCCAGGCACAAATGAAGTGCGCGTTGCCACAGCCTTCCAACTCACATCCAGAGTCGCGACCCCGCGCTGTGCGGACGCAACACGTCAAGGAGATTGCAGGCATGCTTTGCAAGCACGGAAACACCGCGCTCCAGGGAACTTTGCTTCCAAGAGCACTGATGGCGTTCTTTCTCGTCGTTGGGCTCATCCTCTCTTGCGTGCCGAGCTACGGTCAGCTCAACGAGACCGGAACCATCACCGGCGCGGTCACCGATCAGAGCGGCGCGGTCGTTCCGGGGGCGTCGGTCGTCATTACGAATGTCAGCACAGGCGTCTCCACACCGCTCAAGAGCAACGGTTCCGGCGAGTTCACGCAGGTCGGCCTCAATGTGGGCAACTACTCAGTCAAGGTGAGCATGGAGGGATTCGGCACCTACGAGCAAAATAATTTCTATCTCGCGCCGACCTCAACCTACACCGTCAAAGTCATCCTGAAGCCAGGAGAGACGACCACCGCCGTCGACGTTGCGGCCGACGCGGTCGTTACCGAGCTGACCACCAACGAAATCTCTACTGAGATTCCTGGCAAAGAAGCCAACATGCTCGCGCTGAACGGCCGCAACTATCAGGACCTCTCTACCCTCATGCCGGGTGTGGTGAACCTGTCAGCCGGTACCAGTATGGCTACCGGAGGCTATGTCGCCAACAATGCGGTCTCCGTCAACGGCATGGGACGCAGCAGCGTCTTCTACACGCTCGACGGCATCTGGAACGAGGAGACGGGCGACCTTCTCACCAACACCGTTACGCCTCCGCCGGAGGCAATTGACCAGGTCAAGCTGCTGCAGAACAACTATTCCGTCCAGTACAACATGATGGGTGGCGCCATGTTCATGGTCCACACCAAGAGCGGCACAGCCCAGTTTCACGGCCAGGCCTGGTACTTTATCCGCAACGGTGTATTCAACGCGTTGAACTACTTTTACAACGCACAACAAGCCGCTTTGAATACCTCTACAGGCGCTCAAACGAAAAGCCTCAATCCGCCGTTCCGCTGGAATATCGGAGGCCTGGGTCTCGGCGGCCCGCTATTTATTCCTCACGTCTACAACACCAACCGCGACAAGACCTTCTTTTACATCAATGGGCAGTATGTGAAGCAGGTCACCTACACCGTCGCGTCGGCGACCTTCCCCACTGCGGACGAAATCAATGGCATCTTCCCCGCGGAGATCCATGATCCCGTCACGCAGAATGACTATCCGGTTTCACCGGGCGGCCCGTCAGGGAATCAGTGGACGATTCCTCAAAGCAAGATTAGCCCTCAGGCCCAGGCTCTTCTCAGGGCCTTCGTTCCGCCGGGCATCCAATCCGTTCCGTGCACACCGTCTCCGGGCAACCAGTGCGATGTCACGCAGCGGTCCACCAATGACTATCAGCTGACGAATCCGAGCCTCTTCAAGCAGTTGAATGTCATGGGCAAGATCGACCATGTCATCAACAGCAGGTTCCGCCTCACAGGCGAGTACTTCCGCGAAGGTGTGCGAAACCAGCTCCCCTCCGCCAGCCGCATGGGATCGCTGTCTCCCTATAACTGGGACATCTTCTATAACAATGATTCCGTCGCGCAGGTTCACCTGAACGAGCAGATCGGTCAGACGATGCTCAATCAGATCAGCGTCGCCATGGATCGCTACATCGTGACGCACACCTACGGTGGCATTCATCTCAACTCCGATGTTCCCGGTTATTCGTCGCAACTGCCTTATCCCGGAACGATCATTGGACTGGATGGCCAGTGGCTTCCGCAGATAACCTTCGCGAACGGCTGGACCACCTTCGGAACCAATTCCACGGATACACAGTGGCGCACGTCGTATCTCGCCGAAACCCTGACCGACAACTGGAGCTGGTCGCGCGGAAAGCACAACCTTGCCGCCGGTGGAACCTTCCTCCTCGGCCGCTCTCGCATTAACACGCAGGCGGTAAACAACACGGGAACGTTCAACTTCAACGGAAACTACACGGGAACTGCTGTCGCGGATTTCCTTGTTGGCTACGCGAACACCTTCGTCCAGGGCAGCGCCATGGTTCGAAAGAAGCTGACCTACCCGATCTACTCTCCGTACGCGGAGGATGTCTGGAAGGTTCTTCCTCGCCTCACGCTTACGGCGGGCGTCCGCTACTCGTACATGCCGTTCGCGAAGGCAGACCAGGGTTATGCGACAGCCTTTGAACCTGCACAGTTCAATCCCGCCGCGGCGCCCGGCGTCACACAAACCGGCGCTCTCGTCCTGACGCCCAACTACAACCCTGTCAACGGTCTCATCTACAACGGGCTCAACGGCGTTCCTCTCAATCTTTCCAACGCTCATAAGAACTACATCTCGCCGTCGGTCGGTTTTGCCTGGGATATTTATGGCAACGGTCGCGTCTCGATCCGCGGCGGTTACGCGATCAACTACCTCAAGTCTGGATCAAGCAGTGACTGCCAGGACAGCTGCATTGGCCAGCCCGCGGTCACACAAATCAACCTCACGGGCGCGAACTTCCCCAATCCACTCAATGGTCAGACGACCATTCCTTCAGCTCCGAATGTCTTTGGCGAGGACATCCACAACATTCAGGCGGCCAGGATTCACAGCTACAGCCTCAGTGTCCAACAGGAGTTCGGAACGAACTGGTGGATTGAGATAGCCGGTGCGGGTGTAGCCGGCCGCAATCTTCCCCTCGAGCTGAACGTCAATCAGATGAAGCCCTACCAGGGTTATGATTACAACCCTCAAATCAACGTAGGCGGAATCAGCACGGCCTACTACGCGCCCTACCAGGGATACGCGACCATCAACTACGCAACCTCAACAGGCATTGCAAACTGGAATGCACTCGAGACAAGCATCCGGCATCCGGTCGGGCATGATCTGACCTTCCGCGCACAATTCACCTGGTCTCATGGTCTCTCGGACGTTCCCAGCCAGCAGGGTTACGCCGATGAAAACTCGGGCGTGCAGGATTCCTACAATCCCATGAAGGACTATGGAAACACTCAGCTGAATCAACACCTGAGCTTTTCGTCGGCACTCATCTACCATCTGCCCTGGTTTACACAGACCGGTTGGACAAAGAGAACCTTTGGCGGCTGGGAGTTCTCATCGGTCGTGGCCTTCCTGTCCGGAATTTCGTACTCTGCGGGTCTTTCCACCTCGAATCACGGCATTACAACCCGGCCGGACATGAACCCTGCCGTGCCATTGCAGCGCTACAAGGGCGCTCATCCTATCAACCCTTCCAGTTCAACACCACCGCTGGGCACATTCTTCAGCACCTGCTCCTTCATCGTGCCCAATGTCGATCCAACCCAGAGCAGCACTTGCGCTCCCGGAGCGACAGGGAACAACTTCAACGGCATGTTTGGCAACGCGCCCGTCGGCAATATTCTCGGCCCCGGCACCAGTCATCAACAACGTCACGCTGTTCAAAATCTTCCAGCTGACCGAGAAGCTGGATCTTCGCTTCCGCGCCGAAGCCTTCAACATGGTCAATCATCCGAACTTCAGCAACCCCGACGTGACCCTGGGTGACGCCAACTTCGGCGCCTACAAGTCAGCGCTCGACCCCCGACAGGTCGAGTTTGCCTTCGAATTGCGGTGGTAAGTGACGGCGAGGATCTCTGAAATGAAACCAGTGGAGACTGAGATGGGCAACACCAACGTTTCGACGAAGAGCCGCCTGACTGCTGTCGCAGTTGCGATGCTCTCGCTCGGCCTGATGCTCACCGGCGGATGCAGCAGCCAGAAGCTCGTCGATGCCTTCGTCCAGATTGTTCCCGGCAATACAACAGTGGGCACCGGGGCAACCTTCACGATGTACACATCGGCAAGCCCCAGCGGCGTCACCTGGGCCATCACAAAGGCCACCGGCTGCACCGGCAACGCCTGCGGCACGCTCTCCGGCGCCACAGATACCAGCGTCGTTTACAGCGCGCCGGTGTCCATCTCCGGCTCCACGATGAGTGTCACCATCACGGCGACCTCCAAAACCGACTCCTCCATCTCCGCTTCCCAGGCGCTCACGGTCTATCCGGTCAGTGTGCAGCTTACGGGACCATCGAACACGACAGTGATTCCACTGACCACCGCCCTGTTCAGCGCGTCGGTGCCGGGCGATCTCTCAAACTCAGGCGTCACCTGGACGGTCACCGGCTCAAGCTGCGCAGGTTCCACCGAAGGCTGCGGATCGTTTCGCGGAGCCACCCCGACGCAGGCGACCTACCTCGCCCCTCCTGCTCCTCAGTTTGAGAACGTAACGGTCACGGCAACATCCATCTATGCTCCGGGAGAAAGCGCTTCGATCACGCTGGGCATTCCGAAACTCGCGATCTACGTTTACACCCCCACTGTGCTACCTGCAGCCATCGCCGGGCAGCCCTATTCTGCAACCATCCAGGTAGTCGGCAACACGCCGCCCTACACGTTTTCCTATGCGAACCTCCCCTCCTGGATAACGCCGACAGCTGGGCCTCAGTCGATTACTCTCACCGGAACGCCGCCGGCCGGAACGCAGGGGAGTGCCTATCCAACAATCACCGTGACCGACTCGGAGACCCCAAATCCAACCGTAAGCGGCCAGCCTTTCGCGCTCACAACCTATCCCGCAGCTCCAACAGGGAACAGTCTTCTCACCGGTTCCTATGCCTTCTTCGCTACCGGATGGACCGACGGAACCTCGGTGCAGACGACCTACAACGGTATCGAATACATCGGCTCTTTCACCGCAGACGGCAATGGCAACATCACAGGCGGCGAGCTCGACATCAACGATCCCAACACAGGCATCACCAGCTACGCCACGCTCGGCGGCACCTATGATCTGCAGTACGGTGTCGATGGCAGCGGCAATCCCGTCCCCGGATATCAGACCGGCTATATCACGCTCGTTCCGCCCGGCAAGCCGCCATTCCCCATCACACTTGCGGTAAGCCTCTCCTCACTTCAGAACGGCGTCGCCACCCAGGGCCACATTGTCGAATTCGACGACACCACCGGCATCGGCACGAACGTCACGGTGAACTCCAGCGGCATTCGCGCACAGGGCAGCATGGCCTTGCAATCGACCGGTGTTCTTAACACCGGAAACAAGAGTCCCTTTACAGGAAGCTACGCCTTCGGAATGGCTGGCTATTCCGCAGTCTCCGATACGACGGTTACCTGCTACGGCGTACACACCTGCGGCCCCATCTCTCTAGCAGGTTCTATGGTCTTCGGCGACGCTGGAGCCATCTCCTCTGGTATTGAAGACGTAACCGTCGCCGAAAACAACGGCAGCTCCATCGCGCTCTCAGGTTCCGTCGCAAACGCGGGCAACACGGATGCATCGGGTCGCACCACGGCGAGCATCATGGCAGCTGCTAACGCGAACATGCCGGATTGGCCGAGCAACTTCGCCATCTACGCTGTGAATCCGCAGAACTTCTACTTCATGTCGATCGACCCCTATTCAACGAACACTCTCATCGGCGGTCGAGCTCAGCAGCAGAACCTCGCAGACATTGCGAGCAATCCCTTCAGCTCCACTCTGCCTCTTCTGCTCTATGGCAATGTCACCTCGACCACGTCCTTCAGCACCAAGGGACCGAATGGGCAGATCCGTGTAGAGGTTCAGCTGCTGACGCCGGCTCCCACTAGCGCGACCGCCGGCAAATTGAGCGGATTTCAGTGGGTCAACGCGTCAGGAACCTACACGGCGAATGGCGGACAGCCCGGCGCCGTCGGAGCGTTCAACTACACGGTCTCGCCCACGACTGGCCGCGTCACTACCTCGACGACAGCCGAGCCCTATCTCTATCTGGTCGATACGAACCAGGGTTTCGGCACGCAATACTCAACGGCGAACAATACCGCAGCCGGTCTCTTCGAATTCCAGCCGCAGACCGCAACCGCGCTCAACCCGGGCTTCTACAGCTACTACGTCTACAACGGAACCTCGCAGGTCGCTCCGATGGAAACGGGAATCCTGCAGATACCCAGCGGGGGAGTGCCCAGCAACGGAACGACCGTGACCATCCCATCCGGGACGGACTACACCTCCTTCGGTACCCTCGCAAACGTCTACCAGGCTGGCGAGCCGATCCTCTTCACTGGGCCCATTACCGGAACACTCACCGAATCCGGAGGTATGTTCAACCAGAAACAGATCATCCTTCCCGGCCTCATGCAGGGTTGCGGTCAACAAACCCCGCAAGGTGCCGGCTGGGTCATCTCCCCAACCTCCTTCGTCTGCGCCCCAGGTGGCGGATCATTTGCAGGAGTCCACCTCTTCCAGCAATAGCAGGAAGGGTGGCATCAACTGATGGCGCGCGATGATCACCGCGCTACCGAACGGCTAGGGGCAGGGAAACGGGCGTTTTCTGTTGCGACTTCAAAACCCCTGGCCCTCCGTCGGACTCCTGCTGGGTCCGAACCACATTCCGAACCTGAGTCCGAATCTCACTTTCCACCTGAGACCAGACTCGCGGATCGCAGTCCATCGCATTGTGGGCCATGAGCACGTGGCGGTTGAACCATGAATAGGAGCTGCAGCCCGACGGCTGTGCTGTGTATTCGAATCCGAAATTTCCCAGGATCTTCGTTCGGCTTGCATCCACCGGCTGCACCGTGCGGCATCCGTGAACCAGACCATGGGTCTGATAAAAATTCAACGCCTGTGCCACGTTGGGTGGGATGACACAATCGTTCCCGCGCCCTTTGTTAACGCTGTCCAGTTGGATAGTCAGCAAAACCGGGATCCTGCTCTCATTGAGCTCATTCGCAAGCCGAATCACAGCAGATCCACCCCAGCTGTGTCCCACCAGGATGATTTGCGCGCTTCGCTTTTCCTGGTCGGAGAGTCGGCCATCGCTGTCCGCCTTCAGCCAGTGCAGAATCTCCTTGTGAGCCTCGGCTGTATGGCGGTTCTCGAAAACCACAGCGTGGACCCCCGGGTTGTCCTTCGCGAGGCGTTGGATCATCTGCACTTCAAGGTGGCGGTCGTCGTCAGGCCGAACAAAACCACCAACGAATCCGACAACGATGACCGCCGGAGAAGCTAATGTGATCGGAAGCCGTCGCTCCGGCCTGAGCGCTCACCGGCGCAACCGCGGTCAAACTCGACATCCAGAGCAGAAGAGAGATCAGGCCGGGTCGCGCTATTTTCCCTGGACCGCGGCGGCCTTGGGTTGTTGCTGAAATGGAATGCATGACTCGCACTACCATACACTCCACAAGGGTAACGCCGTATCGCGCAAGGCCAGGCACCGGAGGATAACCGGGTTTCCAGAACAGGAAGCGCGGCTTGCAGCACCCTGAGGCCTGGCTTTAGGCAATGTCCGATTCTAGGTACTTATTGAATGCTGTTGCGCTAAAAAGTTACGGCGATTCAGAAACTTAGAGGTTCTGCATGGTGCGAAGGTGTTGCATGGCACTCGTGGCCGATTTTGTTGCTTTGATTTGTTCATGACATGCAACACACGCGTCTACGCCTACGTTTCGCGTAGTCCAAAGCTAACCGCTCAGGGGTAGCTTTCTGCTCGACACCCAGCGAATTGTTCTCGCCTGAAATGGTTCCTACAATCAGCCATGGCACTCTCTCTCTTCGATGCCCATTCCGACCCGCGGACGGACAGTCCGATCGTCCTCGGCCCAGGAGCAGCTTTGCTGCCGGCGTTCGCGCTCGCCTCCGAGGAGGCTATTCTGTCTGCCCTGAATGACGTGATCCAAGCGTCGCCTCTGCGTCATATGGAGACTCCGAGCGGCCACCGCATGTCAGTCGCGATGACGAATTGTGGGGACCTCGGATGGGTTTCGAGCCGCTCCGGCTATCGCTACACAAGCATCGATCCGGAGACTGGCCGCGCGTGGCCTCCGATGCCGGAGGCGTTTCTCTCTCTGGCCAGTTCCGCCGCAGAACGCGCGGGATTCTCAGGCTTCGCGCCAAATGGGTGTCTCGTGAATCGCTATGAGGTCGGAGCAAGGCTGACACTCCATCAGGACAAGGACGAAGGCGACTTCACTCAACCGATTGTCTCGGTTTCGTTGGGACTGCCTGCGTCGTTCCTCTTTGGGGGAGAGCGACGCAGCGATCCGGTGACCAAGATCATTCTTGAACACGGCGACGTGGTTGTCTGGGGTGGTCCGTCGCGGCTCTGGTTCCACGGCGTCGGCCCCATCAAGCGAGGGCAACATCCCCGACTCGGGTCCGTTCGCTATAACCTGACCTTCCGCTTCGTGAGGTAGACATGCTATGCAACTTCAGGAATGACCTGGTTGAGGAAAACGGTCCTCGCGAAGGCCGTGGTCCACGCTGTTTCATGCTACTGCTTTTTCTGCCACTGAATAAGCAGCGGTACCGCCGCGCAGCATCTATAGAGACTAGGCGTGTAAGTGTGTTCGTCTAGCCACCACCCCCAAGGCCAGTTCTCAATTTCCCAAGGAGGACGTCATGGCAGCCCAAAATTGGAACCCCCTTCAACCTGTACATAACGTGAAGCCCTACAAACGCGTTCAGGGTACCCACGAGATCGTGCATTTTTTTCGAGTCGCCGCGGAACTCGAGATCGATAAAGAGGACCTGAAGCGCTACTACGATTTCGTCGATCAAAAGGTAGCAGATCTGTTGCTGATCGCCCAGCACACGGCAAAGAGCAATGACAGGATCACGGTAGAACCGCGAGACCTGCCAATTCCTAAGGGCCTGCAAGAGAACATACATGCCTTCGAGAAGCTTGACCTTGACATCGGGCTGGAGCGGATCTTGGATAAGACGGTCCCGGAGCCACAGTACGACCTGCCCTATAGCGATGAGACGCAAGCTCGTCTCCCCGTCATCGCAGGCGGATTGAGCCTCGCGCTGGCGCGCATCTTCAAGGTCATCGACCCTAATGTGAAGCACCCTGCAACAGAAATGTGGGAACGCGCGTTCGCAATATTCAACCAGTTACTCTAATGGGACCAAAAGCCGGACTTTCCTCCCATCAGGAGAAAACTACTGGAACGTCCGATAACACATATTCTGTATCGTGGGCGAATCCACTAATGCTTGTGCCCCGCCCGCTCTCCAGATCGCTCCATCGCCTGCTGCACAATCCACCGTGTCAGCTGTTCCCCGGCTGCGAAATTCTGCTCATCCAGCGGGTTCTTCCGCCCATCCGTGTACTCGTTGTAGACCCACGGATCCACATTCGCATACACCAGGCCGCGTCCCAGATGCGTCACGGCCATCACCGTATCTCCTTCAGCATCCGTGCCATGCGCGGTCAGGATCGACTTGGCCGGCGCCGACGCCGTAATCGTGCAAATCTGCTTCATCAATCCCTTAAAGTCCTGGTTGAAGATTCCGCCCGTACCTGCCGGCACCGGAACGATCGTATTCACGTAGCTGTCGTTCAACTCATCCTGCTTCATCACCGGGTTGAAGTGAATCCCGAACCGGTCGCTCAGCAGGTTGAAGTGAACCTGGTCGGCCCGCTCGACATCGTTCTCCATGAGCACCAGCACCCCACCCGCCTTCACCCAGTCCACGATCGCGTCGGCGCTCTCCTGGTCCATAAAGTGGGCCTGCGGGTTCAGCTTCAGGTTGTCCGGCGCAGCGATGACATACACGCTCACGCCCTTCAAGTCCGCGGCACGTGGCGCGTGGTCCAACATTGGCCTGCGCATCCCATACTGGGCGAACATATCTCCCCAGGTGGAATAGCCGCTGTTCGCCTCGTCGGTCCACTTGTAGTGGAAGAGCTGCTCATTGCCCGCCAGCGTCTTCCGCTTCTGCGAGTTGAACCACGCATCCCAGAGCACTGTCTTGCCTCTTGCCCCGGCAAAGAGCGCTCCCGCGCGCTGCTGCTGAATCATCTCGCTCTCAGCCAGCAGATAGGCTCCGACACCCTTCGCATCGTTATCGCCCACCGGCTCGCCCACATAGTAGTCGTACGTCCCGCTGCGGTACGGCGTCCCTCCCAGCCCCGCCACTTTGACCGTGCCACTCAGCGTTCCATCGGGCTTCACAAAGTGGCTCTTGATTCCCTCCCATCCACGCTCCGCACTGCGCTTCGTCCGATAACGGAAGCACACCCATCCGCACCGCCTTCGCAATCGAGTACACAAACATGCAGCTCGCCGAGGCCTCCAGGTAGTTGTCCTTCTGCCCGCCCTTCTCCATCACCTGCCACCACAGGCCCGAGCCCGGATCCTGATAGCGAATCACCGCCATCAGCGTCCGCTGCGCCGCATTCCTGAGCTGCGCTCGCTTCGGATCGTTCTCCGGCATCCTCTCCAGCACGTCGACGAGCGCCATCGAGTACCAGCCCATTGCCCGCGCCCACACCTCCGGGCTCAGACCCGTCTGCTTGTCGGCCCACGCCATCTGCTTGGACTCGTCCCACCCATGCCGCAGCAGTCCTGTCTTCGTCTCGCGCATGTGCTCGCTCATCATCAGCAACTGGTCCGCCGCCGCGTCCACGCCTCCAGGCACCGCAAACTCCTGCGCGTATCCAGCCATGAACGGCTCCGCCATATACGCTCCGTCGAGCCACATCTGGTTCGGATAGATCTGCTTGTGCCAATACCCTCCGCTTGGCGTCTTCGGCTGTTGCGTCACCTGCTCATGCAGAAACTGCGCCGCCTTGAAGTAGCGCGGCTGCTGCAGCACCCGATAAAGCATCAGCACGCTGCGTCCCATCTCGACGTTGTCCAGCGAATGTGCCGCCACCGGAAACGGCTTTCCATCGGCCATATGGATTGTCCCGCTCGCATCCACCGACCGATCGACCGCACCCTTCACATAGCTGAACAGCCGTCCATCGCCGGTCACCCGCCAAACCGCGGTCACACCGTCCAGCAGCACACCCTGCTCATAGGCCCACTCGCCCGGATGCCCCACGGTCGTGATGCGGCCCTCCGGCCACTCGTGCAGGACTCGCTCCAACACAGGATCATTCGCCGGCAATCCCGTCGCCTTCGTTCCAGACTGCACCTGCTGTGCATTCAGCAAACCAGTGACACATCCGGCAATTACCATGGCCGCAAAGCAAAGACGCATGAATCTTCCCTCTCAACATGTGAGCATACCGATCCTGGGCGTCTCTGCGAAGAGCGTTTGTCGTTACCTATTCGCCACGAATGCACTCCGCTCAGGCCCCATGAGTGATTTGGCCTGTGCCGTCAATTGAGAATCGGAGTTACCGATGGCGACTGTTCTGGCACTCGGCACTCGTCGGCGAGCGGATGACAGCCTCGCGCACTCTTCTCCACCGGCTTGGCTGCCGCCCCATCCCGCGACGCGTCCTCCGCTTCAACCTCCCGCGCCATCTTCGCGTAGTCATCCGCAAACCTGGTCTGCGCCTCTTCATACGCGCGGGACGCCGAAGCGGAATCATAGAGCCCCTGGAGCATCGCTTCGTTGGTTCCGTATACGAGCCTAAGCCCCGCCTTCTCAACCCGTATCGCCGTAAAACTCTGCATCGTCAGCGCATCGTACTGCTTCAGGTCTTCCGCGCTCATCCTCGCCAGCACCGGCGTTGTCGGCGTGCTGATATCCGCAAACTGCGCCTCGAACGCCGCCTGCCGATCCATGGCATTTCCGGCCAACGTCCTCAGCAGGGCAAAACGCTCGCCGCGAACGTGGTACAGCAACGAGTAACCATTGGCCACCTCGTCCGGCAACAGCGCCAGCCGGGTGTCCGCTGCGGCCATGTCCCATACCGCGGTCACCATAGCCATCGGACGCCCATGGTATGGGGTTGCACCCGGGACCAGCGGAGTTTCGTGAACCGTCCGGTACGGAAGGTTCGCTTTGCCCTCCGTCGCCAGCATCTTCCCGATATCCTCGTGCAATCCAAGCAGCCACGTCATCTCGTCGTCGTAGCGTGCAAAGTCCACCTCCGCCCGCTCCTTGTTCATCGCGGCCTCGGCGCGCAGCGACGCCTCCAACTCATGCCGCTGATGCAGGTGGTGCAGCTTCTCCACGCTCTGCTCCAACGAGATAGCAATCAGCAGCCCCGCCGTAATCGTTCCCAGATGAATGAAGAAGTCCTTCCACGTATGCGCCGCGTGCGGCATATGAACGTCAAGCACAGGTGCCTCCTCCTTCCCAGTCGCGGGAATCTCCGCAACATCTTCAGTCGCAGCAATCTCCACCGCCTCGCCCTCAGGCGCGGACGGCGTCGCCTCCACTGCATCGGCTAGCGGCACCTCTTCCGGAATATCCGGTATCTGTGGCATAGCTTTTCCTTGGGCGCGGGGTTCATGCAAGCGTATCAGCGACAGCGTAGATGCACAGAAACGTGGCGTCTCCTGCGAATGCTTGGAACGCTATTGTTGAGCGGCGGCTACCTGGGCGCGGTGAATGTAACTGTCCATCGCTTCGCGGGTTTGGGCGCCATCAAGGACGCTTTGCGAGGCACCCTGCCAGGAGGCGAGCCATAGCTGGTACCCTTCGTCCTGGACGAGGACGCTATCAATAAGGCTCGCCGCGTCGTCGCGCTGGGCGAGTGTGAGGTGAATGGTCTCGCCCGTGTCCAAAGGCGAGCCAACCCGCTCCTTGAAGGTCCCAATGCGTTGCTGGGCGGTGACGCTGGCCTGAACCAGATCGTTGAAGTGCTCTCCTTCGCCGTCGACCCGATCGAAGACCTCGGCGATGTTCTCCGGCAGAAGCTCGACCTTGCCACTGGATTTTGCGACAGACCAGACTGACCGGGATGGAGCGTGCATACCCCAACGCGTACCTGGCGGCATCGTGACGGTGATGTAGCCGCCCTCTGGCCTGGCGTTACGCAGAATGGCGAGCGAAGACTGCCCCCAGGCGATGTTTTGATGAACCAGTCTGAGATCGAGCTCGAAGACTTTCAGATTGTCCGCGCACTCCTGATGGAAGTTCTTGATGAGTGCGCGGCGCTCATAAGCGTGGTGAATGACTTCCACCGTCTGTTCGAGACCAATGGCAATGAGGATGCCAAGGACGACGATGAACAGATGGACGAAGAATTCGCGGCGTGTTGAGACGCTTTGGTGCGGCGGATGGATATCGATCATCGGAGCGGGTTTCTCCACAGGGATTTCAGCTGGTTGCTGACTCACGATTTCAGGTGGATCAAGGCTTGGTGGCGTTTCGCAGGCAAGCAAAGGGGACGGATCGGGATCGATCCGCGTCTAGGCTGCAAGCGAGATGGGCTCTTGCTCTTTCATGCGTGCATTTGGTTTGCGGGCTCGGAGGACACGAGCTTATCGCAAACCAGCGATAAGGGACCACATATCAATTGTTGCCAAAATCGCCAATGCACGTTTCCAGCGATAGCAGGCTTGGAAGAGTGCATTGGCGTGTTATCGACAGCTGAGTACGCCCTGGGCGCATCGCTTGTGAGAAGCCGACTTCCCGTTACTAATCTCTCGCTCAAAAAGGTGCATCATCGATTTATTGTCGAGAATGAGCCTTCTAACCGCAAAACTTATTCACGTGGCTCACAACCGAATTAACCTGAAAGTAATGGCCCGTTTACGAGAAACCGCAGTGTGAAAGCTCGAATGTCGTTCAGGTTTACGAACCCGAATTCGCTATGGAAAGAGCACGGTGAGAATGCCTCATTTCGGCGACTATCAAACTGAGATCTACTTCAAAGGCCTCCGCGGCGTGCTTCCCAGCCTCCCCGCCGACTTCAAGCTCCTGGAGCAGAGGGCACAAGCAGCTATGCCTCCCTCTGTTCTGTCTTACGTTCAGGGGGGCTGCGGCGACGAGTTCACGCAAACTCAAAATGCGAACGCCTTTCATCATTGGGGGCTTGTCCCTCGCATGTTGGTGGACTGCTCCACGCGCGACCTCACCGTTGACCTCTTGGGTCTCAAGCTCCCTACTCCAATTTTTCTCAGCCCCATCGGTGTCCTTGGCATCTGTACTCCGGATGGCCACGGCGACCTCGCCGTCGCTCGTGCATCAGCCGCAACCGGCGTACCCATGATTGCGTCAACGTTGTCGAACGACCCGCTTGAGGCGGTCGCTGAAAGTCTCGGCGACACTCCTGGATTTTTCCAGCTTTACACCCCGAAGGACGAAGCCCTCACCGAAAGTCTCATCCATCGCGCCGAGACCGCGGGTTTCAAAGCAATCGTCGTCACACTCGACACCTGGCTTCTCGGATGGCGACCGCGAGACCTCAACGCCGCGAACTTCCCGCAGCTGCGCGGGGCCGCACTTCAGAACTACTTTACGGATCCCTGCTTTCTCCGCTCACTCGCGAAGCCTCCCGAAGAAGATCTATCCGCCGCGGTCATGCAGTGGACTCAAAACATTGGCAACCCCCTTACATGGAAGCATCTTCCATGGCTGCGTTCTCTCACCAAACTGCCTCTCATCCTCAAGGGCATCTGTCATCCCGATGACGCCAGACGCGCCATCGACGCTGGGATCGAAGGAATCTACTGTTCGAATCACGGAGGACGCCAGGCCAACGGCGGCGTCCCCGCGATCGATATGCTCCCCGGCATCGTAGAGGCCTGTGGCACGACCCCGGTTCTGTTCGACTCTGGGGTTCGATCCGGCAGCGATGTCGTCAAGGCTTTAGCGATGGGGGCAGCTGCTGTCGGAATTGGACGTCCGTACGTCTATGGTCTCGCCCTTGCTGGAACCGAGGGAGTGACTCATGTTCTGAAGAGTTTTCTGGCCGAAGCCGACCTGCTGATGGCCATCGACGGCTTCCCCACCCTCACTGCTCTACGGCAGGCCGGCGTTGTCCGCTTATAACTATTTGGAAATTGGTACCCAGAAACCCGCTTCTCGTGCGTGATGCATGTTGATTGGTGCCAAATCGCCAAGTCACTCATGGAGGCGTCGATTAGTACCTATAACTCGATAGAACGGCAGATGCAGATCCACGTCGCCGCATAACTCTCCGCAACAACCGGCACCCTTCCGCTCTTGCTAAACTCAGCAGAGCCCGCGGGCCGCCGAATCCATGCAGATCGTCCAAACCGTCTTCGGCGTCTTCCATCACTTTGAACTCGCGCGCGAACTCGATCGTCGAGGCCACCTGCGCCGCGTCTATTCCACCTGGCCCTGGGCACGGCTGAAGCGCGAAGGCCTCAGCCACGACAAAGTTGAAACCTTCCCCTGGCTGCACGTGCCCGAGTACCTCGCCGGCCGCGCGCCCATCGATCTCACCTGGCTCCGCGACCCACTCGGCTACGCCAACGCCGTCGCCTTCGACCGCTGGACCGAGCGCCGTCTCGTCCGCGAGGGCCGAGGCCAAACAAAGATTGACGCGCTCATCGGCATCTCAGGCTCCAGCCTCCGCGCCGGTGCCATTATCCAGCGCAATGGCGGCGTCTTCATCTGCGACCGCGGCTCAACCCATCAGCGCTACCAGGAACAGCTCCTCGCCGACGAGTTCCGCCGCTGGGGTGTCGCCACCCCACCATCCGACCCGCGCGACACCCGCCGCGAGGAAGCCATCTACTCTGCCTGCGACGCCATCACTGTGCCGTCCACCATGGCGGCGCGGTCATTTGCCGAGATGGGCGTGCCGCCGGACAAGGTTCACGTGATTCCCTATGGCGTGCGGCTCGAGAGCTTCCAGCCGACTGCAGAGCCTTCGTCCGACAGCTTCGACATCCTCTTCGCCGGCGCCGTCGGCTTGCGCAAGGGAGTTCCCTACCTGCTCGAGGCCTTCGCCCGTCTGCGCCATCCACACAAGCGTCTTCGCATCGCCGGCGCCGTTCAGGAGGACATCCGCGCTCTTCTGCCAAAGCTGCCCATGGAGAACGTCGAGATGCTCGGTTCCCTTCCGCAGGCCGAGCTCGCTGCGCTCATGAGCCGCAGTCACGTCCTCGCCTTGCCGAGCATTGAAGAGGGTCTCGCGCTTGTTCAGGCCCAGGCGATGGCCTGTGGCTGCCCTGTCGTCTGTTCAACCAACACGGGTGGCGAGGATCTTTTCACCGATGGCGTCGAAGGCTTCATCGTTTCCATCCGCGATCCCATCGCCCTCGCGAATCGTCTGCAACAGCTCGCCGACGATCCTGCCCTCCAGCGCTCCATGCGCGACGCCGCACTCCGGCGCGTCCGCTCGATCGGCGGCTGGAAGGAGTACGGCAACCGCTGGGAAAATTTGCTGCAATCCCTGGTCACGCCTTCCCAAAATCGAGCCCATCCCCTGTAAAGTCCCTGACCCTTTCGAATCAAGACTTTGCAAATAAGGTCCACCGATAAGTTATTTGTTCTCTAGATTTTGACACATTTCAGGGGGAGGGGGTATCTCCAGCTATCAGCTAGCCCCACCCGCCACCAACGAAATGAACGACCTCAATGCGGTTCCCATCCGCTACGGTCATCTCCGCCCATTTGGTCCGCGGCGCGATCTCGCCGTTCAGCTCCACCGCGATGCGGTCCGGCCGCAGCTCCAGCCGCTCGAGAACCGACGTCAAGGATGCGGGAGAACCCAGACCTTCGAGGCTGCGCGGCACGCCGTTGACGACCAGGTGAAGAGCCGAATCCATCGCTTTAGCCTAGCAGCTGCCGCGGCGCCTAGCAGTTGCGGCGGCGTCCAGACCGCAAGGGCCACAGCAGGTTGAGCGGCCCGCGCCCTCGGCCCAACCCCGGAGCCGAGCGCAGCGCCTCGGTGACATAGGCCTTGGCGTTGCCAACGGCCTTCGCCGGAGCATCGCCCAGGATCAGCCGCGAGAGCAGTGCCGCCGAGAACGCGCATCCGGTTCCGTGCGTGGAGGTCGTCTCGATCCGTTCCCCCTGAAAGGTTCGCACGGCACCCCCCGGCGTCCGCAGCAGGTCCATCGGCTCCTGCTGATCTCCGCCGGTCGCCACAATATGAAGTCGCGGATGACGTTTGCCCAGCGAATCCGCCGCCCTATTGGCATCTTCGAGGCTTTCGACCCGCACCCCGCTCAGAATCGAGAGCTCGTCCCAGTTGGGCGTGACCCAGTCCACGAGGGGCAGAAACTCCGCATGAATCCGGCGCAGCGCCGCCGGATCGAGAAGCTCAAACCCGGAACTCGAGCGAATGACCGGATCGAACACCACGGGAATCCGCCCCTGCAAGGGCTGCAGAAACTCCACAACCGAGCGGACGATAGGGTCGGTCGCGAGCATTCCCACCTTTACCCCGGCCGCCGGCAGATCGGTCGAGAGGAACTCCAGCGTCCGCAGCAGCCAGGCCGAATCCGCCGCCCGCACCGCCGCGACCCCCATGGTCGACTGCACCGTCGTCGCCGTAATGGCCGACGTTCCGAAGATGCCGTGCGCTGCAAAGACGGCCAGGTCGGCGGTGACGCCCGCGCCGCTGGACGGATCAAATCCCGCGATCGTCAGCGCCACGGGTGGGCGGGGGTCAGACGGGCGAGGGTCAGTACGGGGCTCAAAATCGGGAGGAGGACGCAATCATTGCCTCGAATTTGTGACGGATTTTCCTAGCATACTAGCGAGCTGAGCGCAAGGTACCAAAGTAATGAAAGTGGCTTTAGCTTGTTTGACTTAGGTGGCATCTAACAGAGACAATATGTGTATGAACGATACCTCGAGAAGTTCCAGGCGAGGGATTCGGTCGAAGTGGATGCGTCGGCCTATCCAAGCCGGCCTCCTGGCCGCAACCCTGGGCGTGACGGCAAGCATCATCGCCAGTCCCGCCAAAGACAACGGTCCAGTGCCGACCACACCGGTCAAGCAGCATCACTGGTATCAAATCGGCGAAGCTTCGTGGTATGGCTCTCATTTTCAGGGTCATCCGACGGCCAACGGTGAAAAGTACGACATGAACGCCTTCACCTGTGCCCACCGCACACTCCCCCTGGGGACGTGGCTGCGCGTGACGAACCTTCGCAATCACAGATCGGCCTTTGTCCGCGTCAATGACCGCGGTCCGGTCCCAACCAGTCGCATTCTGGATCTATCGTATGCGGCTGCCCACAAGATCGGCGTTGCAGGTCTGGCCCAGGTCAAGATCGAGCGGGTCACCCCGAACGATCCGGCCCTCACCGACCAGCTCGTCGCCGAACTTGAAAAGCCGTCGACCCCGATAACCGTCAGCAGGTCGGGCAGGTAATCGCCTAAAGGCAAAGCAAGCCAAAACAGGGAAAAATAGCCCCGCTCCTCACCTGAGAAGCGGGGCTTCCCTCTTTGGAAAAGCCTTCGAAGACTCAGGCGGCCCGGGCTGACCGGACGACCCCATGCGTGACCGGCAGGTCGCTGAGCCGCAGCGTCAATGCCCCTGCGCCCCCGCCGCCCTTGATGAACTCGCTCAGCTCCAGCTGAACGACGTCGAAGTTCAGGTCGAAGAGTCTCGTCGCCAACTCGCGGCTCACCTCTCCGGTAAAGACCGTACGGCCGATGTTGAGCGCACAGCACGCCATCCGTGTCGCGTCGGACTCGGACACAGCGATCCTGCGCTCGGCCGGGTAGAACTTATCGATCTCCGCCCGCGAGGCCGCGTCGAACGCCTCCGGATAGTAGAGCAGGAAGCCGCCGTGCAGCGGGGCGAAGCATGTATCCAGGTGGTAGAAGCGCGGGTCCACCAGGTGCAGCGAGCGCACCGGAACGTGCCAGGCGTCGGCAACGTGTGCGTGCGCGGCGCGGCAGGTGCGAACGCCGTGAGCGGCCCACAGCACTTTGCCCTGATCGTCGAAGGCGCTGTCGCCCTGACCTTCATAAGCCGTCTCGCGGGGCGTCTCCCACAGCAGGAATCCCTGGCCGAGCAGCCACTGCCGCAGGAACACGGATTCCGCGCGGCGTTGTTTGGGGCTGAAGCTGGAGAGCGCGGCGACGCCGTGACTGATCAGAGCGCCGTGTCCGAGAAACGCCATGTCCGGGCAGCCGGGTTCGGGGTGGAGGAGTCTCACATCGGCAACGCTGTGGAGAACGTTGTAGAGGCTCTTCCACTGCGCGAAGGCGAGGTCACGAGAGGACCGGTTTACATTGCCGGCCATCCATGGGTTCAAGACGTAGTCCACCCCATACCACTCGGGCGGGCACATTAGAAAGGTTGGGCGGGTGTAGTGAGGAGTGGAGTCCAGGTTTTCCTGCTGTACAACGGTGCTGCTTGTGGCCATATCTGCTGATTCCCACTTTCCGAAGAGGAGTCTGCCAACCCCTGATAACCTTCGTCAAGTGCGTCCTTCGGGACCTTGGTGCCTCTTTTGGGGACCCCACTCCCACCTTGGATGTAAACAGAAGAAAAGGCCCATCTTAGCGATGGGCCTTCCTGTGCAAATTGACCGAAAATTTCACGAAATAAAACTCGAAAACCGCACGCCGAAGCTTTACAGCTTCTCGAAAAATTCACACGCCGAGCAGGAGATATAAACTCCACCCGGAACGCCGCGTTCGCGGTCCTTCACGCGCTTCACAATGCGCGTCGGCTTCGAGCACTTCGGGCAATCGGTGCTCTTCTGTGTGTCCATGACCTTCTTGCGGTCACCGGTCTTGGCAATCTTCGCCATGGTAGCTCTCCCTGCAAACTCAGAAATCTGGCGTACCCCGAAAATGCGCATGCGCGCAACGCATTCACTCAACTTCTCTCTGCGGGCTGATTGGAAGTGCCGAACAGGAGGGATGGATGGCAGGCGCCGGGTACTGCTCCACTCCAAGAATACACGACTTCGACACCCTCTCGAAAGCTCACATCCTCGAGGGTTCAGAGGCCAGCTTTGGCGCGGATGAATTGTCCGGCGTCGACGACGGTTGCGACTGCGGCGATGTGGGTGGGGCCTGCTGTTGCGGCTGCCCTGCAGGCTGCTGCTGATCGGTGGGGATCTTCACCTTGCCCATGCCCGGCACATCTCCCGGCGTATCCAGCACCTCGCCGGGCCGCCGCAGCGTGGGTGCAGTAGCGGCTCTGGTGCCGCCCTCTTCCCCTGTGGGCTGCACGTCGCCGTTCACGATCGTCCGGGCCTGAAGTGTTGGCTCGACTTCTGCGCCCATCTCATTCTTGTCATGGACCTCAATCGGCTTGCCGATGGCCGCGATCTCCAGCCGGGCCACGCGCCCATTCTTGAAGCGCACGAACTGCGTCGGCTGCGGCGGATCGCCGTAGATCCATTCCTCGTAGATCGGACTGTCGGGGTCGGTTTCGGAGGAGTGTTCGCGCTCCTTCGTCTTGGGCTCGCCCATGGCGGCGATGACCATGCGCCGGTTCATGCCAACAAGAATCTCGTGCGCCTCGACAGCTTCCCTCACTTTCGGCGGCAGTGTGTCCGCATAGGCCTCGCCACTGGACTTCGCGCGGAAGTCCACGACCGGGTCGAGCAGCGCCTTCACCTCGGCCGCGGTCACTTCAGGGATGCCGCCCTCGAAGACCAGCGTGATGCGGCAGCCGGTCACCGCCGGACCCTCCTGGGCGAGCGGGATATCGTTCAGTGAAATGTGGCTGAGGAAGCGGTGCTTGGCGTACGGTCCACCATTCAGGTCGATGACGATGCGGTCAGGACGGAACTGGAGGGCGGTCACCTGCACGCGGTCGCCTGCGGCGGCGGACTGCCCCTTCTCGTACAGAATCTTCTTGTACTCCTCGTCACGCGGCGACAACGTGCCGTTGGCGACAAGCTGCATCCCGGCGCCGAGCGGAAGCTCGCGGTGCGCGAAGCCCTGCTCCGATTCGAGGTTGCGAATCAGCTCCTGACGGCCCTTTTCATCGAGCGGCTCCTTCGGGAGATCGACACGGGTTGGATGGAACTCGGTGGTGACATCGGCGGTCGCGGTCTTCATTCCCACGGTGAAGACCTGCGCGCACAATTTAGGAACGGCAGAAAGTACAAGCCCGCATAGGAGACTCCCGGCGAGCGGCGGAATCATCTGCGGTCTGCGTGCGCATGGGCCCATGCAGTCACCTGCGAATACCCGAATACCCAAATTGTGCGCCTAAGTTTTTTAGCGCGCAAGTATTGCGGGGCAGGCACTGCAGATTTTACAAGCTGGAGACAACTACAAACTGGAGACAACTAAGAAAGTGGAGACGACTAGGGCCGGTGCGCGGATTCGGGTGACGACGATCGTTCCAATCCGTTGCTGCTTGGCACCGGCGCAATCTGCACCAGCGTGGCGGACTTCGCAGCCGCGGCCTCCTCCATCGCCGTGTGGGCCGGGGGCGGTGGAACCTCCATCGGGTAGCCGCCTGGGACGATCTCTGGGTGCGTGTAGCTCCACGCATAGTTCCGCGTAACGCGATACACAACGGCCATGGCGACGAAGAACACAATCGCCGTGAACAGCGCACCGTCCGGCCCGTAGACTCCGCCGGTCAGCCACAGCGGGCCGCTGGTGTCGGTCTGCACCACGGTGGAGTAGCTCGCCACGCCGGCATTCGGCAGCCCGAAGACAACCGCCGTCGCCGCCGCCCAGGCGAAGTGCATCCCCCAGCCAAGCCAGAGCGCATGCGTCCTGAGGTACGCCATCGAAAACAGCACGCCGGCGATGATGGTCACGAAGAAGCTGAGGCTCGTCCCGTTCGGGCCGAGGCTTCCGATCAACGCGTAGATCAGGGACAGCAGAATCGTCGCCGTGGTTGGTCCGGTGGCGTCGATCAGCCGCTGGAAGAGAAATCCCCGGAACGCGACCTCACTCGCCAACGCGCCGACGGCAAGGGAAAGGACCGATAGGATCGCGCCTTCCCACGCCGGCCCCGCCCATGAAAACTGCGGATGCAGCGCGCCGCCAATCACCATCGGCACCACTGCGGCGAGCGCGGCGGCCCATCCGATCACCACACCGCGCGACCACTCCTCAGGCGACGTCGAGCGTTTTGGGAGAGCGTTGGCGAGGCGAACGCTTCCCTGCCGCGTTCCTATCCAGTTCAGCGTCGTGAATCCCACCAGCAGCAGGAACAGCAGGAACAGATTCACCAGGAGAGACTCTCCGACGGCGCTCCATCCGAAGCGGCTGGCGATTCCCTCGGCCGCGCGAAACGCCACCGCGTGCGCCGCCAGCAGCCACAGCACTCCCGTCACGAAGAGCGCAAGGTGCAGCGAGCGAGAAACCGGAGCTGGAGGTGCGGAAGAGGCCAAGGGGCTCAAACTCCTTCTGCGCAGGCGGCCGCCCGTTCAGGCCGTCGTATAAAACTGCGCAATGTTGCGGAACTTCGCGTACCGCGTCTCCAGAAGCTGCTCAAGGGAAAGCGAGCGCAGCTCACTGAGATGCTGTTGCAGGCGTTCGTCAAGAAACTGCGCCGCGCGTTCCGGATCATTCTGGGTTCCACCGTCAGGCTCCACGATCACGTCGTCGACGCAGCCTAACTCTTTGACGTCCACCGCCGTATATCGGAGAGCCGCCGCGGCTTGCTGCTTCTTCGCGGCGTCCTTCCACATAATCGAGGCGCAGCCTTCCGGCGAGATCACCGAATAGATCGCGTTTTCCAGCATCAGCACGCGGTCCGCAACGGCCAGCGCCAGTGCCCCGCCCGATCCGCCCTCGCCGGTAATCGTCGCAATCGTCGGCACCCGCAGCCGCGACATCTCCAGCAGATTGCGCGCAATCGCCTCGCCCTGCCCGCGCTCTTCGGCGCCAAGCCCAGGGTTTGCTCCCGCCAGATCGATAAACGTAAACACCGGCCGGCCGAACTTCTCTGCAATCTTCATCGCGCGCAGCGCCTTGCGATACCCCTCCGGGTCCGGCGAGCCGAACTTGCGCACCACGCGCTCCTTCAGGCTGCGGCCCTTGAGGTTGCCGATCACCAGCACCGGCTCGCCATGGAACCGTGCCATCCCGGCGGTCATCGCCGCATCATCGGCGAACTGACGGTCGCCGTGGATCTCGCTGAAATCCGTAAAGATCGTCTGAATATAGTCCATGGGGTACGGACGTTGCGGGTGGCGCGCTAACTCAGTCTTGCGCCACGCCTCGGGAACAGATGCTTCAGTCTGGTGCGGCTGTTTGGGCTGCGTGCTCTCGGCCATCGGGATACCAAAGCGATTGTAAGCGATATCCGGCTTATTGCCCTCGGAACAGTGCAGGCCAGCTCAGGTCCAGCCGCTCACGACCGAACAAGAGCACAGCCAGCACCAGCCCATACAGCAGCTGCTGCCCGGCGACATTCCAGTCCTGCTTCATCGTGATGCCGAACATCAGCACCAGCAACAGCAGCATCGCCAATATCAGCGCAAAGCGCGTCGCGAGCCCCGTCAGCAGCAGCAAACCAATCAACAGCTCCACGCACGGCACAACATACCCCGTGGCAAGCACCAGCGTTGCAGGCAGCGGACTCTTCGCCATGTCCCCGACCATCCAGTGCGCGAAGCCGCCGAGATGCGAGCCCGTAAATATCCGCGCGAAGCCGTGCCCGAAGAAATCCAAGCCTGCAGTCAGCCGCAGCAGAAGATACGCAAGCTTCTGGTCCCGCGAGCCCGACACCACTAAAGTCTCCATCTCCCTTTAGATGCGAGGTGCCTCCCGCCGGGCGCGTGAATCCCCAATCGACACTTCACCTTGCGCTTCATCTTCCCTCTGCCCACAATGAAAGGGAATTCCCAAGGCCCACCGTTCTCTTTCCCCAGAGGAGATCTAATGCGACTGCGAACGCTCGCTCCGGCAGCCCTTAACCTCGTCTGCACCTCTGCCCTGCTCTTTTTCTTCACGGCAAATCCGCTGAAGGGTCAAACCGCTTCCACCACACCTGTTGCCTCGAACAACCAGGGGCCATCCTTTGCCGACGCCCTGAAGAACCGAAAGCATCCGCTGCATATCCTCTACGTTCACGGCATCGGTGACGACGGCAAGGATGATTACGATTCCTACTATCTCCGCCGCGGCATCTGTGAAGCGCTCCACTGCCCAAAGAGCGAGAGAGACGGCACGTTGGTTCGCGACTTCATGTTTGCCAACGGCGCGGAGTTTCAGCCCCACGCAACCCCGCCCTATTTTTCATTCCTCGGGCAGGTCGTCTTTCCCGTCGACTCCTCCGGCGGCTCCGAACTGTGGGATGCTTCGACACCGTTCCTGCGGCGTTTCAAGCTCGCAGCCGGCAGCTCTCCCGTGTACGTCGATGAGCTCAACTGGTGGCCGCTCGTGTTCGCATTGAAATGCCGCTACATGGTCAAGCCCGACGTGGCGCTGGTCGGTGCCGACAAGACCACGCTCGGTCACTGCGCAAGAGAGAAGAAGCCTTACAACGACACCGGCCACTTCTCCTCCTATCCGTTCATCTCTCCGGAAGAGGCCGCCAGCCTGGAGCAGACTCCCAAACGCGGGGCCTTGATCAATCGTTCGCTCAAGGGAAGCCTGCTGGACTGGGGATTCACCGATGCCATCCTCTCCCTCGGACCGATGCGCAAGATCCTTCTCGACGGTCTTGGCCAGCTGATTCAGCTCGCCGTGCAGCCCCCGGCCGGAGAATCGCCTGACGCGACATCACCGGAGGAGTTCATCATCGTCACGCACAGTCTGGGAAGCTATCTCATCTTCGCCGCGCTCGACACGAGCAATGTGACCGACCCGGGCTCGGCCAGCAGCTCCTCGTACCTGCTCGCCCACACCTCACGCGTCTATTTCTTCGCAAACCAGCTTCGTCTGCTCGAGATGGCGAATCTCGACGTCGCGAAAGATTCAAATCTGGCCCGGCACCTCGACGGCTGGGTCAACACGCGTACCGCGTTTCTCGCCTCCATCGGCGAACCCGCCGGGCAAAATCCTCCGCAGATCGTCGCCTGGAACGACGCCAGCGACCTGCTCACATGGGAGGTTCCTCCCATCTGTGGTGTCGTCGTCGAAAACCATACGGTGCAGAACACCTTCAACTGGTTCGGGCTCGTGGAAGGCCCCACGAAAGCTCACGACTATTACGGCCTGAATCATAAGGTGATCCACGGCGTGCTCAATTCGAGCTCGCACAATGAAGCGCCGCCATGCCCGACGGCACCCGTGACAGCTTCCGCAACTCCCACCACGGAGGCGCCCGCTCGCAATCAGTGAACGGACACAACGATTCGAAGCAGATGCGCCGGCGCCGCACCCGTCGCCCGCACACTCGCGCTCTCGCCTGCCTTCAACCACAACGTCGACGAATCCTCCGGAAACGCGTGCGGCTTTCCGCGCTCCACCAGCACTGACGGCGAAAACGCCACCAGCACGGACGGCGAGTCCTCCTTCGGAAGCTCACACGTCGCGCCTGCGTCGCACACCACGCGCTCGATCCGCAGCGCCGGATCGTCGAACTCCACCTTCGTTCCCTGTACCAGCGTCTCGGGCGCGCTGCCGCGGAACTCGTGCTTCAGCGTGCCCAGCGGAACCTTCTTCAGCTCCACCCGCAGGTAGTCCGAAGGCTTGTCCGTTAAATTGACAACACTGTGCCGTTCCTTCCGCCCCGGACTCACGCGATACGCTCCGGTATGCGTTGGCGGCCGCGTCAGAATCACGTTCTCCGGCTCATGCACAAACCGCACCGGCCCCGAGTCATTCAGGTACACGTACACCGTCGGATGGTCCGAATGATCGTGGACCCCGACCGACTCATGCGGCCCGTAGTGCGCGCGCAGCACCACGACATCGGCGTTCTCGAGCACCTTGCGATAGTTGTTGGGAAATGCAACCGTCGGGTCCTGCGCGAAGACACATGCGACACTCAGGCCGACAATCGTCAGTGCAGCAACCTGGAGCAGGCTCGTTCGCAAACGCGTGCCTCCGCTATCAACAGCAGCTTATCGCGGAACGCATCGTCATGCGAAGCTTCGCCGGCAAAGGAATCCGGCGAGAGTCTAGATAACCTGCACCGCTCCGCGCCCCACCAGCGCCTCCACGCGCTCGATGAACTGCACGTCCGCCGCCACCGCAAACCCCTGCGGCTCCAGCACCGCGCAGAACGCTCCCGGCTCCTCCAGGTTCAGCAGCAGCTTCCCGTTGCCCGGAGCCTCGCGAAAGATCGTCCCCAGCTTCTCGAGCAACGCATCGTCCGGACTGTGCAGCGGCACGCGAATCCGCAGTGCATCCGGCAGCTTGATCTTCACATCCTCGAGCGCCGTAATCTGCGAAACCGACAACTTCGGTGCGGCATCTTCGTCGCCACGCAGCGAACCCCGCACCAGCACCGGCACATCAATCTTCAACTTCTCGGCTAACTTTTCATAGTTCTGCGGAAACGCAATCAGCTCGATCTTTCCCACCGTGTCCTCGAGCGACGCCTGCGCATACATCTCGCCCGAGCGCTTCGACTTCGCGACCTTCAGCCCAGTGATCACGCCGGCAATCTGGATCTCATTCTGCGGCTCCATCTTCCCGCGCACGAACACCGCCGGCTCCGGCTTCATCTCGCACGCAGTCGCCGTGTCGACCACCCGCAGATTCCGCAGCTTCTCGCGATAGCGATCCATCGGATGCCCGGAGACGAAGAACCCGAGCACCTCCTTCTCATTCGCGAGCCGCGTATGCTCATCCCACTCCGGCGCCGCGGGCAACGCATCTTCCTTCGCAGAACTTCCTGCCGCAGGCTCATCGTTGAACATGCCGAACAGTCCATGCTGTCCCGCCGCCGCATCCCGCTGCGACTTCTGCGCACGCTCCATCGCCTTGTCGAGCGCAGCCATCACCTCCGACCGCTTGCCGAACGAATCCAGCGCGCCCGCCTTGCATAGCGACTCCAGCACGCGTTTGTTCATCAGCCGCAGGTCGACCTTCTCGCAGAACTCCCACAGCGTGCTGAACCCCGGCTTGCCCTCGCCACGCAGCGCTTCCCTCGCTGTCACAATCGACTCAATCGCGTTGTGCCCGACGTTCTTGATCGCCTCCAGCCCGAAGCGGATCGCGTCGTCCGCCGGCGTAAACGTTGCCGCTGAAATCTGCACATCCGGCGGCAGCACCGTGATGTTCATCTCGCGGCATTCGCCGATGTACTTGACTACATTTTCCGGCTTCGCTCGTTTCCGATGTCAGCAGCGCCGCCATGAACTCCACCGGATAGTGCGTCTTCAGCCACGCCGTGTGATACGCCAGCAGCGAATACGCCGCCGAGTGCGACTTGTTGAAGCCGTACCCCGCGAACTTCTCCATCAGGTCGAAGAGCTCGCCAGCGCGATCCTTCGGAAACTTCTTCGCCGCCGCTCCGGCCATGAAGATGTCGCGCTGCTTCGCCATCTCCGCCGGGTCTTTCTTGCCCATCGCGCGCCGTAGCAGGTCCGCTCCGCCCAGCGAATACCCGCCGATGACGTTCGAGATCTGCATCACCTGCTCCTGGTACACGATGACGCCCAGCGTCTCCTTCAGCAGCGGCTCCAGCTCCGGCAGCAGATACTCCACCTCGCGCCGTCCCCACTTGCGCTCGATGAAGTCGTCGATCATCCCCATCGGCCCCGGCCGGTACAGCGCATTCAACGCCGTCAGGTGCTCAATCGAGTTCGGCTTGTACCGCCGCAGAACATCGCGCATGCCGCCGGATTCAAACTGGAACACGCCGCTGGTCAGCGCCTTGTGAAACACCTGCTCGAACGTGCGCTGATCGTCCAGCGCGATCGTCGCCATGTCGACGTCCTCGCCGCGATTCGCCTTGATCAGCTTCAGGCAGTCGTCGATCACCGTCAGCGTCGTCAGCCCGAGGAAGTCCATCTTCAGCAGGCCCATCTTCTCGACGGCCTTCATGTCATAGCTCGTGACGATCGCCTCGTCCTTCGTGCGCGTCACCGGCACCAGCTCCGTCAGCGGCTCCGGCGCAATCACTACGCCCGCCGCATGCACGCCCGCACCGCGCACCAGCCCCTCCAGCCGCAGCGCCGTGTCGATCAGCTCCTTGATCTTGCCGTCCGTGTTGTACGCCTGCGACAGCGGCGGCGAATCCTTCAGCGCCTGCTCAATCGTGATCCCAATCGTCGCTGGAATCAGCTTCGCAATGCGGTCGACCTCGCCATACGGCATGTCCATCGCGCGGCCTACGTCCTTGATCGCCGCCTTCGCCGCCATCGTGTTAAACGTGATGATCTGCGCAACCTGGTCATTGCCGTACCGCTGCCGCACGTACTCAATCACCTCGCCGCGGCGATTCATGCAGAAATCAATATCGATATCCGGCATCGACACGCGCTCCGGATTCAGAAAGCGCTCAAACAGCAGCTCATTCTGCAGCGGATCGATGTCCGTGATCTCCATCACGTACGCCACCAGCGACCCCGCCGCCGATCCACGCCCCGGCCCCACCGGAATGCTGTGCTCCTTCGCGTAGCGGATAAAGTCCCACACGATCAGGAAGTAGCCGGGAAACTTCATCTGCTTGATGCAGTCAATCTCGCGCTCCAGCCGCGCCTCATACTCCGCAATCGTCTTGTGCAGAATCCCGCGCGACTCCAGATGCGCCACCGCAGTCTCGCGCCGCTTCTTCCACCCCGCGCGGCACACCTGCTCGAAGTAGCTGTCGATCGTCTCGCCGTCAGGGACCTCGAACCGCGGGAACGGATTCTTCACCTTCGTCAGCTCGAGGCTGCAGCGCTCCGCAAACTGCATCGTGCGCGTGCAAACCTCAGGTGCCTCTTTAAAGAGCCGGTGCATCTCCTCCGCGCTCTTGATGTAAAACTCCTGCGTGTCGAACCGGAAGCGCTTCGGATTGTTCATCGAGTCCGCGGTCTGCACGCACAGCAGCACCTCGTGCGAGCGCGCATCCTGGTCCTCGATGTAATGCGAATCGTTCGTCGCAATCAGCGGAATGTTCAGGTCCTTCTCCAGCCGGAACATCGCCTCCGTAACCTTCCGGTCCGGCTCCAGCCCATGGTCCTGAATCTCGAGAAAGTAGTTCCCTCGCCCGAACAGCTCCTCATAAAATCCAGCGCTCTTCTTGGCCGCCTCATAGTCCCCGGCCATGATGTTCTGCGCGACCTCACCCGCCAGGCACCCCGAGAACCCGATCAACCCCTCCGCATGCTCTGCCAGAAACTTCTTCGACACACGCGGCTTGCGATAGAACCCATGCAGCGCCGCCTCGCTCGTCAGCCGCACGAGATTCTTGTACCCAGCCTCATTCTCCGCGAGCACCAGCATGTGGTTGTACTTCGAATCCGGATCAGGCTTCCCGCGATGATCCTCTTCCTTGCACACATACAGCTCGCACCCGAGAATCGGCTTCAGGTCGCGCTTCTTCATCGCATCGAAGAAGTGCACCGCGCCATAGATATTCCCGTGGTCCGTGATCGCCGCAGCCTTCTGCCCGATCTTCTCCAGATGCTTCGCCAGCTTGTCGACATCACAAGCCCCATCCAGCAGCGAATAATCCGTATGAAGATGAAGGTGGGTAAACTCAGCAGCCATACTCTAAGTTTACTTCCCCGTTACGCGCCAACCGTGTGAGGAAAAGGCGTACCAAACCATATTCCGCACCTTTATGCTGGCTTCCTATGGGCGGTCTTGTAATTGACGTCGTCATTCTCGCGATCTTTCGATTCTGTAGACGCCTTTATCGTGTCCGGCAAGCTCGTAGCTGGCCCAAAACGATCGCGACAGTCCAGGACTGGTGCACACGTCTTGCCGAAGGCGAGTACAGGCACTCGCTCAATGATCTGCAGATCGAAGCGAAGGTAAGTTATGACGTTGATGGCCAATCCCATCTCGGCTTTATCCGTAGCAATGGCATGGGTCGGGCTGGCATCGACCGCTTCTTCGATAGGTTGCCGAAGCCTCAAGCGATTGTGATCCGCTACAGCGCTGAAAATCCGACGTTGTTTCGTGCACTCCCTGACGATAACGTCGACAAAGTTCCTTTCGAACTTGCAGTTGAGTAGCTTAACTCCCCGGCAGCCACCGATTCTTCGGAAACCCCTGATGCGTCAGCCGCCAGCATCCCTTCATCTCACCCGCATAGTGCTGGACAATCTGCTCGCGCGTGAACTCCTGCGGCCACAACGCCGCATGCGTCCTCCACGCAAACGCATCCTTGCCCTTGTAGTGCTCCAGGATCAGCGCCGTCCGCGGCAGATGCGACGGCGAACTGACCACCTCCGCCGACCGCCATCCATGCGCATCCATAATCTGCTTGCTGAACCAGATGTTCTGAATCGTGTCCTGCGCCTGCTTCTCCTCGACCACCGCATCCGCCGGCACGCCCTGCTCGACCGCAAGCCGCTTCATGCAGTCCGCCTCGCACGAACTGGTTATGCGCCGCGCCTCCCGTCACGATCATGTGCTTCGCCACACCCGCGCGAAACTCGCGCACACCCTCCAGCACGCGCTCCCGTTGCTCCAGTGAAGGCTCCCCTTCCGCCGTGCACGGCGTCCCCAGAACAATCAGCGTATCGAAGTGCCTCAGCCTCGTATTCGCCGACGGAATCGCGCGGTAGTTCGCCACCACCATCGCCCGCGACGACCGCCACCTTCAGAATCCAACCGACCTGCACCTACCCTCCTCGTCTAAAATTCTCACCACTGAGACATCATGCCGAAACCCTACCTCATCGGCGCAATCTTCTTCTCACCTCAGCACTTCTCGCGCAGACTCCCGCCCCTCAACAAACCCCGAAGTCCCCGCCTGGGCCTACCCCGGCTCCGCCACACACCAGCAGGTCGCTCCTCCGCCCGACTTCCACCGCCCCAGCCGCACCTTCGCCACACCCATCGGCATCTTCACCGGCCAGTCCGACATCGGCAGCGCCCTCGTCCCCGGCGAGCGCCAGCTTCGACCCCGCCACCAACGCCTACACCATCCACTCCGCCGGCTATAACGTCTGGTACACCCGCGACGAGTTCCGCTATCTCTGGAAGCGCATGTCCGGCGACGTCTCGCTCGCCGCCGACATCGCCTTCCCCGACCCCAACGGTTACGGCGACCGCAAAGCCGTCCTCATCATCCGCCAGGACCTCGACGACGATGCAAAAGAAGCCATCGTCGCCCTACACGGTCTCGGCATGATCCACCTCGCGCAACGTCCCGAGAAAGGCCTCCGCGTCTCCGACACCGAGTACCGCATCGGAGGCCGCGGCCGTCCCGGCGGCAAAACGCCAGACTCCCTCGTCCCCATCACCGCGAAACGCATCGGCATCGAAAAGCGCGGCGACGCCTTCGCACTCTTCGTCTCCCTCGAAGGCGAGCCCATGCACCAGTTCGGCCCGCCCATCACCCTGCACCTCACCGAGCCCTTCTACGTCGGCATCGGCTTCTGCTCCCATCTCCCCGACAAGTCCGACACCGCCATCCTCTCCAACGTCACCCTCACGAATGCAGCCGGTCAACTGCGCTGATCTCGCGCATCAAATCAAACCGATGAGCATCCTCACGCACAACGCCATCACCCGCGCGCTCCACAAGCGCCACCGCGATCACGACCTCGCCGCCGCCGCCTCATGGCCCATCACCGAAGCCCACACACTCAAAGGCGTCATCGTCGCCAAGGACGAACTCGCCGAGGGCACCAACGCGCAGGACTCGCAACTCGAAATCCCCTACTACTTCACCTTGCCCGAATCCACCGGCCATCCCTCCGGCTACTTCGGCGGCCACCTCCGCACCGTCGCTCTCTCGTACTCCGAGGCCTCGCGCCTCATCCCGCAGATCCCCGAAGGTACCGTCGTTCGTGTACGCTACAACCCGCAGAACCCCGACCTGAACCACACTCTCGCCGCCGACAATCAGGCCCTCCTCGCTGTCGGCATCTGGTCCAACTGACTCCAGCCGTCACCAAAGATTCACGCACCCACTCGCTACCAGCCTCATCCAACCAACCGGCAATATCGCAGACGGGAGCACTCGCATGAACGCAACGGGAAACACCATTCTCATCACCGGTGGCGGTTCCGGCATCGGCCGCGGCCTCGCAGAAGCCTTCCACAAGCAGGGCAACCAGGTCATCATCGCCGGTCGACGTCAGTCGCTGCTCGACGAGACCATCGCCGCCAACCCCGGGATGAAATCCCTCACGCTCGACATTGAAGACCACGCTGCCATTCAATCCTTCGGCGCAAAAGTCGCCGCTGACTTCCCGTCGCTCAATGTCCTGATCAACAACGCCGGCATCATGAAAAACGAGAACCTCGCGGCCGACTCCCCCGACGAATTGGCGAACGCAGTCGCGACCGCCGAGTCCATCATCACCACCAACTTGCTCGGGCCTCTCCGCCTCACCGCCGCGCTTCTGCCCACGCTCAGAAAGCAGCCCAAAGCGACGATCGTCACGGTCAGTTCCGGCCTCGCCTTCCTCCCGCTCGCCGCGACGCCCACCTATTGCGCCACCAAGGCCGCCATCCACTCCTGGACGCAATCGCTCCGCTACCAGCTCCGCGGCACCAACGTCGAAGTCCTCGAACTCACACCACCCTATGTCCAGACCGAGTTGCAGGGTCCGCAGATGGCCTCGGACCCTAACGCCATGCCGCTCGCCGACTTCATCTCCGAGAGCGTTACCCTCTTGGACAACCCACCTGCCTCCGGGGAGATCCTGGTCAAACGCGTCGAGCCCCTCCGCTGGGCAGAAAAGACAGGCGCCTTCGATCAGATCTTCACCCGGCTCAACGGCGCAGTTCACGCAGACCCCACGCCCGGCAGTCGTTCATAGCTTCAGCCGCTCCAGCATCGACACCTTGCCGGTGCCCACGTCGTACATCGCAGACTCCACCGCCAGCCGGCCATCTTTGGTGCGCTCTGCTAGAACTGCCGAGGAACCGCGCAGGATTTCCGCCTGCACCTGCGCGTTCTTCACAATCGCGGCCGGCACGTCTGCCGTTCCCAGCGTCGCCGGATAGATGTACTGGAACAACCCGCCGATCATTCCCGGCTCCGCTCCGCCATGCTTCGCCGCAGTCACCGCGCCGCACCGGGTGTGGCCCACAACAAGAACCGCCTTCACACCCAGCACAGCCACTGCATACTCCACGCTCGCAATCGTGTCCGGCGTCGCGATATTCCCGGCAACCCGCACGACGAACAGATGACCGATGCTGCGATCGAACAGGATCTCCGCCGGCACGCGCGAATCCGCACAGCACAGAATCGCCGCGAACGGCTTCTGCTCCTCCTCGGAATCGTGGCGCAGCGCTGCGAAGTTCGCCGTGCACTCCGTCAGTTGTCCCTTCAGATAATGCTCATTGCCCTGGAGCAGCAGTTGCATCGCCTGCTCCGGCGTATCCGGCTTGGGAAACTCCGGCGCCGCACTCTGCGCCAGCACGTTCATCGGCGTCGCCGCCATCGCCGCTACACCCGCGGCCGTCATCTTCAGCAGTTGCCGTCTCGACGCTCGATGCTCCATCGGAATCTCCTTCTCCGAAAGCATCGACCCTCAGCGCCCGCCGCGCGCCTGTCAATCCGAGCAGCTTTTACTGAGCTAACTTATCTGCGCAGCTTTACTAAGTCACTAATCGCTTCGCCAGCTTCACATACAGATCCACCGCCTCCAGCAGCTCACGCTTCCGAATCCGCTCGTCCGGCGTATGCGCCACGTGAATGCTCCCCGGCCCCAGCAGAAACGGCTCACCCCAGTTCGTCAGGCTCGGCACATCGGTCGTGAACTTCGCAACCATCGTCTCGAATCCATCCAGCGCACGCATCTGCACGAACGGAAGCTCGAGCGAAAAGCTCACTTCGCATCGCCCATTCACCGCCCGCACAATCGACTCCCGAATCGCCTTCGCCGGACCCACCAGCCGCACCAGCAGGTGCGCCTCAGCCTTATCCGCAATCACATTCGGCGCACGGCCGCCGGAGATCAGCCCCACGTTCATTGTCGTCTCGCCAATCCCTTCGACCACCGGCAGCTTCAGCGCCTGAACATCGTGCAACGCCGCCAGCAACCTGTCGATCGCCGAGTCCCCCAGCTCCGGATACGCCGAGTGGGCCATCTTCCCCGTCGCATACAGCTCCACGCGCAAACATCCCTTGCTTGCCAGCGCCAGCCTGTTATCCGTCGGCTCTCCGTTGATCAGAAACTTCGACCCGCGCGGATTCTCATTCGCCACCTTCGCGCCCGCCGAGTCCCGCTCCTCGCCCACGACGAACAGCATCCCCACGCGCACGCCGTCATCGCGCAACCGCTCCGCTGCCGCTACCTGCGCGGCCAGAATCCCCTTGGCGTCACACACGCCGCGCCCATACAGAAACTCATCATCCTCCCGGCAGGGCCCCAGGAACGGCGGCACGGTATCGAAGTGCGTCGAAAACACCAGATCCGGAGTTACACCAACCCCTGTCTTTCCGCGCGCAGCCGCATACACGTTGAACCGCGGCCCATCCCCCGCGCCTGGCGTGCGCGCCAGCTCCGGCTGCTCCACCGTTTGCCGCTCGACACTCCATCCCCCGCTCGCCAAAAACTCCGCGATGAATTCGCCGCACGCGCCCTCGTGATACGTCGTCGACTCGATATCGACGAGCTGCTTCGTCAACGCAATCGGATTCAAGGCCATGAACTTCAGCATACCTGCTGCGCGTGCCCTGCTCTCTCATCGCGCCGCCGTCTTACAATCGACCTATGCAGTTCAACTGGCTCCCGGTGCGCGAAGACTTCGACGACGCCCTTCGCGAGGTGAAGACTCTACCCGCAACCGACGCCGCCCGCCGCCTGCGCGAGCTCGCCACCACCCGCCTCGACCTCACACAAACATCGAAGCTCGACCGCGCCTTCCTCAACGCCCTGAAATCGCACGGCTCGCTCCCCGGCCTCGAACCCCTGCGCCTCGCCATCCTCGGCTCGGCGACGACATCGCATCTTCCACCCGGCATTCGCGTCGCCGGCCTGCGCCGCGGCCTCGCCGTCGAAATCTACGAAGCTCCCTACGGCATGTACTACCAGGAGCTCATGAGCGAGGGCCAAACGACCGGCCTCCGCGGGTTCCAGCCGCAAGCCATCCTCCTCGCACTCGACGCCCGCCACCTCGCCGCCGCCGACGGAGCCACCGCAGACTCCGCACTCGAGCTTCTCCAATCCTGCTGGCGCAAAGCACGCTCCACCTTCCACTGCCAGATCATCCAGCAGACCGTCATGCCGGTTCTGCCCGAACTCATGGGCAGCAACGAAGACCGCATGCCGTCTTCACCCGCCGCAATCCTCAGCGAAATCAATCGCCGCCTCCCACAGCTCGCAGCCGACGAAGGCATCGATCTCCTCGCACTCGATCGCATCCTCCTCGATGAAGGCCTCATCTTCTGGCACGATCCCGCGATCTGGCACCGCTCCAAGCACGAGGTCCACCCTCGCGCCGCCGCGCTCTACGGCGAACACCTCGCACGCCTCCTCGCCGCCGCCCGCGGCCGCTCCGCCAAATGCCTCGTCCTCGATCTCGACAACACCCTCTGGTCCGGCGTCATCGGCGACGACGGCCTCGAAGGCATCATCCTCGGCCAGGGCAGCGAAGTCGGCGAAGCCCACGCCGAGCTACAGCGCTACGCCCTCCGCCTCACCGAGCGCGGCATCATCCTCGCCGTCTGCTCCAAGAACGACGAGGCCAACGCCCTCGCGCCCTTCACCAGTCACCCCGAGATGATCCTCAAGCGCGAACACATCGCCTGCTTCGTCGCCAACTGGACCGACAAAGCCACTAACCTCCGCAGCATCGCAAAGCAACTCAACATCGGCCTCGACGCCCTCGTCTTCGTCGACGACAATCCCGCCGAACGCGCCATCATCCGCCAGGAGCTCCCACTCGTCCACGTCCCCGAGCTCCCCGACGAACCCTCCGCCTTCGTCTCCACCCTCGCCGCCGCCGGCTACTTCGAAGCCCTTCGCCTCACCGCCGACGACCGCGCGCGCGCCTCGCAATATCAAGCCAACGCCGAGCGCGACCGCCTCAAAGACTCCGCCACCGACATGGACACCTACCTCCAGTCGCTGCGCATGACGCTCACCGCCGGCCCGTTCGACGCGATGAACCTGCAGCGCATCGTGCAGCTCATCAACAAGACCAACCAGTTCAACCTCATGACCGAGCGCCTCACGGAAGCCGAGGTCCTCGCGCGCATGAACGACCCGCGCTGGCTCACGCTCTACGCCCGCCTCACCGACCGCTTCGGCGACAACGGCCTCATCGCCATCCTCATGGCACGCACAGCCGGCACCGACGCGATCATCGAAACCTTCCTCATGAGCTGCCGCGTTCTCGGCCGCGGCGTCGAGCAGGCCTGCCTCAACCTCCTCGCCGCCGCCGCACAATCGCACGGCGCGAAGCGCCTCATCGGCCAGTACCGTCCCACCGAAAAAAACAATATGGTGCGCGACCTCTATCCCAACCTCGGCTTCACTCCGCTCAACGAAACCGAAGGCCCCGCACGCTTCTCGCTCGACCTCCGCGACTTCACCGCACGTCCCATCTTCATGGAGATGAACCTCCTGCGCGAGGCGATGATAGAACAGTAATCAAGCCCAATAATCAGAGCCCCTTCGCCACACCTACGTCACAAAGGAACCGAACGATGACCCAGCAGGAGATCTATCCCCGCCTCACCAAAATCATGCGCGACGTGCTCGACGACGACAACCTCGTCGTCACGCCCGAACTCACCGCGAATGATGTCGAAGGCTGGGACTCCGTCAGTCACATCACCCTCATCGTCGCCATCGAAGAGGCGTTCGGCATCAAGTTCAAGAGCGCGGAGCTCGAGAAGATGAAGAACGTCGGCCAGCTCGTCGAAGAGATCTCAAAGAAGACCTCCGCCCAATAAATCGGACGAACCAACTTGACCGACGCATCGCAGCGTGACCGACAGGAGTTTGGCACCGACCTCACCGAGGTCCGGCATGAACCGCTCGCCAGCCCCTGGCGCCTTCGCCTCTACGTCGCCGCTCTCGTTCTCTTCCCCTTCGCACTCATCCTCTTCACCTTCTGGTGGGTCACCACCGACAGCTATCTCCGCCACATTCCCTACCCTTACATCGTCGACACCGGCTACGGCTCAAAGCTGCAACACGCCGACTGCGACATCGTCATCGACGGCGACTCCACCGCGCTCGTCGGCGTCCTCCCGCGCATCATCGAGCAGCGCACCGGCCTCAAGACCTGCAACATCTCTGAGGTCGCCGGCATCAAGCTCGTGAACGGCATGATGGTGCTCGACGACTACCTCGCGCACAACCGCCGCCCGCAATATCTGGTCTTCGTCTTCGCTCCCGAAAACTTCAACAACCCCGCCGGCTGGGCCTTCATCAGCGACTTCGAAGGTTGGTTCTATCGCATTCGATTTCACCGCGACGCTGCCTTCTGGCGCAGAACGCTTCGCTTTCCCGACAACTCCTTCGCCAACGCCGAGCTCGCCTTCCGCAACGGCATCGAGTGGCTCCTAAAGCGCCCGCTGCCTCCCGCACTCGAGCACGAACGCGATCTCAACGACGGCCACGTCAGCGAGGCCGGAACTCCGCTCACTCACTGCGCCGCCGATACCATCATTCGCCCGCCCGACCCCGCGTGGCTCTCGCACCTCCGCAGCACCTACGGCGTCGGCGGCACACACGTCCTCATCGACGTCACGCCGATGCCGGGCTGCGACGAAGGTCTTCCCTTCTATCGCGCCCACCTCTCCGGCCTCACCGACAACGCCGTCGATACCCTTCCCATCGGCGACTACAACTCCTCCGGCCGCCTGCACACCAACGACCACGGCACAGCCGCGCTCTCCGAACGCATCGCCGATCAGCTCGCCGCTGCCATCAGCTCTCACAACAAACCACGAGGAGGCATGTAGCTACCCATGCTCTTCTCCTCCAACGTCTTCATCTTCTTCTTCCTCCGGTAGCCCTCATCGGCTACCAGCTCCTCGGCCGCTTCGGCCGCCGCGCCGTCTTCGGCTGGCTCAGCCTCGTCTCACTCTTCTTCTACGGCTACTGGAATCCGAAATATCTCTTTCTCCTCGGCGCCTCCATCCTCCTCAACTTCATCGCCTCGCGCGTCATCGCGCGCGTCGCATCGGAGCGCGCCAAAACCACCGCGCTCGTCGCCGCCATCACCGGAAATCTGCTTCTGCTCTTCTGGTTCAAGTACCTCTTCCCTCTCCTGCACTTCTTCCACGGCGTCGGCTGGCTCTCGCGCGACTTCGGCAGTGTCATCCTTCCGCTCGGCATCTCCTTCTTCACCTTCACGCAGATCGCCTACCTCATCGATCTCCGCCAGGGCGAAGCCGAGCCGCAAAGCCCGCTCTCCTACCTCCTCTTCGTCAGCTTCTTCCCGCATCTCATCGCCGGCCCCATCATTCATCACTCGGAGATGATGCCGCAGTTTAACGCTCAGAGACATTCCGGCCTGCGCGCCGACGACATGGCCGTCGGCACCACCTGGTTCCTCCTCGGGCTCGCCAAGAAAGTCCTCATCGCCGACACCTTCGGCCCCATCGCCGACAGCCTCTACTACTCGCCCCATCGCTTCGGCACACAGGCCACCTGGGTCGGCATGCTCGCCTACGCCGTCCAGCTCTACTTCGACTTCTCCGGCTACTCCGACATGGCGCTCGGCCTCGCGCGCATGTTCTCCATCACCTTCCCCGTCAACTTCAACTCGCCCTACAAGGCCGCCAACATCATCGAGTTCTGGCAGCGCTGGCACATGACCCTCACGCGCTACCTCAACCTCTACCTCTTCAATCCCATCGCCCTTTCGATGAGTCGTCGCCGTATTCGCTCTGGGCAAAAAAGCCTCGAAGAAAGCGCAGCGCACCTTCGCCGGCTTCACCCAGCTCATCGCCTTCCCCATGTTTGTCACGATGTTCCTCGCCGGCATCTGGCACGGCGCCGGAATGCAGTTCATCCTCTTCGGCCTCGCCCACGCGGTCTATCTCACCGTCAACCACGCCTGGCGCGTCTTCGTCCCCTCCGACTCCAAACTGCAAAAGCTCCTGCCGCTTCCCGTCGCCGTCGCCCTCACCTTCGCCTGCGCTCTCGGCGGCCAGATCTTCTTCCGCGCCCGCAGCGCCCGCGACGCCTTCTACGTCTTCGGCTCACTCCTCGGCCTGCACTCCGGCGATGGTCTCAGCGGCTTCGCCGGTGTACCCTCACGCTCCAACTTCGCTCTTCACGCCACGCACATCTGGTTCGCTCTGGCGCTGATGTTCGCCATCTGCTGGGCACTCCCCAACACACAGGAGATCCTCGGCCAGGTCGAAGAGACCGAACGCACTCGCTCCCTCGGCATGAACCTCCTCCGCTGGCGCCCCAACTTCGTCTGGGCCTCCGCAGTCCTCATCCTCACCGCCGCCGCCCTCAGCTACATGTACGCCAGCACCAGCTTCCTCTACTTCCAGTTCTAAGAACGTGGGGTACGGCCGTCATCCTGAGCCGTAGGCGAAGGACCTCTGTATTTTGCTTTTGCTGTATCCGACAACCTCGTCGGAGAGACCCCAAAAATCCTGTCAAGCCCCCGAACCTCTGGAAATCCCCACTAACCCCCACCGCACCAACAACATCCACGAGGAAAACTCACGACATGATTTCCGGCCCTACTCACTACAATAGAAATAGAGAGCGAAACAGACCAGGGCCGCGCACATAACCCACGGCTTTCCCAGGGCTCGGCTCGCAACGAATTGATTTCAGAGACTTTACTAGCTACCCCAATGGAATCAAGAGTTTGCACCACTAAGTCCAAGCCTAAGTCAAATCTTATGAAGATTTTGCGCAAAAAGTGACGGGGGGAGGGGTGTCCCCTGCTCGCCCTCCGCAACCGACGTACTCTTCGCGGTTCCCGTCCGCATTTGCACCGCGAAGAATGCAACGATAACCGCAGCGCTCATGCCCGCTCTCGGCCCCAGCATCACCGAAACCCTCCCGGAACTCCTCCACCGCGTCTTCGGTCACCGCGACTTCCGCGCCCACCAGCGCGAGGTCTGCGAGTCCGCAGCCTCGGGCCGCGACGTCCTGCTCGTCATGCCCACGGGAGCCGGCAAGAGCCTCTGCTACCAGCTCCCCGCACTCGCTCGCCGCAGCGTAGAACACCACGCGACAGCACTCGTCATCTCGCCCCTGATCGCCCTCATGGACGACCAGGCCTCCAAGCTCTCCGCGCTCGGCCTCCGCGTCGCCCGCATCCACTCCGGCCTCGACCGCGAGACCGCCCGGGCCGCCTGCCGCGACTACCTCAGCGGCGAACTCGACTTTCTCTTCATCGCGCCCGAGCGCATGCGCGTTCCCGGCTTCCCGGAGATGCTCGCCAAGCGCAAACCCGCACTCATCGCGGTCGACGAAGCCCACTGCATCTCGCAATGGGGTCACGACTTCCGCCCCGACTACAGGACCTTAGGCCCGCATCTCGCCGCCCTGCGCCCCAGCCCGATCATCGCCCTCACCGCCACTGCAACGCCCACCGTGCAGCGCGACATCGTCCGCCAACTCGCACTCGACGATGCAGCTATCTTTATCACCGGCTTTCGCCGCTCGAACCTCGCCGTCGAGGTCCTCGAGCTCTCGAAGCCGCAACGCCCAGAGTTCACCGAGAAGCTGCTTAGCGAACCATCATCACGCCCAGCCATCGTCTACGCTCCCTCGCGCAAGTCCGCCGAAGAGCTCGCCACACGCCTCAACGCGAAGTTCCGCTCTGCCGCGTATCACGCCGGCCTCGACCCCGCGACACGCGACCGCGTACAGCGCGACTTCCTCGCCGGCAAGCTCGAGGTCGTCGTCGCCACCATCGCCTTCGGCATGGGCATCGACAAGGCCGACGTCCGCACCGTCGTCCACGTCGCGCTCCCCGGCTCCGTCGAGGCCTTCTACCAGGAGATCGGCCGCGCCGGACGCGACGGCAATGCGTCGCGCTCCATCCTGCTCTACAGCTTCGCCGATCGCAAAACCCAGGAGTTCCTCCTCGAACGCAACTACCCTCCCGCGAGCGACCTCCAGCGCATCCTCCGCGCACTCAATGACGAGTTCGTCTCGCCCGATTATCTTCAGCGCAAGCTCAAGCTCGATCAGGAAACCCTCGATCGCTCGCTCGAGAAGCTCATCACCCACGGCGCCGCGATCTCCGACTTCAACGGCAATGTCCGCCTCGCCGACGAACCGCAATGGCAGGACGGCTACGACGCCCAGGTCGCCGCACGCCGCCGCCAGATCGACTCCATGATGGCCTTCGCCGAAGGTGCCACCTGCCGCATGACCGCGCTGGTCGAACACTTCGGTGACCGCAGCGATCCGCTGCGCTCCTGCGGCCACTGCGACATCTGCCAACCCTCCGCTGCGACCGGCTCTGCGATGCGTCAGCCCGATGCGAGCGAGCGCGACGACCTTCGCGCGATCCTAACCGCCGTCGCGACACGCGGTACGTCCACCGGCAAGCTCTTCACCGACCTCGCACTCACGAAAGACCGCAAGCACTTCGACTCGATGCTAGACTCGCTCGCCCGCGCAGGCCTGCTCACGCTCACCAACGACACCTTCCGCACCCCCGAGGGCCGCGACGTCACCTACCGCAAGGTCTCCATCACCCACGAGGGCCGCACCCCCGACGACGAAACCCTCTCCACCGTCTGGCTCCGCGACTCCTCGTCCACAACATCGTCGAAGCGAACTTCAAAGCGCTCTAGCAAACGCGACTCAAAGCCTCGAACGACATCAGCACCCGAACCAACGCGCCGCGCACGCGAGTCTCAACCGCAACTCCCCATCGCACGCCGCGAAGTCTCGACACCAGCACCGCCTCGCAAACCGATACCACCGAAACCCTCAGTCGAAGCCGTCGAGCTCAACCCCATCCAATCCGCTGCTCGACGCCCGCCTGCGCGCCTGGCGCAAGGAGCAGGCTCACGCCGCTGGTCTTCCCTCCTTCTTCATCTTCAGCGACTCCGTCCTCCGCGACATCGTCCTCGCCTCACCCGCATCACTCTCTGATCTCCGCTCGATCCGCGGTCTCGGCCCCGACAAGCTCGACCGCTTCGGTCCCGCAGTCCTTGAACTCTGCCGAGGCTAGAGATCAGAGAAAAACAGAGAACAAAACGGATCTCGCAAGCCTGATCTCTGTTCTCTCATCTCTGATCTCTCTTCTCCGTGAGAGGATTAACCCCGTATGGATACCACCTCCTTCGGCGTCGTCATCATGGCTGCCGGCAAAGGCACCCGCCTCAAGTCCCGCCGCCCCAAGGTCCTCCACGAGGTCGGCGGTCGCGCTCTTCTCCAGCACGTCATCGACGCTGCAAAGACCATCGTTCCTGCTGACCAGATCTACTGCGTGATCGGCCATGAAGCCGACAGCGTCCGCGCCGCCGTCGAGCACATGGGCGTCAAGTTCGTCCTGCAGGCCGAGCAGCGCGGCACCGGCCACGCGCTCCAGATGGTCAAGGCCGAGTTCGCGCTCGACGGCACAACACCGCCAGCCAACCTTCTCGTTCTCTCCGGCGACGTCCCGCTCATCAAGCCCGAGACCATCCGCGCGCTCATGGAGTTTCACTCCACCGAGCGCGCCGCGATGACTATCCTCACCGCAATTCCCTCTGACCCAACCGGTTACGGCCGCGTGCTCCGCAAGCAGCCAGAATCTACCGAGGTCCACGCCATCGTGGAGCAGAAGGATCTCAAGCCCGCAGACGAATCCGCCGAGATCAACTCCGGGATCTACTGCTTTGACACAAAGGCACTGTTCGAAAACCTCGAGCGACTGACCGACCAGAACGCGAGCGGCGAGTTCTACCTCACCGACATCGCCTCGCTCCTTGTCTCCGAAGGCAAGCGCGTCGTCGCCACCGTTGCACCTGCAGTCGATGAGGTTCTCGGCGCGAACACCATCGCTGAGATGATGCACCTCGATGCCGCCATGCGCTCGGCTACAGCAAGACGCTTGATGGCTTCAGGAGTGACGATCTTCCGCCCGGAAACCTGCGTCATCGACGCTGCCGTCGAGGTTGCGCCCGACACCGTCATCGAGCCCTTCGTGCAGCTCCTCGGCACCACGCGCATCGGCCCCGACTGCCGCATCCGCTCTTACTCTGTGATCCAGAACTCCACGCTTGGCGCCGGTGTGCTCGTTCGCAACGGCTGCATCCTTGACGAGGCCACGGTCGCCGACGGCGCTCTGCTCGGCCCCTACGCACATCTTCGCCCGGGCAGCGATATCGGCCCCGAGGCGCACATCGGCAACTTCGTCGAGACTAAAAAGGTTCGGCTCGGCCGCGGCTCCAAGGCCAACCACCTCTCCTACCTCGGCGACGCCATCATCGGAGCGGGCACCAACATCGGCGCTGGCGCCATCACCTGCAACTACGACGGCGCGCACAAACACACCACCACGATCGGCGATAACGTCTTCGTCGGTTCCGACTCCACACTCGTCGCTCCACTCACGCTCGGCGACGGCGCTTATGTTGCAGCCGGCTCCTGCATCACAGAAGATGTGCCGCCAGATTCGCTCGCACTCGGCCGCAGCCGCCAGACGACCAAGGAAGGTTGGGTCGCAGCGCGAAAGGTTCGCAAGGCCTCGTCCTGATTGCACAGCAAAGGAAAACCTCATGCAGAAGCTGACCGATCAGCAACTTCAGCAGGCTCTCAGCGCGCTTCCGAACTGGACCCTCAAAGACGGCGAACTCGTCCAGGAGCGCACCTTCAAGGACTTCGTCGCCGCCATGGCCTTTGTCAACGACGTCGCCCAGCTCGCCGAGGCCGCCGGCCACCACCCCGACATTGACATCCGATATAACCGCGTCCGCCTGGCCCTGGTGACCCATGACGCCGGTGGAATTACACAGAACGACATCGGCCTTGCACAGAAGATCAACAACTTGCGCGCCTAACATCAATTCTTCGCCGCTCGCAGAAATCTCTGCTTGAGTCCGCTGCCACGCCTGTGCTACGCTGAAACCCTGCCGTGGAGAAGTTCCGTTCGGCAAACGTTTTCCTGAGTGATCTATCGCTCAGCACAAGTTGCGTCACTGGCCTCCCGGCACGAATCAAAACACCGTTCGTGCCGCCTTTTTTTTCTAAAATTCGCCATTTCTTTGAGCGAAGCCTGTGAACGAGCCCGAAAACGAGCCGGAAAGACGGGTCTCAGGGGAGGTTTGAAGCGCTTCCCTCTTCGGCACATCTATAATCAAGAGAGTTCTTTGCAAAGCCACAACGCAATGTTGCGGCCAGCTCCACATGGGGGCGTCACGGCTTCGACGGGATTGCTTGCGGCAGAGAGGCATGCCGGGGTGTGTGCACCCGTAATCGCTCACAAAACCATAAGTGCCAACAACAATCTGGCTCTTGCTGCTTAATTAACTAAGTAGCCGTTCGCCTCAGCTTCGCCTATGGGCTGGGAGCGAACGTCGCACAGTAGGCTGGTCCGCGGAGTTCCGCCTGTACGCCAAGGACGAGATCAATCAGGCTGGTGGCCGGCGCATCTTCGCCCGTTCTAAGCGCCGGCTACGAGACAAATCAGAACTGGGAAAAGCATGAAGGCTCTCTGTTGTCAGCTTTTTCGGACGCGGGTTCGACTCCCGCCGCCTCCACCAT
>CAVSOV010000018.1:0-337345 GCA_963729675.1 uncultured Acidobacteriaceae bacterium
TTGATGTCGCGCCAGTTCTGGCCGAGGCCGACGTCGGCGACGATGGGGACGGAGAACTCGGCGGCGGATTCCATCTGCGTGCGGACGAGCTCGGTCATCTCGTCGGCTTCTTCTGGGACGACGTCGAAGAGGAGCTCGTCGTGGACCTGGAGGGTCATGACGGAGCTGAGCTTGCGGCGGGTGATCTCGGCGTCGATGCGGATCATGGCGAGCTTGATGAGGTCGGCGGCGGTGCCTTGCAGCGGCGTGTTGACGGCGGTGCGCTCGGCGAAGCCGCGCTGGTTGGGGTTGCGCGACTGGATGTCGGGGATGGGGCGGATGCGGCCGAAGGCAGTGCGGACGGATTGCGTGCGGCGGACCTGATCGAGGATGCGCTCGATGAAGACGGCGACGCCAGCGTAGCGCTCGAAGTAGCGGTCGATGTAAGCGCGCGCGGTCTTCTGGTCGATGTTGAGTTGCGCGGCGAGGCCGAAGGGCGAGATGCCGTAGACGATGCCGAAGTTGACGGCCTTGGCGCGGGCGCGGGTCTCTTTGCTCATGGTGGCGGGGTCGACCTCGAAGACCTCGGCGGCGGTGAGCGTGTGGATGTCTTTGCCGGTGCGGTAGGCGTCGAGGAGCAGCGGGTCCTGCGAGAAGTGCGCCATGAGGCGGAGCTCGATCTGCGAGTAGTCGGCGGACATGAGGAGGTTGCCGGGCGCAGCGATGAATGCGGCGCGGATCTCGCGGCCGACGGCGGTGCGGATGGGGATGTTCTGCAGGTTGGGGTTCGTTGAGCTGAGGCGGCCTGTTGCGGTGCCGACCTGGTTGAACGTGGTGTGGATGCGCTGATTGGCGTCGGCGAGGAGTGGGAGCGCGTCGAGGTAGGTGCCTTTGAGCTTGGAGAGCTGGCGGTGCTCGAGGACGTCGCGGACGATGGGATAGTCCGCGGCGAGATCTTCGAGGACGTCCTGCGCGGTGGAGACGACCTTGCCCTTGCCGTACTTGAGCGGCTTGGGGAGATCCATCTTGTTGAAGAGGACGTCGCCGAGTTGCTTCGGCGAGGCAACGTTAAAGCGGTGGCCCGATGATTTGTAGATGCGTTCGGCGAGGTCGTCGATCTGGATGCCGAGGCGCGTGGATTGCTCGCGGAGGATGTCGAGGTTGACGCGGACGCCCGTCTGCTCCATGCGGAGGAGCACGGGGACGAGTGGGAGGTCGATGACGTTGTAGACGTCGGTGAGCGTGGAGTGCTCGTTGAGTTGTGCTGAGTTCCTTTGCGATGGTCATGTGGTTTTGGATTTCTTTGCGGACTTCTTTGCTGGCGGCTTCTCATCCTTAGGTCCGCTTTGTTTTTTATCCGCGAAGAGCATCTCGGTGGTGACGGCGCCGCCGAGTTCGGGTTGGTCAGCGGGGATGTGGTGCTCGATGGGCGCGGCCTCTGCGAGTTGCCCGGTGAGCACGGCGGTGAGGCGAGCGACGGCGGAGGCGGCTTCAGGAAGGCGCTTCGGGTCGTTGGGGTTTTCTTTGGTGGGCTGGTGCAAGAGCGCGCGGCTGGTGGTGCGGGCGGCGATGTCGACGAGCGTGTGCGAGCCGTGCGTGGGGTTGAGGAGGTAGCTCTCGAGCATCACGTCGGTGATGGGGCCGGCGAGGGTGACGTTGTGCGGCTCGAGTGCGCGAAGGATGGCTTTGAGGTCGTGGACCTGTTTGGGGAGCTTGGCGTCGGCGAGGGCTTCGCGGAGACCGGGGGTGTCGAGCGTGACTTCGATCGCGTGCGTGGGAGTGACGGAGAGTCCGAGGCGGCAGGCGGGGTCAGCAGATGCTGCCTCAGGGCCTAAAGCCCCTTGATTGCGCGAGGGACTATCGGACGGGCTGAAGCCTGTCCCCTTCAAGACCGATTCTGCGGGAGCGCCGAAGAGGGACATCGTTTGGGGAGGTTCAGGTTCGGGCTCGGTTTCGATGTCGGGGTTGGCGTTGGGATCGGCGGGTTCGGCGGCGGATTCTTCGGCGATGGCCTGTGCGGTTGCGGCGAGCGCAAGCGCGAGATGATTTTCTTTGCGGGCTTCGGTGAGAAGCTGCGCGAGATCGTCAGCAGTGGCGTTCAGGGTGTAGGTCGTCGGCGCCGTATCAGTCGCGGGGGCGAGCTCTTTGAGCAGCGTGGTGAATTCGAGTTCGGTGAAGAGAGCGCGCGCGCGCTGGCTGTCGACGGGCTGCGTGCGCATGGCGTCGAGGTCGGCTGTGATGGGCACTGCAGTGTGAATGGTGACGAGCTCTTTGGAGAGCAGGATGTTGTCGCGGTTGTTGGCGAGCGACTCGCGGTAGGTCTTGCGCTTGATGGCGTCGGGAGTTGCGACGGCGGCGTCCATGGCGGCTTCGACGGTGCCGAACTGCTGGATAAGTTCGACGGAGCCCTTGTCGCCGATGCCGGGCGCGCCGGGGATGTTGTCGACGGAGTCGCCGCGGAGGGACATGACATCGATGACGCGTTGCGGTGGGACGCCGAGGGTTTGCTCGACGCCGGCGGAGTCGAGGATGAGATTGTCCTTCGTTGGGTTGAGGATGGAGACGTTCTCGTTGACGAGCTGCATCATGTCCTTGTCGGAGGAGACGACGAAGACGTGATGGCCGAGTGCGGAAAGCTGACAGGAGAGCGTGCCGATGACGTCGTCGGCCTCGTAGCCCTCGTAGTAGAGGATGGGGATCCGAAAGGCTTCGAGCGCGCGGCGGATGTACGGCTGCTGCTGGATGAGGTCGGGCGGTGTTTCAGTGCGGTTGGCTTTGTAGCCGGCGTACTCGGTGGCTTCGAACTGCTGCGTCTTGATGTTGAACTTTTTGACGTCCTTGAGCTGCTGCGCGAGGGCGTCGCGGTGGACGGGCGCGCCGACGTCGTAGACAGCTGCGAGGTACTCGGGATTGAAGTCCTTGCGCAGCTTGTTGAGCATGTTGACGAACACATAGGTGGCCGCGGTGGGAATGCCGGTGCGCGTGGACATGGGGCGCGAGCGCTGCATGGCGTGATAGGCGCGGAAGATGAAGGCCATGGTGTCGAGCAGGTAGATGGGCGGTTTGGCGGAGGATGCTGGTTGGGTTTCGTTCTGGGGAGCACGCGGCATGATGATTTGATGGTACGGCCCGGACGTGTCGCTCGACGAATGGGACAACGTGGGAGAATGACTGCACAAAGCTTTGGAATATTCCGACCGAGGTGAACGCGTGCGCAGAGGGATGATGGCGTGGTGTGTGGGCCTGTTGATGCTGATCCCGTTTATGGCCGTGAGAGCGCAGGAGAGCGTGGCGAGAGCGCCGCGAGCGGATGATGAGATGGCGATCGTGAAGACGTTGGAGCAGATGTTTTCAGCGGCGCAACGCGATGACCTGGACAGGTTTCATGCGGTCACGGTGAAGGATTTTTATGCCTATGACAATGGAAAGCGCTTCGACGGCGATGCGTTGATGGACACGATCAAGCAGTATCACGTGAAGGGCTACCAATTCCTCTGGAGCGTGACGGAACCGCAGGTACATGTGAACTGCGATATCGCGTGGGTGACGTATGTGAACAAGGGATCGATCAAGCAGCCGGACGGAACGATGATGAGCATGACGTGGCTGGAGTCCGCGGTGATGAGATGGGACGGCAATGTGTGGAAGGTGAGGTTCCTGCACAGCACGCGGGTTCCTCCGGAACAGGCGCCGCCTGTCGCCTCCCACTGAATGGCGCGTCGCACTGAGATGCCACGGATGTGATCTCTGCGCTAGAGTGCAGGTATGCCGGGCTATCGGATGGGCTGCGTTGTCGTGATGCTGGGAGCGTTGGTTGCCGCGGGTGGGGTGGTACGAGCGCAGACGCCGGGTGAGGCGGGATGCACGCTGGAGAAGCAGGTATACACGTGCAACTGGCCGGCGTTTGTTCAGCGATTGGATAAGGCGCACACGGTCGCGATCGAGACGCAGCAGCTTGACCGGTTTACCGCGAAGCAGCTGCGGGATCTGGTCGGAGAGCTGGGGAAGACGGTCGCACCGGAAGACCAGTTGGGCGATCTGACCTTCCTGCTGATTCCGATGCAGTCGACGGGCGTGCACATTGGGCCTGGCGGGGAGCCGCTGGCGACGCTGCGGATTTATGCGTCGTTGCCTGGAACGCCGCGAGGGACGCTGCTGTGGGCGGAGACGTATACAGGGCAGCCGGACAGGCCGTGGCCCGCAACTGTACATACGCTGATAGAGCAGTTTCACGATCGTTTGCAGAAGCACTGAGCGCTAGGTGATGAGCATGCAGTCGCCATAGCTGAAGAAGCGGTAGCGCGCCGCGACCGCGTGGGCGTAGGCGCGAAGCACGGCCTCCCTTCCGGCGAAGGCGCTGACGAGCATGAGCAGGGTGGACTCGGGCAGGTGGAAGTTGGTGAGAAGACCTCGGACGAGCTTGAAGTTGTCGTCACCGTCGGGCGCGGGCGAAAGGAAGAGGCCTGTGCTGCCGGAGTGCGGCTGAAGCGCGAGTGGATTTGTCGCCGAGAGTGGGCCGTGGGTTGATTCGAAGGTGCGGGCGAGGTGCTCGAGCGTGCGCGTGGTGGTGGTGCCGACGGCGATGATGCGGCGGTTCGCGCGATATGCGGTGTTGAGGGCGAGTGCCGTTTCGGCGGAGAGCGTGTAGGGCTCGGAGTGCAGGCGAATTTGGCGTGTATCTGGCACGCGCACGGGCTGGAAGGTGCCGAGACCGACGTGCAGCGTGATGTACGCGAGTTGGATGCCGCGCGTCGTGAGGGCGGAGAGGATCTCCGGGGTGAAATGGAGGCCGGCGGTGGGCGCGGCGGCCGAGCCTGACTGCTGGGAGTAGATGGTCTGGTAACGCTCGCGGTCTTCGGCTGAGTCGGGTCGATGCTTGTCGCGGTGAATGTAGGGCGGCAGCGGCATGTGGCCGATGCGCTCGACGATGGAGATGAAGTCCGGTGTGGGAGCGAAGCGGAGGGTGCGCTCGCCGAAGTCGGCGGTGGAGAGCACGGTGGCATGAAGGAGCGGCGTGTCGCCGGGTGCTGCTGCGAAGTGCAGTGTCTCACCGGGTTGAACTTTTTTGGCGGGGCGCACGAGGGCGCGCCAGTCGTTGTGGCCTTCGGGGTTGGCGAGGTGTTCGGTGAGGAGGACTTCGACAAGGCCGCTCGGTTCGGGCGAGTTGTGCTGTGTGTGCAGGCCGGCGCGAGTGGCGTAGAGGCGCGCGGGCAGCACGCGCGAGTTGTTGAGGACGAGGAGATCGCCGGGCGCGAGGAGTTGCGGGAGATCGGTGAAGAGATGGTCGGCGAAGACGCCGGTGGAGCGCGAGAGCGTGAGCATGCGGGATGCGCCGCGCGTGGCGGGCGGGTGCTGCGCGATGAGCTCGGGCGGCAGGTCGTAGTGGAATTCGGAGACGAGCATGAAAAACAATGGTTAGTCGTTAGTGGTTAGTCGTTAGTGATTTCCCGGTCATGCGGACGGCTTCGTCGAGTGCGCCTTGCACGGCGGCTAGATCGGGAGCCACGTGTGCGGGCCAGGTGAAGGTGACGGTGGAGAACGGCTTCGGGATCATGAAGCGGTCCCAGGAGTTGAGCTCCCAGCAACGGTCAGGGAGAGCGTAGTAGGCGCCGATCCAGGGGGCGCCGGTGAGTTCGGCGAGCTGAACGGGGCCGGGTTTGGCAATCATGTTGGGACCGCGCGGGCCGTCGGCGGTAAAGGCGCACCGGTGGCCCTCGTTGTAGGCATCAGCCATGGCGCGAAGGCCGGAGACGCCGCCTCGTGAGGAGGAACCGCGCACAGGATGGAAGCCGAGGAGCGCGACGGTGCGGGCGATAAGTTCGCCGTCGAATGATGGCGAGATGAGGATGGCGATCTGTTTGTTGCGGAAGCGATGCGCGCACACGAGGAGCGTGCGATGCCAGAAGGCAAAGACGACTGGGCCAGGGATTTCAATGCCAACGGGCACGCGCTCGCCCGAGGCGTCGAGCGCGTTGATGTCGCGGTAACGCAGCGTTGCGCCGAGTGCGCGGATGAGAAGCGCGGCGAGCGGCGGGATGATAGCGAGCAGGAGTCGCTGCTTGCGCGTGAAGGCGGGCACGAGAATGAGTTTAGTGTAGCGAGTTAGCTGGTTAGCGAGTCAGCTGTTGGAGTTGTTGCGCGAGGCGGAGAGTGAGGGCCATCAGCGGAAGTGTGGGGAGTTGAGGCGAGCCGTCGGGAAAGACTGCGGCGGAGGCGATGAAGAGATTGCGCAGGCCGTGAACGCGGAGATCGCGGTCGACGACGCTACTGCGTGGGTCGATGCCCATCGTGGCTCCGCCCATGACGTGGCGTGCGTCGTCGAGATCGGGGATGGGAGCGGAAGAGTCGGGTGTGAAGAGCGATGGGTTCCAGTCGAGGCCGTCGAGGTTGAGATGTGTGCGAAGGTGTTGTGCGAAGAACCGGAGTGTGGCGAGTTCGGCGGGATCGATGCGCCAGTCGAGGATGGGTTGGAGGTCAGGTGAGAGGGTGATGCGAGAGGCTGAAGGTGTGCGCTGGGCGGCGTTGAAGCGGAGTTGGACGGTGGCTTGCGGCGAGACATAGCGGCGATGCTGCGTGCGGGCGGAGAGCGTGAGGCGGGCGGCGTCGGCGAGTGCCTGTGGAAGTTGGGGCATTGTTTCGCGGAGGGTTGAAGCGAGGTTGTTTTGCTGTCGCGCGCGGAGGAGGGTGCGCAGTGCGCCGATGCCGGAGGTGTCGGGCTCGTCGATGGTGAGGTGCGCGAGGATGGGTGTGAGGTTGAGTTGGCGGCGAAGTCCGGGTGACGCGGCGAGTTTGAGGCTGTGCAGAGTGCCACGGTGAATCCAGGGGCGTAGAGCGGAGAGAAGTTGCGTGCGCGCGGGTTCTCCACCCCTGCCAGCCAGCTGCCGGGGACCCCGGGTTCGCGGAGTGTGGCGGCGGTGATGGTGAGGTGGTCGTGAAAGTTGCGGCCGACCTGATCGTGCTGGTTGCCGATCTGCGAGGCGAGGAGCAGATGGACGGTCTCGACCGTGCCGGCGGCGACGATAATCTGGTCGGCTTCGATGCGGTACGTCTGGCCCGAAGGAGTGCGGACGAGGACAGCTTCAATGCGATCTCGGTTAGGGGCGAGAAGGAGTTCGGTGACCTGCGCGTGAAGGATGATGCGAGCTTTGCTCTGTGCGCGGAGTCTCTCGCCGAGTGTGTGCGCCAGGTTGCGATGCGAGAAGGGTGTGAACTTCGAGAGCGAGGCGTCGAGTTGCGGGAGCTGATTCAGCAGTGCTGGTGCGGATTGATGGAGCTGCGGGAAGAATTCGGCGGCGGCGTACGAGAGTGAGTCGACGCCGAGAAGTTGTTCGGCTTCGGCAGTGAAGGGCGCGAGGTCGGCGCTTGAGATGGGCCAGTCGCTGTCATCCGGGAATGGGAGGAGCTGGCCGCCCCAGTGAGTGATGTGCCGCCGAGCGCGCGGGGGCGCGGCTCGCTTGTGCCGGGATGAGGATGGCCGGCTTGTTGAATAGGGCTGAAGGCATCGGACGCGTGGCCGCCTGCCTCGAGAAGCAGGATCTCGTGGCCGAGCGCGACCAGTTTGTGCGCGAGCGTGAGGCCGGCGATGCCGCCGCCGATAATGCAAATGGGTGCACGGAGGAGATCGCTTCCGGTTGCGCTGTTGTCGAGCTGAGCGAGGTCGATCTCCATGCGCTTCAGGCGAGGCCTGCGGCTAACTGTATCGCAGCCAGCGCAGGATCTCCGGCAGGTTAGGCCGCTTGCCGTACATGAGGATGCCGACGCGGTAGATGCGCGAGGAGATCCAGATGACGATTCCGATGGTAAGCGACATCAGCACGACGGAGAGGATGATTTGCCACGCAGGTACGCTGGTGAGCGCAGTGCGGAAGTTCATCAGCAAAGGCGAGCAGAACGGGATGAGCGAGACCACCTGCGCGAGCGTGGAGTCTGGTGCACGCATGGTAGGAGCGAGCATGACCATGCAGAAGGCGAGCGGAAGCACCAGGAACAGGTTGAGCTGCTGAAGCTCCTGCTCGGAGTTGGTCATGGCGCCGAGTGCGGCGGCGATGGAGGAGTAAAGCAGGAAGCCGAAGATGAAATAGAGGACGAAGAAGCCGATCTGTGCTCCGCTCAGAACACCGTGCATACTGGCGGTGCCCGCGGCGGTGCCACCACCAGCCAGTTTAGCGACCATCGGACTCGAGGCGAGTTTTGCCGCGGCAAGCATCCAGATAATGATTTGCGTGAGACCAACTGCTCCTACTCCAATGATCTTCCCGGCAAGGAGTTCGTCGGGCTTGATCGTCGCGAGCAGCACCTCAAAGACGCGGCTGGATTTCTCCTCGATAATGCTGCGCGCGGTGTTCATGCCATAGAGCATGATGACCATGTACATGAGGAAGAAGAAAAGATAGGCGATGCCGAAGGCGAGCGCGGTGTTGCCGGTTGAACTCGTGTCAATGTCGACGGGAGCCGTAATCTCGTCGATTTGCGCGCTGGTGAGGCCGTGACTGAGCAGCCCCTCGCGGGTGAGAACGGTTCGAACGCCGCTCTCGATGCCTTCCTCTGTAGCAATATCTCCCGCGGAGCGCGCGGTGTATGCGAAGTGCGGCCGTTCCCCGAGCTGCGCTGGCGGGGTAACCCAGAGATAGCCGGCGAGCTGCGCGCCGTGCGTATGAAGCTGCGCGTCGAGACCGGCGCGCGTGGCTTCCGACGGCTCCATTACATCGACCGCCATCTCGCTGTTCTTGCCAGTTTCTAACTGCTGCTTGAGGTCCTGTCCAAGCGTTTTATCCGAGGTGACGATAGCAATATGCGAGTTCGTTTTGGTGCGCGACATGAAATACGCGCTGCCGCCAACGAGGGCCGCCATCAAGCATGGAATGAGAACAGTGGCGAGGATGAAGCCGCGTGTGCGAACGCGCTCCGTGTACTCGCGCCTGGCGATGAGCCAGATGTTATGCATGGACCTTGCCTCCGGCCTCGGCGAACTCGGGCGTTCCCTTTACGGTTGTTATGAAGATTTCTTCGAGTGTGGGCTCGATGACCTCAAAGCGTGTGAGGTTTGTACCGCGCGTGACGGCCTCGACGAGCAGCGGCTGTGCGTCTTCGGGCGAGCGAAGCGTGATCTCGGCGATACCAGCGTAGTTGCGGGCGTCGGCGATGTAACGGCTGCGCAGGAAGCTGTCGTCGCCGGTGAAGACGGCCTGCACGTGGTTGCGTGGGTAGCGCGATTTGACCTCGCGCATGGAGCCGGAGAGGACGAGCTTGCCCTGGTAGATGAGCGCGATGGAATCGCAGAGTTTTTCGACCTGATCCATGCGATGCGTGGAGAAGAGTACGGCCTTGCCCTGCGCGCGCAGCTCGACGAGCGTGCTCATGAGCAGTTCGGCGTTAACCGGGTCGAGGCCGCTGAAAGGTTCGTCCATGATGACGAGTTCTGGTTCGTGCAGGAGGGCGGCGATGAACTGAATCTTCTGCTGCATGCCCTTGGAGAGCTCTTCGGTCTTCTTGTCGATCGCTTCGGTGATCTGCATGCGCTCGCACCAGTCGCGCGACCGCTTGCGCGAGGTGGTTTCGTTGAGCCCATGGAGTTGACCGAGGAAGGTGAGTTGATCGAGCACCTTCATCTTTTTGTAGAGGCCGCGTTCCTCGGGCAGATAGCCGACGCGATTGAGCAGCGTGCGCGAGAAGGGCTGGTCGAAGAGGCGGACGGTGCCGGAGTCGGGCACGGTCATGCCGATCATCATGCGGATGGAGCTGGTCTTGCCGGAGCCGTTGGGGCCGAGCAGGCCGAACATGGTGCCAGGCTCGATGGTCAGGGAGAGGCCTTCGACCGCGACTTTCGTGTCGTAGACCTTGCGAATGTTGCGGAGTTCGACAATGGGCATCCGGAGTTAGTGTAGCGCAGGCGAAAAAGCGAAGGCGCGCCGTGTGGCGCGCCTTTCGTGGAGTCGGTGCTAGTGACGCTTAGGGCTGGGCATTGGGATCGCTGCCATCGGCAACGGCGCTATGCTCGTCAAGCTGCTTCTGGAGAGCTTCGCGACGCTTGCTGCGGGCCTCGGCACGCTTCTCGGCCTTTTCATTCAGTTCTTTCTCGGCACTGAGTAGCTCGATGAACGCCATCTCGCCGGCGTCACCCTTGCGCGGGCCGGTGCGAACGATACGGCTGTAGCCGCCGTTGCGGTCGGCGTAGCGTGGAGCGACGGTTGCGAAGAGGCGATCGACGGACTCCGGAGTCATCAGGTACGCGAGCGCCTGACGGCGGGCGTGAACGCTGCCGTTCTTGCCGAGCGTAATCATGCGCTCCACCAGCGGGCGGGCGGCCTTGGCCTTGGTCACGGTGGTGTGAACGCGGTCATTGATGACGATGGAAGTGACGAGGTTGCGAAGCAACGCCCTTCTATGACTTGTGTTGCTGACCTAGCTTGAAACCGCCCTTACGATGGCGCATGGCTTCGATCTCCTTCGGTCCAGCTCTTGCTGTCGATCGGTATGCATCACTGCAGTTGGTGGAGGCTCCGACTCATCGCACGTTCGTGACACGCGATGAGTCGGGTCGCCGGATTGTGGTGGGCCCGAAACTAGAACGTCTCGGTCTCATTGACGGGCTCGAAGTCCTCGTCCTCTTCGTCCTCGTCGTCGAACGCGCCGTAGCTGGCGGCGAGCGTTGCGGCGGGGAGTACGGAGGTCGGGCCCGGGACCGGGTTGCCGTTCTCGTCGATCTTCATGCCGAGCGAGAGACCCATCTGAGCAAGGATTTCCTTGATCTCGTTGAGGCTCTTGCGGCCGAAGTTCTTGGTCTTCAGCATCTCGGCTTCGGTCTTCTGGATCAGCTCGCCGATGGTCGCGATGTTGGCGTTCTTGAGGCAGTTGTAGCTGCGCACCGAAAGCTCGAGCTCCTCAACGGAACGGTTCAGGTTCTCGTTGCGGATCGCGGGGCCGTCGTGGTCCACAAGACCACCGGCCTCCATCTCCTCCTCGAAGTTGATGAAGATGTTCATGTGGTCTTTGAGCAGCTTGGCCGAGAGACCGAGCGCGTCGGCCGGAAGCACGGTGCCGTTGGTCCAGATCTCCAGCGTGAGCTTGTCGTAGTCGGTGATCTGGCCGAGACGTGCAGCCTCAACCAGATAGTTCACCTTGCGGACTGGCGAGTGAACGCTGTCGACCGGGATGAAGCCGATGCCAAGGTCGGAGTCGAAGTTCTTGTCAGCCGAGACATAGCCACGGCCGCGCTTGAGGCGCATCTCCATGTCGATGCGGCCGCCTTCGGTGACCGTGCAGATGTAGACATCGGGGTCGAGAATCTCGACGTCGGAGTCGGCCTCGATCATGCCCGAGGTGACGACGCCCGGCTGGTCGGCGTGCAGGTACAGGGCCTTGGGGCCGTCGCCGTTGAGCTTGAACGGAATCTGCTTCAGGTTGAGGATGATGTCGGTCGCATCCTCGACGACGCCGGTGATCGACTGGAACTCGTGCAGCACACCCTCGATCTTGACGGCTGTGACGGCAGCGCCCTCGATGGACGAGAGCAGCGTGCGGCGCAGCGCGTTGCCGATCGTGGTGCCGAACCCGCGCTCAAACGGCTGCGCGGAGAACTTGCCGTAGTTGTTGGTTAGACTTTCGCTGTCGACGGCGAGACGCTTGGGCTTCTGGAAACCTCTCCAAAGCATGGTGAGTCCTTTCTTCCCTGCCTCTGCGAAGCATTCTGCAGAGGTTCAGAGGTGTTGCGGTTGTGAGACGGGACGTAGAACTCATCCATCGCGCGATGCACTTGCGCAATGGATGAGGCGTCCAGATCTCTTACTTCGAGTACAGTTCGACGATCAGCTGCTCGTTGATCGGCAGGTTGATGTCTTCGCGCTTCGGCAGAGCGATGATCTTGCCGGAGAGATTGTCGGGCTGAGCATCGATCCAGTTGACGCGGTTCTGGCCGGAAGCGAAGTCCCTGGAGGACGCGAGGATCGCGAGCTCCTTGGAACCTTGGCGGATCGCGATCTCATCGCCGACCTTGCACTGGAAGCTCGGGATGTTGACCTTGCGGCCGTTCACCTGCACGTGGCCGTGGCGCACGAGCTGGCGAGCCTGGCGGCGCGAAATCGCGAAGCCGAGGCGGTAGCAGACGTTGTCGAGACGGGTCTCGAGCTGCTGCAGCAGCAGTTCGCCGGTGACGCCGGTCTTGTTCGAGGCCTTCTCGTAATAGGCGCGGAACTGTGTCTCCAGCGTGAAGTACATGCGCTTGGTCTTCTGCTTCTCACGAAGCTGCAGACCGTAGCCGATGAGCTTCTTGACCTTCTTCGACTGGCCGTGCTGGCCCGGGGGGAAGTTGCGCTTCTCGACGGGGCACTTGTCGGTGAAACACTTCGCGCCCTTGAGGAACAGCTTTTGACCGTCGCGGCGGCAGAGGCGGCAGACGGGTCCGGTATAACGTGCCATTTTCTTTCTATCTCCTAGACTTCGGTTGTCGATCGCTTTACAGGCTGGCTGGCCCTTCTTCACGATCCAAATTTCGTTTCCAAGCTGTTGCCTCCGTTGCCAGGAAGGCCTGGCAACGGAGGATGGATACTTACACTCTGCGGCGCTTTGGCGGACGGCAACCGTTATGCGGCATCGGCGTGACGTCGCGGATCGAGCGAACCTCGATACCCGCAGCAGCGAGGGCGCGGATGGCGCTCTCACGGCCGGAGCCGGGGCCGGCAACGCGTACATCGACCGAACGCAGACCGTGATCGCGCGCGGCGTTGGCTGCGTTGATCGCCGCCTGCTGCGCGGCAAACGGGGTTCCCTTGCGGGAGCCGCGGAAGCCGAGCGAGCCGGAGCTCTTCCAGCTGATGGTGTTGCCCTGCTGGTCGGTGATGGTGACGATGGTGTTGTTGAAGCTCGCCTGGATGTAGACGAGCCCGAACGGAACGTTCTTCCGCTCGCGCTTCTTGAACTTCTTGCCCTTGCCGGCCTTGGCGCCGGCAGCCTTCTGCGCTGTCTTTGCCATGGCTTACTTGGTCGCTTTCTTTTTACCGGCAACGGTGCCCTTGCGCGGGCCTTTACGGGTACGCGCGTTGGTGTGGGTGCGCTGGCCGCGGACCGGAAGGCTGCGGCGGTGGCGCAGGCCACGGTAGGACTGAATCTCGATCAGGCGCTTGATGTTCAGGCCGATCTCCTTGCGGAGGTCGCCCTCGATCTCGCCTTCCTGCTCGATGACGGTACGAATCTTGTTGAGCTGATCTTCGTCCAGCGTGGTCATCTTGGCGTGGGGGTCAACACCGGCCTTGTCGAGAATCTTCAGGGCGCGGGGCTGGCCGATGCCATAGATGTACGTGAGCGCGATGCGAGCCTGCTTGTTGGGTGGCAGGTCGACGCCGGCAATACGTGCCATGGTGTGCCTTTCGGTTGGGGCTCACTCCGGTCACCGGAGGGCGGGGTTGATGGTCTTGCGGCTGACCTTGGCCATAGCGCATTTGCTGATGGCTCTTGTCTCCTCCGGGTTCATCGCACGCCTTGACTTCGGCGAACTCGCCCGGTGGGGCCGCATGGTTGGAGAGATCAGGTTTCAGAAATCAGAGATCAACTGTTCTCTGTTTTTCTGATCTCTGTTCTCTTAGCCTTGGCGCTGCTTGTGCTTGGCGTTCTCGCAGATGACGCGAACGACACCGCGACGGTGAATCACCTTGCACTTGTCGCAGATCGGCTTTACTGATGCACGGACCTTCATGAAAAACTCCAGTTCTCAGTTACGAAAAGACTGCAATTCTCAGGAATTAATTAGCGCTGCCCGTCGCTTCTCCGACTCACTGAGAACTGAGACCGGACAACGGACAACTCTTTGCTACCTGTAGCGGTAGACGATACGGCCGCGGTTCAGGTCATACGGGCTGAGCTCGATGGCTACGCGATCGCCGGGAAGGATACGGATGAAGTTCTTGCGCATGCGCCCTGAGATGTGCGCGAGAACCTGATGCTTGTTCTCGAGCTCCACCTTGAACAACGCGTTGGGCAGGGTCTCAACGACCGTTGCCATTACCTCAATCGCATCTTCCTTCGACAAACGCTCTCCTCGAAGGGGCCGGATTCGATACCAACCCCTCGCCGAATGACTTGGTTTTTGCTGACTTGGTGTCCCGTCCTATCAGGTTTCAAGAGGGCAGGATCAAGACACAGACACCATTTGTAAGTGTATCGGAAAAAGCCCGTTATGGGAAGACGGCGAGGGGCGCGCACCGGTCCAAGGCGGTCGCGGCTCTTCCAAAGCTCGCAGGGGCTCCAAGCGGCGCACTATCTGACTGAAAAAGCGGTATTTGTCGCCGACGCTCCCTCCGCCGCAGCCCGCGGCGGACGGCTGGCTCTTCCCTTTGGAGTTGGCACTCTCTGGGTACGATGGATATGCAAATACCTGCAAATTTCCCCATCCGCTTTGACCGAACCTCCCAGTTTTCGGCCAATTCCCTCAGGCGCGGACCCGCCAAAATGGCCGATGAATTGCATTTGTCCTCAGCGATTCAGCACGACAATGTGGATGCCCGAGCATGGGATGACGCCGAACGGTGACGACGCCCTGGCCGTGTCCGCGAGCATTTTCCATTTTTCCGTCGCGAGGTTCTCCCAATGTTGAAACCGATCCTTTTGCTGGCCGGGCTTGCCGCGTTTGGTCTGGGCGCGACAGCACATGCCGATACCTACACATTTTCCACGGCTCAGTGGAACAACAACACCTGCCCGAAGTGCGGTCCCACCTACGGGACCGTCGAGGTGGATTATGCAAGTGCCACGCAGGCCACCGTCACGGTGACTCTGGACGATGCAGGCAGGAACATCTTCTTCAATCAGGGTGGTCCTGCCGCGGATGGCGATGCCTTCGAGTTCGACCTTCCGGCCGGCGACTTCACCATCACGCCCGTCACCGCCGGGTTCGTCGCAGACTACACGCCTCCTTCGACTCTGTACGGCGATTTCACCTATGGCGTGGACTGCGACTACAAAGGCGGAGCCTGCCAAAACGGAAATGACGCAGAGCTCACCTCCCTGACATTCACCATCAGCTCGATTGGAAGCACTCCCATCGACTTCACAGAGACAGGCAATGTTCTTTTCTCTGCGGCGGTCACAGACAACGCGCAGGTCGACCCGACCGGCAACGCGGCAGTTGTGACGCCGGAGCCGGGCAGCCTTGCGCTGCTGGGCACTGGAGTCCTCGGCCTGGCCGGCACGCTGCGTCGCCGCCTGAAGGCGTAAGAGATCGTTCGTCCGTGTTTGCCGCGCGCTTAACCGAGAGCGCGGACCTCAGCTCCTGTTGCTCGCCCGCGGAGGGCGAGCAACAGGAGCGAATTTCTTTAAGCCGACGCTGCGTTTCTGGTGCGCATGCCGCGATTGTGTGAGCGCGTTTCCAGAGCAGCCTCTGCTAGCCTCACGCCATGCAGACTCTTCGTTCGGCTATTGTGCCGCTGCTGATTGTCCTTCTTTGCCCTGCGATCGCCAGTGCAGTCAAAGTTCACACAGTTGTTCTTGGAGCCGTACGGAAGGTCCCCTACACGCCCCCTGAAGCAACACCCGAAACCAAGTCCGACGATTCAACGAGCCTGCACGTGCGTCCGCTCATGGTGGACGACAAGCAGCGCGAGTGGACGGTGGGGCCGATCCACGAGGTCACCGACCGGACCTTCGTCGTGCAGCGCGCGCTGCGCCTGAACGATGGCCTGCCCGGCGAAGGCGTGCACTGGACGTGGCAGCCGGGGCCGTGGCTGATGGTCGACCGCACGACGGGACACATTGCAGCGCTGCACCTGCCGGACTTCGACCCGCAGGTCTCCGACGTCGTCTGGTTTCGCGACTACGCCGCCTACTGCGGGATTGCCACGACAGTGAAGGGCGGGCTCATGGCTGTGGTTGCAGAATTGGGAGCGCGCAAGGCGGTCGTGCAGCAGAAGCTGAGTGCCTGGCCGCAGCCCAACGCTCCGCATCCGGTCTGCGCAACGTCGAAGTGGCAGCGGACGCCGATGCGCGCGACCATTCAGCAGACGGACGGTCAGCCCATGACGTTTGATGTGGTGGGCGTCAGCTCTCTGGTTGAAGAGGGCGAGTCCGGCGACGACTAGCCCGGCTTTTCTAATCCCTGTTCCCTGCGTTTAGTTATCGGCCGCCGCGATAGAGCAGACCGAGCGAAATCCCGAAGAACTCGCGTGTCTCCGTGCCGAAGTGCTCGAAGGTGAGGTCGGGCGAGAGGCGGATCGCGAACTTCTGTCCCTGATTGAAGTCGATGCTGCCGCCAATAGCTCCCCACGGAGACGCGTGGTTGCAATAGAGCCCGATATTGCCCTGAAGTCCGGTGGGATCGGGGCAGGCTGCGATCGGGCTGGGGCCGAACGGGTACGCCTTGATGGTCCTGTCGAAGTTGCCGTATACCGCGCCGAAGAAGCCGTGGTAGTTGATGGCCACATAGCGGTTGCGCGGTCCGCGCCACTGCGCGCCGCCAGCGTAGGTTGTATAAACAACCAGCGGACGGTTGTAGGTCGGGTTCGGCAGGACGGGCGTGGTGCCCGCGCCGTAGCGGACGTCGGCGGAGAGCCCGAGACGGTTATCGAGATGACCTGGGATCCACCAGGTGAACTGCCCTTCGCCACCGCCCATGTTGAAGCGCTTGGGAAGGTTCTGGCCGGCCTGTCCGTTCGCGAAAGCGAGGCCGCCGTAGGCATCCCAGCGGTTCTCATAGCTGGGACCCTTGCCGGGTCCGAGCGCGGCAGCTTCGGTGTGACTCGCAATGGGAGCGGTGCCCGGAGCCGACTGTCCCGCCGACTGGCTGCTGGAGGAAGACTGGCTACTGGAAGGCTGGTTGCCTGACGGCTGGCTGGTGGAAGGCTTGGGCTGCTGCTGCATCGGCGCCGTGCCGGGAGCGGGGTTGCTCTGAGCAGGTGCAGGATTAGTGCTCTGGGCAGTGGCAGCTGCGGCGGCGAGAAGTGCCACGAGAGTAAAGGCAGCAAAGCGTCCGGCAGAGCGGCCGGACAAAGAAACAGGCGTCAGGTTCGTGAAGAGCATCTTCCTCGCTTGGGGCGCTTGTGCGCGCGTAATCTTCCTCAGTTGCGCGCCGAAACGGTGCGTCGTTTTCAAGGATATACCGGCAGAGGCGCAGACGGTCCCGCGGAGGGCTTTATGCGCCTCGGTTGGGGTCTGAACGTGCGACAATGATGGCTGCGGCCTCTATAAGCGGAGGGCGCCTTTAGGGAGCATTTTGCAATGGGCGATCTTTTCCAACCGTCTCACCTCCTCATCGTCGCGATCGTCGTGCTCGTGTTCTTCGGCGGAAGAAAGCTGCCGGAACTGGGCAAGGGTCTGGGCGAAGGTCTGCGCGGCTTCAAGGAGGGCATGAAGGGCATCACCGACGAGCCGACCTCCAACACCAAGCCGGGCGAGACCGCGCACACGGTGACGCCGAAGGCGGATGAGGCGCCGAAGCCGCCGGCTTCGGTCTAGACGAACGAATCTTCACCGCGCGAGAATCTTGCGCGCAACGCTAAGGACGACGGCCTGCGATGACAGCCGTCGTCTTCGCATTTAGGAGCTCTGCCGCCGATGAAGCTGAAGTCGCCGCATCTGGTGAAACCGCACACGAAGGTCCGGCTGGCCAATCTGCCGACAGAAGTTAAGGGCGACTTCGACGACAAGGCCGCGATGGACGCAGCCGCGGCGGCGTTTGTCAGGAAGCTCGATCAGCTGCAGGACGTGTTGTATGCGTCGCAGTCGAAGGCGCTGCTGATCGTACTGCAGGGCATGGACACCGCAGGCAAGGACGGCACGATCCGCCACATCTTCTCCGGCGTGAATCCCCAGGGGTGCCAGGTTGCGTCCTTCAAGGTGCCCACTCAGCTTGAACAGCGGCATGACTTCCTGTGGCGCTGCCACGCGCAGGTGCCGCCGAAGGGAATGATCGGCATCTTCAACCGCTCGCACTATGAGGACGTGCTTTCGCCGGTGGTGCACGGACACATGAGCACGAAAGAGGCGGCGCGGCACATGGAGGAGATCAACGACTTTGAGCGCATGCTCTCCGACAACGATGTCGTCATCCTCAAGTTCTTTCTGCACATCTCGCGCGACGAGCAGACGCGCCGCCTGCAGAAGCGCATCGACGAGAAGAAGAAGCACTGGAAGCTCTCGCCCGCAGACTTCGAGGAGCGGCAGTTCTGGCCCAATTACATGCGCGCCTACGAGACGATACTCAGCAACACGAGTAAGAAATACGCTCCGTGGTTCGTGATTCCATGCGACCACAAGCCGTATCGCGACGTGGTCATCGGCGGCATCCTCGTTGAGGCGATGGAGAGGATGAAGCTCCAGTACCCGAAGCCAACCTTCGATCCGAGCGGCATCAGGCTCGAAGACGAGACCCCGGAGGAGGCCGCGAAGGAAATCGAGAAGAAGGTGAACCCCGGCGTGGTGGGCGCGAATGAAATCCCGACGAGCTCAGGACGGAAGTAGCCGTCAGGTCGTGGCTTCGATTTCACCTGCGTCGACGTCGCATTCGCCGCCAGTCAGGAAGCGAATGAGCCATGGACCGCAGCGGTAAAAGAAGATCGCAGCCGCAACGTCGATGACGACGCGAAGCGACAAGCCTACGAGGTTCATCATCGCGGTCTCGTTATACCGGAGCGCAGATCCAATGCGGTCGGACGCAAACGCCGCGCTTTGCTGAAAAAGGCGGATGAATTCGGGCAGCATCGTCGCCGTCCCGACAGCACCGTAAGCGAACCACACACAAAAGATCCGGCTGGTGAGAACCGCCGCTTGCCTGTTCGTCATGAACACCTCAGGTGAGTCGCTCAGATTGTAATCATGACAACTGCCGCTGCAGCAATAGCCATCCCCGTGAGCTGCCGCCGCGTGGGGCGCTCATGCAGATGCCATGCAGCCAGCAGAATCGTTCCGGCCGGATAGAGCGACGCCAGCACGGCCGCGATGTCGAGCCGTCCGGTGCGCGTCGCGGCGATGAACAGCACGTTGCCGCCTGTATCCAGCAGGGCAACGCCAAGTGCACACACGACAGCCATGCGCGTCAGCTTCGTCGCTGGTGGCTCTGAGCCCGAGGCAGACTTCGACCGCACACTCACCACGACCAGCAGTAGCGCGCAGGTGACGAGACTCGCCGAGCGCGCGATCGCTATCGGCTCGAGCACACCCAGCGGATTCGCCAGCCGCAGTCCTACGAAGTAAATCCCGAAGCCGATGCCGCCGACCAGTGCGAGCACGAGCGTCGCGCGGCTGCTCTCGCTCGGCTCCGACCCGTCGACCGCGTGCTCCGACTCAGGCGACGGCCCAGCCGCAATGAGCCAGATCGCCGCCAGCGCCAGCACGAAGCCTGCGATGCGCAACGGCGCCGGAATGCCCTCAAGGACGCTCGAGACCGCTGCCGGAATCGCCGCCGCCACCAACCCGCTGAGCGCCGCGGAGCCTCCCATAGCTCCACGCGCGAGAGCAATGTAGAACGCCGTGAGCGAGATGCCCGCCGTCACTCCGGCGACGAGCCCCCAGGCAAGCGGCGCTCCATGCGGCAACGGCGCGTGTTGAAGACCGAGGATTGCCAGCAGAACCGCGAGGCTCGAGGCATGCGCGATCAGCACGACGCGCAGCGCTCCGGCCGTCGTTCCGCCCGCGGCCTTCACGCCCATGCCGCCAGAGAAGTCACCGCCGCCCCATGAGGCGGCGGCGGCGAGTGCAAGCAGGATATTCGCGGACAGCGCCGGCGTCAGCGCGAACGCAGCGGTCACGGCTTCGTGGCGGATGGCGGGTTGGTCGGCGGCGGTGCGGGCTCGTTATCCGGATGCGGCGTCTGGTCAGCCCCGGCCACCGGCTGCGCCTGGTGCACGTTGCGCGGAGTCGGATAGTAGCCGTCCGGCGCAATAACCGTAAGGCCCGGACGCATCACGCGAATCTCCACGTGGCGGAACCTGCCGTCCAGCGGGTTCTCATGCGTGTAGTAGCCAACGGTGTAGAGCGTGCGAACCGTCGCCGTGATGTCTGCAAAACTGTTCTCGATGCCGCGCGGACGAAACTCCGGATCACACTGGCCGCCGGTCGCCGCGGCGATGCGCGGCAGAGCATCATCACGCATCGTCAGAGGAAGATGGATGCGGTCGAGGAAGCCCATCCCGGGAAGGCTCGCGTCACCGACCAGCGTCGCATACACCGAGATCTTGTTCGTCTGAAGGTACTTGATCAGTTCCTTCTCCTTGACCTTGGAGCCGTACTCCTTGCCGTCCGAGATAACGTACAGCACCCGGCGCCGCTTGACATCTACATTTGCGAGCGACTGCGCCGCGGTAAACAGCGCGTCGTAGAGCAGGTGGTACTCCTTGGGGAGTATCGGAGTCATGCTCTGCTGGTTGCGGATGGGAGCGGTGTTCGGATCGACCTGCTGATTGTTCTTGGTCGTCGTCTGCGACAGCGGTCCGCCCCAGCCCATGAACGTCTCACGCCCCTGGCCCTTGGACCTCTCAAGGATCACGCCCAGCCGGTTGCTCTGCGCAGCGGTGTAGGTCGTCTGCTCCGTCACGCCATTGTTGTAGGTATAGACGGCGACCTCATCGTACGGCGCAAACGCGCCCTGCAGCGCGCTCAGCGAGGAGTTGATCTTGTCCATCGTGTCCTGCGTCACGCTCTGATCGATGACAAACGCCACGGACAGAGGAAACGGATCGGGACTCCAGTAGCGCATCTGCTGGCGCAGGCCGTTCTCATAGATGCGAACGTCGCGCCAGGTCAGGTCCGGCACAAAATGGCCCTTCGAATCCTTCACCGTGAACGGAATCTGCACGAAGTCAACGTGCACCGTCCCCATGGTGTAGGCGGCCTGCGCTGCCTGGCCGGGCGCGGGAATCACCGGCGCCGGTTCCTGCGCACCAGTCTGCTGACCGGACGCCGTGGATGGCAGCTTGTTGGTCGGCGTCACCCCGCCGTTGTCTCTTGCGTCAGCCGCGTCAGGATTCGACTCTCCGGAACGCGGAGGCTCGGGAGCCATCGGCGCCGGCGGCGTAATCGTGTTGAGGTTCGAAAGCCCCTGCGGCGCGGGAGCGTTGGGAATCGACGCCGACGGCGCGTTGGGCATGCTCTGCTGCTGAGCCGTCTGGGTGGTGTTCTGCGAGGGCGCCTGCTGCCCAATCCCCGCGGGACCTGCTCCTGCCAGCGTTACTGCCAGCACACCTGCCCCGATACTCAGCCGTCCGAACACCATCCGTTGCCCTTCCCCTTCTCTCGCGCACGTAGCCCAGACTTCTGCCAGCCGGTCCTTTTGCGCGAATGCTGCCTATTGAGACTACCAGCCGCGCCGTTTGGGTGCACTCCTGCGCCCTGTTCTCCTCAGACGCCCCGGCCAATACCGGTTGTTGCACTGGCTTGCGACCCATCCCGGCCGCGAGTTAGACATCTATGTCGCCGAACCGCGCGGCTTGGGCGTCTAATAGGGGTATGCCCTCCGTGTCTCTGCGCCGTCTCGCAGTCCTGTCGCTGGTGCTCCTTTGGCCGGCCGCGCACCTTTGCGCCCAGGATGCCCCCTCGCCCGACGCTCCGCCGCCGCCCAGCAAGGCACCGGCCGCTGCCCCCGAGCCGATGGGCCCCGACGCACCCACGCTGAAGGTGAACGTCAACCTGGTCAACGTTTACTTCTCCGCACGCGACAAGAACGGCTTCATCACCAGCCTGCGCAAGGACGACTGTCAGGTTGCCGAGGACCACAATCCCCAGGTCATCAAGCGCCTGACGCAGGAGAAGAACCTGCCTCTGACCATCGGCATCCTGCTGGACACCAGCGGAAGTCAGACCAACGTCCTGCCGCTCGAGCAGGACTCCGGCTCGCGCTTTCTGCGCGAGGTGCTGACGCCGAAGGACGAGGCCTTCCTTATCTCCTTTGACGTCAACGTCGACCTGCTCTCGGACTTCACCGACTCGCCGCGTGAACTCGCGCGCGCCATCAACAAAGCCAGCATCAACACCGCGAGTTCTTCCGCGGGCGTTCCCGGCATCGGCGGCGGTCCCTTCCCCACCAGCAATCCGCGCGGCACGCTGCTCTATGACGCCATCTACCTCGCCGCGCACGATAAGCTGCAGTCGCAGACCGGCCGCAAGATCGTCGTCATCCTTACCGACGGCCAGGACGAAGGCTCACAGTTAAAAATCAAAGACGCGATCGAAGCCGCACAGAAGGCCAACGTCATCGTCTACCCGATCCTCATCGCCGACCGCGAGCAGTATCTCGCCTACGGCGAGATCTACATGGGCTCCAGCGCAATGTCGCAACTCGCCGAGCAGACCGGTGGCCGCGTCATCAACGTCGGCAACAGCGGACGCAAGCTTGAGGACGCCTTCGACCAGATTCAGGACGAGCTCCGTACGCAGTATCTGCTCAGCTACACGCCCACCAACAAGAACGCCGACGGCACCTTCCGCAAGATCCAGCTCGACTGTGGCAAAGGCCTGAAGGTGCAGGCGCGCAAGGGCTACTACGCGGTCCCGGGTGACAGCGAAGGCGGCGGCAGCATCGAGTAGCTACGCGTCGATAGCGCCCGAGTAGACAGCCATCCCAGCCACAGCATCCACGCCCATCGCGTCGAGCTCATCGATCTCCTTGCGTTCCTTGATACCGCCGGCGACGATCAGCTGCTTCGCCGTCGTCGAGCGCAGCGTCGCCGCCACGTGCATCGGGAAGCCCTGCATTGTGCCCTCGGTGTCCACGTGCGTGTACAGGAACGCCGCGCAGGAATCCTCAAGCCACGTGATCGCCTCCTCGGGCGTCAGGTCGACCGAGTCCTTCCATCCGCGCACCGCAACGCGACCATCCTTCGTGTCCACAGAGAAGCAGAGCGCATCCTCACCCAACTGCTTCTTCAGATCTGCGGCAAACTCGAGCCGAATCAGCCTGTGCTTGCGCGGCGTGATGAGCGCGAACTCCTTATCGCCATCGGCGAACTCGAGCGCATTCGGGTCTTGTTCGGGCTCGGCCCCAAACAGCGATGAGCCGTAGATGACACGCTTCGCCCCGGCATTCAGTAACCTCTTGCCATCGGCGGCCGTGCGGATGCCGCCACCAACCTGGCACGGCAGGCGCTTGCAGATCATCGTGATCAGCTCACGATTGGACCCCTGCCGCATCGCAGCGTCGAGATCGATGAGCTGCACCAGCGGGTACTTCGAGAAACGCTCGATCCAGTAATCAAAGTCATCGAACGAGAGCTTCAGCTTCTCGCCCTGAACAAGCTGGACGATCTTGCCGCCCATAAGGTCAATCGAAGGAATCAGCATGGCAATCTCATTGGAACACCGGCGGCCGCAACCTCGGCCTTGAGCGCACGAGAGTCGGTGATGCCAAAGTGAAATATCGAAGCGGCGAGCGCAGCATCGGCCTTGCCGGCCTTGAAGACCTCTGCGAAGTGTTGGGCATTGCCCGCACCACCCGAGGCAATCACCGGAATCTGCACGGCCTCGGAGACGCGCCGCGTCAGCTCGCAGTCAAAGCCATCACGGGTTCCGTCGCAATCCATTGATGTCAATAGAATTTCGCCGGCGCCACGCTGTTCGGCCTCGCGCGCCCACTCGATAACACGCCGCCCCGTCGGCTTGCGCCCACCGGAAACATAAACCTCAGCCTCGCCGACAGGATCGCTCGAACCCTTCGCACGCCGCGCATCGATCGCAACAATCACCGCCTGCGCTCCGAAGCTCGACCCAATCTCGCCAATCAGGTCCGGCCGGGCAATTGCCGCCGAGTTGATCGAAACCTTGTCCGCTCCCGCATCGAAGACCGCCGCCGCCTCTTCGGCGGAGCGAATCCCACCACCAACAGTGAACGGCACAAACAGGTTCGCCGCCGTGCGCTTCACTGTATCGAGCAGCGTTCCACGTCCCTCATGCGTCGCCGTGATATCGAGCAGCACAATCTCATCCGCGCCCGCGGCCGCATGGCGATGCGCCAGCTCCGCCGGATCACCCGCGTCAACGATGTCCACGAACTGAATCCCCTTGACGACGCGTCCCGCGCGCACGTCCAGGCAGGCAATAATCCGCTTGGTCAGCACGAATACCTCTCCAACTGATGCTACAGCGCGAGAAAGTTCTTCAGCACGCGCAGTCCCGTCTCAGCGGACTTCTCCGGATGAAACTGCACGCCCATCACGTTGTCGCGCTCAACGGCTGCTGTGAACGAGCCCACCGTAGTTCGTCGTCGCCGCGCGTGTCCGCCGAGACCGGCGCGCGCCACGAGTGCGTGTAGTACACAAAACTTCCCGGCGCAATGCCCGCGAGCAGCCGCGAATCCGGCCGAATATTCTCGAGCGAGTTCCATCCAACGTGCGGCGACTTCAATTCCTCGCCGTTGAAAGTTCGCGGGAAACCGCTCGCACGCACCCGCAAAGTGCGCGAGCCCCGGCGTCTCGGGCGCCTCCGTCGAACCCTCATACAGCCACTGCAGCCCAACGCAGATGCCGAGAAACGGCGTACCCTTCGCTGCAGCCTCACGCGTCGCCTTCGTCAAGCACAGATCATTCAGCAGCTTCGTCGCCTGGAAGTGTCCGACACCTGGAAGAACAATCTTGTCCGCCCGCATCACATCTTCCGGCGATTGCGTGACGACAATATCCTGCGCGCCAAGGTACCGCAGCGCCTTCACGACACTGGTGAGATTCCCCGCTTTGTAATCAATCACCGCGATCATCGGCGCGCTCGCTTCGCATCAACTCGTGGCCAGTATTGAAACTCATCCACGTAGAGTTCGCCGGAAAGATCAGCAACACGCACAGCGAGCCGCGCCTGCGCATCAGCAATGGCCTTGTTGTAGATCGCAGGCCCGATCTCCTCAAGAAAGAAGCTCAGCAACAAACCAGCAGGCATCTCCCCAATAGGTTCCGGCAGATTGCGCTCAAAGTACTGCTGAATCGAAGCGATCGCGTCTGCGCGCGCTTCTTTAGAAAGCTCAATACTCATAGCAATCCCTTCGTACTCGGCAGCAGATCGCGCATGCGCTCGTCGCGAGAGCACGCACCACGCATCGCCCGCGCAAACGCCTTGAAGATCGCCTCAATCTTGTGATGATTCGAGCGTCCGTACATCGTCTTTACGTGCACGTTCGCTTTCGATCCGCGCGCGAAGCCATCGAAGAAGTCCGTGACAAGCTCGCTCTGCAAATCGCCGACAACAGGTACATCCACCTGGTCATCGACCACGCACGCCACACGCCCCGAAAGATCAACCGCGCACACCGCAAGCGTCTCGTCCATCGCCATCACGAAGTAGCCCGCGCGCAGAATGCCGCGCTTGTCGCCGAGCGCCTCCGCGAACGCCTCACCCAGCGCGATGCCGACATCCTCAACCGTGTGATGCTGATCGACATCGAGATCGCCGACACATTTCAACTCGAGATCAAATCCGCCATGGCGCGCAAAGCTCTCCAGCATGTGGTCGAAGAATCGAATTCCAGTCGAGACGTTGTACTGTCCGGTTCCATCAACATTCAGACGCAGCGAGATCTTCGTCTCCAGCGTGTTGCGCTCAATCGTCGCCACACGCGCCGCGTTCATGGGCTGGGGCGAAACGCCGACCTCTTGAACAATGTCACTCATGCTTCCTCCTATCGCCCGCGAACGCGACGTGCTTCCAGAGTCCGCGCGGCGATGTAGATGAAAAGAGCAGCAAATAACATGCACCACACAACCACGAATGGCACAAGGTAACGCGTGTGTTGCAACCGGTCAACGCCAAGAAATCCTACAATCCCGAGCAGCGGGATGAGCGGAGCGATCACAAGAGCTTTGCTGCGGCGTCGCACTTTATTCGAACTCCCGTTCCTCAGTGGATGTGGCTGCCGGACGCCGCGACTCGGCGCGCGTCCACTTCATCTCGGCGAGTACAGTGCGCAGCGCCTCAATGCCCCGCGTGACGTGCTCTTCCACACCAACCGTAATGCGCACATAACCGTCGCACCCCGGATCCGCAGAGCGATCACGCAGCAGCACCCCGCGTTCCCGCATGCGTGTGCAGAACTCCTTGTGGCGCGGGCCAATGTCCATCAGCACGAAGTTCGCCGCGCTCGGCCATGTGCGGACATTGAGCTCCCGCAGCGCCGCGAAGACGCGATCACGGCCCTGGTGCACTTGCGTGCCGTACCAGTTGAGATATTCCGCATCAGCAAGCGCCTCAGGCAGCACTGCGAGCGCGACACCGTTGACGTTGTACGGCGAACTGACCTTGCGAAGAAAGCCAATGAGCCGGGCGTTCGCGAACAGCGCGCCGATGCGAAGACTCGCAAGACCGTAGGCCTTCGAAAACGTGCGCGCAACAACGAGATTGGGCACTCTCGCGATGTCCGGCAGAAGAGTGTCGCCGAAGAAATGGAAGTACGCCTCGTCGACCATCAGCACGGCCTGTGGGGCAGCTGCGGCGATAGCGAGCAGATGCTCGCGGCTTACGGTTGCGCCCGTTGGATTATTTGGCGAGGCAACGATGATGAGCTTCGTACGCGGCGTAATCGCAGCGAGGAATCGCTCGAACGGAAATTCCAATGAGTCGTCGGTCTGAACCTTGATGAGGCCCGAGGTCATCATGCCGATCGAGACGTCGTACATGAAGAAGGTCGGGGTGCAGATCAGCGCCTCATCGCCTTCATCGAGGAAGGCGCAGGCCATCAGGTGAATCGCCTCGTCAACGCCGTTGGTGAGGATCACCTGGTTGGATTCCACACCGAGATGCTGCGCGACGATGCGCTCAACTGGTTCGCGCTCCGGATAGACCGTCAGCCCTTCTGCGGTGAGTTGTTGCAGCTTTGCGAAGACGCGTGGGCTTGGCGCGAAGGTGTTCTCGTTGAAGTCGAGGCGCAGCGCGCTGCGGCCGGCGAGCGGCGGATGATACTCCGGCATTGCAAGCACGCGCTCGCGTGGCTGCGGCAGCGCCGTGGAGTTGCTGTCGAGTTCGTTCACAAGCGTCGCCGCCTTATCCACTCTTCACCCTTCTTTCATCACTGTCGGTCGCGCATTCTTACGCGAACGCTTTCGGCGTGCGCCTTCAGGCCTTCGGCTTCAGCAAGTGCGATGGTGTGAGGGCCGACCTCGCGAAGGGCTTCGCGGGTGTACTGCTGCACGGTGATGACCTTCACAAAGTCGAACACGCTGAGGCCGCCGCGAATGCGTCCGTTGCGGCCCGTGGGTAGAACATGGTTCGGTCCGGAAATGTAGTCGCCCATGGACTGTGGCGTGTGATGACCAACGAAGACGGAGCCTGCGTTCTTCACCCAGCGCAGATCGGCGCCCGCGTCGATCGTGAGGTGCTCGGGCGCGAGACGATTCGTGAGCGCGTGCGCTTCTTCGGCATTTGCTGTAACGAACGCTACCGCATGCGCGTTCAGCGACTGATGCGCGATCGGATTGTCTTCGGCCAACCGCTTGGCCTCGAGCACAACTTCTTCCGCGAGGTCGGGCTTCGAGGTGATGAAGATCGCTAGCGCCTCTGGGTCGTGCTCGGCCTGTGCGACGAGGTCTGCGGCGATACCGTTCGGGTCACCGGCCTCACTCGTGACGACGATTTCTGTCGGGCCCGCGGGCATGTCGATGCCCGTCTCGGAGGAGACGATCGCCTTCGCTGCAGTGACGTAGAGATTGCCTGGCCCGACGATCTTATCGACAGGCTCAATGGTCTCCGTGCCATATGCCAGTGCGGCAATTGCCTGCGCTCCACCGATGCGGTAGAAGCAAGTAATGCCGCAGAGATAGGCTGCGGCCAGCGTCTCCTGCGCCGGCTTCGGCGAACAGATAACAATGCGCTCGACGCCTGCGACCTGGGCGGGGGTGGCGGTCATCAGCAGCGTAGACGGCAATGGATAACGGCCGCCGGGAACGTAACAACCTACGGAGCCGAGCGGGCGGATGATCTGGCCGACCTCCATGCCTTCGGTGGGCCTAAAGCTCCACGCGTGCGGAAGCTGACGCTCGGCGAAGGTGCGGATGTTGGCCTGCGCGAGTCGCATGGCGGCGCGCAGTTCCTCACTCGTCGACTCCCACGCATGCTGCATCTCCTGCTTGGAGACGAGCAGCGATTGATCTGCGGGGAGTGAGTCGAAGCGTGCAGCGTACTCGCGGAGCGCGGCGTCTCCACGGTCGCGCACAGCGCCAAGAATCTCGCGCACGGTCGCGTCCACTTTCGCGGTGTTGGTCGCGCCGCGTGCTTCGAGCTGGCGAATGACCACCTCGGTCGTCTTCGCGTTCTCGCCGAATGTCTTGAGAATCTTCAATGCATTTCCTTGTTGCGATTCGTTGAGTTAGCGGCGCGGGCGCAGCGTGGACTGCGGCGGCTGGTACCCGGAGGGTTGTTGCGGGACGCCGCGTCCGGGCTTGCGCATCTGCTGCTGCATTACGCGGCGCTCAAGGCGCGAGCCCGTAGCGACCGCGCGCTTGGCGGCCTCTTCGGAAGCTGGGTACACGCGCTTCGGGTTCTTCGGGTCGAGGACGACAGGCACGCGCATGCCCGCGCTCATGCGCTGGCCGGGTTGCGTTCGTGACTTGATGACCACCTCGCGCGCCTCGGTGCTGCCGGGCTCCTGCACGCGCAGCGTGATCTTCTCGACGTCAGTCTGCGGCCGCCCGAAGAACTTGATGGGCTCCGACGAGACGAAGGTTGCGTAGACGACGACGCCTTCGCGGTCGGCCTTCTTCTGGCGCTGGCGCTCGATCAGGAACGCGGTGACGCGCCAGATGATGAACGCCAGAAAGAGCGCGAGGATGATGATGCTGGAGATCTTCATGTTGCTACTCCTTACAACTTGCTACAGAACCACTTTGCTGAGCGGGTACTCGACGATGCCGGTGCCGCCGGCGGCCTTGAGACGGGGGATGACGTCGCGGACGACGGACTGCTCGAGGATGGTGTTCACGGCGACCCAGTTCTCATCGCGCAGGTGCGAGACCGTGGGCGAGTTGAGCGCGGGGAGAACGTTGAGAATTGCGTCGAGGTTCTTCTTCTCGACGTTGAGCATGAGACCGACCTGATTCTGCGCGGCCATCGCGCCCTTGAGCATCAGCGCGAGGGTTTCAATCTTAGAACGCTTCCACGGATCCGACCACGCCTTCTTGTTGGCGATGAGCTGCGTCTCGGACTCCATGAGGGTTTCGATGATACGCAGGCGATTCGCGCGCAGCGAGCTGCCGGTCTCGGTGACCTCGACGATGGCGTCGGCGAGGGTGGGGGGCTTGACCTCGGTGGCACCCCAGGAGAACTCGACGGTGACCGGGATCTTGCGCTCGGCGAAGTAACGCTTGGTGAACTCGACGAGTTCGGTGGCGATGGTCTTGCCAGCGAGGTCCTCGGGTTTCTGGAAGGGGGAGTCTTCGGGGACAGCGAGCACCCAGCGGACGGGGGTGCGGGACTGCTTGGAGTAGGTGAGCGAGGTCACGCGCTGGACGTCGGACTGGTTCTCGAGGACCCAGTCGTTGCCGGTGAGGCCGGCGTCGAGGGCGCCGTGCTCTACGTAGCGGGCCATCTCCTGCGCGCGGACGAGCATGCACTCGATCTCGGCGTCGTCGATGGAGGGGAAGTAGCTGCGGCCGTTGGCGTAGATGTTCCAGCCGGCGCGGGCGAAAAGGGCGAGAGTGGCGTCCTGCAGGCTGCCTTTGGGGATTCCGAGCTTGAGCTTATTGGCAGCCATTACTTTGTCTCCTCGAGGATGGGCAGAGCCTTCAGCTCAATGGGTTTCGTGAAGCAGCTTACGGTGCCTTCGTGGCAGACAAGGCCGTCGCCTTCGACCTCAACGCGGAAGAGGAGAGCGTCGTTGTCGCAGTCCGTGGAGGCCGAGATGACGCGGAGACGATTGCCGCTGGTCTCGCCTTTCATCCAGAGTTTGTTGCGGGAGCGTGACCAGAAGGTCACGAAGCCCGTTTCCATGGTCTTTCTATAGCTGACGTCGTTGAGGAAGCCGAGCATGAGGACCTGGCCGGTTTTTGCGTCCTGGACGATGCCGGCGATAAGGCCGCCGGCCTTGGCGAAGTCGAGTGTGGGTTGTGGCGCGGTCGTCATAGAGTCCTTAAGTGATTGTGAGGGAGTGGGCGCCCGCGCAGCAAAAAGCCCGCTCGCGGAGCGCGGTGGCGGGCTGGGTTCCGAATCCTGTGGGGCGTTTACTTTGCCGTATTCAGGACAGCCGCCGTCGCGCGATGCGCGTGATGGTGGTGTCCGTGATGGTGCTGGCGAAGGCTCACTAAGCTCTTAGGCTAAGGGTGAGGCGTTTGGATGTCAATTCGGGGTACCCCCTCCCTGGGTAAATTTGCGCAAAGTCTTCAGAGCATTGGGGTTGAGGGTGGACCTTAGTGGCAAAGTCCTGATTCCAGATGACTTGTGTGTAAAGTATCTGGAATCAGTGGTTTGGGATTCACTGTGGAGTATCAGCGCGATCGGCTCGGGGGGCCGGTGCAATCGTTTTATTTTGAGTAGTTTGCAACGTGCTTGAGGGGCGATGATCGGGTCAGCCTCATGCCCTGGAAATGTACGGTGATGGGGCGAGAAGAACTGGCGGAAGCGTTGGTGGGGCGAAAGGGAGGGTGTTGATGGCCGCATCTGTGAAGGAGAGGCACAACGCCCTGGGAGATGAGAATGACGGATTACCGCGTACAGGCAGGCGAGTCACAGGAAGATCAGGTCACATCGGCGATTGAGAAGTACACCTCGAAGGCGCCGTCGAGCGCGTTTCTGGCACTGGCGATCGCGGCGATTGGGGCGTCGGTAGCGTGCCAGGCGTTCAGGAAGGAACATGCATCGCTGTTTGTGGGACAGTGGGTGGCGCCGTTTCTGCTGTTGGGGATCTACAACAAGATGGTGAAGCAGCATGGGTCGGATGCGACGAAGCGGGGCTAGGCTTCCGACTTGATGGAGTTGCACTGGTCTCCGACGTTATCGCAGCTCGGCGGACAGGCGAGCGCGGAGGTTTATTCTCGTTCGGCGCCAAGTAATCGCCTGCTTCACCCAAGTGATCGGGAAGGCGCTGAGGAGAGCGAACCAGATTGCGAGTCCCACATAGGGAAAGACGAGGCCGTTTCGATCGGATTTGGAGATTCCAAACCAAAGGCCTGTTTCAATGACGCCGGCGAGGACCCAAACGATTGAACCAAGCAGCAAGACCCACCACGGTTGACGATGCCTCGTCGTGAGAGCGTCGATACCAATGCCTGCGAGCCACCAGAAAGGCAGACAGCAGACAGGCAGAACCAGAGCTCGCCATTGGTTGAAGCTCATCGGGTGAGCCTGGGTTATTAGTCCGCTGCTTGTGTGCTCAGTAGGAACTTCAACAATGAATCCGGGCATGTTGAGAGCCTGGATGGTGTGCGAGGTTATTTCTGCGGAGGCAAAGATTGAGGTGAGGAGAAAGTTCTTCGGTTGGATGACGAAGTCATAGCGGTGAGAGTGAAATCTGACGCCTCGCCCATGTTGTGAGACGTGGCGAAGGTGCCCGTAGGCCATCGTGGCTGTGACGGCGATGATGAGGTACGACAGCAAAAAGGCGAGGATCGAAACGTTCGCGCAAAGGAAATGCGGTGGGGATTCACGCGAGCCAGAGTAATGCAGGATTGGGTGGGAGCTTCGGGAAAATTCTGTGACTAAAGTGGTGCGTTTTCTCGCGCGCTGCCACGCGCGATACCCCACCCGGTTCGTGCTGGAAAAGGGTTGAGCGGTTGAGGTGATGTCGATGGTATCGGGGTCCTTCGACTGCGTTCGGCGCGGTGCGCCGAACTTCGCTCAGGATGACGGCCGGGAGTCTGGACCGCAACGATGAAGTGGCTAAGATGTGCGACTTCTCGCGCGCTACCACGCGCGATACCCCACCCTGTCTTCCTTCGGAAGCCGAGGATGGGGCACCCGGCACCACTCCACCCTTTCGCGGGGACGAGCGAAATACAGAGATCCTTCGCCTACGGCTCAGGATGACGGCATGTGTGGGCGGACGGATGACCGGTCGTTTTAGTGGACTGACCTTACGTGAGGGGGGTGAAGGTGAGGTCGTTGTTTTCGGCGATGGAGACCTGGCCGTTGGCGATGTCGTAGATCCAGCCGGAGAGGGTGAGGTTGCCGAGAGTCACGGCCGTTGCCACTGAAGGGTGGGTGCGGAGGTGCTGGAGCTGGAGGAGGACGTTCTGCTCGGTGAGGACGTCGATCAGCGGACGTTCTGAGTGAGCTTGCCCCGGCGTTGGGATGTCGTTTTCGTGGAGGGTGTTGGCGACGGCGAGGGCGGTCTGCGCGTTCTTAAGCCAGTTGCGGACGCTGGGCATCTTGGCAATGGAGGAGGGGTCGAGGAGGGCCTTCATGGCGCCGCAGTCGGTGTGGCCGCAGAGGGCGATGTGGCGGACGCCGAGGGCGGCGACGGCGTACTCGATGACGGCGGAGACGCCGCCGAGCATTTCTCCGTAGGCCGGAACCATGTTGCCGATGTTGCGGGTGACGAAGACCTCGCCGGGGCCGGTGGCGGTGATGGCGTTGGGGTCGATGCGGGAGTCGGCGCAGGTGATGAAGAGGGTGTGGGGGCGCTGCGGCTCGGCGGCGGCCTGCGCGAAGACTTCGGCCTGCGCGGGGTAGATCTCGGAGCGGAAGCGGCGCACGCCGTTCTTCAGTTGTTCGAGGACAGGGTCCATGTGTTGTTCAGGATAGCGGAGGCGGGGAAAACTTTGACGCAAAGGGCGCGAAGGAACGCGAAGCGCCGCCACGGCCGCAATGACGGAGCGTCCGTGTATCTCTATTCAGGGCTCGCAGCGCTATTCGGAGGTTGCGGGGTTGTTCGAGGGCCACGCGGTTCGGTGGGAGGACCAGTCGCGGACGCGATCGAAGAACATTTTGTCGCGCCAGACACCCTCAGCCCAGTGGTTGCCGATGAGGGCGAACTGCTGTTGGGCCACTTCGCGGTCACCGAACTTGTACGCCATGAAGGCGAGCTGATTCACGTGCGGGTTCGTGGTCCCGTAGGTCTGGTTGAGCATGGTGTAGCCGTGCAGGATGCGGTGCCAGTCGAGCTCTTCGACCGGGAAGTTGCCGTTGCTGCGATTGACCATGACGGTTGCGATGCGGAAATAGAGGATGTCGCCGTCATCGCCTCCGACGCGGTCGGCCGAAGCTTTCGCAAAGGCAGAGGAGTCACCCGGTTTGCCGTACCACTTGGGCAGGAGGTAGTTCGCGTAGTTGTTGTAGAGGTAGAAGAAGCCGGGCTCAAAGGCGACGCCGCGATCGAAGATGCTCTTCATGCGCGCGTTGTCCCAACCGAGGGCGACACCGGCGGCCATCATCTGGAGAAACCACTCCGGGTCCATGGTGCCGAGTTTCTCGGAGCCCTCGAGCACGAGGAGGCTCTCCTGCGAGCGTTCGTTGAAGAGCTTCGCCATTTCCGGAGTGACGGTGTTCGCAAAGCCGTTGCCGCGCGCAACCCAGGCCCAGCGGTGCAGGCTGCGGGCGAGAGCGATGCGGGCGGTGATGGACTCGGGGCGCGCGGTCATCCAGTGGCGCAGGTGCTCGAGATGATCGACGCTGTCCTTGTCGTCGAGCAGGGGCCGGTCGAGAACGTTGTAGAAGACTGCGAGCTTCCAGTCGCCGCCGCGCAGGCGAGTCTTGTCGCGGCGAAGCTGGTTGGCGATCTGATCGAGGTCGTCGAACTTTTCGGCGACCAGGTTCGCTTCGAGATCCTGCGACCAGGCGAGAAGGTTGGGTTCTGCATTGCCGGACTCGGGCAGAGGCGTGACGGCTTGCGCGAGGGCAATGGGCGCTGTAAGTGCGCCGGCGAAGAGCAGGAGCGCTGAAACGGCTAGCCGTCGACGCATGGAGTCTCCGAAAAGGCAGCCACAGCGTAAACGAGAGGCGTTGCAAGTTCAACAAATATTTGGGAGTTATTGCGAACTTATGAGCGATAAGTGCGGGCGGATCGTTAGCTTTCGCGCCACTTGATGTTGCAGCCGATGGAGGCGCGCTGGTTGGGGTCGGGGCGCTTGCCGGCGATGACGGCGTCGAGGGCGGAGCGGAGGTCTTTGCCGGTGACGGGGATGTCGTTGCCGGAGTCGCCGCGGCGGGGGCGGGAGTCGTCGAGTTGGCCGCGGTAGACGAGTTCCATGGCGCCGTTGAAGAGGAAGATGTCCGGGGTGCAGGCGGCAGAGTAGCTGCGGGCGACCTCCTGGGTCTCGTCGTAGAGGTAGGGGAAGTTCCAGCCGAGGCGTTTGGCCTGGGCGCGCATGTTGTCGGGGGAGTCGTCGGGATAAGAGGCGACGTCGTTGGACATGATGGCGCAGAAGGCGATCTTGCCGGCGTAATCGCGGGCGATGTTGGCGATCTCCTGCTCGAGGTGCTTGACGTAGGGGCAGTGGACGCAGAGGAACATGACGAGGAGGCCGTGCTTTTGCGCGGGGCCTCCGGTGACGGCGGTGTTGGCGGCGTCGGAGAGGTTGTCGTCCCAGGTGAGGGCGAAGACGTCGTCGCGGGACATGGCGCGGCCGGTGAGGACGTCGGTGAGCTCGAAGGCGGGGGCGATGGTGCCGAGCTGCACCATGGTGGATTCGGTTCGCGACATAAGGTCTCTCTCCGAGGTTCAGGATAGCTGGTTAGGGACAAAAGCTCTGACGCTAAGGGCGCAAAGGAACGCGAAGGACCGCCACGGGGGTTGTGGCGGAGCAGGATCGGCTGGAAGGCAACTGGGAGGGATGCTCACCCGGAAGTAACCTTAATCCTCCCCCAAGTAATGTGGCTGACCTACCCAAAGGTCGCATACGGTTACACTTATGTGGGACCCAACGTCTAAGCGCGTAAGCGCCGTCCACGCCCACAAATCAGATCTGAAGTCGAGACCCCCGCTTGCGACTCAATTTCTTCGGCCCCTTCAGGAGCTTTGGCGTGCTTTTGCTTGCAGCCGCCGCAGTCCTGGCAACAACTTCCTCTCAGGCACAATCTGATTCGGCTTCGGCAGCATTGGCGCAGTTGCGTCCGAAGCCGGCGCGGCGGGTAGCGGCGAATCCTGATTTCAGTGCGAAGGTGCGGCTGGGCGGGCAGCTGCCGGGGTGGGTTCGCGCGGAGAATACGGCCGCTGCGACGGTGCCGGCGAGTGCTTCGCTGAACGTGACGGTGGTGCTGAAGCGCGATGCTGCGACGCAGGCGGCGTTTGAACAATTGCTGGCCGAGCAGCAGACGCCGGGGTCGGCGCTGTATCACCAGTGGCTGACGCCGGCGCAGGTCGGCAACATGTTCGGATTGGCATCGGCGGATTTGCAGGCGGTGGAGAGCTGGCTCGAGCAAGAGGGGCTGACCGTGACGCGCGTGGAGCCGAATGGCGTGTTGCTGGATGTGACGGGCAGCGTGGCGGCGGTGAGTGGAGCGTTCCGCACGAACTTTGCGGAGTTTCGTGTGGGGCGAGAGACGCGGCTTTCGGCGACGGACGAGCCGAGCGTGCCGACGGCGTTGCAGGCGGTGATTGCGGGCGTGCATGGGTTGTCGCAGAGCACGCTGCATCCGCAGAGCATTGCGACGGTGGTGCAGGGCAAAATGACGGCGCAGGTGAGTGGTGCCGGACTGACAGGCGCAGCCGCAGTTGACGGCGACGAGCGGGCAGCACTTTTTGACGCCGAATGATTTTGCGACGATCTATGACCTGGGGTCGGTGTACAGCGGCGGGAATACGGGCGCGACGGTGGCGGGCAAGGCGCAGCGCGTGGCGATTGTGGGACGGTCGCGAGTCGCAGCGACGGATATCAGCCAGTTCGAGAGCATGACGGGACTGCCGACAGCGCAGCCGAATGTTGTTGTGCCGACGGGCGGGATCGATCCGGGAACGAGCAACGATGGCAATCAGGATGAGGCGACGCTGGATGTGGATCGCGTGATGGGGACGGCGCCGGGTGTGGGCGTGGACCTGGTGGTGAGTGCGGATTCGCGGACGGTGAGCGGAATTTATACGGCGGCGGCGTATGAGGTGAATACGCTGGTGGATCCGGTGATGAGCATCTCGTTTGGCGACTGCGAGGCGAATGCGGGGCAGCAGGGCGTGAGCGTGTGGGACACGCTGTTTTCGGCGGCGGCGGCTGAGGGCATCAGCGTGATGGTGTCGAGTGGGGACTCGGGTGCGGCGGGGTGCGATGGGGATAGCTCGACGCTGCCGGTGACGCAGAGTGCGAGCATCAACTACATCTGCTCAAGCAGCTATGTGACGTGTGTGGGTGGGACGGAGTTTGCGGATACGAGCTCGGCGGGGACTTATTGGAGCGCGCAGAACGGGAGTGGGGATAGCTCGGCGGTGAGCTACATTCCGGAGGGTGCGTGGAATGAGCCGACGTCGAGCTCGGGTGGCAAGACGGTGTATGTGGCCGCGGGGACCGGCGGGGGAGCGAGTGCGTATATCGCGAAGCCGAGCTGGCAGACAGGAACGGGTGTGCCTGCGGATGCGATGCGCGATGTGCCGGATGTGGCGCTGAGCTCGGCGACGCACGATGGGTATCTGGCGTGCCTGGCGTATGCGGGCGGCGATTGCAGTAAGCAGATGTTTGAAGTGTTTGGCGGGACGTCGGCGGCAGCGCCAGGTATGGCGGGCATCGTCGCGCTGATGAATACGGCTACGGGGAGCGCGGCGGGCAATGTGAATCCGCTGCTGTATGGGCTGGCGGCGAGCGCGCCCAGCGCGTTTCATGATGTGACAGAGGCGACGGCGGGGGTGGTGGGCTGCTCGGTGAGCGTGCCTTCGATGTGCAACAACAGCACGCCGTCTTCTGCGGGGCTGACGGGTGGGCTGGCGGGATATGAAGTTGCAGCGGGGTTCGATCTGTCGACGGGCTGGGGGTCGGTGGATGGGGCGAAGCTGATTGCAGCTGCGATGACGGTGGGCGGGTCTGGATCTGGGTCTGGTTCTTCAGGGGGTGCGGGGAGCTTCACGATGGGGACGACCCCGGGGTCGTTGAGCGTGACGGCGGGAGCGACGACGGGCAATACAGTGATGGTGTTTGCGACGGCGGCGAACGGGTTTACGGGAATGGTGTCGCTTAGCTGCTCGGTGTCGGCGGCGGGGACGGCCGTGCTGCTGCCGGGGTGCACGATGAGTCCGTCGACGCTTGTGCTGAGTGCGGCGGCACCGAGCGCGAGCACGGTGGTGACGATTACATCGCAGGCGGGAGCGAACAACACGGGATCGACATGCGGGTCGACTGGGGGCACGACGAATGTGCGGCTGAGTGGACTGGCGCTGGCGGGGCTGTGTGTGTTGCTGCTGCCGGTGGCGGGGCGACGCGGGTTCAGGCGCGAGTTGCGCGGGCTGCTGATGGTGGTGGCGGCTGCGGCGGGGATGAGCGTGATGACGGGCTGCGGCGGCGGCGGGGCGGCCGCGGCGGCCGCGGGATCGCCGAGTTGCGCGGCGGTAGCAACCGCGGCTACGACGGGCGGCGCCTACGTGGTGACGATTACAGGAAAGAGCGGGAGTATCACGGAGAGCACCAGTCTGAACGTGACGGTGCGGTAGCGCGGCTACGCTGTTGAGGTGAGGCAGCTCGAAAGCAAGAGACCGGGACGCAGACTGTCCGACGCGGGCGTAGTGGAACGCAAGGCGCTTCCGCTGGGCCCGAACGGAAGGCCGCTGTGCCGGTGGTGCCTGATGGAGATCCTGGCGAAGCGGCGGCGGACGTTCTGCTCGGATTATTGCGTGCACCAATGGAGGCTGAGATCAGACCCGGGGTATCTGCGCGACCAGGTGTTTCTGCGCGATGCGGGCGTGTGCGCGGAGTGCGAGCTGGATACGGTGAAGGCGTACGTGCAACTGAAACGCAGCCGCGGCCCAGCGAGGGCCGAGGCGCTGGAGATGTGGGGGATGCGCAGCGTGACGGCGCGGCGGTCGCTGTGGGATGCGGACCATATTCTGCCGGTGGCGGAGGGTGGCGGGGAGTGTGACCTGGAGAATCTGCGGACACTGTGTTTGATGTGTCATCGTGAGGCAACGGCGGAGCTAAGGCGGAGGATGCGGCGGTCGTAATCCCACTCCTCGTTGTTCCCCACTCATCGCGCAGAAGGCGCGCGATGAATGGGCCACCCCGGCGAGATTCCCTCAGGGGCTATAGGCCCCTTTGCATTCGAGAGTCGTCTATGGCGGGGCTGAAGCCCCGCCCCTTCAAAACTCCAAGGCGGGTGTCGAGGGTGATGAGTGTGGGTGAGTTTTGTTGCCGGGGTGGGGGGTGGCTGCTATGCTGGCTCAAGTTCGCGTCTGTCCCGTTTTGGAACAGCGACACGATTCTCCAGCATGAAGACTCTTTCCCGCATTGCGTTGCTAGGCTCGCTGTTCCTGGTTCCTGTGCTTTTGCATGCGCAGGACTCCTGCGTTGATTCGCCGGAGTGCCCGACGGCGATTCTGGGCGTGGTTGGAGCTGCGGGTGCGGCGCTTTATGTACGGTGGCGGTCGCGATAATTCCGTGACAACCGTATGTATCGGCTGTGACAACCGCGTATCGGCTTCAGATAGACTGGCAACTGTAACCAGACGAAGGAAGGGTAGGCAGAAAGATGCCGGCCCGCCGCAGTGCGAGCTGACTTCGTGAAGGGTTCGTGAAGGGGACGACGCCAGGCGTGAATCAGTTCCGATCGAGGCAGCAACCGTTTCGTTTTCGACTTTTTCTGTACGGGTTTACTGTCGCAGGCTTCCTCGCCGGCACGGGACTGCGCGCACAGATACTGGACCAGCCGTCCGCGGCGACGTTGCCTTCGTCGCAACCGTTCCCGACCCCTTCGGGTTCGACGATTGCGAGCCTGCTGGGTCAGTTCAACTCGCAGACGGGCACACCGCAGACCGACGAGCAGGGACAGCTGATGCGCCAGGAGGAGCAGCGGCAGCTGCAGGCGAGCCAAAATCAGCCGCCCTTGCCGCCCGAGCCACCGAGTCCTTTCCAGCAGATGGTGGAAGCCACGACGGGAGAGAAGCTGGAGATCTACGGGGTTTCGCTGTTTCGGCGCGTGCCGACGACGTTCTCTCCGGTCCAGAATGTGCCGGTGGGACCGGGTTACGTGCTGGGTCCGGGCGACGAGATTGTGATGCAACTGTCCGGACAGATCAACCGGCAGATGCGAGTGACGGTCGACCGCGATGGATCGATCCAGATTCCTGAACTTGGCGCTGTACACGTCGCGGGACTGACGTATGGCGAGCTGCCGGGATTTCTGAACAAACAGATTGGACGCATTTATCGCAACTTCACGCTGAACGTGTCGATGGGTTCGCTGCGCACGATTCAGGTGTTTGTCGTGGGGCAGGCACGGCGGCCGGGCAGTTTCGCGGTGAGTTCGCTGAGCACGCTGCTGAATGCGCTGTTTGCTTCGGGCGGACCGTCTACGACAGGTTCGCTGCGCGACATCCAGGTGAAGCGCAACGGGCAGACGATCGACCACTTCGATCTGTATGACCTGCTGCTGCGCGGCGACAAGACGAATGACATCGCGCTGGCGACGGGCGATGTGATCTTCATTCCGTATGCCGGGCCGCAGGTGGCGGTGCTGGGCAGCGTGAATCATTCGGCGATCTATGAGCTGAAGGGCCAGACCAGCGTGGAGCAGGCGCTGGGGTTTGCGGGCGGCGAGAACAGCATCGCGTCCGGCGCGGACGTTCTGCTGGAACGCGTGTATGAGCATGCGAACCGCAACGTCGAGAACATCAACCTGGACCAGAGCAAGACGGAGATGATGCAGGGAGGCGACATCCTCTCGGTGCGCGCGGTGGTGGACCGTTTCCGCAATGCGGTGACGCTGCGCGGTAACGTGGCGAACCCGGGACGGTATGCGTGGAAGCCGGGCATGCGCGTGAGCGATCTGATTCCGAACCGGGAGTCGCTGGTGACGCGCGACTACTGGCGCAAGCGCAACCAGCAGGGACAGTTTGTACTGGACCAGAGCGAGGAGCCGACTGAGACGCGGCAGCAGCGGGTTCTCCAGAGCGAGATTTTGCGTCAACAGCAGTTGCAGCAACTGCGGCAGGCGGGGAGTGGAGAGCTACTGACACCCGGCCAGGTTTCAGGAGTCCAGACGCAGAATGGACAGGGCAACGCGAATCAGCAGAATCCGTTGCCGCTGGGGCAAACGCAGCTCTATGACGAGCAGGGCCGGCCGATAGAGGGTTCGGACGCTGGGGTAGCTGCTGCTCTGGCAGCGCAGAACCAGGGTTCGCTGCAATTGGGCACGAGAGCCTCTGAGCAGCCGGGAAATGGCGCTGTGGGTTCGTCGAGTGGCGGTGGAAACTCGGTGGCCGCGGCTTTGGCGGGAGGCTCGGGCCGCTTCCGGCCAAAGAACGATGTGGTGCTGAGCGCACCAGACATCGACTGGGGATACGCGGTGATCGAGCGGCAGGATGAAAAGACGCTGACGACCTCGCTGATCCCATTCAACCTGGGCAAGATTGTGCTGAACGGCGACGCGTCGCAGGATATGCAACTGCTGCCGGGCGATGTGGTGACGATCTTCTCCAAGGCGGATATTCGCGTGCCGAGCGAGCAGCAGACACGGTATGTGCGGCTGGAGGGTGAGATCGAGCAGGCGGGCTTGTACAGCGTGCAGCCGGGAGAGACGCTGCGCAGTCTGCTACGCCGTGCGGGGGGATTCACGCCGAACGCATACCTGTACGCGTCGGAGTTCACGCGTGAGTCGACGCGGAGGCTGCAGCAGCAGCGGCTGAATGACTATGCCGACCAACTGGAATCGCAGTTGACACTGGCGAGCGTGTCGAACCAGGCGGTGAATGCGCAGGACCAGGCAGCGCAGCTTGCGGCGCAACAGGCGATTCGGGCGACAGTGCAAAGGCTGCGGCAGATTCAGCCGATTGGAAGAATCGTGCTGAGCCTGAAGCCGAACGATACGGGAATCGACAGCGTGCCTGATATCGCGCTGGAGGATGGCGACCGCTTTATTGTGCCGCGCGTTCCTTCGAACGTAACGGTGGAAGGACAGGTGTACAGCGCGAACGCGTTCATCTACCTGCCAGACAAGCGCGCCGGGGTGTACCTGCACGAGGCCGGCGGGCCGGACCGGCAGTCAGACAAAAAGCGCATGTTCATTCTGCGTGCCGATGGATCGGTGGTGAGCCAGCAGTACACCGACGTCACGAAGGCAGCGGTTTATCCGGGCGACACCATTGTCGTGCCACAGGCCCTTCCCAAGAACACGCTGCTGCGTACGCTGAGCATTGCGCAGATTGTCGGGAACCTTGCGCTGAGCGCAGCATCGATCGCGGTGATCGCGAAGGAATAAAGGCAATTCGGCGACCAATACCTGAGACTGATCAGAAGCCGCGCCGTGGGGACTCCTACGGCTTCGGCGTAGATTCGGTAAGCTGAATCGAGGCTGACGATGGGACGCGGCCTCGGGAAGGGTTGAGAGCTTTTGCGCGTTGAGACTTCTGTTCTGGTGACCGGTGGCTGCGGCTTCATCGGGTCGAACTTTGTGCTGGATTGGCTGGCGAATGAGAGCGCGCCGGTGGTGAACCTGGATGCGCTTACCTACGCGGGCAATCCGGCGAATTTGGCTTCGGTGGCCGACGATCCGCGCTACACGTTTGTGCATGGCAATATCTGCGATGCGGAGCTGCTGGAGAGGATCTTCCACGACCACAGGCCTCGGGCGGTCGTGCACTTTGCGGCGGAGAGCCATGTGGACCGGTCGATCCTGGGGCCGGATGCGTTTCTGCAGACGAATGTGGACGGGACGTTTCGGTTGCTGCAGGCGGCTCGCAAATTCTACGAGACGCTGACGGGTGCGGAACGGGAGAGCTTCCGGTTTCTGCATGTGTCGACGGATGAGGTGTACGGGACGCTGGAACCGGATGATCCGGCGTTCAGCGAGACGACGCCGTTTGCGCCGAACTCACCGTATGCGGCGTCGAAGGCTTCGAGCGATATGCTGGTGCGCGCATGGACGCATACGTATAAGCTGCCGACGCTGGTGACGAACTGCTCGAACAACTATGGGCCGTATCAGTTTCCGGAGAAATTGATTCCCCTGACGATCAGCAACGCGTTGGCGGGCAAGCCGCTGCCGGTGTATGGCGATGGGCAACAGGTCAGAGACTGGCTGTATGTGGTCGACCACTGCACGGCGATTCGTCGGGTGCTGCGCGAGGGACGGCTGGGCGAGACGTACAACGTCGGAGGGAATAATCAGCGCGCAAATCTGGATGTGGTGCGGACGATCTGTGCGCTGCTGGATGAGTTGAGCCCGGGCGCGCGACCGTATGCGGAGCAGATCAAGTTTGTGCAGGACCGGCCGGGACATGACCGGCGGTACGCGATCGACGCCCGGAAGATCTCGGGTGAGTTGGGATGGACGCCCGCGGAGACGTTTGAGACGGGACTGCGTAAGACCATCGAGTGGTACCTGGCAAATGACGCGTGGGTGAAGGATGTGACCAGCGGAGCGTATCAACACTGGATGGAGCAGAATTACAGTGCGCGCGGCGAGGCGAAGGGCGCTGGTGTTGCGGCGGAGGCCCGCCGATGAAGGGGATTATTCTCGCGGGCGGGTCGGGCACGCGGCTGTATCCGGTGACGCAGACGGTGAGCAAGCAATTGCTGCCGGTGTACGACAAGCCGATGATCTACTATCCGCTGTCGGCGCTGCTGCTGGCGGGGATTCGCGAGATTCTGGTGATCTCGACGCCGCAGGACACGCCGCGGTTTGAGGCGCTGCTGGGCACGGGCGAGCAGTGGGGCGTGCGCTTCCGTTATGCGGTGCAGCCGTCGCCGGATGGGCTGGCGCAGGCGTTCCTGATCGGGCGCGAGTTCATCGGGAACGATGGATGCTGCCTGGTGCTTGGTGACAATCTTTTTTATGGGCACGAGTTCGCCGATGCTCTCCGGGGCGCTGCGGAGCACACGACGGGCGCGACCGTGTTCGCGTATCCGGTGCATGATCCGGAGCGGTATGGCGTCGTGGAATTCGATGCGCAGCGGAGGGCGATCTCGCTCGAGGAGAAGCCCGCGAAGCCGAAGTCGCGTTATGCGGTGACGGGAATCTACTTCTACGACAATCAGGTCGTTGGCGTAGCGGAGCAACTGAAGCCTTCGCCGCGCGGCGAGCTAGAGATTACGGACGTGAATCGCTGGTACCTGGAGCGCGGGCAACTGCGCACGGAGGTGCTGGGGCGGGGCATGGCGTGGCTGGATACGGGAACGCATGACTCGCTGCTGGATGCGAGCAACTTCATTCAGACGATTGAGCACCGGCAGGGACTGAAGGTGGCTTCTCCGGAAGAGATTGCGTACCGGCTGGGCTACATTGACGCGCAGCAGCTGGAGGTGCTGGCGGCCAGGCTCGGCAAAAGCAGCTACGCGGATTACCTGCGGCGGGTTGTCGCGGAGAAGGTGTATTAGGTGGGGATGAGCACGTCGCGGGCGCTGTTTCTGGACCGCGATGGCGTGCTGAACGAAGAGGTGGGCTATCTGTACCGGCCGGAGGATGTGCGCTGGATGGAGGGCGCGTTCTCGCTGTGCCGAACGGCGATGGAGCTTGGTTACAAGCTGATCGTGGTGACAAACCAGTCAGGCATTGCGCGGGGGATGTATAGCGAGGCGGACTTTCACTCGTTGATGGAGTGGATGCGTGCGGAGCTCGAGCGGGAACAGGTCAGGGTCGATGGTGTGTACTTCTGCCCGTATCACCCGGAGCATGGAGTGGGCGAGTACCGGCGCGAGCACGAGGACCGCAAGCCGGGACCGGGTATGCTGCTGCGCGCGGCACGAGAGCATGGGCTGGACCTGGCGCAATCGGTGATGGTGGGCGACCGGTGCTCGGATGTGACGGCTGCAAATGCGGCGGGGCTACGGAAGGCGTTTCTAATGCGAGGGACAGAGACGGTTCCCTGCCCCGGCGAGTACATGGCGATCGGCTCGCTGGCCGAGGCGGAGTGGTGGATCCGGGAGATGCGATAGAAGCTCGTCTCAAGATGTGGAAGGTGGCGGACATTTCGTCATTTACCAGTTACTGGCTTGTGACGAATTTGCGTACTCTTCATCACGGTAGTTCAGCGTCACGGAGGAGGGCGCCCTTCGCATCCTTGGCAGAGACGGAGACCTCGATACCGGAGAGTTGATCGAGAGGCCAGGGGATGCTGAGTTCGGGGTCGTTCCAAAGCAGGCAGCGCTCGCCCGGAGGGTAGTATCCGCGAGTGGTCTTGTAGAGTACCTCGGCGGTCTCCGAGAGAACGAGGAACCCGTGAGCAAATCCTTCAGGGATCCAGAGCAGTTCGAGTTCACCTTCGTCGTTGCTGGGCTTGAGGTCGAACGCGGCCCAGCGTCCGAAGTCGGGCGAGTCCCGACGAAGATCGACGGCGACGTCCCAGATGTGGCCGGAGAGGACGCGGATGAGCTTTCCCTGTGGATGGCCGAGCTGGTAGTGGAGGCCACGGAGGACGCCACGCGCGGAAAACGACTGATTGTCCTGGGCAAAGGTCGAGGGAAGACCGAGCGAAGCAAAGGTGTCCGCGTTATAGAATTCGGCGAACCAGCCACGAGCGTCGCCGTGGCGTGCAGGTTGCAGGATTTTTACATCGCGCAGGGAGGTATCACGTAAGGTCATGAGACGAGGATAGGGCACCCCGACGAAGCGGAGGAATCAAGGGTGCAAATCGATTCCCATTTTGGGAACCGCAACTCTGTAGACAAGCTTCCGTCTAAGCAGTTAAGTTATCGCAACTTAGTAACCCGGACGATACACTGAGGGGGCAACTAACCCTTACGTTTGATTACCCTGTTTTTGTTACGGGAACAACGCGAGCCTGAGAGAAACCGCCAGGAAGCCCCCAACCGGGCCGGCTGCTCTTGGGTTGCACGGGCTGGGACGAACCTAGTCTCCAGCCATGAACGAAAAAGCGGTCTGCGAAAACGGTGCAGAGCGCGTAGCGGCCCGGGGGCAGCAGATGAGGGTTGGATGTCGCTGGATCTGCAAAGTCACGAGCCGAACGCAGCCATGTTTGGCACAAGTACGTTTGATCTCCCTGAAGTAGGCTCCTCCTCGACAACGACAGTGAGGGTGCGACCGCCAGCCAGTGGTCCTGAGCACCTCTTCCGCTACCGGGTTGTGAAGCGGAGCGCAGATGTGGTGCTGGTGGTTTGCCTATCGGTATTGCTGTTGCCAATATTGCTGCTGATTGCGGCAGCGGTTTGGCTGAGTTCGCCGGGACCGGTTCTGTTCTCGCATCGGCGCATCCGCCGGCATGGCGAGTTCTTCACGATGTGGAAGTTCCGGACGATGTGCATCAACTCCGGCGAGGTGCTGGAGCGATATCTGGTGGAGCGCCCGGAGGCACGCGCCGAGTGGCGTGAGACCCACAAGCTGAAGTGCGATCCAAGAGTGACTCGAGTGGGCCGATTCCTGCGCAAGACAAGCCTGGATGAGTTGCCGCAGCTTTGGAATGTGCTGAACGGGACGATGAGCCTGGTAGGGCCGCGGCCGATTGTGGCGGCTGAAGTAGAGAAATACGGCGAGCAGTTCTGGGACTATTGCGCAGTGAAGCCGGGTATCACCGGGCTGTGGCAGGTTTCGGGGCGGAGTGAGCTGAGCTATTCGCAGCGTGTTGAACTGGACCGGCGGTACGCACAGAGTTGGTCGCTGAGTACGGATGCGAAGATTCTGCTGCGAACGTGGCCGTCGGTAGTGAACAGAGACGGAGCGTACTAGCGCGCTGATTTGCTGCACGTACTGTTCGAGCCTCCGCTGGCGGCACAGAGATGGGCGTCGCAGTTTGCGACGCCGCTTTTCTGGAGTGATACCGCGGGTTTGTGCTGAGCAAGGTGCCCGCGGCCGCTGAGGTCTGCGCTTCGGTGGACGACGCGGCTGACAACATCACTGCACTGGGCGGCTGAGACCGCGACGACGCGGCTTACAATCGAACCTATGCAAGCAATGCGCGATGTGCTGCGCGGAACGTTGGGACGCAGCCTGCGGACTCTTTCGGATGAGGACCGGCTGGCGGCCGCCTGGGTGGTGGCCTGCGGGCCGGCGCTGGCGGAGCGAGCTGAAGTTCTGGGGCTGGACGACGACCTTGTGCTTCACGTGCGCGTGCTGCAGCCAGGGTGGCGCGATCAGTTTGCGCAGATGCGAACGATGCTGACCGGGGAGTTGCGGAAGATCGCAGGGGTCAAGGTGCAGACGATACACTTCGAAGGACAGGGTTTAGCGAGAGAGCGGAGACGCGAGGCTGCGGTGCCAGAAGCAAGGGCCCCGGTGGCCAGGGCGACGGCGAAGCGTCAGAAAGAGCAACCGAAGGAGCGGCGAAGGAGTTCATGAGCGGAGCGGCGACGGTAACGATCGACGATGTGCGGCATGTGGCGGATCTTGCGAGCCTGGAGCTGACGCCGGAGGAGTTGCCGCGGCTGGCGAAGGATTTGAACGAAGTTCTGGGCTACATTGCGCAGCTGAATGAGCTCGATACTCGTGATGTGCCGGCGATGGCGCAGGCGAGTGAGGTGCTGGGACTGGCGCCGGCGGAGCATGGAGAGACACTGCGACCGGATGAGGTTCTGCCGGCGACGGATCGTGCGGAGGTGATGCGCGAGGCGCCGGAGACGGATGGACGGTTCTTCAAAGTTCCGAAGGTGATTGAACGGTAGAGATCGTCTGCGACTGCAGGTCTGCGTTTCAGCTGTGAGCCGTGGGCTATCAGCTATGAGTTTTTCGTTCGGGAGTTCAGGCACGAGATGATTGAGGCGCCTCATATTGAATTGGAGTCGTTGTCGCTGAGCGCGGCGCGGGAGAAGGTGCGGACGGGCGAGGTCTCGGCCGTGAGCCTGGCAGAGCAGCATTTCGAGCGGATTGCTGCGGCGGACGGGCCGATCCACAGCTATTCTGGCACTTACGAAAGAGCGCGCGCTGGAGCAGGCGGCGCGCGTGGATGCAGCGGCGAAGGCAGGTGAACCGCTCGGGCCGCTGGCAGGCGTGCCGGTTGCGATCAAGGATGTGCTGACGACGCGTGGTGTTGAGACGACCGCGGGCTCGAAGATTTTGAAGGGATACCATCCGCCGTATGACGCGACGGCCGTGGCGAGGATGGAGGCCGCCGGTGCAGTCGTGCTGGGTAAGCTGAACTGCGATGAGTTCGCGATGGGTTCGTCGAATGAGAACTCCGCGTATGGGCCGGTGCATAATCCGCGCGCGCTCGATCGTGTGCCTGGCGGGAGCTCGGGAGGATCGGCGGCGTCTGTCGCTGCGGGGTTGTGCGTGGCGTCGCTTGGTACCGACACGGGTGGGTCGATTCGTCAGCCGGCGGCGTTCTGCGGAGTGGTTGGCGTGCTGCCAACGTACGGGCGCGTCTCACGATATGGGCTGATAGCGTTTGCGTCATCGTTGGACAGGATCGGGCCTTTGGCGCGTTCGGTTGAGGACGCTGCGACGGTGCTCGAGGTGATTGCAGGCAAGGACGCGTGCGACGCGACGAGCTCAGAGCTGCCGGTCGGCAGTTATGTCGCTGCGCTGAAGCAACCGGTGAGCGGGTTGAAGATTGGCGTGCCGGAGGAGTACTTCGGCGAGGGATTGAATTCGGAGATTCGCGCGGCGGTGGAGCGCGCGCTCGATGATCTGCGTGCAGCTGGGTGTGTGATCGAACGCGTGTCGCTGCCGCACACGAAGTATGCGGTGCCGACGTACTACGTCGTTGCGACCGCAGAGGCGAGCGCTAATTTTCACGGTTCGATGGTGTGCGTTACGGGCTGAGGGCGAAGGATGCGAACACGCTCGCCGCAATGTACCGCAAGACTCGCGACGAGGGCTTTGGCGCAGAGGTGAAGCGCAGGATTTTGCTGGGAACATATGCGCTCTCTGCGGGCTACTACGATGCGTACTACCGGAAGGCGCAGCAGGTTCGCACGTTGCTCGCGCGAGAGTTTCTGGCGGCGTTTGCGAAGGTAGATGCGATTGTGTGTCCGGTGACGCCGTCGCCGGCATTCAAGCTGGGCGAGAAGACGGATGACCCGTTGCAGATGTATCTCGAGGACATCTATTCGGTGGCAGCGTCGCTAGCGGGTATCTGCGGTATGAGCGTGCCTGCGGGAGAGACCGCGGCTGGGCTGCCGATTGGAGTGCAGGTGCTGGGGCGGCACTTCGACGAGTCAACGGTGCTGCGTGTGGGCGCGGCGATTGAGGCGGCGCAGAAAGGCCGCTGAGGCTTCGCTCGAACAAGCTGAGAGCTGTGTGAGACGCTGAAGCATGAGCGTCGCGCGCTGGATGGGGTGGCTTGTATTCGCTGCGGTGGCGAATGCTCAGCAGGCGCGTGTGTGTGTGGTCGATGCGGCGGGGCGGCCGTTGCAAGGTGCAACCGTGACGGCACAAGGACAGGCAGGGAAGAACCCGCCGACGGTGGTGGATGCGAGCGCGTGCGCGAATGTGCCGGTGGGTTCGGCCGTGGTGGTGAGGATGAATGGGTTTGCGCCGGTAACGGTCCCGGGGCTCCTTGCGGGCGCGACGGAACGAGTGGTGATGCGGCCCATTGCGGCGCAAGAGAGCGTGACAGTCACTGCTGATCGTGGGCTCGTAGGGATCAATGACGCGGCCTCAAGCGTGGCGGTGCTGACACCGGAGGAGTTGAAGGCTGCCCCTGGTTTGACGCTCGACGATCGGTTGCATCAGATCGCAGGGTTTCAGTTGTTTCGAAGGACGAGCTCGTGGACGGCGAACCCGACGAGCAGTGGAGTGAGCCTGCGCGCTCTGGGATCTACCGCTGCGAGCCGCACGCTGGTGGTGAGTGACCAGGTGCCGATGAACGATCCGTTCGGCGGATGGGTGCACTGGACCGAGATTCCGGAGCCGGCGATTCGCGATGTGGAGCTGGTGCGCGGCGGGTCAGCGGAGTTATATGGGTCGAGTGCGATTGGCGGCGTGATCGATGTTGCGCCGGTAGAGCCGCGCGAGGCGAAGACGATTCAGATTGCGGCGGATGCGAGCGGAGCGACGGAGAACACGGTGCTCGCCGATGGGATGGCGGAGACTGCAACGCAATGGATTGCGGCGCTGGCGGCGGCGAGCGAGTTGAAGACAGATGGGTACATAACGACGGCGCCGGCGTTGCGGGGATCGGTGGATGTGCCGACGAATGTGAACGCGCAGAGCGGGAGGCTGGAGTTGCGGACGCCGCCGGCGATCAGTAGCTGGACGGCGTTTGTGCGCGGGAATGTGTTGAATGAATCACGGCAGAACGGGACGCCTCTGCAGACGAATGCGACGCGACTGTGGCGATACGTGGGTGGAGGCGACGCGGACTTTGCGGAGATGCATGCGGCACTGCGACTGTTCGGGTCGAGGGAGGGATACAGGCAGAGCTTTTCTTCGGTGGCGTCGAACCGTGACAGCGAGACTCTGACGAAGCTGCAGCACGTGCCGACGGATGAGTTCGGGTTCGTGGCGCAGGTGACACGTGCGTTCGCGCATGCGGTGACGGCGGCCGCCGGAGCGGACATGCGCGATGTGCGTGCGACGGATAATGAGTCGCCGGTGGTGAGCGGTGTGGTGATGGCGCCGACGATCGTGAGCGCTCGGCAACGAGAGCTGGGCGGATATGCGGATGCGATCTGGCAGCCGAAGGAGTGGTCGGTGTCGGGATCGGTGCGCGTGGACAGCTTTCGGACGTTCGATGCGCGACAGACGATTGCGGAAGCGCGTCCGATGACGCTGCCAGAGATCGATGAGGTCATGGTGAGCCCGCGGGTGGGGCTGGTGCGGTACCTGCCGCACGGCGTTGCATTGACGGGGACGGCGTTTCGAGCGTTTCGCGGACCGACGATGAACGAGTTGTACCGCACGAGCCAGGTGGGGCAGCAGACGACGATTGCCAACAATTCGCTGCTGGCAGAGCGCGCGACAGGGTTTGAGTTCGGTGCGGAGTTTGCGCAGATGCGTGTGGCGGATCATGAGCTGGGGCGGATGCGCGCGGCGTATTTCTGGACGGAGGTGAACCGGCCGATCTCGGCAGTGCTGCTTTCGCAGACCGCGACGAGCCAGTTGTTGCAGCGGCAGAACCTGGGGCAGATTCGCAGCCGCGGCGTGATGGTGGAGGCGCAGAGCGCGATGTGGCGCGGCTTCGATGCGAGCCTTGGGTATCAGTTCGCCGTGGCGACGGTGACGGCGTTCAACTCGAGCAGCCCGGCACAGAGCAACCTGACGGGCAAGTGGATTCCGGAGGTGCCACGGCATTCGGTTACGGCTACCGCGAACTACACGGCGGAGCGCGTGGCGAGCTTTCATCTGATCGCGAGCTACGCAGGGCAGGAGTTTGACGATGCGCAGAATCAGTACCGGCTGCATCCGTATGCGCGGTTCGATGTGTCGGCGGAACGAAGGCTGCGGTGGGGACTGAGTGTGTTTGCAAGTGCGCAGAATGTTCTGAACCGTCAGATCGATGCGGGGCTGACGCCGATCCTGACGCTGGCGGCGCCGCGACTGGTGCAGGCAGGGATGCGGTTTACGTTCGAGCGATGAAAGCTTTGGTGAAACACGGGTTGCGTGCGAAGGTTGCGCGCAACTGGTTATGTGAGCCGGCGTTTACCTGATTGTGAGGCGATGAAGGTCGCCGACAGGAGGCAAGGCTCATATGTTCACTACTTTGAGAGCGAAACTTGCAGGCATGAACGCGAAGGTACTGGCGGTGACCGCGGTTGCCGGCGCTGCACTGATGATGGCGGCTCCAGCGGCGCAGGCCCAGCATGTGGCGTTTGGCGTGTCGATTGGCGCGCCGGTTTATGTGGCTCCCGCGCCGGTGGTAGTGTTCCGAGGGCCGGGCTATTACGACGGCGTCTATGTCCGCGACTACAACGGATGGCGCGCGCATCAGGTATGGATGCGTGATCATCGCTTCGACCGCGACCGCCGGGAGTTCGACCGGGATCATCGCTTCGACCGCGACGGACGGGGCTACCACCGCTAAAGAGTGCCGGCGCTAAGAGATCCCCGGGTGGGATGCAGGAAGCCGCTCTCCCTACAGAGCGGCTTTGCTGCGTTTGGTGTCAGAGCGGCTGGTAGTAGAGCGAAGATGGATTCGCGCAGGCGAGGCATAGACGCTTGCCGTCGAGCTCGACGAAGCGGTCGAAGTTGATGCCCTCGCCGCAGCGCGCGCAGGCGAGGCGTTCGCCTTTGTAGCCGGGGAATTCGCTGGGTGAGAGCGGGACGCGGACCCACTGCTCGCTGAAGAGCTCGTCGTCGGGGAGCTCGCGGTAGGCGCGCATCTGCGCTTCGTTCTTCTCGAGCTCGGGGTAAAGCTCGCGGGCGCGCTGCTTGGAGTCTTCGAGAGCCACAACCCGGATGGCTTTGTATTCATTGGGCGCGACCTTCGCGTCGAGATCGACGAAAGTGGCGGCCATCTTGCCCCAGTCGCGAAGCTTGAGAGCGCGTTTGCCGACGCGAGCGCCGGTGACGACGCCGATGGCATCCGTGGCGCAGCGGTCGATCTCAACGAAGACGACGGGGCGCTTGCGGTCGGGGTTGAGCTCGCCGTTTGCGAGTGTGCGCTTGCGTGGAGAGTGGATGCCGAGACGCCGCATCGCGAGCATCGCCATGCGAACGCCGAGGATCTGGCCGGCGCAGAGGTGGCCGTGCGCGATTTCGGCCTCGCGGAGAAGTTCGTCGAACTCAACCGTGTCGATCGAGGTTGCGGTGCTCATGAGTTCGATGCTACGCCTGTTAATGCATCCAAGTTGAAGGCGGTGAGGAGCACGATGGGATCGTTGCAGTGGTGGCAGACGGGAGTTATCTACCAGATTTATCCGCGAAGCTTTCAGGATACGGATGGCGACGGCGTGGGCGATCTGGGCGGGATCACGGCACGGCTGGATTACTTGGCGGGGCTGGGCGTGGATGCGATCTGGATCTCGCCGTTCTATCCGTCGCCGATGAAGGACTTTGGATACGACGTCGCGGATTACACAGGCGTCGATCCACTGTTCGGGACGATGGAGGATTTCGATGCGCTGCTTCGCGAGGCGCATGCGCGCGGACTGCGGGTGATTTTGGACTTCGTTCCTAACCACAGCTCGGACGAGCATCCGTGGTTTGTGGAGTCTAGGACGTCTGCGACAAATGCAAGGCGGGATTGGTATCTGTGGCGCGGGCCGTCAGACGATGACGGGAAACCTGCACGCGAGCGACTGCCGAACAACTGGATGTCGCATTTTGGCGGGCCGGCGTGGGAGTGGGACGAGAAGACAGAGCAGTTTTATCTGCACTCGTTTTTGAAGGAGCAGCCGGATCTGAACTGGCGCAATCGGGAGGTGCGCGCGGCGATGTACGGCGCGATGTGCTTCTGGCTGGAGAAGGGCGTCGATGGCTTCCGCATGGATGTGCTGTGGCTGCTGATCAAGGACAAGGAGTTCAGGAACAATCCGCCAAATCCGGAGTATCACGACGGGATGCGCGACTTTGCGTCGACGCTGCCGGTGTACAACGCGAACCGGCCGGAGACGCACGAGATCGTTGCAGAGATGCGCGAGTTGATGGACAGCTACGGCCCGACGCTGCGGGAGCATGTGGAAGTCAAGGCTTCGGAGCCGACGATGCAGAAGCTGGCGGCGCGATCGCATCGCGTGCTGATTGGTGAGATTTATCTTCCGCTGCCGGAGCTGGTGACGTACTACGGACTGCGGCAGAAGCGCGAGGCAGCGGAGAAGACGGCTCCGGAGACGCCAGAGTTGAATGGAGCGAACCTGCCGTTCAACTTTCACCTGATCCTGACGGAATGGAAGGCGAGTGCGATTGCCGGGATCGTTCGCACGTACGAACGTCTGCTACCGCCGGGAGGGTGGCCGAATTATGTGCTGGGGAACCATGATCAGCGACGGCTTGCGTCACGTGTTGGCGTGAAGCAGGCGCGGGCGGCAGCGATGCTGCTGCTGACGCTGCGCGGAACACCGACGATGTACTACGGTGATGAACTCGGCATGGAGGATGTGCCGATTTCGGCGGCGCAGGTGAGAGATCCGGCGGAGAAGAACGAGCCGGGCAAGGGTCGCGGGCGCGATCCGGAGCGGGCTCCGATGATGTGGGTGAATGCTCCGAATGCGGGCTTCACGGCGCCGGATGTGACGCCGTGGCTACCGATTGAGAGCGACTGGCCGACGAAGAACGCGGCGGTGCAGCGGAGTGATCAGAAGTCGATGCTGACGCTGTATCGAAAACTGTTGGCGTTGCGGCGGCAGCATGACACGCTGCATGCGGGCGCGATTGCGGATGTAGCAGCGGAGGGCGATGTGCTTCGGTATCGGCGCGTTGCGTTGCCGGACGGAGAGAGCACAGACTTTCAGGTGTTATTGAATCTGGGGAGCGAGATTGCGACGACGCGATGCGCTCCGGGAACCATCGTGTTGACGACGTTGCTGGATGGAGCGGGAGCGCGAGTGGAGGGCGAGGTGACGCTTGAGGCGGGCGAGGGTTTGCTGATCGCGCTGGATTAGCTCAGGGCTTCGCGTCTGCCGTGGTCTGCGGTTGCGGGTTCTGGTCCCAGACCTTGTAATTGGCGGGCGGCGTGAAGAGAGCGGGGTCGGGCGGACCGATGGTCAGGCTTTCAACCTCCCAGGTGTGGCGGCCGGTGCGCGGGTCGTCGTCGACGGTCGAGAAGAGTGGTGTGGTTTTGACGGTCCGTCCACGTTTTCATGCACGACTTTCAGGGGCATGTCATTCCCTTCCGCGCCAGCAGGGAACATCTGCGTGATTCGCAGTGCCCGTGGCTTCCATTCCGGCGATGGTGCGAGTGCCGAGGTCCTCGCGGGTTGTCTCGGGCCTGTAGGGGGTTGAAGGTGTGTGGGGAATATCCTTCCAGTCGGGTGGAACCATGGGATTCGGCTGGTGATTGATCGACGTGAGGGCCGATGTGTCCCGGTCCGGTGGTCCAGTTGGTGTAGGTCTTTGCGGCAGGGTCGAAGACGGTCGTCTGGATCCGGAGTTGCGGCTGGCCGCCGTTGTCGGCTTCGCAGCCTTCGACGTGTTGCCGCATGTGTGCGGCCAGATTCGTCACGCGCCTGAACGGCCTCGACGGTCCAGCTGATGGTGTTGCCGTCCATCAGCCTCTGCTCAAAGGTCTGTTTGACCGTCGCGGTGTAGGTTGGACGCGGGTTGGCGCGGGAGGAGAAGAAGATATCCCGCTCCATGCTGAATCGAACCTGGCGGATGCAGGGTGTGAGGGTTTGGGCTGGGAGCGGGCACGCCGCGAAGAGACTGGCGACCGTGAGGAGAACGAGGATCACAACTCGAATGCCTGAACGCATGGCACCCTCCGCGAACAGTGAGACGGTTGCTGCCTGAATCCGATGCTCTCTGAGGGTATGCCGGAGGTTGGGTCGGCGCAAGAGAAAAGCTGTCTGATTTACACGTATAGATGTCTGACTGGTAGTATGTCTGCCATTATGCATCGTCGTGATTTGCTGAAGGTTTCGCCTATCGTCCTTGCCTCCACCGTGGGCCGAGTTGCACTGGCCCAGTCGCCCTCTGCGCCGGGTTCCGCAGAGGCGATTTTCAATGTGCGCACGTTCGGAGCGACCGGAGACGGGAAGACCGTTGATTCGCCGGCGATCAATAAAGCGATTGAGGCCGTTGCGGCGGCGGGCGGCGGAACGCTGGCGTTTCCGGCGGGAACGTATGTGTGCTTTTCGATTCATCTGAAGAGCCACGTGGATCTGTGGCTGGAACGTGGATGCACGATTCTCGCGGCGGACTCGCCGAAGAAGGGTGAGACGACCGGCTATAACGGCGGGACGTACGATCCTGCAGAGCCGAACGATCCGTGGACGCCGTATCAGGACTATGGGCACAACCACTGGCACAACTCGCTGCTGTGGGCGGAGAACGAGCACAACTTCGGCATCTTTGGCACGGGTCTGATCCACGGCAAGGGGTTGTCGCGCGGGACAAACTCGTCCGCTCCGGGGTATGAGGCGTTTACGGCGGAGCAGGCCGGTGTGGGCAACAAGGCGATTGCACTGAAGAACTGCCACAACGTCACACTGCGCGATTTTTCGGTGTTGAAGGGCGGGCATTTCGCGCTGCTGGCAACGGGCGTGGACAACATGACGATCGATAACGTGCTGGTGGATACCGATCGCGATGGGTTCGATATCGACTGCTGCCGCAATGTGCGCGTGTCGAATTGCACGGTGAATTCGCCGTGGGATGACGGTATCTGTCCGAAGTCGAGCTACGCACTCGGGTATGCGCGGTCGACGGACAATGTGACCATTGCGAACAATTACGTGACAGGAATTTATGAGCTGGGCACGGTCTATGCGGCGACGTGGAAGCGTTTTCCCGATGACGCGCATGTGCCGCGCAATGGCCGCATCAAGTGCGGTACGGAGTCGAACGGAGGGTTTCGCAACATCACCATCACGGGGAATGTCATCGAGGGGTGCAAGGGAATCTCGCTGGAGACGAGCGATGGAGCGTTGGTCGAGGACTTCGCGATTACGGGCAACACGATGCGGGACATCGTGGATGCGCCGCTGTTTCTGCGGCTGAACCGGCGCAACCGCGGGCCCAAAGAGACGATGCGCAAGGGCACCCTGCGCAGAGTCATGATCTCGAATATCGTGAGTTACAACTCGGTGGCCTCAACGTCTTCGATTCTCTCGGGGATTCCGGAGAACCTGATTGAGGATGTGAAGCTGAACAACTGCTTCTTCGGGCACCAGGGACTGCCGACGCGGGCGACGATCGGGTGGGGGGACCAGACGAAACCGATGCCGGACTGGAAGAGCCTGAAGGTTCCGGAGATCGAGGACGCGTATCCGGAGCTGCTGCGTTTCGGACCGACGCCTTGCAACGCCTTCTTCATCCGGCATCTGAAGCATCTGGAGATGAGCCACGTAGAGATCGCACCGTCGAACCCTGACCCGCGGCCGGCATTCTGGCTGGAGGATGTGAATCGCGCTGACTTCTTCGCGATCACGGCGCCTCCGCAGCCGAACTTCTCGTTGCACAATGTGACGGACCTGCGAATCCACTGGTCGCGGGCCGCGAAGGATACGACGTTGGCGACCGCGAGCGATCAGGTGGTGTAGGTTGGAAATCTGAGGTGAGCGATGCCGAAGATCAGACCGTTTTTGTGGTTCGACAACAACGCAGAGCAGGCCGTTGAGTTCTACATGAGTGTGTTTCCGAACTCGCGGCGTACACACGAACTGCTCACGACCGAGGCGGGGCCAGGACCGAAGGGCAGCATCCTAACGATCGAGTTCGAGTTGGATGGGGAACCTTTCATCGCACTGAACGGTGGACCTGGAGCTGACCACCAGTTCAACGATTCAGTTTCCTTTTACATTTCGTGCAAGGACCAGGCGGAGATCGACCGCTACTGGTCGAAGCTGCTGGAAGGCGGTGGAAGCCCAATCGCGTGTGGCTGGCTGAAGGACCGGTTCGGATTGCGGTGGCAGGTGGTGCCCGAGAACATCGCAGAGCTGGTGGGCACCCCGGGTGGGATACGCGCCATGATGACCATGACAAAGCTGGATATTGCGGCTCTGGAGACTGCGGCGAAGGAAAGCTAACATAGTCGAATGACTTACACGATTGCGCGGGGTGCGGAGGCCTTCGGACCGTACGCGGCCGAAGAGGTGTATCGGCTGCTGGCAAGCGGCAACATTGTGCCTACGGATCTCGCGCAGGGCGAGGGCATGCAGGAGTGGCGCCCGGTTGGCGAACTGTTCCCTGCTCCGCAGATTGGTGCGGCATTGCTGTTTCCGGATCCCCCGGACCTGCCGTGGTGGGTGGCGCTTCTGCTGGGGATTGTGACTGGCGGCCTGTTCTTCGTCATCTGGGACATCGTCGAGGCAGCGTGGATGCGCAAGGTGTCGGAAAGGAGCGCGGCGTTGGGGCTGTACGTCGTCGTCGCGATCCTGTACGTGCTGCGCCTGCCGCAGGCGTGGCACATCGTGGCTTACAACGCCTTCAACGGGCCGCTGGTAGTGACGACTCCGCTGGGCGAGGGCGTCGGCCTGGCAGGATTGGCGCTGGCTATTGTTGCGCGGTTCGTCTTCCGCGACGAGTTGCTACGACACTTCAACGGGCCGGAGCCGCTGGCGCTGCGTCTGAATGCGTTTTGGACGCTGCTGTTCGGCGGTCTGTACTTTCAGTTTCACTTCAACCGCATCAATGAGCAGAAACGCATGCTCCGCATGAGCCTGCGGGGCGTCTAGTCCACGGCGCAAAGATACAAAGGCCGCGCAGCGAGCGCGGCCTTTGGTTATCGAGTGCTGGAGCTTAGCTGTGTGAGGCGCCTGCTGCTGCCGGCTCGGGCACAGGGGCCTTGTCGGTCGACGCTGCAGCGTTGCCGGTCTTGGCTTCGGCACCAGGCTTGCGGATGTCGATGCCACCCTTGAAGAAGGCGCCGTCCTCGATGGAGATGCGGGCTGCGACGACATCGCCGGTGAGCGAGCCTTCGCTGCGGATGTCGACGCGGTCGGAGGCCTGGCAATTGCCGCGGACCTTGCCGAGCACAACGATTTCGCGGGCCATGATGTTTGCCGCGACCTGGCCGTTGCGGCCGACGGTTACGCGATTGCCAGGCAGGTTGATGGCGCCTTCCACCTTGCCGTCGACGTACAGCGACTCGGAGCCGGAGAGCTCGCCCTTGACGACAAGGCTCTTGCCAATGGTCGCCTGCTCGCCGGTGGGGGTGGCGGAGCTTCCCGCGCGGGCGGCGGCGTCAAAGGCGGGCGCACCAGCGGGGGGCTGGGGACGCGCCGGCTCGGGGGTGGGAGGCGTTTGAGCGCCAGGCTGGTTCGGTTTCCACATAGTTTGATTTCCTTTCCTCGTCAGGAGGGATTCTCTCGCAGGTTTCGAGCCGCCCACGCTGATGCGCGTAACACAGCCTCTGGCCCCATGCTCAGTCCCACGATACTCCATTTGGCCGGAAACCTGCCTACAGCGGACTTGGGGGGAGGAACCGCGCGGGATTCCGGCAAATGCAGGCGGAACATTGGTATTTGGACGCAGGCGGCCCGCGTCCGTCTTGTGGAAAGTGGCTACATTACCTGCAAAAACTCCTGCGAAACCGGGTTTTCGAACTGGGAGTAGTCGCGGGTGACGACGGTGAGGCCGGATCCGGTGACGAAGTAGTTCTTCTTGTCCTCGGCCGGATCGTAGCCGATAACCGTACCGTCGGGGATGTGGACGTCGCGGTCAATGATGGCGTGGCGGATGCGGCAGTGGCGGCCGATATTGCTGTGCGAGAAGATGACGCTCGAATCGACATCGGCGTAGCTGTTGACGCGGACGTCGTGCGATAGCACGGAGTTACGCACGACCGAACCGGAGACGATGGAGCCGGCCGAAACGATGGAATTGATCGCCATGCCCGTGCGGCCGGGTTCACCGAAGACGAACTTTGCAGGCGGGTACTGGTAGGCGCGCGAGCGCATGGGCCACGCCTTGTCATAGAGGTTGAAGGTCGGCGTCACGGAGGCCACGTCCATGTTGGCCTCATAGTAGGCCTCGAGCGTGCCGACGTCGCGCCAGTAAAGCGCGCGCTGCTTGTTCTCGTCGACGAAGTTGTAGGCGCACATTTTGAAGCGGCCGAGAAGCTTGGGCAGGATGTCGTGACCGAAGTCGTGCCGCGAGTCAGGGTCATCAGCGTCGCGGAGCAGCTCGGGAATGAGGACGTCTGTGTTGAAGAGGTAGATGCCCATCGAGACATCTACCATCTCCGGGTTGAAGGGCGAACGGATGTCGGTCTCCTTGGGCTTTTCGACAAAGCCTGTGACCTCGCCGTTCTTGGCGACTTCTACGACTCCGAACGCGGAGACCTGATCGGGGGTAACAGGAAGCGTGGCGAGCGTGACGTCGGCGCCAGAGTTGCAATGGTGTTCCTTCATGAGCGCGTAGTTCATCTTGTAGATGTGGTCGCCGGAAAGGATGAGGACATGCTGCGGCTCCTCGGAGCCGATGGAGTAGATGTTCTGAAAGACGGCGTCGGCGGTGCCCTGGTACCAGGACTTGGAAACGCGCTGCATCGGGGGAAGAATTTCGATGAACTCGCCGAGCTCACCTGCAACAACCGTGCCCCAGCCTTCGCGGATGTGCCGGTTGAGTGACAGTGCCTTGTACTGCGTGAGGATGTAGACGTGACGCAGATCAGAGTTGATGCAGTTGGAAAGGGTGATGTCGATGATGCGGTATTGGCCCGCAAACGGAACCGCAGGTTTCGCACGGTCGCGCGTCAAGGGGAAGAGTCGTTCGCCGGCACCACCGGCGAGTAAAACACCGAGCGTGTCTCTCATCGTGCAGCTACCTCTTGCTATCCATTCCCGTCTGACGCAATTTTCAAGGGCCGGGACGCACGAGTCTAGCACGCAACGCGGGGAAAATGTAGAGCCGCAATCGGCAACGGCTGGAAGAGCACCTGGAACGGCCTGTCGTTACGAAGACGAACCGCTGTCGTGCTCTTCAGTGGTAATGCGCAGCGACTTAAGAAACGTGAGGTCGTTGCGCGTGAAGGGCCCGTGCGCCGGCTCATCACCGTTCTCCTTTGCAGCTGGATCTTCCTCGACTTCGTTCAGACCGATGGTCGCCTCGAGCATCAGGAGCACATCAAAGCCCTGCTCCCTGATCTCACGGACAACGCCCGCAATCTGCTCGCTCTCAGACACGGACTCGTGAATGGCTTCGCCGAGCTTCTGAATGAGATCCTTGACCTGTTGATTCAACGCCACCTCCCGGTCATCTGTTGGAATGCCCCTGAACCACGCATCGGGTATTCCCAAAACAGTGGGAACGGCAATTGCGAGGTAATTCTGACTACAGACTACGCCGAGGCAGCGGCTCCGCCAAGATGAAAGAGAGAGGGTCAAGCTTCCGTGTGATGGTCGGCCCAGGCTGCCTCCAAACGGTGAGCGAGTTCCTCCACCGGCTCATTGCGCTGACGGTTCCAGATCATCAGACCCGCTACCGCGCCACAGACTGCTCCTGCCATCCAAAACATTGTCTTCATTGTTTTTGACATCTCCTTCACAGGTGCTTGGATGTCAAGTGTTCGCAATTCGTTTCGCGACAGGTGAAAGACGGCAGGCACGTAAACTGGAGGCATGGATCGGGTGAGGTTTGGACGGGCGTTGGGTTACGGGGCTCGGCACGCCGCAAAGACGCTGGCAAAGGCGGCCGACGCCGCGCGTACCCCGAGTCCTGCAACCAGGAAGGCGGTGAGTCCGCGGCAGACGGTCGTGCCCTCCGGAACGCAGGGATCGGCCGGGGTGCGACCCATCCCCGAGATGAAGATCGTCAGAGAACAGGCGACGAGTTCGCTGGTCACGCCGGTTGTGCGATTTTCGAGCGTCGTGTGGCTGCAGGTGACAGGCGTGTTCTTCGGGCTGGTGGCCTTCACGATGGGAATGGCCGCGTGGAGGGCCCGGGCGGGATTTCATGCGGCGGCGAGCTCCGGCAGCGCGATGAAGGTATACGCCTATGTTGTCGTGTGCGCGCTGTTTACCTACTTCACCGTGAGCAGCTTCGTGCGCGCGGCGCGGCGCTAGTCGAGCGTTCTCTGGTCCCAGCCATTTAGTATCTGGAAGCGCGAGGCATCGTAAACACTATGGAATCCACAACACTTCAGACTCCCCTTCGTCGCACCGCACTTCACGCAACCCATCAGGCGCACAAGGCGCGCATGGTCGACTTCGGCGGGTGGGATATGCCGGTGCAGTACAAGGGGTTGATCGAAGAGCACATGGCCGTGCGCACGGCCGTGGGACTCTTCGACGTTTCGCACATGGGCGATATTCAGCTGCGCGGGCCGAACTCGCTCGCCGCGGTGCAGCGGCTGCTGATGAACGATGCCAGCAAATTGCAGACGGGACAGGCGCACTACTCGGCGATGCTGTACCCGAACGGCACGTTTGTCGACGATGTGGTGCTTCACAGATTGGGCGACAACGATTTTCTCATCGTGATTAATGCCGGCACGCGCGAGAAGGATGTCCAGTGGGTTCGGAAGACGATCGGCGGCGGGAGCGGCCTGCACATCACGGATGTCAGCGACTACTACACGCAGCTCGCGATCCAGGGGCCAAAGGCGAAGGACACGCTACAGAAACTCACCAAGGTAGACCTTACTCCGATCAAGAACTATTGGTTCACGTGGGGCACTGTCGCCGGTTGTCACAATGTGCTGATTGCGCGCACGGGCTATACAGGCGAGGACGGATTCGAGATTTATATTCCGGCGGACGAACCGACGAGCGCGCGGGTGTGGGGTGAGGTGCTGGATGCCGGGGCGGAGTTCGGGATCATGCCGTGCGGGCTGGGCGCGCGCAACACGCTGCGCCTGGAGGCCGCGATGGCGCTCTACGGGCACGAGATCTCAGACACGATCAATGTCTTTGAGGCGGGGCTGGGACGATACTGCAAGCTGGATAAGGGCTCGGACTTCGTTGGGCGCGAGGCGCTGGTGGAGATTGAGAAGAGCGGTGGACCGAAGCGGAAGCTGGTAGGACTCGAAATGATCGAGCGAGGCATCGGACGCGATGGCTATCCGGTGCTGTCGCTCGAGGGCGAGCGGATCGGCGAGATTACGTCGGGTTCGCCGGCGCCATTTTTGAAGAAGAACATCGCGCTGGCATATGTGCCGGTCGCGTATACGGAGATTGGGACTGAAGTCGGGGTGGAGATTCGCGGGCAGTCGGTGAAGGCGAAGGTTGTGCCGACGCCGTTCTATAAGCGGCCAAAGCCGCAGCAGAACGTAGCAGAGCTGCACGTGCCGGTCAGTTAGGGCAATCTTGCCTGTGCGGCAAGGCCGATGGCCTTGAGGCCGCGGCGGAGTTCGGCGCGCTCTGCGGGAGCAATGCCGGACATGACCTCCTCCAGATCGCGCTCGTGTCGAACGTAGATACGTTTGATCAATGCTGTTCCCTGCGCGGTGAGCTGAACGCGCCGCACGCGGCGGTCGTCCTTATCCGCGATGCGTTCGACGAAGGCGCGTTGTTCGAGGCGATCGATTGCAGCGGTCATCGAGGCGTTTGTGATCAGTGCGGCATCGCAGAGCTCCGACATTGTCAGCGGGCCTTTGTGCAGCAGTGCTTCGAGAATCATGAAGTCCGAGAGGCCGATGCCGAGCGCGGCGATGGAGAGTTCGACGAATGCGGCCATGGAGCGATAGGCGCGCGCGAGCACCACCCAGAGGGCGGCGCTCGACGTCTCGTGGCTTGGCGCGGTCTTTGCGGGCAAGGTCGTCTTGTGAGAACGCTTCATCGTGTATGAGCCTCATTTTTGTCCGGGAAGGCTTCGTGGATGAGCGCCCGTGCGAGCTCGAGCTCCTCGGTGGTGATGGTGTGCGGGCGGCCCGGGTAACGGCGCGCTGTGATGACGGCTCCCATGCGCTCGAGTTCAGTGGCTGAGGCCTGCACGCGCTGCCACGGCACGTGCGGGTCGGGGTCGCCGCTGAGGAAGAGGGCGGGCGTACCGGCGAGCGAGCCCTCGTGATGCAGGCTCGCATCCGGAGGGCCGATGAGACCGCCCGTGAATGCGATGAGTCCAGCGTAGCGAGCGGGATTCGAGGCGACGAACTCCGTCGCGAGACACGCTCCTTGCGAGAATCCGGCAATCACGATGCGATCACGTGTGATACCGGCAGACTCGATCTCCGCGACGACAGAGCCGATCTTTCGCAAGGCGGAGCTTAGATACGGCTCATTGGCTTCCCGCGGCGCAAGAAACGAGTTTGGATACCAGGTGTGGCCGGCAGCCTGCGGAGCCAGGTATGCGAGGCCTTCGCGATACAACGGCTCTGCGAGTGACAGGATGTCGTCAGCAGAGCCGCCGCGGCCGTGCAGCAGCACAACCGCTCCCTTGGCCTCGGCGAGCGGTGCGCCGAGGTGGCGCACCGGCTGGTTGGCGTGCGGATCAAGATGATTCGTCATGCGGTCACCTCTTTCTTCGCAGTCCGCGAGCTCTCGGCAGCCTGCGAGCTGCGGTGGAGTTCGATAGGCGCCAGCCGAGCTTCAATCGCTGCACGGTGCGGCTCGAACCACGCTGGGATCCGAAGTGCCTCACCCAACGTTTCGGCAGGCTCGTCGAGACCGAATCCCGGAGGATCGGTGGCGAGCTCGAACAGCACGCCGCCTGGCTCACGGAAGTAGATGGAGTGGAAGTAGGTGCGGTCCTGCACCGGCGTGACCTGCAGATGCTTGCCGATCTCTTCCAGCCACGCAAGTTGTGCAGCATCATCCTTCGCGCGGTAGGCGATATGGTGCACCGAGCCCGCACCGGGATGACCGTAGCTGGCATTGGGGTCGACCACGACGTCGATGTGATTGCCGAGCGAACCGCCAGCGGGTGAGACAAAACGCGTGCGATTGCCGTCGGTCGCAACGGCCTCGAAGCCGAGGAGCTTCATCGTCTTCGCCGTGTTGTCGAGGTTGCGCTCCAGCAACGTGACACCAAAGAAGCCACGTAGCGCGTGCTCAGACAGCACATCTGCGTAACGCGACGACGTGATGGCCGGCGCGTTGGCGTGGGCGACGAGTTCGATCTTCATGCCGTCGGGATCGGCAAGCGTGAGGACCTCTTCGGCCCCGTTGAAGCGCGCTCCGGTGCGCTCGACAAGGATGCCTTTGTCGCGCAGGCGCTGCTCCCAGTAGTCCAGCGAGCCCTGCGGGATGCTGAAGGCGGTATGGGTGACCTCGCCAGCGCCAGAGTGTCCGCGGTGAGCGTGCGGCCAGGGGAAGAAGGTCAGGATGGTGCCAGGGCTACCAGCGTCGTCGCCGAAGTAAAAGTGGTAGGTGCCGGGGTCGTCGAAGTTGATGGTGCGCTTGACGAAGCGCAGGCCGAGAACCTCGGTATAAAAATCGAGATTGCGCTGCGGGTCCGACGCGATGGCGGTGACGTGGTGAAGACCAACGATGGGTTCGAGCATGATGGGGTGGCTCCTTTCCGGGATGCCGTTTTACTTCTACATCATAAGATTCGATATCGAAATAAAAGATTCAGGCTGACCGGCTCGTCCATAGCGGAAAGGGCGAACTCCTTTGCATGGAACAAAAACGGTCTGGGAACGAGCGGAGGGAAAGCCCTTACAATGACGGAATGAGCTATCCGGAGAGCTATCGGTACGCCAAGTCGCATGAGTGGCTGGCTATGAACGGTGAGACAGCGTCGGTGGGGATCACCGACTACGCGCAGGAGTCGCTGGGCGACATTGTGTTTGTGGAACTGCCCAAGGTGGGACAGCAGCTTGAGGCTGGCGCGAGCTTCGGCTCCGTGGAGAGCGTGAAGGCGGTGAGCGATCTGTACGCCCCGGTAAGCGGAACCGTGACCGAGGTGAATGAGAGCCTGAACTCTGCGCCGGAGGTCATTAACGACGCCGCAAATGTTACCTGGCTGATCAAGATAACGGTCACGAATCCGGATCAGGCGAGTGCGCTGCTCTCTGCCGCGGACTATGAGAAGTTCGTGAGCGAAGAGACAGGCCACTAGAGATTCAGGCTGCAGGCTCACGCCTCAATGGCCGTACGTGTCGAGTTGGAGTTCCACCATAGAAAGCTGCCATGCGCTATCTTCCTAAGTCCCCTGCCGATCGCAAAGAGATGCTTGACGCAATCGGCGTTGCATCGATTGATGAGCTGTTCGAAACCATTCCCGGCGAGTACCGGCTGCAGCGCGATCTGGAGATTCCGCGGCAGCACGGGGAGTCCGAGGTGCTGGACCGCTTTCGCGCGTTTGCGGCGAACATCGCGAACGGCGACGCGGCGGAACTCGCGAAGCAGCCAGCAACGAAATTGCCCGCGAGCTTTCTGGGCGCGGGGGCTTATCGGCACTACCGTCCGGTAATCATCGACTCACTCGTGCAGCGTGGCGAGTTCCTGACGAGCTACACGCCTTATCAGCCGGAGATTTCGCAGGGCACGCTGCAGGCGATGTTTGAGTTCCAGACGATGATCTGCGAGCTGACGGGCATGGAGATCGCGAACGCCTCGATGTACGACGGGTCCACAGGTTGCGCTGAAGCGGTGATGATGGCGGTGCGCGTGACGGGACGCGACGGCTGCGTCGTTGCGCGCACAGTGCATCCGGAGTATCGCGAAGTGCTGAAGACAACGGTGCAGCACCAGGAGATTCCCGTAGCCGAGTGTGGCTACGATGCGAAGACCGGACGTGTCGACCTCGCAGAACTTGAGAGTGCGGTCACGGACGACACTGCCTGCGTTCTGATCCAGTCGCCGAACTTCTTCGGCAACATCGAAGATGTCGCTGCGATTGCCGAACTGGTGCACTCCAAAGGCGCGCTGCTGGTTGTGGCGATTGCGGAAGCGGTGTCGCTCGGTATCGTAAAGCCGCCGAAGGAGGCTGACATTGTTGCGATGGAGGCACAGAGCTTCGGTGTGCCGGTAGGTTTCGGCGGACCGTATTGCGGTGTGATCGCGTGCAAGGAGCGCTTCCTGCGGCAGATGCCGGGACGCCTCGTGGGCGAGACAAAGGACATGAACGGCAAGCGCGGCTTCGTACTCACGCTCTCCACACGCGAGCAGCACATCCGGCGCGAGAAGGCGACGAGCAACATCTGCACGAACCAGGCGCTGGTGGCGATGATGGTGACGATCTTCCTCACCGTCTACGGCAAGGAGGGATTGCGTGAGTTGGCGGAGCAGAATCTCGCCAAGGCAGCTTATCTGCGCGACGCGTTGACGAAGGCCGGAGCGAAGCCGCTATTCTCTGCCCCGAGCTTCAATGAGTTTGCCGTGGCTTTGCCGGCCCCAGCGGAGAGTGTGAACGCGAAGTTGCTCGCGAAGGAGATCGTCGGCGGGTTAGCTCTCAGCAAGTGGTATCCGGAGTTGGGCGAGAGTGGGTCACTGTGGTGCGCGACGGAGCTGACGACAAAGGCTCAGATTGACGCTGCGGTGCAGACCGTGGGAGCGCAATAGCAATGGACGTCAGCGCCATCGAAAGCCAGGAGCTTTCGGCAGTCGAATTTGTGAGTGACTACGTGCGGCTGCGCTTTGATGGGCCCTTGCTGACGTTGTATGCGTGGCCGCACATACTGCTGGAGGACTTTTCGCTTGCGTTCGGACAACCCGAGTATCGCAATGCACTCTGCGCGCAGATCGGCGAGATGGTGGCGAAGGCCGAATTAAAAAGAACTCGACTCGCTGACGATTGAATTCGAATCGGGCACAGTGATTGCTCTGAGCCTGCGCGAAGAGGACATGGACGGTCCGGAGGCGGGGAGTTACTCGGCGAGCGGCGGCGGCGAGGACGAGGAAGAGTTTTAGCGAGCGCGAGCATGTGCCTGACGTGAAGAGGGCGTCCCGAAGGACGCCCTTTGCGACAGGGCAACGCATTAGCGGTAATTCCGAATGTAGGTGTCGGGCGGCAGACCGGAGCGGCGCGCACGCTGCTGAAGTGCTTTTGCGTCGGACTCGCTCATCGGGCCGCCAAGGCTGACGAGGTACGGAGCGCCGCCGCGAGGACTGAAGACCTCTGCGTGGAAGCCGCGATTACGGGCGTTGATGCGATCTGCCTTTGTCTGTGCCTGTGACTGATGGTTGTAGGTCCACGCAATGACGTACCAGCCGGGAGCGTGCGGCGCGACCCCGAGCGCCGGGGTACCAGCGATGGGACCGCGTTCAACGACTGGCTGAGACATTGCCGGAGCTGCAGCCGCAAGAGCCAAAGCCGGTTGTGCGGGTGCTTGACTCTCGACGGGCTTGATCGACTTCGCCGAGACGAAGTGCCAGATGACGATGATGCAAACGATGACCACCGCCAGGCAGCCCAGGATCCAGGGACGCAAATGGAAGCCTCTGGACTCGTCGGCGACCTCGCGACGATAACGCAGTGAAGAGTCTGCAGCGGATTCTCCAGTAGCGCGCGGCATATCGAGCGGAAGAGTTGCCTGTTCCGGCCTGGATTTCCCGGTCTTCGATACGGCGGGTTCCGATTGTGGTGTCGTTGTCGCCGCTTGAGCTGACTTTTTTGCAGCGGTGACAGTAGATGGCGCGGGCGCAGCTGCGGCAGGGCTCAACAATTGGCCGACCTGCTCCAGCGTCCATGTGCCGTCAAGCATGTGAGGAATCATTCGGCGGAAGACGTCCGGCAGATTGAGTCCGGGGTTATAGCGCTTCTCCAGTGTCAGGCACTCGAGAAGCAGCATGCCAAAGTTGTGGACATCGCGGCGACGAAGCTCAGCGCAGCCCTCGGGAGTATTGAACTCGATATCGGCGATGCACTCGCGCACGCAGTCGCTGCGCAGCTTTACGGTCTCGCCGACAGCGAGCACATTGGAGGGCTCAATATGCTCGTGGACGAGGCCGCTCGCATGGAGCGCTGAAAGTGCCGCGTGAACTGCGCGTGCGACCTGTGTAGTCTCGGCCAGCGTAAGCGGACGCTCGCGCAGTACGTCGCCGAGATTCGCGTCGTTGGCCTCCATGAGCGCATAGGTGATGGCTACGCCGTCGAAGTCCGTCTGCCCGAAGCGCTCGATCCCGATCAGGTTGGCCTCGTGCATGTCAGCGACCTGACGCCAGCGTTTGAGAAGCTCGTCCTCGTCGTAGTGGGCCTCGGTGAGGCGTATTACGGCCGCGTTTCCCGTGGTGTCAGCGGTGGCGAAGAAGCCGTTGCGGCCCTCGGAGCGCAGCAATTTCCCGAGGGTGTAGGTTCCGGCGATCTTCCTTCCTTCGTATTCGGTCCAGAGTTGCATCAGTACGCTCCATGTCCCAGAGATCATTCGCAGAGGCAGCGGGTGCAGCCCGAGGGAGTTCCTCTGCAGAGGAGGCAGTTTTGCCCTATCTCAGTTTGGACGTCGGCGGCGGCTCTTCGGCACTTTTGCACCGGCAAGGCGTGGAAAAGCCCGAACCACGGCGGGAACGTCGGACACGGGCAACCCATCAGGGCCAGAGCGCGACTGGCGGTTGCGCAGCGAAGACCTAACAAGTGGAATGTGAGAACCTTGAAATGGGTCTCCGCGGGCCGATGCAAACCCGGAGCATGACAGGAAGACGATGGCAGACGAACAAGTTTGTTGGAACGCCGCGCAAGGCGACGACGCACGTCAATCAGGATGAGAACCTCATCTTCGAGAAGAGCTCGCCCGGGAAGAAGGGCTACAGGCTGGCGGAGCTCGATGTGCCCGCAGTCGACGCGACGAAGTTGCTGGGCGACGCGGCGCGCGAAGACCTGGGCGTGATGCCGGAGTTGAGCGAGATCGAGATCATCCGCCACTTCACCCGGCTTTCGACCTGGAACTACGCCATCGACCTCGGCATGTACCCGCTCGGCAGCTGCACGATGAAATACAACGCCCGCATCAACGAGGCGGTCGCGCGGCTGGAGGGTTTGGCTGAGGCGCATCCCTACCAGCCGGAGTCACTGTCGCAGGGCGCACTCGGGATCATGAAGATTCTGAGCGAGTGCCTGATCGAGATCACGGGCATGGACGCAATTACGCTGCAGCCCGCAGCGGGCGCGCATGGCGAGTTCACGGGCATTCTGCTGGCCAAGGCGTATCACACGGCGCAGGGGAATCCGCGCAAGAAGATTCTTATTCCCGACTCGGCGCATGGAACCAACCCCGCGACTGCAGCGGTGTGCGGCTACCAGGTGGCGAACCTGAAGTCGAACGCGCAGGGCATGGTGGACCTTGCCGAACTCGAGAAGCTGGTGAACGACGAGATCGCTGCGCTGATGCTGACGAATCCCTCGACCATCGGCGTCTTCGAGAGTGAGATCCACAAGATCGCCGACATCCTGCACGCGAAGGGCGCGCTGCTGTACATGGACGGCGCGAATATGAACGCGCTCTGTGGCAAGACGCGGCCCGGTGATTTCGGCGCGGATGTGATGCATCTGAACCTGCACAAGACCTTCTCCACGCCGCACGGAGGCGGTGGACCGGGCAGTGGTCCGGTGGCCTGCAAGAAGATTCTCGAGCCGTTCCTGCCGACGCCGGTTGTTGTGACAAAGACCGATGGCACACTTGGACTCGACTACAACCGCCCGCAGAGCGTAGGCCGCGTGCGTGCATGGTATGGCAACTTCGGCATGTTCATCCGCGCGCTTGCGTACATCCTCGCGAATGGCCCTGACGGCCTGCGGCAAACCACCGAGGACGCAGTGCTCAATGCGAACTACCTGCGTTCGCAACTCGAGGGCACCTTCGAGCTGCCGTACAAATCCCCCTCGCTGCATGAGGTGGTCTTCTCCGACAAGCTGCAGGCGCGCAACGGCGTGAAGACCGGCGACATGGGCAAGCGGCTCATCGACTACGGCTTCCACGCGTACACCGTTTCGTTCCCGCTCGTCGTGCAGGGCGCAATGATGATCGAGCCGACCGAGAGCGAGAGCCGCGAAGAGCTCGACCTGCTCATCGACGCACTGAAGCAGATTGCGCGCGAGGCCGAGGAAAATCCTGAGCTGGTGCAGACGGCGCCGCACACCACGCGGCTGCGCCGGCTGGACGAGACGACCGCCGCCCGCAAGCCAATCCTTCGATGGAAGGCTCCCGCCGCCTCCACTCCGGTAACGCCGGACACAGCGGCGAAGGAGTGGTAGCTCGTGGCTGAGGAAGTGAAGGTTGCCACACCGTTCTACCGGCAGGGTGACATTCTGCACACGCGCGGCGAGGAGCTGGAGCGCGAGATCTTCATGCGCGGTGAGGCGGCGGGGCGGTTGTCCGTCGCGCTCGATGCGTTGACGGACGCCCTCGTGCTGGTTGGCCAGCACGGCGTTTACTGCACAAGCAACCGCAACCCGGCGGTGCCGAAGCTGGATCTGCAGGCGGTACTGGCCGGAATCGGCGGCGCGAAAGAGCTGGTGGCAGGCGCAATGGATTATCTGCAAAGCCAAAAGACCAGCGGCTGAACCTCGCGCCCTGCGCGTACACTGGACGCACTTGAAAACCCGTCCAGGAGTTCTCCCGAACATGTCTCTTTTGCGTTTCTCGTGCGCTGCGCTTGCCGGCGCTTTGCTGCTCTCCCCTTGTCTTCTAAGCGCGCAGACGCCCCTCGCACTCGCCGTTGATCTCACCGACGCTCCGCGCAAGATCCTGCACTCGCAGGAGACGGTCCCCGTTCAGCCAGGACCCATGACGCTGGTGTACCCCGAGTGGATTCCCGGCGAGCATGGGCCGACCGGGCCGGTGGTCGACCAGGCAGGCTTCATCATCACAACGCAGTCGGGAGAGCGGGTGAAGTGGGAGCGCGATCCCGTGGACATGTACGCCTACCACATCACGGTGCCGCAGGGAGCGACGCAGCTCAACATCAAGATGGACTTCCTCGCCACGGCCAGCGCGGAGGGATTCTCAGCGGGTGCCTCGACGAGCGCGAATCTCGCACTGCTGAGCTGGAACGAACTGGTCGTCTATCCGGCGGGCACGAAGGCAGCCGATGTGATGGTGACGCCATCGTTGAAGGTTCCGGAGGGGTGGAAGTATGGCACCGCGCTTGAGAGCACGTCGGCGCCCAATGCGCAGAGCACCAGCTTCAAGACTGTCTCGCTCGAGCAACTCGTCGATTCGCCTGTACTCGCAGGACGCTGGTTCAAGGAGATCCCGCTCGCAACCGAGATAACACCGAAGCACTTCCTTGACATCGCCGGTGACGGTCCCGAGGACCTCGATCTCTCGCAGGAACACATCGACAATTTCTCGCGGCTGGTGCGCGAGACGGGCGCACTCTACAAATCGCGGCACTATCACTCGTATCACTTCCTCGTAACGCTCAGCGATCAGGTGGCGCACTTCGGTCTCGAACATCATCAGTCCTCTGATGATCGCGTCGGTGAGAAGACGTTCACCGATGACAACACCTTCATCGAGAACGGTCTGCTTTTGCCGCACGAGTTCACGCATTCGTGGAACGGCAAGTACCGCCGACCCGCGGGCCTGGCGACACCGAACTACCAGGAGCCGATGAAGGGCGACCTGCTCTGGGTGTACGAAGGGCTAACCGAGTACCTCGGCGATGTTCTCGCCTCGCGCTGCGGCATCTGGCCTGCAGCCGTCTATCGCGATCGCCTCGCAACGATTGCCGGATATCTGAACGACCTGCGGCCCGGACGCACCTGGCGCGATCTGCAGGACACCGCAACCGCCGCGCAACTGCTCTACGCCGCAGTCGCAGGCTATGACAACTGGCGACGCGACGTGGACTACTACGATGAGGGCGAACTGCTGTGGCTCGAAGTCGACCTCACCATCCGCGAGAAGACGAACGGCAAGAAAAGCCTGAACGACTTCGCTGCGGCCTTCGAGGGCCTCGGCGGCAACACCAGTCCGAAGGTCGTGCCGTACACGTTTGAAGATATTGTGAACGGATTGAACGCAGTCGTGCCCAATGACTGGGCTAGCTTCCTGCACGCACGGCTCGACTCAAACGATGTTCATGCGCCGGAGATGGATGGCATCAACGCCCTCTCCGGCTACAAGCTCATCTACACCGACAAGCCGGACTACTGGTCCCAGCTTCTCGAGAGCCAGCACAACTACGTTGACGTGCGCTACTCGCTTGGAATGTCTGTCGGAACGGATGGCAAGGTGAAGGATGTTATTGTCGGCGGCCTCGCGGACAAAGCGGGGTTTGGCCCGGACATGCAGATCATCGCGGTGAACGGGCGCGGGTTCACGCCTCTCCTCATGCGTGCAGCGATCCAGCATGCGCAGGGCAACGGTCCGGCGATCGAGTTCATCGTCGAGAACACCAACTACTACAAGATCATCCGCATGGACTACCACGGAGGCGAGCGCTACCCGCAATTGCAGCGCGTTGAGGGAGCGCCTGCTCGGCTGGATGACATTCTGCAACCGATGGTGAAGTAGGAACTCAGCAAAAAGAAAGAGGACGCGTCATCGTCCAGGTGACGCGCCCTTTTTCGTTAGATGCGAATTGATTCCAAGGCATCGGGTGGCAGCGCGCCAGCCGCTGCCAGTCGCCTTTCGGCGACGGACGCCTGTATCTCGGAGTTGAGCTCTGCCCCGGTCAGCAGAGTGAGACCCGTGATGTAGAACCACATCAGCAAAATGACAACGGCGCCAAGCGAACCATAGGTAAGGGAGTACGTGTTGAAGAAGTGCAGATACGCGCGGAAGCCAAGCGAAGCGAGCATCCACGTGATGATGCCAAACGCCGCACCGGGCGTGAGCCAATGCCAGCATTTCTTCTTCAAGTCCGGCGCATAGTAATAAATCGTGCTGAAGATCAGCATCAGCAGCGCAAATGCGAAAACCCCAGTCATCGCATGAATCGCGACAACGATACCGATGCGCAGCGGCCGATGCCAGATATGTTCATAGGCCCGCTTGGCGACGAGATCGCCAGCAAACACCACGACGAGGTTGAGCGTTGCGATCCCTGCGAGCAGGATCGTCACCAGGACCGCCAGGCCTCGCGCCTTCCAGTACGGCCTCGTCTCGCGCACCTTATAGACGAGGTTGAGTGTGTCCTGGATCGCGGCAAAGCCCATGGACGCAGACCAGAGTGCTGCCACGAACCCCAGCAACGCCTTACCGCCGCTTGATGCCTGTGCCGTCTGATTGAACGTGTCGATGACAAGCCTATAGGCCGATGGCGGAACGACAACCGCGAGGGAATGCAGCAAGCTGTCGTAGAAGCTGGAAGCGCTCCGCGCAGCGAGCCCGAGTACGGAACTAACACAAATGAGCATCGGAAATAGTGCAAAAAGGAAATAGAACCCCAGTTCGGCCGCGCGCGAGGGTAGATCGTCGTCCATAAACGCCTTCGCGGTCCGCTTCAGCACCACCCGTATCGGCGTACCTTCGCAGTTCCAGAGACTGCCCAACTCGGAGTGCGAAACATAATCCCAGATTCTCTGCGCAAGCGGATCGTTCGTCCGATGGTCCTTGGGATCTGCAGCCTTGGTGGCCGGCGGGAGTGGTGCGTTCTGCAGCATGCGCGACTTCCTCTGCGAGTAGCGTAACCCTCAGCAGGACGTTTCCTTTTCTCAGATGCCAGCATAGATTCGCCGGTAACTCGCCGAGACGTCTTGACAGGCATCGCCGGAGCCGCTCGCGCATCTGATTTAGAGGAGTACAAGAAGCCACATGAGACGCCGCAAGAGCAGGGCCCCACGCAGCGCACGAGGAATCCCCTTCTGGATGCGCAAGTTGGGACAGCTCTGGAGGCTCGTTCGCGAGAGCCATGCGGACCCGCTCGAGGGCGAGCCACGCCTGCCGCTTGCAGTGGCAGAGCACGAGGCGGCGATCACCTTCATCGGCCACTCGTCCTTCCTGCTGCAACTCGGCGGCCACAATGTATTGATTGATCCGGTCTTCGCGACGCGGCTGATTCTGTTACGGCGCAAGCGCGTCGCCGGCCTACGCGTCGAAGATCTTCCGCGCATCGACGCTGTGCTTCTAACGCATGCGCATATGGACCACCTCAACCGTCCGTCGCTCCGTGCGGTGACACGCGAGATGCGGCGGCGCAAGATTCCTGCTCCGGTCGCGATTGTTCCCCATGGCGTCGAAGATCTCGTCGCTGATCTAGGCTTCCGCACGGTCCAGTCCCTCCGCTGGTGGCAGTCGACGCAACTCGGCGACGCCACGCCTCTCCGCATCACGATGACTCCCGCAAAGCACTGGGGCGCGCGCATGTTCAACGATACGCATCGCGGCTTCGGCGGATACGTGCTGGAATCACCCGGTTCCCCACGTCTCTATCACTCGGGGGACACCGCGTACTTTCAAGGATTCGCAGAGATCGGAAGGAAGTTCAAGCCGGAGATCGCGCTGCTGCCCATCGGGGCCTACTTCCCCGACAGCTATCGCGCCGTGCACACCTGCCCCGAAGAGGCGCTGCAGGCGTTTCTCGACCTTGGAGCCGACGCCATGGTGCCCATGCACTACAACACATTCCGGCTGGGCCGCGAACCGATGGACGAACCACTGCCGCGGCTGATGCAAGCTGCCGAAGCTGCGGGTGTTGAAGATTGCGTGCATCCGCTCGCTGAAGGCGAGAGCTGGCTCGTGCCTGTAAGCTTCACCGAATCCGATTGTGAACCGAGCCTCTCGAATCGCAACGCCGCAGACTGAGTTTCATCTTCGTGAGCGCCCGCTCGAACGCATTGCGTACGCAACCGCTTCGAGGAAGCGCTCAGGATTACCCGGCGGAACCGCGATGTTCATCTTCGCCGCCATCTGCGTCGCGACGCGGGCCGCAATCTGCGCACGGGTCGCCAGGCTGAGATCGAGTGCACGCGCAAAGAACGATTCAATCAGCAGCAGATCGTCCGCACCGAGCTTCGCAACAGCATCCGCCGGGAGACTGCTCGCGTCCTGCGCAGCCGCGGCCGACGCGAGCGGATCATACCCCGACGCCAGTTGCGCAGGCATGATGCTCGTGCCGCGTTCGACCAGCAGCGGTTGTTCATCGCTGCGCTCATGGACGACAATCGTCCCCGCCCCGAGATCCCCGAGTCGCTGATTCCGCTTCGTGCACAGCATCGTGATGACGCCCACAAGGTAGAACGCCGGCAAATAATCAATGATGCGCAGCAGGTTGCGCGACATCGCCTCAAACAGCGTGATCTGACGGCCGGAGTCCTTGATCACGCGCAGCTTCATGATGTGCTTGCCCGGCGTCTGTCCGTGCCAGAAGGCCTCAAAGAGCGTGTAGTACCCCCAGATGAGCAGGAAGTTCGCCGCGATAAATAGCGCAAGAACCCACTTCCCCAGCAAATTGATCCGGTTCGCGAGTGCGCCGAAGACAATCGCCCCGAATATGATGAATACAAAATAGAAGCCGGCCTGAATCAGGTGGTCGAGCAGCACGGCGACGAAGCGGCTGCCGACGCCCGCGATCGCGAACTCGAGTTCGACCTGCTCCGGCGTGTCAATGCTAAGCTGGTCGGCGAACCCGCGTTGTTCAGCTGCAGCCATGATCTCGAACCTCTGGATTGATCTCCGCAAGGATAACTGGAACCGGCTCGACGCGCTTCTCCGTCAGGTGGAGAGTCACGGACTGCGCTCCCTGAGCCTGCCGGAACTGCGCAATCTCGGCCTGCTTTACCGGCAGGCCGCGGCGGACCTTAGCGCCGTTCGCGCGGACCGCTCCTCGCGCACGCTCGAACAATACCTCAACAAGTTGGTCGCGCGAGCGCATAACTTCGTCTACTCCGGCCCGCGCACCTCGTTCGCCGGCCTATGGCAATTCATGGTCCACGGCTATCCGCGTCTACTTCGCCGGCTGTCCGGTTACGTCTGGCTTGCGACGGCCATCACACTCGCCGCCGCCGCTATCGGCGTTTTTGTCACACTCGTGCACCCGCAGTTCGGCGAGATCTTTCTCGGCGCAGAAAAGATGGCTGGCATCCGCCAGCATCACCTCTGGATGGACAGCATCCTCAGCGTGAAGCCACAGGCATCGTCGGCGATCATGACCAACAATATCGGCGTCTGCTTCGCAGCCTTTGCGATGGGCATCACCGCAGGCGTGGGCACCATCTACCTGCTTTTTTTCAACGGCCTGATGCTCGGTACCATTGCCACCGTCTGCGCGAAGTACCATCTCTCGCTCAGCCTTTGGAGCTTCATCGCCGCGCATGGCGCGCTGGAACTGCCAAGCATCATGCTCGCCGGGGCAGCTGGCCTGCGGATCGCGGCGGGAATGCTCTTCCCGGGCATGCTTCGCCGTAAAGACGCGCTGGCGCTCGCCGGCCTGGAAGCCGTTCAGCTCGTGGCCGGCACAATTCCGCTCCTGACCATCGCCGGTACGCTCGAGGCCTTCCTCTCGCCGACGCACGCGCCCAACGCGCTCAAGTTCGCGGTCGGTGCCGTGTTGTTCGTTGGCCTGTGCCTCTGGCTCAGCGAAGGCGGCCGCACTCCACTCGCACGCGGCGAAGATGCCGCTACGGGCGAGGCTTTGTCGCCTGTGTCGAGCTAGTTCCGTTCGCCTACACCGTTCACCGAGCCCGGCCCACCATTGCTCGCCTTTGGAGGTCCGTTCGCAGGCACCGGCGGCGGAAGCACGTGGAAGACAAGCTCCGCACCGGCTGCCAGACGCGGCATCGGTCCCCACCGCCGGCGCGCTGTCGGGCAGGTCCTTATGCCCAGGCTGGCCGCGATAAGTCAGCGTGTCGGTGTACACCGGGATGGACCCCACCCGCTCCACCTGCAGCGAAAACTCGCCGGCCGCATAAATACGCCCGGCAGGCAGCGTCTCGATCACAGTAAGCTGAGCCGCCGTTCCCGCATCGAGCATTCCCTTCGGAACGAGCGCAACCGGCTTCGCGAGCGTCGCCGCCACCGTGTCGCCATTCTTCAAATGGCCCGAATCGATGCTCCGCCCAACCTTCACATCGATCTGCGTATGCGGCGCGACCGAAACGCCGGAACCATTGTTCGATTGAATCGGGCTCGCCTGTTGCGACGAGTCAGTGACCGGGGCGCGCGGCGTTGACTGTATCGGGCTGGATTGTGCGGCGGAGTCCGTCGCAGGCTCGTTCTGCGTCTTCTGCGCGGTCGCCGCAAGACACACACTCAGAGCCGCTACAATCGCCAACGGCCACGCAACGGGGAGCCGGAATGTCATCGTTCGCATCGCACAGCTCTCCTCGGGCGGCCCGGGCCACGCCATTGTCTTGGACGAGGACCCGCGCCACCATGTTGCATCATTCGCAAGGTTTAGCTGACCTAAGCGCACAAGCGCGTTGCTCCATCCTGTCGCGAAACATATCCTGAGCAGGATGCCGCACACCTCCAGCGTTGTCCTGGCAACCGCAGCCGTCTCCGCCATCGCGGCCGGCGGAACTCTGGCCTACGCCGCACTCTCCCCGCAATCGCAACTCTTCGGCCGCACCCTCATCGCCGGCCGTGACTCCTCGGAAGTCGCCCTCACCTATGATGACGGACCCAACGACGCCGCGACGATGCAACTCCTCGAGGTCCTCGCGCGCCACAACGTTTGCGCCACGTTCTTCATGATCGGCGGCTTCGTCCGCCAGCGCCCCGAGATCGCCCGCGCGGTGCACGCCGCCGGACATCTCGTCGGCAACCACACCATGACGCATCCGTGGCTCGCCTGGCAGCCGGACCGCATCATCCACGACGAACTTCGCGGCTGCAATCAGGCGCTTGAGGACGCACTCGGCACGCCCGTCCGTTACATGCGCCCGCCGCACGGGGCTCGCCGTCCCGCAGTGCTTCGCGCAGCCCGCGAGCTCGGCCTTACCCTCGTGCAGTGGAACGTGATGGGCAACGACTGGGCCCCCATCGGCTCTGATGGCGTCCTGCGTAAGGTGCAGCGCGGCCTGCAAGCGGCGCGCGAGCGCGGACGGGGGGCGAATATCCTTCTCCACGACGGCTACCACCAGCGCATGGGCGCCGACCGCTCCGCCACGGTCCAGGCCACAGACCAGCTGCTGACAGAGTTCACGGCAAGTGGCAACCGTATCGTCACCGTCGACGCGTGGGCCTGAAATCAGATTTTCGTAGGAGTGGTGCGCCCCGAGCTCTGCCAGTTTGGACTCACTAGCGAAAGTGCTCCGTGATGCGAAGCCGGTTATCAGGAATGCCAGAATATTCTCAAGGATTTGCCCGCTCTGGCGGATGAGAGCCACCGTCCGAACTGAGATGTCCGTATTGCCGAAGGCTGTACGAATCGTTGGGAAGGACTACATCAGGCTCTACACCGTCGAGATGCTTGCGAAGCATTGCACGTCTGGCCGTTCTCCCACCCAGGAACCTGCCACAATCTTTACCGGCTCACTGCCGTAAGCGTCTGGGTGCTCACTGCACCGTAAACGTCTGGCTCGTTGTGGCCGTTCCTTCGCTACTCTTCGCGGTGATCGTCAAGGTGTACGTGCCCTTCGGTGTTCCTCCGACAGGCGTTCCGCCGCCCGAGCCACCTGTACCACCGCCCGCGCCGATGGCTCCTCCGGATCCACCGCAGCTCGAAAGCGTAAGTACAAACGCCATTACGACTCCTAGAATGAACGCTCTGCGCCGCCTGAAGCAGCAGAACAATAGCGCGGCGGCTCCCGCCATCACCACTTTCGGCGCCACACCCAGTCGCATCGCCGAAGTGGGTGCCGCGGTCGTGATCGTCATCGTGGAACTGACCGAGTTGTTCGTTCCCGGCGACGTCGACACCAGAGACCACGTGGATGGACTAAAACTGCAGCTCGCACTGGCGGGTAATCCCGAGCAACTCAGCGTCATCGTGGTCGGCGCGATGTACCCATAGCTGATGGCGCTGACGTCAATCGTCGCAGACTGCCCCTGCGCTATTATCGCGTTCCCAGTCGCAGACATCGTAAGCGTTCCGGATAATCCGGTCAGCGGAACCGTCGCTGTTCCTCCGTTACTCGTGATAGTCAAGGTTGAAGTCTGGGAATATCCGTTCGCCGCCGCCGGAGCCCATGCGACCTGGATCGTGCACGTCGCTTCGGGAGCCACATTCCCTGAGCAATTATTCGTCACCGTAAACTGGTTCGCACTCGACGGAACGTTCGCCACACTCACCGTCATCGGTGACTGCCCCGCGGACTGTATCGTAATCGTCCCCGTAGCAGAGTTTCCGGACAGCACCGGTCCAATCGTCAACGATTTCGTTTTGACCTGCAGCAGCGGTGCCTGCGGCGCGATCGTGAACGTGACGGCGTTCGAAGTTCCTTGCCCGTACAGTGCCTGCGGCGTCACGACGGTCACGGTTGCCGTCCCGGTATTCGCCACATCGGAAGCTGGCACTTGCGCCAACAGAATCGCCCCGCTCAAGTAGGTTGTCTGCAGCGGCGTTCCATTCCATTGCACAACGCTCGTCGGCGAGAAGAATGTAGCCGAACCCAAAGCTGCATTCACCTCGAGCGAAAACGAGCCCGATCCTGCTTGCAAACTTGTCGGCTGCAGGGAGATGCCCGAAATATACGAGTTTGCGATCGACAGCGTCACGGCATTCGATACTGAAGAGTTTCCGTTTACCGCAGTGATCTGAGCAGTTTCAGGCCCTGGAATGTGAAAGAACGTGGTCTGCACCTGGCTCGGTGAGACATACACCATCTCTCCCGCCGTCGAGCCGAGATACACCACCGTGTCGCTCGAAAATCCGCTGCCGTAGATCTGCAAGCTGATGTCCTGTCCCGTAAACGCTGACACCGGCGACACGCGAGAGAGCACCGGCGGCGTTTCTGGCCCTGAGCTCGGTGAAGCGTCAAAAGCAGCGTCGAGCGTGTACGTCGAGCCGTCCGTATTCGACACCGTTACCTTGTCCTTCGCGGCTGACACTGGTGGCGTCACAATCTGCAGCTTCTTCGGATCCAGAAACTGTACCTGCGCCATCTGTCCATCGACCGCGACTGTCGTTCCTGTCGTGAACCCGCTTCCACGAAGCATGACCGTCGACCCGCCGGCTGCTGGCCCCGCTGCCGGAGTCAGACTCCCGATCGAAAGCGGCGTCGTCGTCAGATCGATAACCCGCAGGCCAGTGCTGTCCGCAACAAACAGGCGCGAGCCATCGTGCGAGAGTGCGAGATTCTGCGGTCCACCGAGAGAGTTGTTCGGATCTCCAATCAGGAGATCCAGGTTTCCGTGATGGGTATCCAGGATCTCAACTCCATGCGCCAGAGGCCGATAGATCAGGCCACCGCTGCTGTGCAGCATCTGCCCGTACACCGCACTCAGGATCCCGGTCGTAGAAATCTGCGAATCCACGTTCGGAGACGTCACCAGCCGCAGCTTCTGATCAAACGTGTAGGAATCTCCCAGTACCCGGTCGCCCATGTCATCCGTTCCGAGTTGTCCCTGATTACCAATACCGCAACAGACTGAAGAGGCGTCCGCCGCCGCGCCCCACAACTCCAGCGGCCCACCGCTGATGCCGAGCGATCCATCCAGCGTCATGTACACGAGCGTTCCGTCTGCAGACCCTGCCGTCAGATTGGGCTCCGTTGCCTCTTCGCCTTCGACGTGCAGCGGATAGCTCACCCCCGTGCGCAGATCAACCTCGTACGTCACTCCTTGCAGGTACGTCGCGGTGTCATACGAGCTGACGATCGCCGTACCGCGTGAGGTAGTCGCTACGTACTCCGGTGCGTACCTCCCGCCGACTGCATTCGGCACCGGGAAGGTCGTCAACACGTCTGCTCCCGTGTTCAGATCCACAACATCCAGCGTGGTCCCGGAATAACTCAGAACCACCAGCCGGCTGCCATCAGGCGTCATTGCAAGATTCGTCGCCGGGCTGTTCGCGGACGAGAACAACGTCGTCGTGTTCAGCGTCGCGTTGTCGACCGCGATGACATTGCCGGTCGCCCCATCGGCCACATACAACCTATTTCGCCCGGCGTCGAACACCATCGCGACCGGCTGCAGTGAACTAACAACATGCTCCTGCACATATTCGAACGCCTCCGGCAATTTAATCGTGCCGTATTGTCCTGTCAGCTCGATATCCGCATATCCCACGCTGCCCGGCGGCGTCTCGAATGTAACAGCCGGCTGTCCACCCACATAGCTATAGTTCGTAACAGTCGCGCTCTGCCCTCCAACGGTCACCTGCGGATATTCTCCGGCCTCGGCGCCATTGATGCCGAAGCCAACCAGCGTCACGCTGCCTCCGCCTGCCACGTCACCGGCGTTGCCGGACTGATCAATCACCGTCGGCCCGTAACTGTAGGCTTGCGGTGCCAGTAAGGCCCATCCGTCCGGGAATCCGATGCTCACATCCACGCGCCCGCTGAGCCCTGCTGGGGGCTGAACGGTCAGTTGTGAACTCGACACGAACGTCGTCGCCGCCAGCGTCTGTCCGAAGTAAACCTGCGCTCCGCTGCGGAACCCGTTTCCGGTGACTGTCAGCGCCGTCGGCGCGCTTGGTAATCCCGCTGTCGCGCTCAAGCTGCCGAACGTCTGCGTCTGGCTCACGGGCAGGTTCATCGACGGCTGACTCGCGTCCAGCTCCAGAAATCCCAGGTTCGCAGGAATTCCATCGCCGCCCTGCAACTGCGACGTCGAGACCACCACATGACCCGCATTATCTGCCGCGAGCGCGCCGTAGGGCTGAAATGTCAATGTCTGCGCCGTACCCGAAGGCACAGGAACATAACCAAGCAGTTGCCCACTGCTCGTGCTGTATACGGCGATGACCCGATTCATCTCTGCGGTTGCGCTGCTGTTCTGCGGCAAACCAGTCAACACGTAGATCTTCGATCCATCGGGACTGAAGGCCGCTCCATCGTAATCACTCGACGGCGTTTCCATGGTGCCTGCCGGCGCTGAAGCCTGCAGGTCCGTCTTCAGCGCTAACGACGTCGTGCTGTATAGATAGCGGCCGCCTACCAACAGCAGGGAACCGTCGGGACTGAGGGCCATGTCGCCAGTCGATTGTGTGGTGGGTTTGATGACTCCGAACGGAGAATTCGAGCCCGGACTGAATATCCCGATGCCGTTAGATCCCCACGCCGCCGCAATGCTGCCATCACGGCTTGAGGTCACGGTTCCATCCGTGAACACATAATTGCTCGGCGGCGCTCCCACGTTGGTCGCCAAATTATTCGAGGGCGTATGCCGCAGAAGATCTCCTCCGCTGATCCCCGGCACACCGGCTACGGTGAGCAGACTGCCATCGCTCATCGCTCCGATCCAGCGGGGCACCGGGTGCGGAATCCCCATTGGCGCGCTCGTCGTGTACGTTGCTGGCGGGATCGTCGGCTGTATGAAATCCACGACGTGCAGCGTTCCCGTGTCCACAACCGTGATGCCTTCCAGCCGTCAGTCGCTGTTGTCTGCGGGCTCCCCGTTACGTACAGCCGGCTGCCATCACTCGATAGCGCCATCTCAAAAGCCGACTGCACCCACACTTTTCCGACTAGCGCTCCGGTAGCCGCTGAGGTCACATACAACGTGTTTTCGTTCGGGACGCTCACGAAGAACTGCCCATGCACAGCGTCGTAAATTACGGACTGCGGCAGCTCCCGTGTGGATGTGAAGTGATATCAATAGGGCGCTTGCGCCCGCATGCACGTCGTCACGCAGCACAATAACGCGGCCCAAATGGCCCCACAACGAAGTCGACTCATGAAAGTACGCCAAGGTTACATATGGCAGCTTCACCGGTCAATTCCACACAACAATATGACACTCTGAACGGACACATTTCCGTCAGGATACTTTTGTACCTCTCCCCGAAAACGGGATTTTGAACGCGGAGAACGACAGCCTCTTCAATCAATTGGAGGCGTTCATTGGCGGAAAGATGAGTTTGGTGCGCCCGAGACGATTCGAACGTCTGACCTACAGCTTCGGAGGCTGTTGCTCTATCCAGCTGAGCTACGGGCGCTTGGTGGATTGGGCCGGCCGGGAGCCATGACCCTTGCTTCTAGGGTAGCATGGTGGGCCATGACGACCTCTCTTCGTTCAGCACTCGCAGCAATCCTGGTGGCGGGCTCCGCAGCCATGCTCTTCCACGTTAAACACGCATCGGCCCAGGGCGAGCCGGCCTCGATGCCCGAGATGAACGCGCCCGCTCCACGTTCCGCGCAGGCTCGAAAAGCCGATGCCCAGCCCACCAGCGCAAGCCGAAGTCACGCTCAACGGCAAGGCGGTCACCATCCACTACAACTCGCCACGGATGCGCGGGCGCAAGATCATGGGCGAGCTCGTGCCCTACGGCAAGGTCTGGCGCACTGGCGCGAACCCAGCTACCAGCTTCGTCACTGACGTCGATCTCATGGTCGGCGACCTGCACGTTCCCGCCGGCAAGTACACGCTCTACACGCTGCCCGCCGCTCCCGGCACGCCGTGGCAGCTCATCATCAACAAGCAGACCGGCCAGTGGGGTACTGAGTACAACCAGGGCCAGGACCTCGGCCGCACGCCCATGCAACACTCCACCCTGCCCTCGCCGCAGGAGAATATGAGCATCAGCTTCGAGCACACCACAAAGAACTCCACCCAGCTGCATGTCCGCTGGGAGACGACCGACGAGTGGGTCAAGATCGAAGCCCGCTAGCAGCAATTCGAAAGCGCATTGAGCCAGCCGAATATCCGGCTGGCTCAATTTCTTCTAGGCAGGAATCGCTTTTTCCTGCCGCAATCGCGCAAAGAAGCCCCGGAACATCTCCTCCGTATCGATGCACTCCTGAAACCCCGCCCTCCTCGCCTTGATTGTGCTCGAGATATTGTCGAACCCGCTGTTGAAAATGAAATCCGCGAACGGCCACGAGACAAGGCGTTCGTACGGGGTGTTCTTCAGCCCATACTTCGCGACCATGCTCTGCCACAGCGGAGCCTTGTCGGTCATGTAGACGGCAAGCGGCATCGGCACCGGCTCCGCCACTTCCATACCGAACATCTGCGCAATCCGCGGCCACAGAAACTTCCACCGGAAATAGTCGCCATCGGTGATGTTGAATATCTCGTTTATTGCCGCCTGATTTGTTCCCGCCCAGACGCTCGCCTCTGCCAGGATGTCGGCCGAAGTTACCTGGTAAAGCGCGTCGTACGCGGCGTTGGTTCCGGGAAACCGCAGAGGCAAGCCAAGCTCCTTCGAGATCGCCGCATATACAGCGATCGCCATGCCGAGATTCATCGGATTCCCGACTGCGAACCCGATGATCGCCTCAGGCCGCAGCGCGGTCCAGCTCCATGCCTTGCCTTTCTGTCTGCCGCGCAGGAAATCCTCCTGGTCGTAGTAGAAGTTCGGCGGCATCAGTCGCGGATCATCCTCTCGCGCCGGCGTCTTGAACGGTCCGAGGTCCGCTCCGTAAGCCTTCCCTCCCTGGTAGAACACGATGTGTCTGAGCGAAGGCGAGGCGGACTCCACCACGTCCAGCAGGTTCCGCAAAATGGCGACATTTACCTCCGACTTCTCCGCGGCGCTCGCCTTCTCGATATAAGCCGCGAACACGATCTGCGTCACGTCGTGGATGGATCCCAACTTCGCCTGCACATCCTGTGCATCCAGGAGATCCACAGAGACAGCGGTAACTCCGTCCGGCACCGGCGCAGACCGCCGCGACAGCCCATAAACCCTTGCATTCGGAACCCTGCTCCAATGGATGGCCGCCGCGCTGCCACTTACGCCATGCACCCCAGCCACCAGCACCACATCCGCGTTCGCCATCCGCTGCTCCATTCCTGTTCTGACGCTCATCAGCCTGCAATCGATTCACTCGCTCGCAATCCGGCTCCACTCGATGAAGGTGGCCCCAACGGCCGCAAGGCGCCGTGGGCTAGAATGCCCCATACACGATGAATCTCTACGCGATTGTTCTTGGCCTGATCGTCCTGGCTCTACTCGGCGTGTCGGTGGCACGGCTCGGCAAGGTAAAGACCAAGGCCGACTACCTCGTCGCCGGCCGCTCGCTTCCGGCGTTCGTTCTCGTCTTCACGCTGCTCTCCAGTTGGATCGGCTCCGGCTCGCTGCTTGGCGGCGCGGAGAACGCCTACAAGCACGGCTTCGCCGCCTTGTGGCAGTCCGCCGGCGGATGGGCCGGGCTCGCGCTCATCTACTTCATCGCTCCGCGCGCGCGCAAGTTCGCCCAGTTCACCATCCCTGACCTTCTCGAAGCGCGCTACAACCAGACCGCGCGTGTGCTCGGGGTCATCGCCGTGCTCTTCGCCTATACCGCGATCACCAGCTATCAGTTCATCGGCGGCGGCGACATCCTGCACCTGGTCTTTCCGTCCATCAGCGCCCGCAACGGCCAGTTCATTCTCGCCGGCTTCGTTACTCTCTTCACGATGATTGCCGGAATGGGCTCGGTCGCCTACATGGACGTCGTCATTGGCATACTCGCAACCGTCACGATGATCGTCGCGCTTCCCGTGCTCCTGCACTTCGCCGGCGGCTGGAACACCATTCGCGCGATCCTGCCTGCCACACACTTCCAGTTCTTCGGCGACATCCATCCGTTCAACCAGTCCGTGATGACGATGCCCGACGGATCGACACAGACCGTTCAATCGGCGCTCGAACTCTTCCTGCCCACCTGCCTCCTCATGCTTGGCAACCAGGCCATGTACCAGAAGTTTTTCTCCGCGAAGTCTGAGAAGGACGCAACTCGCGCGACGTTAGGTTGGGTAGTCGGGACAATCATCCTCGAGTCAGTCATCGTGGGCCTGGCCGTCGTGGGCTCCGCGCTCTACCGCACCGGCGAGGTCAGCCAACGCCCGCGCGAGATCCTCGCCTACACCGCCATCCATGCCTTCACCGGGTCGAAGCCCCTGATGCTTCTCGGCGCGCTGCTCGTCGGCGCCATCTTCGCCAAGGTCGTCTCCACCGCGAACAATTACCTCTTCTCGCCGTCCACAAACCTCATCAACGACGTCTACGTGCGCTACGTCCGGCCCTCCGCCTCAAACGCCGAGATTCTGGTCGTCTCACGCGTCATCGTCGTAGGCCTGGGCGCCTGGGCTCTCTGGCAATCCCTGGGCACTACCTCGGTCCTGAAGCAGTCGCTCTACGCCTACACCATCTATTCCGCAGCGCTTACTCCGGTAATTCTCGCTGCATTCTTTTGGCGGAGAGCTACAGCTGCCGGCGCCGTCACAAGCATCGCCGTCGGCACCCTCGTCACCATCTTCTGGGATAAGCCGTTTGTCAGCCAGCACCTGCCCCCAACCGTGGCGGCGCGTGATGCGATTCTCCCCGCCCTGATCGCCTCGTTGATCTGCCTTTGCCTGGTCAGCCTCTTCACCGCCCGGCCCACCGAGGCGCAGCTCCGGCCGTTTACAGAGTAAAAATTCGTGCCGGCCGCTCCTCTTCCCGGCAACCTGCATCCAACGGGCAGGCAAAGCTGCCGCCCCAAGGAGAGCCTTTCCCATGTCCGACAAGAATCCTATGCCTGCAACCGACAGCGCCCGAGACCTTCGCAACCTGGTGGGCGATGACGCCACCGCCGACTTCGAATCCGATCCGAAGTTCGTCGACAGCAACCCCACCGCCGACGCGTCCAGCGAGAACCTCGCCGTCCTGCGCGATACCGACGACGAAGAGGAAAGCGACGACGAACTCGAAGATGAAGAGGACGAGGAAGACCTCGACGATGAGGAGGACGACGTAGATCCCGACGCAGAGCTCGACGATGACGAAGAGGAAGAAGAAGAAGACGAGTTCGACGACGATGAGGAAGAAGACGAGGACGAGGAGGACGACGAAGATGAGGTCGGCTCGTCCGATCCGTCCCGCTTCATCCTCAAGCGTGCCGCATAAGTCCGTTCGCAGCCTCGTCTCCGGACGAATCCGATCGCTTCATCCACACCGGAGGTTTCGTTGAGCAGCACATCACCGAATGGAGCACGCTCCCTTTGGAAGGGTCTCGTCGCCGGCCTTGCTGCGGGAGTTGCGGCCACGGCGGCCAAGGCGCTCGCCGAAAAACTTTACCCTCCGCGCATCCACGGCGAGCCTGAACCTCCGGAGCTGCTCACCGAGCGCATCGCAGGCCATCCTCTCGACTACACAACCGAACACGTCGCCGCCGAAAGCATCCACTGGGGATTCGGCGCAGCCGCCGGCGCGTTCTACGGTGCTCTCGCCGAGTTCTATCCCGCCGCAACATCCAAAGAGGGCGCGAACTTCGGCCTCGTCCTCATGGCGCTCACGCACCAGGGCGTCCTCCCTGCAATGGGCCTCAGCGCACCCACCGAGCAGCAGAGCGAGCGCGAGCAGACCAGCGAGGCAGCCACTCACCTCATCTTCGGTGTCGTCGCCGAGCGCGTCCGCAGCATCGTCCGCGACATGCTCGACTGAAATTCACTCGCAACAAAGCTCCAGCACAGCTCTACCGCACAGGCTCGACGTGCCCGCTCATACTCTCCAGCACAACGCGGTTTTGCTGATCGAGCACGACCACCGCTTCCAGCGGACTCGCTCCCTCGCTTGAGCTCCACGGCAGTACGCCCATAAACCGCGGATCCCGGAAGGTCACTACCGTGCCGCCGGATACTGACGGCTCATTCGCATCTGCCATCGCCTGTTCCACCGCTGCGCGCGAGTGGTCCACGGACAGAATCGGCATCGGCGACCAATCCAGATACGCGCGTCCCAGCAAACTCGCCTCGGCTGCAATCACCGCCGGGCTTTGTTCCGGTTTGCCGTAGGTGCCCTCGGTCGCCTCAACTGTCTGCTGGCGCGTATCCACACGCTCAAGTTGATAGACCGGACCAAAGTCCGTAGCCGTGTACCAGCGGAAGATGCTCAGAGGATCAGGATTCGCAAGCCCGCGTTGGGCCGACAGATACGTTGGCAACCGCTCCGGAGCCGGCTGCGATGCGGTGTCAGCCGCAGCGCTTTGCTCCGCGCTCTCCGGTGGCGGGGGAGCCTCAAGGCTCTGCGCCATCGCCAGTTGCATCGCGCGATCATGCTCGATCCAACGAACACCCCAAAGTACAACAATCAGAAACAGCGCCGCCCGCGGCCATCCCGTTCCGGTAAACCGCTGCCGCCGCGCTCCCACCTCAGCGTTCACCAGCCCGAAGATCACCGGCACGATCAGGCCCATCAGCAATAGCGCAAAGATCAGCGGGTCAAAGATGAAGACGATCGACGCCGCATACCAATGCGGATTAAATGGATAGAAGGGCCTCAGGCCGTAGTTGTTTGTGTAATCGAGCAGCAGATGGCTCAGCAACGCGACGACGCAGAAGCCATACAGCAATCCCCAGCGCACTGGCGCGGCCGTGAGCGGGCGCTCCACGGGAACATGATCCCCAACCAGCGCAGGCCTCGCCCGCTTCGCGTAACGCGCTTCCCGCCATCGATGCACTCCGTACACAACCAGCACAACGAACGCGGCCTCAAACGGGACGCCGAGAAACGTATGCGTGATCCCACGGTGATGCTGAAAGGCTTCAACGGGCCCGCGAAATGCCCACAGGGAATCGATGTCAGGGAGTTCGGCCGCAATAGCCATCGCGAGAGTCGCATAAGCCGCACGCCGGTTGAAGCCGGCTCTGGCGAGACAGGCGCCGGTCAGGACATGCGTCACCGGCTCCATCGTTGCGCTACTGCGAGACAGCTATCCGTTGCTGAAGTGCCGTCCGCGGAAGCGCATCCTGAGCGGACTGAATCGGCGCAGGCAACTGGTCGCCCTTATGCGCCACCGAACTCAGAACCTTCAACTCAGCCGCTGCCAGCATCTGCGGCTTGAATCCGGCAATCGCGACGTAACCCGGCTCATCCCCCAGTGCCTCCGAGATGCGATTCCAGGTGAAGAACGGCGACGTCGTGGGCAGCAGGATCATCTTGCGCTCTGGCTCCGGCAGGACGAAGTAAACTCCCCAAACGCAGACTGAAACGAGCGAACCGATCGTGCTTACGAGGTAAATGGGTGAATACATGGACCCGGCACCCATCGTCGAGATCCATGCAGCCTGAACCAGGAATGCGGTTGCCGTCAGGCCGAGTCCCAGCGTGACGCCAAAAATCCGGCTGCTGAAGGTGAGCCCGAGCGGACGAATTGCAAAGCACACAAACAGAAGCAGACAGAGTGTCAGGACAAATGTGCCCTGTTGAATCTGGCTTACAGTCGTGGCAATGCTGCCGGCAAAGCTGGCTGTTCCGAGGTGTGGTCCAGCTGCAATGGCGATAGAAACAGCGATTGAAACCACCGCGACCCAGCGGAAGATGACCTTCCCGATCCTCTGAAGACCCTGCAGCGGCCGCATCGCCTTTCGATAGACGTCGTAAATCGTTGCAACGAGCAGAATGGCCTGCAGGCCGGCAGATATCCAGTTGGTGAAGAAGTAAATGTCGTAAGCGGTTTCGATGCTCAGGCCCGTCGCCTTACGAAAGAAGAGCAACGGAATCAGAATGGATCCGGTCAGTGCGCGTACTGCGAGGAGCCCCATCAGCGCTCCAAACGCGCGTAACTGGTGCTTATAAAGCATGATGCCGAGAACGCCAAAACAAAAGGCGCACTCGGCGATGTTTAGATCCCGCAACCACAGGACATTGCTCATGGAACTCCCTCGCGAGGGATATGCTACCCCGCGAGGGTCGTTCTCACAAGCACTTCCGTGTACGTCTTAAGGTGTATTACTGCATTCCGCAGTAGTTGCCGCTGCCAGGCAGGCAGAGAGGCGAAGGATATCCGCTGAAGCTGCTCGAAACGGTCTTGGCCGGAGCAACCGTCTTCGCGGAGGTCATCGAGGGGGCCGCGAGGCCGGCAACAGTGAGGGTCAGAACGATGGCGCGGACGAATGTGCTCTTCATGGGGTCTCCTGGACTTCAACGCTTGGTGAGTGAAATTCTGGCTTAACCAGACGCCTACAACCTTAGCGGTATCACGACCCTAAGTCCATTAGATTGAACTGTATACACAGGTATTACTTAGTTATCGTTACTAAGGTAACAGGTGACCCAAGGGCCATTTCTTCCCTGGAGTGCTCTCTCGCTCCGACTGCAGCACTGGCTCAAAGCCGGGTATTCTCAAGCACATGAGTCGCGGCCCTTACAGTCAATCCGACCGGGAACTGCTCGCCCGGATCCGGCGCTCGGCCAACGGCCGGGCCGGATACAAGCAGTTGATCCGTGAATTGGGGCTCGGCGGTGGACGGGAGCGGCGTCTCCTTTTAGAACAGTTGACCCGGATGGTGGGGCGGGGCGAGTTGGTCCGGGTGGAAGGCGAAGCCTGGGCGGTACCTGAAGCGGTACGGCCGGCGAGGGCGAGTGTCCCGGGAATGGATACGGGAGCCGGCGATCTGGGTCGGTCGGGGCGGGAGCGGCTGGTGAGCGGGAGGCTGGATCTGCACCGTGACGGCTTTGGATTCGTGCGACCGGAGAACGGCGAGGACATCTTCATCCCGCCCAACGAGATCAGCGGGGCGATGCAGGGTGACCTGGTGCTGGTGGATGAGGCTCCGCCGGGACGCGATGGCCGGCGTTCGGGACGGGTCGTGAGAGTGCTCACGCGGCGGAATCCCACGGTCGTGGGGATCTTCCACTATGCGGGCAACCAGGGTCGTCGACGCGGAACGCGCGACCGTGACTTCGGGACTTTGGCCTGAATGAGCCGCGAGGGAACTTCGTCCGTCCGTTTGACGAGCGGGTTGCGGGGTGGATCGAGATTCCCGAGGGCGCGGAGGTTGTCGCGGCGGCACTCGAGTCGGAGCATCGCATGCTCGGCGAAGAGGCTCGGACGCAGCGCGCGCAGTGGGAGCCGAAGGACCCGCGCTGGCCGCTCGAGGGATTGGCAGTCGACGTCGAGCTGACACAGTTCCCTTCCAACGGAAGACCTGCGCTCGGACGGATCATCGAGGTGCTCGGACCGCCGGATGCGTTCGGTGTAGATGTGGAGATCGTCATCCGCAAGCACCATCTGCCGCACACGTTCCCAACGAAGGCGATCGCGGAGGCGCACGAGCGGGCGAAGGAGACGCGTTGCGCGCGTCGATGCGGACGAGCTTGCGCGCCGCGAGGACTTCCGCGGGCTGCCGATCGTGACCATCGACGGCGAGACGGCGAGGGACTTCGACGATGCGGTGCTGGTGCGGCCGCTCGAGAACGGCAATACCGAGTTGCAGGTGCACATCGCCGATGTGAGCTGGTACGTGCGACCTGAGACCGCGTTGGACACCGAGGCGCGTGTGCGCGGGACGAGCGTGTACTTCCCGGACCGCGCGGTGCCGATGCTGCCGCACGCGCTCTCGAGTGGGATGTGCTCGCTGCTGCCCAACGAAGACCGACTCGTGCAGAGCTGCGTGATGGAGATCGATCCGCGCGGCGAGATCGTGGGCTATCGCGTGTGCGAGGGGATCATCCGCAGCGTGCGGCGTTGCACGTACACGAGTGTGCAGCATTGCCTGAATGCATCACCGCAGAGAACAGAGAACAGAGATCAGAGATCGGGCGTTACGCCTGAACCGAGCGCGGAGGACTTCGCGGAGCGGGAACGCGTTGCGGCGGAGCAGCCGGAGATCGTCGAGGCGTTCGACGCGATGCTGGAGCTCGCGCTGCGGCTGAACGCGAAGCGGCAGCGCCGAGGATCCATCGACTTCGACCTTCCGGAACCTGTGGTGGAGTTCGATCCGGATGGCAACATGAAGGCGATCGTGCGATCGGAAAGAGGATGGTCGCATCGGTTGATCGAGGAGTTCATGCTGAGCGCGAACGAGTGCGTTGCGACGTGGCTGCGCGATCAGGGGATTCCGTCGATCTATCGGATACATGAAATGCCGGATCCGAAGCGGATCCTGGAGTTCGAGGAGACGGCGGCGGCGTTCGGGCAGACGCTGGGCATTGGATCGTTGCCGGTGAAGCGCGTGACGATGAAGGCCGATCGTCGATCGTCACTGCGGTCTTCGGCGCGCGAGGACGAGGATCGCGGGACGTGAAGCAGCATGAGATTCCGGAGAGCATTCCGGTGACTCCGCAGATGTATCAGCGGCTGGTGCGGCGGATCAGCGGACATCCGGAGGAGCGGATTCTCGCGTACCTGATGCTGCGGTCGCTGAAGCAGGCGAGGTATGCGGAGCAGAACGAGGGTCACTTCGCGCTGGCGAGTCCTTGCTATACGCACTTCACGTCGCCGATTCGACGCTATCCGGATCTGATCGTGCATCGGCTGCTGCGGGCGATGCTCAAGCGCGGAGCGGATGCGCGAGGTGGAGCGATTCGGAGCGATGATCCGCAACCGTGGAAGGTTGAGAGATCAGAGATCAGAGATCAGAGATCAACGAAGCGAGAGCCGAGTGATGGGCCGATTGCGGCGCAGGAGTTGAGCGATATTGCGGTGGAGAGTTCGCAGGCGGAGCGCAGGGCTGCGGATGCGGAGCGCGAACTGATGGAGTGGAAGAAGATGAGGTTCATGGCCGATAAGGTCGGCGATGACTTCAAGGCGATCATTCTGTCGGTGACGAAGTATGGATTTTTTGTGGAGCTCGATGAGCTGTTCATCGAGGGGATGGTGCCGATCGCGTCGCTGGCCGGGGATTACTACAGCTTCCGGGACACGGACCGGACGATCTGCGGGGCGCGGACAGGACACTGCTTCCGGGTGGGGGAGCGGGTCGAGGTGATCCTGGACCGGATCGACCGTCAGCTGAGGCGGCTGCAGTTTGCGCTCGTTCCGGGGACGGAGCCTGTTGCGATGGCGTCGTCACGGAAGGCTCCGCCCGAGGAGAAGCGGCCGAAGCCGAAGTCGAAGAAACGGCGCGGACGATAGGACCCCCTCCCCGCCACTTTTTGCGCAAAGTCTTCATGATATTGGGCTTAGGTCTGGACCTAAATTGCAAAGTCCTGATTCCAGGCGGTTTGTCCGTAAAGTCCCTGGATGGAATGGTTTGCAGGCGCGTTCGAAAGCTTCCATCAAAAGCAAAAGGCCGCGTGATGCGCGGCCTTCGTCTGTAACCCTCTACTTCTATTGTAGCGAACGGGGCCGGAAATCATGTCGTGAGTTTTCCTCGTGCATGTTACTGGTACGAGGGCGGTTGCGGAGATTTCCAGAGGTTTGAGGGCTTGACAGGGTTTTCAGGGGGTTCGGTTGGAGCGGACGGCCGAGAGGGCTTCGAAGAAGCGGATGACGGCGGCGAGGTCGCCCTTGGGGAGGGTGGAGAGTGAGCGGCGGGTCTCCGCTTCGACGTTCTCGTAGATTCCCTTGAGCTTGAGCAGGCGGGCGGGGTTGATGTGGATGAGAAGGCTGCGGCGGTCGGCGGGGTTGGGCTCGCGGCGGATGTAACCGCCCTTCTCGAGGCGGTCGAGCGCGACAGTGACTCCGCCGGAGGATAGGCCGGTGGCGGCGGCGAGGCGGGTGGGCGTGGACGGGCCGTAGAGCTGCAACGTGTGAATCATCTGCGAGTCGGTGAGGCTGAGGCCGACCTTCTCGGCTGCCTGCGAGTTGAAGAAGATGGCCGAGGCAATGAACTTGCGGATCTCGAGAAGGATGCGATCTTCGGTGGTCTCGGACGGAACGTGAAGAAGAGCCAGGGCTCGTTTTTCGCGTGCGGGGGGCTTTTCCCTTGCTAAAGGCTTCAGTGATTTTTTTGTGACGAAATTCGGCTTGGAGGATCTGGACATGGATAAAGTCTTCTGGTTTAGTATACATATATCTTAGTTACTAAGATATATGGAGAATGAGATATGACGACGATGGCAAAGGCTTACAAGGGAATGGGCATGGAAGGCGGCATTGCGCGTTGGTACGACAAGACGACGCGCAGGGACATGCCGGCGTTTCGCGAACTGGCAGCGCAAATTGCGTCGGTAGCGGGCGCAGCCGGCACGGTGCTGGAGGTTGCGCCGGGGCCTGGGTTTCTTTCAATCGAGCTGGCGAAACGCGGGCTTGATGTTCAGGCAGTCGACATCAGCAAGACGTTCGTCAAGATTGCGCGGAAGAACGCCGCGGAAGCGGGTGTGAGAGCCGTGTTTATGCACGGGAACGCGGCCGAGCTGCCGGTAATGAAGGAGAGCGTCGATTTTGTGGTGTGCCGCGCAGCGTTCAAGAACTTCGCAGAACCGGTGAAGGCGATGCGCGAGATGCTGCGCGTTCTGAAGCCGGGCGGGACGGCGCTGCTGATCGATATGCGGAGAGATGTTTCGGTTGAGGAGCTGCGGAAGTATATCGACGGCTGGGGTGTGAGCTGGTTCAACCGCAAAGTCATGATGGCGACGTTTCGCGGAATGCTGATCAAGCGCGCGTATCCGCTGGAGGAGATAAAGCGGATGGCGAAAGAAGCCGGCTGGACGGAGACGCGGATTGAGTCGACGCCGGTTGGGTTTGCGGCGTGGGTGACGAAGTAGCCAACGTTTTTACCTCGCAGGAACACGCTGACGGTCGGGAGCGACTTCGCCTCAGTTTTTTTGAAGCGACGTGCCATCCCAACCGTCAGTATCCTAAGAGGACGCGATGATTACTTCCAAAGACCTCGAAAAGATCCCCGTTTTTGCCGGAGTCGAGGAACAGGAACGCCGCCGTCTCGCGCGACGCGCAGCCGACGTTTCTCTCGATCCAGGCCAGTGGCTCATTCGCGAAGGGGAAGAGCCACAGTTCTTCGTCGTCCTCGAAGGTGAGCTCGAAGCCATCAAGGACATCGCGGGCCAGCGGCGGGTGCTTGGCCGGAGTGCCGCTGGTGAGTTCTCCGGTGAAACGCCGATCTTCATGGGAACTGCCAACATTGTGTCTGTACGCGCGGTGACGAAATGTCGAGTCGCTCGCTTCGAGCGCCAGCAACTGCAGGAGCTTGTCCGCGATAATCCGTCGGCGGGCGAAATCATCTTCCAGACCATGACTTCGCGCCTTACTCGGGCTCAGAGGCTCGCCCGCGAGACACCTTCCTCGCGCGTCCAAATTTCCGGATCGAAGTACGACAACAATTGCCGTGCTATCCGAGCTTTTCTCTCCGCGAATCGCATTCAGTACGATTGGCGTCCAAGCACCACTGAGCCGGAAAGCAGCATCACCGTTTCGGTCGAAGGTGTGCCGGTCGAGATCCCCACGGTGCGCCGTGTCGCCGAAGCCCTGGGCTTTCAGACCGTTCCAAAACACGAGCACTACGACATCATCATCGCCGGCGGTGGTCCTGCGGGTATGGCAGCCGCTGTCTACAGCGCATCCGAGGGACTCAAAGTCCTGCTCGTCGAACGCTTCGCTGCCGGCGGCCAGGCGGGTACATCGTCACGCATTGAAAACTATCTCGGCTTTCCTGCCGGCATTTCCGGCGACGAACTCACCGAACGCGCGTTAAAGCAGGCCAAACACTTCGGCGTGGAGATACTGTTCAAGCGCAATGTCGAGGAGGTCCAATCGATTGACGGCGGACACTGCGTCACCCTGGACGGCGGCGATCGCATCCGCGCGAGCGTTCTGCTGCTGACAACTGGCGTGTCCTGGCATCGCCTCGAATTTGAGGGCCATGATGAACTCTTCGGCCGCGGAATTCTTTATGGAGCGCCTCGCTTTGACGGTGTTGCGGTCAGCGGCAGCCGCATCTTCATCGTTGGCGGTGGCAACTCCGCTGGACAGGCAGCGATCTTCTACTCCAGCTATGCTGCCGAAGTCGTCATGCTCGTCCGAGGCGCCGGAGTTACACAAAGCATGTCGCAATATTTGATCGAGCAGATCGACTGCAAGGCCAACATCCGCGTAGAACCCTACACACAGGTCACGGGCGCGCATGGAGAAGATCATCTCGAGCAGATAACGACGACTTCGCGGCCACCCGGCGGGCCCGAATCCACCAGCACTCGCGAAGCGAAGGCGCTCTTCATCATGATCGGCGCCGTCGCCAAGACACAATGGCTGCCGGCGTCGCTGGAGCGCGACGCCAACGGGTACGTCTGCACCGGCCGCGACATTACGAGCTGGCCGCTTGATCGCGAACCATTCGCACTTGAGACCAGCATCCCCGGCATCTTCTGCGCCGGCGACGTTCGTCATGGTTCGGTTAAGCGCGTGGCCAGCGGTGTTGGCGAAGGCAGCATGTCGATCGCCTACATTCACGAATACCTGGCTCTACCAGGCGGGCGTTCGCGAGGCAGCGCGTAAGCGAGATTGGTAGAGCGCGCCGCGTTCCGTATCGGCATCGGAGTCGAGGATCGCGCGAAGGGTTGAGTACCCTGCTTTCAAGGCTGCGGCGGGTTATATGGCATAACGATTTCTTTTTGGACTTCGGGTCCCTCACCGGCGGAGACTTGTGGGATGGAGGCATGGGACGATGAAGGTTTTTTGGAAGCTCGCAATTGTGGTTGCTGTTGTCTTTGTGCTGCTCCAGTGCGTGCGGCCGAGCATTCCGTCGAAACCTGCGACGGCTGAGATCCAGGTGCCGCCGCATATCCATCAGATTCTCGACAAGAGTTGTTATAGCTGTCATTCCGACGAGCGGCGGCTGGCGTGGTTCGATGAGATTCAGCCGGGCTACTGGATCGTTCGCAAGGACATTCTTACGGCGCGCGAGCACGTTAATTTTTCGACGATTGGGAGTAAGCCCGCGGCCGCGCAGAAGGCTACGTTGTATGAGGCCGTGAACATGATTCAACTGGGCGCGATGCCGCTGCCTCAGTTCCTTGCGCTGCATCCTGATGCGAAGGTTTCTGCTGCGGAGTTGGAGGAGCTGAAGACGTATCTGTCTCCGTGGGGTCCGTTGCCGGCGCGTGCTGCGGGGGCGGGTGAGTCTCAAGTGAATGCGGCTGGCTCTGGTCCTGTTCTAGCTGGGCTTGGAGATGTGAAGGCTGAGTGGAACGGCGTTGCTTTCGATCCTTCGTTCGAAACGTGGAAGCCGTTGAGCTTCACGGATCGTGGGGATAACAATACGTTTCGCTTCATCCTCGGCAATGACATCGCGGTGCGGGCGGCGGAGTCTGGAAACATTTCGCCGTGGCCGGATGCAGCGCGCTTCGCGAAGATCGCGTGGCAGCAGGAGCTTGGCAGCGACGGTGTGGTGTATCCGGGCAAGTTCATTCAGGTGGAGCTGATGATGAAGGACGCGAAGAAGTATGCGTCGACTGAGGGATGGGGATGGGGGCGCTGGCGTGGGCTTGATTTGAAGCCGTACGGTTCGGATGGTCAGTTTGTGAATGAGTGCACGGGGTGTCACCAGCCGTTGAAGGGCAACGACTACGTCTACACGATGCCGATCACGAGTGCGCGTTCGACGCTGATGGAGGCCGTGAACAATCGTGCGGCGGCGTTTCCGAGCGGGCTGCCGTATCAGCCGCTACGCTGGACGCCGATCACGATGTTCGTCGACCGGAAGAGCCATACGATGGCGACGCTGTATGGCAATGAGGTGGCGATCAAGGCTGTCGATGCGCGGAGCGCGGCGCCGGCTGTGTCGCACTACGGGCCGGGGGCTGTGCTGGCGCTGGTGACGTGGGTGCAGCGCGACGATTCTCACTGGTTTGGAGCGAGGATTCCCGATGTGCCGATGTCTGTGGAGTTCGTTACGGTGGGAGCAGCGAACACGCCTTCGTACAGGAGCTTTGAGGGCGCGGGGCTTGCTGAGACGCACGCCGGAGACCGACGCGGTCGCGCAGCGTATGGCGTTTGTGGTCGGGCTGAAGCCGGCTTCTCTTCCGTGAGGCTTACTGCACGGTGAGGGTCATGTTCCACGACTGCTGGATGCCGGTGGTTGCACTCATTGCGACGATGGAGACCTGGGAGAGTCCGGTTGGTGTGGCGACCGGGGGTGGAGTGCTACTGCTGCTGCAACCGAGGATGAATGCGGCGGAGCCAAGGCTGAGCAGAACAAGAGGGACCAGCAGCGAGAGTCTCTCGCGGAAGGTGAGCCGTCGACGCAGAAGGAACAGAGAGAACGGAAGCAGCGACGCCAGTGTGAGGACAGCGGCTGGATAGAGATGACGCGGGTAGTCTTTAAGGCTGCCCATCTTCTGCGCCATGCCGGAGGTGTCGATGGTGACCTGCGTAGTCGAGACGGCGTTAGAGGCGACGGTGACGCTGGAGGGTGAGAAGCTGCAGGTGGCTCCGGTGGGGAGGCCGCTGCAGGAGAAGGTGACGTTGCCGCTGAATCCGTTGACGGGATCGACGACGAGCGTGGCCATGCCGGAGCTGCCGGCGGTGACGGTCATCGCAGGAGTAGAGGCGCTGAAGGAGAAGGTGGGCGTGGCGCCTGCGGTGGTCGTGTTCGCGATGGAGGCGAAGAGGCCGTGCGCTTCCCCGGCGAGGCCGGCGGTGAAGTAGACGCTGGTGAGGCTGCCGCCGCTGGCGGAGGTAGTGTTGCCGACGGCGGTGCCACCGGTGAGGAGATCCCAGAGTGAGGCGTAGACGAGCGACTTGCCGGTGGAGTCCATGAGCTGGCCGAGGAAGGCGTAGCTGTGCGGGTCGTAGACGTTGATTTTGCCGTCGCCGAAGTTGCCGATGAGGAGGTCGCCGGAGAAGATGCCGAAGCCTGTGGCGGGAGCGAAGGCGACGCCCCAGGGAGCGTTGAGATTGCCGCCGGTGACGGCGCGCGCGACGAAGTTTCCGCTGGTGTCGAAGACATCAACGATGCCGTTGCCGGCGCCGGTGACAGGAATGAAGGGTGCGGCTGTGGGGCGAAGCGCGTAGGCGACCCAGACCTGATTGTTGAGGATGTGAATGGAGAACGGACCGTAATTGGCGGGGAGATTGGGATCGGTGAAGGAGCCGGAGAGATGGGAGGCGTGGAAGGTCTGGTCGTAGACCTCAATCTTGTTGGCGGCGCCGAAGTTGGGCGCGAGGAGAAAGCTGGTGGTCGCGTTGACGTTGAGGAGGGCGAGGCCGGGATAGGAGGCTCCGGCGGAGGAGTTGTTGATGGCGATGAGCGGAACGGCGAGGTTCGTGCCGAGCAGGTTGTTCCAGCCGGAGATGGTGCCGTCGAGCGTGGAGAAGAGGAACGAGGCTTTGGTGCCGTTGGAGAGAACCATGCCGCTCGCGCCCGCAGTGGTGACTGAGCCCGCCGGGGTGCCGGTCGTCGAAGATGAGGATGCGGGAGGAACGAGGACGCGGAAGACAATCGCATCTGTCGTGGCGTTAACGACGAAGCTGTCGCCGCTGTTGGCGGTGCTGATCCACCAGGTGGGGCTGACGGAGATGCCCCATGGATTGAGGAAGCTGGGATCCATGGTGGTGGCAGGGACGGAGCCGTCGGAGAGTAGATTGGTGACTTTGTAGGCCTGCGCGTGCAGAGAGGGCAGCGGGCCGGAGATGAAAATGATGAGGGAAGCTAGCAGGAGAAGAACGATGCGTCGCATGATGCCTCACTTTCCAAGCGGGTTTGGGCAGAGGCTCGGGGAGCCCGGAGTGAATGTCCAGACAGGATGTAGCGTAGTGAGGCAGGAGAAGAGTGATGTCACGCGATTGTCAGCGCCTCGCAACTTCTTTCGTAGTTGTGGCGGGGTACGATTTTGTGGCAAGGACCTTTGTGACAAGCAACGCTGGACATGAGAGCGGAGTCGCATTAGAAAGGAGGCAACTTCTTCCTGAGCCTGAGCGTCGGTTTTGTGCGGAGGGATTTGCGCGTGCGGGATGCAGGTCTTATGTTTGCGCGATTTGCGATAGCGGGTGTGTCGCTGATGATGAGCTGTGTCGTTGCAACGGCGCAGAAGCCGGATCTGCATGGAGGCGGAGCGCAGCCGTCGTTGCTGGAGAATCACAAGACGACGAAGGTCGTGCTGCCGGGGTTTCACCTGGCGGGAGCGAAGCTGACGGTGGATGGGGCGTGCTCGCTGGTGTCGTATGACGCGAGTGAGAACCAGATTGTGATGGAGCTGGCCGCGGAGCGACCGCTAACGGACCAGGACGGCTACTGCAATCTGCATGTGAAGAATGCGGCGGGGAGCTCGTCGACGTGGGTGGAGGTGGGACTGACGGAGCAGGAGCAGGCGCAGGTGAACTCAACCGACAGATCAGCAGAACGCGAGAAGGCGGCGGAGTTTATGGCGCGCTCCGGCAGCGAGTGGACGCTGCACTTTGCGGACGGCGGAACGATGACGTACAAGCTGAAGCCGAATGCGGATGCGGGAGTGACGGTGTTCGCGGATGATGCGGGTAAAGAGGCGAAGATTATGGTGGCGAACGATGCGACTGTGCTGATTGTGCCGAGCGAGGGTGGGTGCTATCGGACAGGCAAGCTGGTGAATGGGCGCGTGACGAATGGGACGTCAGGCGGGAGCTGCAGGCCGGGTGGAAATTGGACGGCGGAGATGCGGTAGGAGGTCCGTTAAGACTGGCCTACCCAGTGGGCTAAAGCCCCTATCGCGTGCTTCGAGCGAGTTGAGACCCGACCCGCCGCTAAAGCGTCGAGGGTCACCTAGAAGCGCGTCGTCCATTTTCACGACTTGCCGGTGATGAGGAATTGTTCGATCTTGCCGTCGGGTTGGGTGTAGACGCTGACGGAGATGGTGGTGCCGTTGGAGTAGGTGACGCGGTAGCCGCTGCCGGTCATGCCGCCGCGTTGATGAGTGTAGCCGCGCGTGACGTTGGTGATGGCGCCGAGTGGGGCAAGGGTGGATTTGAAGTCGGCGAGGGTGTCTGGCGTGAAGTAGTCGTTGGTATCAGGCGTGAAGAGGGAGCGGTCGATCTTGCCTTGCTGCAGGCCGGTGAGGATGGTCTTGAGCGTGGGCGCGAAGGTGTCGGCCGCGGCGGCGGAGCTGATCGCAGGAAGGAGTTCGCGTGCGATGCCGTTGCCGATGGTGGAGGCTGCGCCTGAGGCGACCTGGTTGGTGAGGACGACGATGGCGATTCCGTCGTCAGGGAAGACGATGTTTTCAGAGACGAAGCCGCCGACCTCGCCGGAGTGCTCGAGCTCGCGGTGGCCGTTTCGGTCGCTGACGAATGTGCCGAGGCCATAGTGGGAGCTTTCGCCGTTGGCGAGGACGAAGGGTGTCTCGAAGAGCTTGTAGCTGGCGGGCGAGAGGAGTTTTTGCTCGATGATGCCGATGTCCCACGCAGCGAGCGTGGAGGCGGGCATGGCGAGGTCGCCGTCGCCGAAGTACCAGCCGTTGCCTTCAAGCGGGAGGACGCGCACCGGTGCGAGCGCGTTGGAGACGTAGCCGGTGACTTCGAGTTTTTCGCGGTGCGTGTAGGAGTTGAAGACACCTTCGAGGTGCAGCGGGTCGAGAACGTTTTCGCGGATGAACTGCATGAGCGGCTGACCGCTGACCTTCTGCACGATGAGGCCGAGGATGACGTAGTTGGTGTTGGAGTATTGCCAGTCGGTGCCGGGCGTAAAGTCGAGCGGCTTGGTGGCCCACTTCGTTGCGTTCGTGAGCGGGTCAGTGGCCTCGCGCCAGGCGGGGATGATGTAGTCCTGCGGCGCGAAGTCCTCGTAGCCGGAGGTCATGGTCATGAGGTTGCGCAGGGTGACCTCGTTGGCGCGCGTGAAGCTGGGGAAGTATTTGGCGACGGGGTCGTCGATGGAGAGCTTGCCGCGCTGCTGCAGAAGAAGGATGGCGTTCGCGGTGAACTGCTTGGAGATCGAGCCGATGGGATAGGCGATGTCGGCGGTCGCGGGTTTCGGCGGGGTAACGTTGGCGAGGCCGAATGCGTGTGCGTAGACGACGCGGTTGTTTTCGACGATGGCGATAGAGGCGGAGGGGACGCCGGTATCGTGGAGGGTCCTGGTGGCGAGGTCGGCGACGGCAGATTCTGTTTGCGGAGAGAGTTGCGCGGAGGACGTTAGAGATGCGGAAAGAAATAAAGCTGCCGCGAGGAAAATGCGCATGCCGGAGGATAGCATTCTGCCAAGTGGAGGAGCGGATAAGGATGCGGTTTGCGACTGTTGTTGTGCTGGCGTTGTTGGGCTGTGTGGTGAGCGCGCGGGGTGCAGACAAGCATGCGAAGATTGAGCCGCATTGGGTGGCGACTTGGGCGACGTCGCAGGTGGGACCGGAGCCGAGCCAGGCGCAGTTGACGGATGAGCAGCTGACCGACACGACGGTGCGGCAGATTGTGCGGCTGTCGATGGGTGGAGCGACGCTGCGAGTGCAGATCTCGAATGCGTTTGGGGTGCGGCCGCTGAGGTTCGACTCGGTGCATGTAGCGAAGGCGAAATCGCCGACATCGAGTGCGATTGATGTGGGCACGGATCATGCGGTGACGTTTGCGGGAGCGGACAGCGTGTTGGTTCCGACGGGCGCGGTGTATGTGTCGGATCCGATTGCGATGCCGATGGATCCGCTAAGCGATCTCGCGATCAGCTTTCACTATGCAGAGCCGCCGAGTGTGCAGACGAGTCATCCGGGGTCGAGGGCGACAAGCTATTTGTTGCATGGCGAGCACTCGACGGATGCGGAGTTGGTGGGTGCGGAGAAGACGGTGCGGTGGCTGGGGTTGGCGGAGGTCGACGTGACGGCGGATGACGAGGCGCGGACGGTGATCGCGCTGGGGGATTCAATCACCGATGGGCATGGAGCGACGACGGATGGGAATGACAAGTGGACGGATGTGCTGGCGAAGCGGGTGGTGGCGGATAAGAAGCTGAAGGATGTTGCGGTGGTGAATGAGGGGATTGGCGGCAATCATCTGCTGACGAATGGGCTGGGCGAGAGCGTGCTCGAGCGGTTCGACCGCGATGTGCTGGCGGTGAGCGGTGTGAGGTATGTGATTGTGCTCGAAGGCATCAACGACCTGGGTGGGTTGGGCCGCAAGCCAAGCTCGACGCAGGAGGAACACGACGAGTTGGTGAAGCGGATGATCGGCGCGCTGGAGCAGATTGTTGTGCGCGCGCATGCGCACGGGATTGTGGTGTACGGTTCGACGATTATGGCGGACGGCGGCGGAAAATATTACGCGCCGAGCGCAATGGATAATGCAGCGCGGCAGGCGGTGAATGCGTGGATTCTGGCGCCGGGGCACTTCGATGGCGTCGTGGATTTAGACAAGGTGACTCGCGATCCGGCGAATCCGCTGCAGTTGAATCCGGCGTATGACTCGGGAGATCATCTGCATCCGGGGCCGGCAGGATACAAGGCGATGGGCGATGCGATTCCGCTGGAGTGGTTCAAGTAGGTCGGCGCCGGAGGAGCGGTGCGTTGCGATTCCGGCGCCGATTTTTCATGTGAGTTTGGTCAGAAGGACTCTCCGACCATTTCTTCGCTCTTGCTCCAAAGTGCGTTGGCGTTTTTGAGGTCGAGCGCGTAGCCGCGCACGCCTCCGCTGACGGGGTTGATGACAGCGTCGTCAGGAACGACATGGCTGACGTGGCAGTTTTCGCAGTAACGGCCGCCGATCTCGTCGGCGGAGGCGACGAAGCCGGCCCACACGGAGGTCGCGGCTCCCTGGGGAACCGTCTTCCATTGGAAGGGCGGCTGTGCCTGACTCGGCGAGTTGCTGGTTGATGCGGTCGATGAGGCCCTGAAGCGTCGCCTCTCCCATGTGGCGGCCGAGTTCGGTCTGGATGACTCCGGGATGAACGGCGGCGGCGCGGATGCCACGGGCGCGGTGCCGCTGATCGAACGCGACGGAGAAGAGGATGTTGGCTGTCTTGGAACGGCCGTAGGCGACGAACGGCTCGTATGGAGTGCGCTCGAAGTTCGGATCGTCGAGATCGACGTTGCCGTAGCGGTGGCCGGATGACGACAGGTTGATGAGGCGACCACCGGAGCGCAGCAGCGGTGCGATGCGGTTGACAAGGACGAAGTGGCCGAGATGATTGGTGCCGAACTGCGTCTCGAATCCATCGGCGGTGTGGCCGAAGGGTGTGGCCATCACGCCGGCGTTGGCGATGATGACGTCGAAGAACTTGCCCGCGTTGAGCAAGCGAGTTGGCGCAGCCGCGGACGCTTTCCAGGTCGGCGAGATCGAGGTCGACGAGCTCGAAACTGCCGCCGTGTGGCCGCGGCGTCTGCGTCACCTGTGCGGTTGCCGACTCCGCCTTGACGAGATCGCGTGCCGCACCGACGACGTCGGCACCGTGCGCTGCGAGCGTGCGGGCCGTCTCGATGCCAAGACCGGCGGAGACGCCAGTGACGAGGATGCGCTTGCCGCGTAGATTGACTCCGTCGAGAACCTCGTCGGTGGTTGAGGTCGCACCCAATGCTAATTGCGATTGCTTGTGCCATGATTTCCTCCTGCTTTTCAGAACCTTGGGGGCCGTCCATGCGGGGGCCATGTTTGACGCTGTGGCGCGCCATGGAGTATAAAACGGAGACAGTCTCCGTAATAGAATAGATAATCGGAGACGGTCTCCGGTTGCAAAATTCTTTCTCGAATCATTACGTTTTCTGGGATCCTCTTATCTTTATGGCGACAAAGCGCTCCAAGCCGAAACCTCGAAGACCGCGCGCGGATGCGCAGCGTAATCGCGAGAGAATTCTCGAGGTTGCGAAAGAGGCTTTCACTCGCGACGGCGCCAACGTAAGCCTGGATGAGGTGGCCAAGCAGGCAGGCGTCGGCGCGGGGACTTTGTATCGTCACTTCCCGACGCGGGATGCGCTGCTGGAGGCGGTGTATCGCACGGAGGTGGGGAAGCTGGCCGCAGCGGAGCGCGAGTTTGCGCGGACGATGCCGCCGGTGGAAGCTTTGCGGGCGTGGATGCTGCTGTTTGTCGACTATATTGCGGCGAAGCAGATCATCGCGCCGGCACTGAACACGATGGTGGGTGGGCCGTCGAAGGTGTTTCAGGCGACGGGCGGGCTGGTGAAAGAGGCCATCAATGCGCTGGTGAAGCGGGCGGTGGATAGTGGCGAGTTGCGGCTGGATCTGCAGCCGTTCGATCTGTTGCGCGCGCTGATTGGTGTTTCGAATGTGGCGACGGATGCGAACTGGAAGCAGAGCGCGAGAAGGCTGGTGGACATTCTGATCCAGGGGTCGCGGCCGATCGAGTAGTTGAGTGACTGGCCGAGTGCAGTCTTGTGTCGAGATGGATTTAGTGGGAGGATTCATCGCAGGTCGCCGCCTGGGAGGTGTGCCGTGGATACGAGAGAGTCTTCTCCGCAGAGCTTTGCGCCGGTTACGTGGCCGCTGATTGGAAGCCTGATTCTGACAACGATCGTGGTGGCGATTGTGTGCGTGCCGCCGTTCTCGGGATTGAAGACGTGGGGGCAGGTCTTCTGGCTGGCGTGCGTGTACATGCTGATCGCGGCGTGTGTGCACGCGCTGGCGGTGTGGAGTGTCTATCGCATTCAGCGTGAGGGCGTGCGCGGGTGGGCGATGGTGTGGCCGGTGGTGTGGGGCGCGTGGATCGCCGTGGTGTGGCTGCCGCTGGTGGCGCTGCTGACGTATGAGCGCTCGCGTTGGGTGGCGGCGATTGTGCCGCTGGCTGCGGTGTTTCTGACGCTGTTTCTCGTTTCGCGGCGGCGTGAGGAAGAGGAGGAGCCTGCGTTTGTTGTGAGGCGGGAGGCGGGTCGCGGGCTGTTGTGGATGGATGAGTCGCCGCGGCTGTGGAGGGTGTTGCTGCCTTCGTTGTTGATCGCGGTGGTGATGGATGGCGGCGCGGCACTGTATGCGGCGAATCATGCGTGGATGGCGGGGGTGCTGTTCGCGGTGGCGGCGGCGTACTTCGCCGACCGAATTCTGAGCAGAACAGCGGCGCAGGTGAAGGTGCGTGAGGGTTCGGTGCGGCGCGGAGCCGTGGGGAACTCGGTGACCGTGTGGATGCTGACGGTGATGGCGCTGCTTCCCTTCCTCGCCGGCGTGGGCGTGGCGATGCGCGGATTCCTGGGCATGCCTGCGGTGCAGGCGGCGAATCATGTCGCAAACATCGTTCACCGGGCGATGCGAGGGTATTCGGGGATCATTCTGACGCGGACGAAAATTCCGCATGAGATTGTGACGCCGGTCCTGACTGTGAATCCTGCAGGATTCAAGAGGTCCGACAAGATTCCGTTCGATGGGCAGTACTGGTATTACCAGTGGCCGGATTCGCGGCCAGGGCCGGATGCGCATGTTGTGCAGGGTGATCCGACGAAGAGCCGGATCAAGTCGACGGACAATTATCCGATTGTGATGGAGGCGCATCAGAGATTGGCGACGCCGGTGGAGGCGAACTGCTGCCGGGCGCTGCAGTTGAATGTCGTGAATGCGGATGCGGTTCCGGGAACGATCACGCTGGAGGTGCGCCTGAGAGAGGCGCATGGAAAGACTGCATCCAGCGTGTTGCTGGGGAGCAAAGTACTGGCTTCGAGCACGGTGTCGCCGATGCCGCTGCACCGGGGGCCTGTGCCGGAGACACTGGAGTTTCAGATTCCGCGCGGAGCGAAGGGGATGAAGTTTGACGAGATTACAGTGAGGGTAAAGCCGGAGATGGGGAGTTCGCTGGCGGCGCCGGAGGTGGGGATCGAGAGCTTCGCGTTTCAGCGGTGAGACACTACGCACGAAGCAGCGCGGCGACTCCCATGCACCACGCGAACCAGGCTGCGAAGAGACTGCGTTGCACGAGACCGTAGAACGGCCGTTCGTGCAGCCACAGAGCGCTGTGTGGATTGAGCACACCGAGGTTCGCGCCGACCGCAACAAGCACAAGCGCGTAGAAGACCCACGAAAAGCGAACGAGACGGGCGCGCTCGGGGCCACGCCAGGTGAGCGCGAGCGCAAGTGGGGCCTGGTAGCCGATTAGCTCGGATAGGCCGAAGATGTTGTGGAGCGGGATGGGGTAGGCGAAGATTCCGACACCTGCGGCGGAGAAAGCCATTACTGCAACTAAGTAGCCGGGCAAACGCGAGCGCAGGGAAGGCTCGGACAAGTCATTAAGAGCTGTCGCGAAGATGAGGAGACAGAGGGCCACGCTGCAGAGCAGAAGCGCGAAGGGTATGCGCTGCGAAGAACCTATCTCGCCGATTTCGCTGACTGTCTGCCGTACCGCGTTATAACCCGGCAACAAAAGACCAAGGACGAGAATGCCGACAAAGAGCAGAACTGCGGCGAGCGGGCCGAAGAGAAGGCGGCTTCGAAGATGCATTTTCCCATTAGAAACGAGAAGGCCGCCCATCCGGGCGGCCTTCTCGTTTGAGTCGGTGAAGCTTGTTACTGGTTTTCGCGCTTCCAGTTGATGAGGTCGCCGAGCGTGGTGGACGAGGAGGAGGATGAGGAGCTGGATTGGCTCTTCGTCTTGGTCTCCTTGTAGCTTTCCACTTCCGCGCGGGAGGCTTCCTCGCCGATGGCCTTGAGGCTGAGACCGACCTTCTTCTCGTCGTGGCTCATCTTGACGATCTTGAAGTCGTGCTCGTCGCCGACGTTGAGTGTGACCTGGTGGCCGGACTCGTCGACTGCCTCGGAGACGTGGCAGAGACCTTCGATGCCCTCGGCGATCTCGATGAAGGCGCCGAACTGCGCGGTGCGCAGAACCTTGCCGTGAACGATGTCGCCGGTGCGGTGCTGCTCGAAGAAGGTGTCCCAGATATCCGGCTGAAGCTGCTTGATGCCGAGGGAGAGGCGGCGGTTCTCGGGCTCGACGCCGAGCACGACAGCCTTGACCTTCTCACCCTTCTTGAGCACTTCGGACGGGTGCTTGATGCGCTTGGTCCACGAGAGATTGCTGACGTGGACGAGACCGTCGATGCCGTCCTCGATCTCGATGAAGGCGCCGAAGTCGGTAAGGTTGCGGACGCGGCCCTCGACGATAGCACCGGTGGGGTACTTGTTCTCGAGGTGCTCCCAGGGGTTCTCCTGGAGCTGCTTCATGCCGAGCGAGATGCGGCGGTCGTTCGGGTTGACCGAGAGGATGATGGTGTCGACCTCGTCGCCGGGGTGAACCATCTTCGAGGGATGCTTCATGCGCTTGGACCAGGTCATTTCGCTGACGTGGACCAGACCCTCGATGCCCTGCTCGAGCTCGACAAACGCTCCGTAGTCGGTGACGGAGAGGACGCGGCCGCGAACCTGCGCACCGATGGGGTAGCGCTCGGTGGCGTCGAGCCACGGATCCGGCGTGAGCTGCTTGAAGCCGAGCGAGACGCGCTGCTTATCCTTGTCGAACTTGAGGACCTTGACCTGAATCTCATCGCCGACGTTGACGAGGTCGCGCGGATGCGTGAGACGGCCCCAGCTCATGTCAGTGATGTGGAGCAGGCCGTCGAGGCCGCCCATGTCGACGAACGCGCCGTAGTCGGTGAGGTTCTTGACGACGCCGGTGAAGACCGCGCCCTCCTCGAGGTGCTCGAGGGTGACGGACTTGCGGGCGGTCTGCTCTTCCTCGAGGATCTCCTTGCGGGAGACGACGACGTTGCCGCGCTTCTTGTTGAGCTTGATGACGCGGACTTCGAGCTCCTGGCCGATGTAGCCGTCGAGGTTGCGCACGGGGCGAACCTCAACCTGCGAGCCGGGAAGGAATGCCTTGATGCCGATATCGACCGTGAGGCCGCCCTTGACGCGCGAGACGACGATGCCCTTCACCGGAGTCTTGGTGTTGGCCGCCTCTTCGAGCTTGTCCCACACTTTGTGGCGGAGCGCCTTCTCGTAGCTGACGAGGTAGCCGCCTTCGTGCTCCTCGCGCTCGACGACGACCTCAACGACGTCGCCGACGTTGAACTTCGGCGTGCCGGTGTGATCGACGACCTGATCGAGAGGAATGAGACCCTCGGATTTAAGACCGATGTCGACGACGACGTGCTTGTCCGTGATCTTGACGACGGTTCCGGTCACGACAGCCTCTTCGGCGGTCAGCGACTGGGCGGCGTCCTTCTCGGCAGCCTGCTCGCGGTCAAAGCTCTCGAGTGCCTTGGCAAAGTCATCGGCGTCATACTCGGGCTCGTGCTCGTTATGCGAGGCTGGGGCGGGCTGCGCAACTGCCTCGGCGGCGTCATGATTCGTCGCCTGAGGTGTGGCCTGAGCCGTCTCTGGGTTGGTGGAGACTTCGGTCGGCGTTGTCTCGGTGGTCGTCACTTCGTCGGTGGTGTTGGGTTCAAGTGTGGTGTTCAGGGGTGTGCTCTCGGTTTGGACTGAATTCTGGTCGTTATAGGCCATTCAAACTGCTCCGGAATCCAGTGGAATGTACTGTTCGATACGGCTCGGGTCCGATTCGAGTTGCATCTTTTTTCCGGGGGCAACGGGGCGTCCGCCGTCGTTGCGGCCTATAAGAAAACGCATCTCGAAGATTTCGGCGGGAGCTGGATTCAAACGACCGTCTGCGACTGGATCCCGCACGCAGCGGTGCATTACCAAGTGTAGCAGCGCAAGTCTGTCGGGTCAAATATCGTAAGGCGAAAGAAGCGGTGGATTGCGCTGTGGAACCTTGAGGAAAGCGGTTTCTGCGGAGATGGTTTTCGGCGCGCTGCACCTATAGCCTGTCCATGCCAGACCTATACTTGACGTTATGGATCGGCTGTGGACGCCTTGGCGCTTCGCGTATGTAACAGATAAGTCGGAGGGCGTGCGGAGAGGCGTTCCGGAGGCTCTGGCGGCGTGGCCGGGTGATACCGGATGCGTCTTCTGCAACCTTCTGGCCTCCACCGACTATGCGATTGAGCATGGGCTGGCCCGCGACGAGGCGGAGAAGGCGAGCGGGATCCTGGAGCGCGGGCAGCGGACCTTCCTGATACTGAACGCGTTTCCCTACAACAGCGGCCACCTGATGGTGGTGCCGTACCGCCACGAGGCTACGCTGAGCGGACTGCCGGAGCCGGATGCGCTGGACCTCATGATTGCGGCTCGGCGGGCGGAGCGGGCAATTCGCGCGGTGTACCGGCCGGATGGCCTGAACATGGGGTTGAACCTGGGCGAGTCAGCCGGCGCGGGGATTGCCGAACACCTGCACCTTCATGCGGTTCCGCGTTGGGCGGGAGATACGAACTTTATGGCGGTGGTGAGCGAGACGCGAGTGCTGCCGGAGCTGCTGGCGGAGAGTTGGCGGCGGCTACGTGAGGCGCTGGCGGCAGACGAGAAAGACAAGCCTGCCGAGGTGAGCGGTGTGGCTGTGCCGAGCCTGGAAGAGTAGAGGGGACGTTTTAAGAAAAATTCACGCGCTTCGCAAAATTCATTGGGCTTCGCGGTGGGTTCACTGTGAGTGCGCGGTGGATTTGTTGTGGATGCGGTTTGCGTGATGTTGACGCGCACTCGTTATAAAAGAACAACCCTTACGAAAGTAATGTCATCTGAAAAGGCACAGGGGCTGTACGACTCCCAACCCCCCGGAAGGAGTCCCAATGAGGATAGAGAAGTCGCTCGTTGGATCTGCGCCTAACGAAGTCCCCGTACGCGAGGGTAGTCGCGAAGCAGTTGGCTGGAAGCGGAATGGACATGGCGGATCGGCGTGGACCGCCACCGGAAAGGCCGACAGTCTTCATCAACCTCAGGACGGCGCACAGGAAACCGGAATCCTACTAGCAGCGCGGACGCGTCTGGCGTTTCGCGAACCCGAAGATGCACGACTGACTGGCGGCACACGCTCGCTGATGCGGCGGGTGATGGGACTGAACGTGACGGCCCTAGCCGATACGCGTAAGGCGCAACCGCGGCCCGCAGCCTTAAACCCGCACTCGCAAGTCGCGTAAGGGTTTCTTTTTCGGAAGACTCAATCGCAAAAGTAAGAGAGATGAGGCGCTAGCGATCCTGCGCCTGCGGCGGACTGGCGTCTGCCTGCGTCACGTGGTTGGGGACTCGTGTCGCTTCAAAGCTGGTGATCTTCCAGCCATCGTTGGGGATGCGCTGATAGACGCGTGTGTAACGGAAGCTGCCGTGCAATGGGCGGCCGTCATTTGTGCCTTCGACCTGCGCGAGCGAGGTGACGATGGCCGCGTGCTGGCTGATGAGTTTGATCTTCACATCAGAGACCTGAAGCGTGCTGACAGAGAAGTTACGCGTTCGCATGCGGTCGAGTTGCTGCGGCTTGGTAACGACCTGACCATTGGCGGTGATGCCGAGGTAGTCGTCCGACAGAAGGTGATCCATCGCCTCGATGTCATTCGCGAGAGCCGCCTTCTTCCACTGCGTCTCGAGGGCTTCAATCTGATCGCGCATGGTGCGCGCGCCGCGGTGTGGACCGGCGTACAGGGGCAGCGTGGTGAGCAGCGCTGTGAGACTCACCAGAAGAACTCGTATTGGTCGAGACACGAGCCGCATTTTCGTACCGGATGGTAGAACGACCCGCGCAGGGAGTCAAAGGCCGTTGGTGGGACGGGACCGCCCGCGAGGGTTACAGGGGTTGGACGAGGGGTGAACGGGATTGGCTGCACCGGGCCTGCGGGTATCTACAAGCGGTGATAAGACATTTACTTCGGGAATCGCCGCACAGGCTGCTTTTGCGCTTGCCGCTCAGGCGAGAGCTTCGAGCATTTCCACGGAACGGACCAGCATCCGCTGGTAAAGGCCGCCGATGGCGTAGAGGGCGAAATGGGGCGAGGCCCGGTGGGCGTCGAGCGCCGCCATGTCGCGGTATTGCTCGTAGATGACGATGGTATCCGGGTCGGACTCGACGCGGTGCGGGATGTAGCTGATACAGCCGGGCTCGGTGCGGGAGGCGACGGCGAGTTCGCGGAGGATCGTCGCGATCTCTTCGCGGTCTTCGGTGCGGAAGGTCATGCGGACGGTGAAGGAGAGCATGGGAGGACCGAGATGATCAGAGATTAGAGATCAGAGAATAGAAGTGTACGCCGAACGAATATCGGCATGGCGGCGCTAACTCTGATTTCTGTTCTCTAAAATCTCTGGGCGCTCAGCCCAGCGCCTGATCGAAACCGTTGACCGTCATGGTCTCGGCGCGGTCGGGGCCGGTGGAGATCATCCCAATGGCGGCTCCGGATTCTTTGGCGATGAAGGTCAGGTAGTCCTGCGCGGCCTTGGGGAGCTTGTCGTACTCCGTGATGCCGGCTGTGGAGGAGTTCCAGCCGGGCAGCGTGGTGTAGATGGGCTCGATGGCGCGGAAGCCGCGGATGTCGGCGGGGATGACATCGGTGAGCTTGCCGTCGACCTTGTAATGCGTGCAGACGGGGATCTCGACACACTCGTCCATGACGTCCATCTTGGTGACGACGAGCCACTCGGTGGAGTTGATCATGTTGGAGTAGCGCAGCAGCGGAAGGTCGAGCCAGCCGGTGCGGCGCGGACGGCCGGTGACGGCGCCGTACTCGCGGCCGCGGGCGCGGAGCAGTTCGCCCTGAGAGTCGGAGATCTCGGTGGGGAACGGGCCTTCGCCGACGCGGGTGACGTAGGCCTTGGTGACGCCGATGACCGTGCCGATGCGCGTGGGGCCGACGCCCGTTCCGGTGACGGCTCCGCCGGCCGTGCAGTTGGAGCTGGTGACGAATGGGTAGGTGCCGTGATCGATGTCGAGCAAAGCGCCCTGGGCGCCTTCGAACATGACGTTCTGGCCTTCGTCGATGGCCTTGTTGAGCAGGACAGCGGTGTCGGTGACGAAGGGAGCGACCTGCTCGGCGTAGCGCGAATACTCCTCATACATCTGGCGAGGGTCGAGAGGCTCGGTGCCGAAGAGCGCGTGCGCGATGGTGTTCTTCTCGTGGCAGGCGTTGTTGATGTGCGTGCGCAGCAGTGAGGAGTTGAGCAGGTCGGCGACACGCAGGCCGTTGCGGTGAATCTTGTCTTCGTATGCCGGGCCGATGCCGCGGCGTGTGGTGCCAATGGTGGTGCGGCCGGGCGCGGTCTCGGCGGCGAGCTCGATCATGCGGTGGTAGGGGAGGATGACCTGCGCGCGGTTGGAGACGAAAAGCTGCTTTGCCTCGGGCTGGTAGGCGGGAAGGCCCGCGTCCTTGAGCTTCTTGACCTCGTTGAGGAAGGCCGCGGGATCAAGCACGACGCCGTTGCCGATGACGCCTTTGCGGCCCGGGCGCAGGACGCCGCAGGGGATGAGCTGCAGAACGAACTTCTGGCCGTCGATGATGACGGTGTGGCCGGCGTTGTGACCGCCGGCGTAGCGGGCGACGATGTCGAACTTATCGCTGAGGACGTCGACGATCTTGCCTTTGCCTTCGTCGCCCCACTGGGCGCCGAGAATGACGGCAGACTTCTTCTTGTTCACGAGGGATGGGCTCTCAGAAGGATGGGTTCGCAACCAGAGAAGGCCGCGCCCATGCTTTATTTTATCGCAGTTTTAAGCGACGTCTGGAGGCTCAGCGTTTGCGCGGCATGGAGAGGTCGAGGTCGGTGCCCGCAAGTTGTTTGGTGAGCAGGATGATCTGGCCGGCGTGATGGTCGATGTGGCTGACGACCTTGTAGATGGCGACGAGGATGGTGCGTGTGGCGCCAGGTGCCGGTTGGCTGCGGGTCGATGATTTCGGTGAGGCGCTCGGGCGGCAGATCCGCAATGACCTGGCGGGCTTCGTTGATCGTGGTGGTGAGGCTGGCGAAGGCCGCGCTCGAGCGGATGGACGGCGCGAGGGTGAACTCGTCGTCGCGGCGGCGGATGTCGGGCTGATTGTCGATGCCGTGGAGAATCCACTGGCGGATGTTGCCCTCGAGATGGAGAAGGAGGTTGCCGACGGAGTTTTCGTGCGGTCCGCCGCGCTGCCATATCTGCTCCTCGGTAAGTTTGCCGAGGCAGGTGCCGATGTCGCCGTGAAGGGATTGCATCTTCTGGGCGGAGAAGGCGAGGAAGTTGGCGGAGATCAGGTCTTCGGGCACGAGAAGATGATAGCTTGCTCGCGCAAACGCTAGGATGTTGCGATGCTCTGCACGATGCCCTTGGCGCGGAGGCCGGCTTCGATCTCGGCGAAGTAGTCTTTGACGGCGCCCTGGGTGCGAATCCAGTCGATGTAGCGAGCGATTCCCTGCTCGATGGTGACGCCGGGCTCGTAGCCGATGGTGCGGGCGCGCGTGATGTCGGAGATGAGCGAGCGGATCTCGCCGGGGCGGAACTCGCCGCGTGCGAGCGGCTCGATGTTGATGTTGAGTTGATCGGCGATGATGCGCGCGAGTTCACGGACGGATGTGGCTCGGCCGGAGCCGACGTTGACGGGGAGGCCGTCGAGTTTATCTGACTCAGCGGCGAGCAGATTGGCGTGCGCGATGTCTTCGACGAAGCAGAGGTCGCGGGTCTGGTTGCCGTCTTCGTAGAGGATGGGCGGCTGGTTGTTGAGCAGGCGCGTGCAGAAGATGGCGATGACGCCGGTGTACGGATTGAAGAGCGACTGGCGCGGGCCGTAGGTGCAGGAGTAGCGCAGTGCGACGGTGGGGATGCCGGTCTGCTTGCCCCAGAGAAGGACGAGGCGTTCCTGATCGACCTTGGTGAGCGCGTAGACGGTCTCGCCACCGCCGGGTGTGGACTCGGGTGTGGGGATCGATGTCGTGGGCTCGTTGCAGAGGGGGCAGTGGACGGCGAAGTCGCCGCGGCGGAGTTGGTCGACAGGGCGAATGTGCGGGACGACGTGGCCGTGTGTGGGGCAGAGTGCGGCGCCCTCGGAGTAGACGGCCTGTGAGCTGGCGACGAGAACTTTTTTGATGGGCAGATTGTGATCGCGGATGAGCTCGAGCATCTGCGCGGTGCCAAAGCTGTTGACGAGGACGTACTTCGCCATCTCCGGCATGTAGCCGCCGTAGGCTGCCTCATGGAAGACGACGTCGATGTCTTCGAGCGCGGCGAGCATGGTGGCGGCATCCTGCACGTTGCCGTGGACGAACTCGGCAGCGGGGTTGATCCACGCGGGGCGGCCGAGCTTGTGGGTGTTGGGCTCGAGGTTATCGAGGATGCGGACGCGCCAGCCTTCACGAAGAAGAAGGTCGGCGATGTGCGAGCCGATGAGGCCGGCGCCTCCGGTGACGAGGGCGCGCTTCTGGTGAGCAGCCATGATGGCTATGCTAACGGTTCGGTTCTAAGATCGCGCCGGAGCTACTCGTCATCCATTTCGGCTGCGTCCATATAGGCGCCTGCGGGGATGGGCTGAGCGACGGGCTGGCCGTCGCGCTTGTAGACCGTGCCGTTCTTCATTACCCACTGCACGTGCTCCATCGTCGTGATGTCGTGCAGAGGATCGCCGCTCACAGCGATCATGTCGGCGAAGCAGCCGGCGTGCAGGCAGCCGGCCGAGCCCGTCATACTGAGCAGGTCGGCGGCGTTGCGCGTGGCGGCGAAGAGCGCATCGGCCGGCGTCATGCCGGCAGAGACCAGCAAAGCGAACTCATGGGCGTTGGCGCCGCGCGAAGTATCCGTGCCGAACGCAATCTTGACGCCAGCTTTGTAGGCGCTGCCGAGCATGCCCTTTATCAGCGGCGTGACTTCGAGTGCCTTCTGTGCGGCGGAGGGATTGAGCTGGTCGGGGTGATGCAGTGCGAGCTCGTGGACCTGGTCGGCGACGAGCAGAGTGGGAACGAGGTAGGTGCCGTGCTCCTTCATGAGCTGGAAGCTTTCGGCGTCGGCGTAGGTGCCGTGCTCGATGGAGTCGACGCCGTTGCGGACAGCGGAGTCGATCGCAGCCTTGCCGTGCGCGTGCGCGGCGACCTTGAGTCCGAGGTTATGCGCGGTGTCGATGGCGGACTTGATCTCCGCGTCGGTCATGGTCTGCACCTTGGGGTCGTCGCCGATGGAGAGCACGCCGCCCGAGGGCATGATCTTGATGATCTCGGCGCCGCGACGACGATGCTCGCGAACCTGTTTGGCGAATTCTTCGGGGCCATCGGCGACGGAGCCGCCCCAGGTGCGGTTGGTCCAGGCGGGGTCGATGCCGTTGCGAGGATCGCTGTGGCCGCCGGAGACGGAGAGGGGTTCGAGCGAGACGACAATGCGCGGGCCGGGGATCCAGCCGCGATCGATATCGCGCTTGAGTGCGAGGTCGACGCCGCCGGTCGAGCCCATGTTGCGCACGGTAGTGAAACCTTCGAGCAGCAGCTTGCGAGCCATGGCGGAGGCGCCGATGGCGGTTTCGAGTTCGGAGATAGTGAGGCGTGACTGGAACACATTCATGCCGAGTGAGGGCGAGCCGCCCATGTGCTTGTGCACGTCGATGAGGCCTGGCATGAGGGTCTGGTCGCCGAGCTCGATGACCTCGGCGCCGGGTGCTGTTGTTGTGCCGGAAGCGACGGCGGTGATGCGGCCGTTGGTGACCGTGACGGTCACCGGGCCGGTCAGCTTGTCGGAGGCGCCGTCAAACATACGCGCGGCATGGATGATCGTGATGTGCGGTGCAGGTGAGTGTTGCGGAGGTTGCGCGTGCATGGAAGACGCAAAGACGAGAGCGAACAGGGCGATCGACGGACGGACCAAGTGTGGTCTCCTCGCGTGAAAGATGTCGGAGAGAACGGTGGCTCCGAGCATAACGCGAGTGCGCGGTGGAGTGGGAGAGAATCCTGAGCTTCCGAAAGTAAAGGCGGCTCCTCGCGGAGCCGCCTGAGTTTGCAGTCGCCATTTTGAGCGACTTTAGTTAGATGTCGAGGTTCTTCACGTCGAGGGCGTTCTCTTCGATGAACTTGCGGCGCGCTTCGACGTCTTCGCCCATCAGGGTGGTGAAGATCTCTTCGGTGGCGGCGATGTCCTCGAGCTTGACCTGCAGGAGCGTGCGGCGGGCGGGGTCCATGGTGGTCTCCCAGAGCTGCGGCGCAGTCATCTCGCCGAGGCCCTTGTAGCGCTGGACCGAGTACTCCTTGCGGCCCTGCTCGATGACGTACTCGAAGACCTCGCGCGGAGACTTCTTCTCGACGGGGTCCTGCGAGACTTTCGCGTTGCGCTTCGCGGGTTTCGCAGGTGCGGGTGCGGCGCCGACGTCGACTGCGCCTTCGAGCTCAACCTCTTCGGTGTTCTCAAGATCCTGTTCGGCCTGCTCTTCGGCGGTCTTCGTGGCAGCGACGGCTTCCTTGCCGGCGTACTCGATGAGGAAGGGACCGTTGAGCGCTTCGCCGAGTTGTGCCTGCTTGGCAAGAAGCTGACGCGATTCCGGTGCGGCGGCGAGCGTCCAGTCGATGGTGCGCGTTGCTCCCTGCGCGTCGGTGAAGGTGACGAAGTACAGGTTGTGCTCGGAGTCCTTCTCGACGTCGGAGACAGCCTTGAACTGGTAGGGCTTGGCGAGCTCGTTGAGGCGCACGCGCATCTTCTTGAGCTTGTCCGGCGACTCGAAGTCGGTGCGGCGGACGGAGTCCTTGCCCTCGTTGGCGAAGATCTCGGCGAAGGCCTGGACGACATCCTCGTTGCGCAGCTTCTTGGACACCTTGTCGAAGTGGCCGAGGTACTCGTTGAGCTGCGACATGTACTTGGTCAGCTCCTTGCCCTCGAGCCTTGCGCCGGCGTCACCGTAGCGAATCACCATTCCGTCGGCCGCGCGCTTGATCATGACGGTCACGTACTCGCGGTCGTCCTTGATGTACTGCTCGAACTTGCCCTTCTTGATGCGATAGAGCGGCGGCTGCGCGATGTAGACGTTGCCGCGCTTGATGAGCTCGCCCATGTGGCGGAAGAAGAAGGTGAGCAGCAGCGTACGGATGTGTGAGCCGTCGACGTCGGCGTCGGTCATGAGGATGGTCTTGCCGTAGCGCAGCTTGGCGATGTCGAAGTCGTCCTTGCCGATGCCGGTGCCGAGCGCCGTGATCATGGCGCGGATTTCCTCGTGGCCGAGCATCTTGTCGTAGCGTGCCTTCTCGACGTTGAGGATCTTGCCCTTGAGTGGGAGGATGGCCTGGAACTTGCGGTCGCGGCCCTGCTTGGCGGTGCCGCCGGCCGACTCACCCTCGACGAGATAGAGCTCGCACTTGTCGGGGTTGCGCTCGGAGCAGTCGGCAAGCTTGCCCGGCAGGCCGCCGCCATCGAGTGCGCCCTTGCGGCGGGTGAGATCGCGGGCCTTGCGCGCGGCCTCGCGAGCGCGGGCGGCATCGATGGCCTTGTTGATGATCTTGCGCGCGACGGGAGGGTTCTGCTCGAGGAAGGCGCCGAGGCGCTCGTTGACGAAGGCCTGCACTGGACCGGCGATGTCGGAGTTGAGCTTGCCCTTGGTCTGGCCTTCGAACTGCGGCTGTGGCAGCTTCACACTGACGACCGCGACGAGACCTTCGCGAACGTCATCGCCGGAGAGATTCTCCTTGACGTCCTTGAAAAGACCCATGGACTGGCCGATGGCGTTGATGGTGCGCGTGAGCGAGGTGCGGAACCCGGAGAGGTGCGTTCCGCCGTCGACGGTGTTGATGTTGTTGGCGAAGGAGAAGACGGTCTCGGAGTAGGAGTCGTTGTACTGCAGGGCGATCTCCATGACCAGCGGGCCGACCTCGGCTTCCATGTAGATGGGCTTCTCGTGCAGCACCTGCTTGCCCTTGTTCAGGTGCTTGATGAAGCCGGCGATGCCGTCGTTGTATTTGAAGCTCTGGGTCTTGAACTCGCCGGACTTTGCATCCGTTGTCCGTTCATCCGTCAGCGTGATCTCGATGCCCTTGTTGAGGAAGGCGAGCTGGCGCAGGCGGCCGGCGAGCGTGTCGTAGTTGTACTCGGTGACGGTGAAGATCGAGCGGTCCGGAAGGAAGTGAACCTTGGTGCCGCGGCGCTTGGACGGACCCATCTTGCGGAGTTCGCTGATCGGCTCGCCCTTGGAGTAGTCCTGCTCCCAGGCGTAATCGTCGCGCCAGATCTCGACGTCGAACTCTTCGCTCAGCGCGTTGACGCACGAGACGCCAACGCCGTGCAGACCGCCGGAGACTTTGTAGTTGCTTGCGTCGAACTTGCCGCCGGCGTGGAGCTTGGTGAGAACGACCTGCACCGCGGGCATGGTCTCGCCGGTGGGCAGCGTCTTGTTGTCGACCGGGATGCCGCGACCGTCGTCGACGACGGTGATGGAGTTGTCGGCGTGGATGGTGCAGTCGATGCGCGTGGCATAGCCGGCGAGGGCCTCGTCGACGGAGTTGTCGACGACCTCATAGACGAGGTGGTGGAGGCCCATATCGCCCGTCGAACCGATGTACATGGCCGGGCGCAGACGGACGGCCGTGAGGCCCTCGAGCACCGTGATGTTTTCGCCTGTATAGCTGCCGGTGGGAGGCGGCGGAGTGGGGGTGGACGTAGCGGGGGTAAGGTCTTCAGGCACTCGCAGTAAGCTCCAATCGACCACGGCGGCTGGCCACCGCGGCAACTCGCAAAAACCCTTGAAAACATTGGCTATTTGCGGGCTTTATCGCTCTTTCAGTATAGCACGTTTCGCCCCTCAAACGGGGGTGCGAACCCGGCTGGGATACCGGGCTCTGAAGCCCTGGATTTGGCGAAACTTTCGGGTGGTTTTGGGGCATATTTTGCCCCTCCGGAAAGGCCGAATGTTATCGAGGGCGTGGGTTGGGAATTCGGGAATCAGGGCAGTTGATGCGTTCGCCCGCATCTGCTGTGCGTACAGGATGGAGCCGTCGACCGTCAGGTGATGAATATCGAATTGCAGCGGAACGCCGGGGGCGGCCAGAACCGGGCAGCCGTCTCCGCTCTCGAGGGCGGGCGAACCGGATTTCGCAGCCATTTCTACCTGCGGGCTGCAGAGATCCTCAAAGGCCGAGATATAGCGCACCTTCCACTCGTTGCGGGCGAGTTGAGCCATGCGGCGGTCGAGTGCAAGCGACCATGGCTTCCGGTGTTGCTGCAGGACGGAGGATGGGTCGCTTGTACGCAGAGCCAGAGCGAGGACCCGCGGCAGTGGCGTGTCATACTCCGGGACCGGGCCGAAGAGGATAGGGTCGAACCCATGCTGCTTGAGCCACGCGATGGTGTTGCCCAGCTCTGCGAGGTCTTCCTCCTGCCAGCTTGCGGCCAGGAGAACGTCCTTCGGATGGTTCGCCGGCAGGTACGTCCCGTAGATGAACTTTGTCATCGCTCGGCAGTTGCGGGCGTAGTCGGGCCGCAGATCACCCGGCTGCGTGACAAAAGGACGGCAGTCGGCACTGTTGGCCTGCGAGACATTCAGATCCGGAAAGACACGGGCGAGCCCGGGATAGAGATCAGCGGCGAGACTGTCGCCCAATAACAAGACCTGTGGACGTCCGGGAACGTCTGCGAGACAGGTGCCTGGTTGGAAGTCCTTGAATGTGCTGTCTGGAGTGAGGAAACAGACCTTTTCACGCCACTCGGACGCTGGATGATAGGACAGATAGCTCATGATCTGGACGGACTGCGGGGAGTACCGTCCGGGAAGGCCATGCGTTACAAGCATCGCGAGGCCAATCGCGAGGACGACAGCCGCTGCGACACCGTTGAGCAGAAAGAGCTGTGCCCTGGCCGGCTTGAACCTTCCCTTTCGAAAAGGCGTTTCCACCAGAAGCCAGGAGAGCGTGGCGACGATGAGCGAGGCGAAGAACAGGATCAGCTTTGCGCGCGGATCGAGCATCGCATCGTCGGCAAGCACGCGGCCGCGCCTCCAGAAGACGATGAGCGGCCAGTGCCAGAGATAGAAAGAGTAGGAGATAAGGCCTATGAAGACTGCGGGCCGGAATGAGAGGCACGCGCCGATCATCGAACTGCCCGTCTCACCGGCGGCGATGAGGAGGGCCGTCCCCGCGCACGCCGGAAGCGCCGCGAGCCCGGGAAAGGGCGTACGCGCCGTGAAGAGGAAGGCCGGCACAACAATCAGCAGGAGTCCGGCGGTGGCCGCGAGATTTCTCTGCAACGAGGAGCGGAGCTTCGGTGGATCGGCCTGTGAGACGAGAGTCCCGATCAGCAATTCCCATGCACGCAACGGTGACCAGAAGAACGCGGTCGTTGGCGAGCGGAAGACCCAGAGACAGGCGAGCAGGAACGAAACCGCAGCCGCGATCAGAATGGCCGGTTTCAGCTGCCGCGGCAGCCGGCGCCGGACGAGAAGGATGAAGAGCGGGAAGAAGATGTAGAACTGCTCCTCCACGCCGAGTGACCAGGTGTGCAGCAGCGGTTTGAAGGCGCTGGGAGCGTCGAAGTAACCGGCCTGGCTCCAGAAGAGGAAGTTCGAGACGGAGAGCAGCGCCGCGATCAGCGACTGTGCAAAGTTCTCAGTCTCAGCAGGCAGAAGGAACTTCCACGCCAGGATGCTGGTAATCAACAGCATCACCAGCAGAGCCGGGAATATACGCCGCACGCGCCGCTCGTAGAAGTCCACGACGGAGAACCGGCCGGCGTTTATCTCCGACAGAATATGTGCGCTGATGAGATAGCCCGAAATAACGAAGAAGACGTCGACCCCGATGTACCCGCCCGTGACGCGCGTGCCCAGGTGATCGAACACCACGAGAAGCACGGCGACCGCTCGCAGGCCGTCGATATCCGGCCTGTAGCGAAGCTTGACTGTGCTCGTCTTTGGAGTGTCCATCGCCTCTCGAGGTGCAGATGCTGGCAGGCCGCTGGTGCAGCGCAGGCAATCCGTGTTCACCTCGATTCGCGAGGCCATCTTCAGTTTAGGGGATCGGCGGTTCGAACGCTTCACGTCCGCCGTTTCGCACCCCAGCCGGAGCTATGCGCCGGAGCGAGTCCCTGGCTTATTGGCGTCTGCGTGGCGATGGCGTAGAGGGCGTCCGAAGAGAGCCTGCGGGCGAGCAGCCAGGCCAGGGTGTTGAGCACGAGAAGGCCGGGCAGTAGCCGCCAGTCGCCGGTGAGCTCGACGGCCATGAAGGATGCCATGAGCGGAGCGTGGGTGGCGGCCGCGATGAGTGCGCTCATTCCGGCGATCGCGAAGAGGGCAGGATCAGCAGGCACGGCAAAGTGAAGCAGAGCGTAGGCTGCGAGGGCTCCGAGAGCGCCGCCGGTGAAGAGAGTCGGCGTGAAGACACCGCCGACGGTGCCGGCGCCGACGCAGAACGTGGTCGCGAGCGTACGCAGGAGGAGCAGAACGGCAAGCGTGGATGCAGCGATGCTGAGCCCCGGAACGACGGCCTGGCCGAGCGCGGCGGAGAGACCGGCATCACCGTTGCCCCAGACGCGCGGGTCGAACAGCGACAGCGCGCCGACGAGCGCACCGGCGATAGCGAGCGCGAACGGAAGCCGGCGGGCGCTGCGAAGACTGCGGATAATCCGCTGGTAGAGCGGGCCGAAGGCTCCGAGGGCGAGCGCGAGGATGGGAAGAAGCAGCAGCGTCCACGAGAGCCGCAGGTGAACGTGCGTGGGATAAAGCGGCCCGGGGCCGAGCAGCGCAATGCTGACGCCCCAGCCCGCGGCTGCGGACAGCGCGAGCAGTGGGAGTTGATCGAGACGGAAGTCGCCGAGGACGATCTCTGCGGCGAAGAAGACGCCGGCGACGGGAGCCATGTAGGCAGTCGTGACGCCGCCGGCGACTCCGCAGGCGACAGCGAGCGCTGGATGCGGGAGCAGGTGCGCGAGCCGGGGTTTGCGGAGGCGCTCCTGAAACCACGAGGTGACGGCGGCGGCAAACTGGATCATCGAGCCCTCGCGGCCGACGGCTGCGCCGGTGGCGACCGAGAAGGCGGCAGACGCGGTACGCCAGAGGTTGGGCACGAGCGGGATGTGACCGTGCTCGCGGCGAACTGCCTCAACGTACTCAACGTAGTGCCGCGGCTCGCGTCCGAGGCGACGCGCATTCTTCCGGCGAACGATGAGCACAAGGATGGCGCAGAACGCGCCGAGGATCGGCGTGAGGAAACGCCGTAAGGGAGGGAGCGATGCGGCAGCTATTGCGGGAGAGACGGCATTGTGGGTGAAGCACCACCCCAGGCCTCGAAAGCCGAGACGAAGCAACGATGCCGCAAGCCCGCTGATGATGCCAAGGACGATGGCCGCGGGCGATTCGCGCAAAACGCGACGCAGGACGAGCATGGGTGCGTGAGCCTTGCGCGGTTTCGACTCGATCGCACCCATACGCATGTCGTCAACAAGAGAGATGCGTTACCAGACCCTGCAGGTTGGGGTGTGAACCATCGGTTGGCCGGCTTTGCAGGCTGAAGGCCTTCTGGAACTCGGGCATGTTGGCGACGACGCCGTTGACGCGCGCAAAGCCGGGCGAGTGCGGATCGGTTGCGGTACGAACGCGGAGGTCTTCGGGCCGCGAGTTCTCGCAGGCCCACTGCGCCATGCCGATGAAGTACCGCTGGTCGGGCGTGAAGCCGTCGATGTTCTCGAGAGTCTTGCCCTTCTCCTGCGCTTGCCAGGCGATGTAGCCGAGAAGCGTGCCGCCGAGGTCCGCGACGTCTTCGCCGCTGGTGAGCTTGGAGTTGATGTGCTGGTCGTCGACGACAACGTAACCCGCGTACTGATCGCGGATGCAGTTGATGCGCTCCTCGAAGCCTTTGGCGTCGGCGGGCGTCCACCAGTCGCGCAGGTTGCCCTTGGCATCGAACTGGCGGCCTTCGTCGTCGAAGGCATGCGTGAGCTCGTGGCCAATGGTGGAGCCGGTGTTGCCGTAGTTCGGTGCGTCGTCCAGCTTGGGGTCGTAGAGCGGTGGCTGCAGAACGCCCGCGGGGAAGTTGATGTCGTTCATCTGCGGATTGAAGTAGGCGTTGACCGTCGGCGGCGTCATCCCCCACTCGTTCAGGTCGACAGGCTTGCCGAGCTTGTGCCACTCGCGCGCATCTTCGAAGCGATAGGCGCGGATGACGTTGCCGAAGTAGTCGTCGCGCTTGACCTCGAGCGTGGAGTAGTCGCGCCAGTTGGCCGGATAGCCGATCTTGTTGCGAATGGCGTGGAGCTTGCGCAGCGCCTCTGTTTTGGTCTCTGGGCTCATCCAGTCGAGGCTCTTGATCTCATCGCCCATCGCGGTCTCGATCTGTTCCGTCATGAGCTGTGTCTGCGCCTTCATCTGCGGCGAGAAGGTGCGGGCCACGAACTCCTGGCCGAGTGCCTCGCCGAGCGCACGGTCAACGGCGCGCACGCAGGTTTTCCAGCGCGGCGGCTCGACGGCAACGCCGCGAAGGGTCTTGGAATAGAAGTCGAAATTCACCTGCTCGATGTTGTGCGCAAGGAAAGGCGCGGTGGCGGAGATGAGATGGAAGCGCAGGTAGGCCTGGAGCGCGTCGAGCGGCTCGTTCGTGAGTTCCGCCTGAACCGCCTTCATGAACTCCGGCTGCGAGACGTTCAGCTTCGCGACGCTGGGTGCGCCCTGCACGGTGAAGTAGTGCGGCCAATCGATGGAAGGCGTGAGTTGCGAGAGCTCAGCGATGGTCATGAAGTGATAGGTCTTGTGCGGATCGCGGCGCTCGACACGGGTGAGTGACGCCTTGGCGAGCGCTGTTTCGATGCGCATGATGGCATCGGCGTCCGACTTGGCCTTGTCCGCCGATTCACCGGAGAGCACGAGCATCTGCGTCACGTACGCGAGGTATTGCTCGCGAAGCTTCACGCTGCGGTCATCGGTCTTGAGGTAGTAGTCGCGATCGGGAAGGCCGAGGCCGCCCGCGCGAAGCTCGACGATCATGAGCGAAGAATCGACCGCATCCTGACCTGTGGAAGAGCCGAAGAAGAAGCTGCCGGGTTCCAGATGATGCAGCGGCGTGATGGCGGCGATAAGCTCTTCACGGGTCTTGAGCGAGTCGAGGTGCGCGAAGCCGGGCTCGATGGGCTTGAGGCCGGCGGCGTCAATCGCCGCCGTATTCATGCACGCCTCAAAGTAGTCACCGACCTTCTGTTGCACGGGCGTGCGGTTGGTGGCCTTCGCGTCCGTCTCGAGGATGCCCCAGAGAAACTGCTGATTCTCATTGGCGAGCTTGGCGTAGACGCTCCACGAAGCCTGATCGGCAGGGATGGGATTGTTCTTCATCCAGCCGCCGCAGGTGAACTTGTAGAAGTCGACGCAGGGGTCAACGGAGCGGTCCATGCTCGTGAGGTCAAGCGACGGAGAGTATGGCATCTGCTGAAGCGGCTGAACAGACGGCGCGGGCACGGCCTGCTGTGCCAATAGATGTTGACCGAGCGGAGCGACAGAGAGGACCGCGGCCGCGACCACGGCGAAGGACTTCATCAGCATGCAAATCTCCTGTGCGAGCCATCGTACATGGACTCGACAAAAGATCGCTCTAGTTTGTTGCGAGCGCCGCAGAGTTTGTTGTGAGCGCCGGAGGCGGATAGTACGGAAGCTTCTGCTGCTCCTGGTTGGCGCGCTTCACGGTGATGTCGTCGAAGAGAATCGACGGCACGATGGCAGTCTGCGGAATCGGCGCAATCGACTGCGAGATCCATGGCTTGCCGCCCGCGGCGATGATGTCGGCACGCAGGGCCCGCTGATCGAGATCGTCGAACGCGGCGCCGCGGACGAGCGTGCGCTTTCCGTCCGGCGAGATGCGGTAGAGCACGCGCGGCATCAGCTCGCCACCGCCGAGCGTCTCGACCTCATAGACGTTCTTGTTCTTCTCTTTCGCGAGAGCGACGAGCTTGGCGCGCATCTGTTCCATGGTGAAATTCTGTGTCGACTTCACGATCACAACGCCCGCGCGCGAATGCGCGGCCTGCGCAGGCACCGCGCGGCCATGACCGTCCGATGCCGGGAAGTCTTTCACGGGCTCGCGGCCGATGTCGTAATTAATCAGCTCGCCGTCCTTGACCAGCGTGACCGGAGCCACGGGCGTCCCTTCGTCGTCGACGCTGTAGGCGCCGAGCAGCGACTGCCCTTCGAACGTTCGCAGCGTCGGGTCGTCGATCACGGAGATGTAGTTCGGCAGAACCAGGCTGTGCAGGCTGGACTGGTAGGCTCCCTGCGTGCGCGCGGTAGTGCCCATCTCCGGGCGGTCGGCCTCGATGTTGGGAACGAAAAGGCGATTGATGACGTCGGCCGCGGCGTCTCCGGAAAAGAGCACAGGGCCGTGGTAGTCATCCGCAGCGACGACCGGCGCGTGACGAAGCTCGTTGTAGCTGAGCAGATTGTTGAGGACGCGCTGACGCATCGCCGGCCAGCCCTCGAGGCCCGCAGCCGTGGTCGCGGTCGTGCCGTTGTCGCGGCCGAGTTGCATGCCATCCGGCGCCTGACCACCAAGGTTGACCATGTCCTGATAGCCGGCGTAACCGTGACGCAACATCGTGCCGTCGGTATTGACGACGTAGCGATTGACGGCGATCGCGGAGATGGTCGCGCCCGAAATCTGTACATCGGCAGCGAAGGATTTGACCGCGGGATCGCTGGCGAAGAGGCCGCTCGCTTCCACGATGCGGCGCTTCCACTCCGTGCGATCGAGGTCGATCGCGACAATCGGCTCGATGCGGGTGACAGGCTTGGCCGGCGAGAAATCGTTCGCCGTCGGCGGCGTCTGATACTGCTTCAGCGCGGCCTGCTTGGCAGCGTAGGCGCGCAACGCATTCTTATACGCCTCGTCCGTTGCGCTCCACAGCGCGAAGCGCAGCGCGTTGGAATCATTGTCGATCGGCGCGAGTTCCACCGCACCATCGCCGCGCGCGGAGCTCGAGTCGACGGTGTAGTCACCGACACGGACCTCGACGCGCACCGCGCGCTGGTGGTTTTCGCTCTCGCGCGTGAGCGCCCCGTAGTTCGCCACCGCCTCATAGCTGTGAACGTCCTCCAGGCGGTACTGAATAAAGTACGGCCGCTGCATGCCCGGCAGCACGAGCAACTGCTGCTCGCGCGTGAGCTCTTCCTTCATGGCGTTGAGCAGCGGGTCGGAGTCGGCCGCAGGCTTTGCGGCCGGCGCAGTGTGATGCTGCGCGAACAAAGGTGACGCAACGAAAATGGCGGCGAGCAGCAGCGACGTAGTCCGCATCACTTGCCGCCTTTCTGCGCAGCCGCAGGCTTGTCGTCGATGGGCGGCGGCGGAACAATCGGCGGTCGCGCTGTGCCCTGCGCCTGGCGCTGCGTCTCAATCTCGCTGACGAGCATCGCGGGAGCCACCGCGCTCACAGGAATCGTGCCCGACTCTGCACCGCATTCGCCGTTGAAGATGTCCTGCTTGTCGCCCGTCGCGATGATGCGGCTGAGCGCGGCGAGGGGCGTGCCGACAATCGAAACGCCACGCACCAGCTCATCCGGCCGGCCATCGACATACACGCGATACACCACCAGCGGAATCACCTGGAACGCCTGCGGCGAGCGCCGCGTCGTAACCGCGAAGCCGGAGCTGATGTCCTCGAAGAAGAGGCCGTACGCCTTGCCCTGCTTCTTCGCCTCGGCCTTCAGCATCTCGCGGAGTTCAGAGTCCGGCACCGTCTTCGTCGACGTCACGATCAAGTTGCCCTGACGGCCCGTCGGCATTCTTCCCGTCTGCGCGCGGCCGTGGCCGTTCGACTCCGCAAAGCTCGCGATCGGCTGACGCGACATCAGGAAGTCTTTCAGGACGCCGTTATCGACGAGGTCCACACGTTCGGCCGGCTGACCCTCGTCGTCGAAGAGATAGTGGCCGCTGAGCGCGGAGCCGTTGAGCGATGCCATCGTCGGGTCGTCGACGACCGAGAGGAAGCTGGGCAGGATGGGCTTGCCAAGCATCTTCGTGAAGGTCTGGCCCTCTTCGTCGCCGCGCTGGCGCTGGCCCTCAAGGCGATGACCCAGCACCTCATGAAAGAACACGGCGGCGGCGCGGCCGGAGAGAATCGCAGGCCCGTTGTAAGGTTCGGTGATGGGCGCAGTGCGCAGGTCGTCGAGGTTCTTCGCCATCGCCTCGGTCTTGGCGAGGATCTCCGCCTGCTCAGGCAGCTTGCCGTCAGCATCGGATTCGAACGTCTCCGCCCGGAACAAATCCATTCCATCCGTCGCGCGTGTTCGCGCCAGCACGATGAGGCGCGCAACCTGCGCAGGCGCCGCGATCTTCGAGCCCTCGCTCGAGACGAAATAGTCGGTCTCATGCGCGACCTGCAGAATCACCATGTCGTAGAGGATGTTCTCGTGATCACGAAAGACCGCACTGATGGCGCGCAGACGATCGGCCCACGCTGTGCGATCGATCTCGAGCGGCGTCGCCGAAGCGAGCACATCGTCGATGGGCTTCTGTGCCGAAAAGTCGGCGGAGGTGTCCTCCTCCTTCGCACGCACCTGCTGCTCCGTCTTCACCTTCTCCAGCGCGTCGAGCGCCTTGCCGTAGCCGCGATTGGTCGCGAACCAGAGGGCGCGCTCAATGGCCGCACGATTGTCGCCGAGCGGCAGAGGCATCGTCGTCAGCGCGCTGGTGCGGTGGTCGCCATGCGTGTTGTCCAGCCCCGGCGTGCCCAGGCGCACCTGCACATCCGCCACGCGGTTGTGTGTAGCGCTGGAGTTCGTGAGAGCGCCGAACTGCGCGGTGATGGTGACGTTCTGGTTGTCGGCGACCGAATAGCTGACGAAGTAGGGCTTGATCGCAGGGACCTTGGAGGTGGCCGCGGCTACCGAGCCCAGCGAACGTCATCGCCCGCTGCATCTCGGCTGTCATCGCGTCCAGCAGAATCGTGTCAGCCGCCGGCGCTGAAGGATCTCTCACCGGCAGCTTGACCTCCTTGCCGGACGAGGCGGCCAGCAGAGGAGACGCTGTCAATAGAAGCGCGAGGATAGCTGTTGAGCCACGAAGAGGTTTGACTCTGGGGCCTGATTCGGAAGAGACGGAGACGTTCAACGAAGCGGAGTTCAACGGCGGGCCAATCTGAAGCAGAGGTGGCTTCAAGTGTACTTGACGTGGCAAAAGGCTGGCATGAGCACAAACGGCTTGCATGCGACCAACAGGTGCGGGAGACTCGGAACACGATTGGGCTCGATGCATCAGGTTGCCATGGAAGGAGTTGCATGCTGCTGAGGCGTTGGCTGATGGTGATTTGCTTCGTGGGCCCGTTGCTCATTATGGGCTGCTCGCACGAGACGACTGCCGAGCGCGCGGCGAACGAATACGCCAGCGCAGGAGATCGCCGCCGCGCCGGTGCACGGCAACCTGCCCGATTACTCGCTGCCACCCGACAAACTGGCGAAGGCACAGCATCTCGCCACCGTGCACGTGACGATGCACTTCGCCGACGAGATCTGGGGCATCGTGCAGATCGTGCTGTTGCTGTGGCTGGGCGTGATTGCGTGGATGCGCGACCGCGCGGTTCGGGCGGGACGCAACCGATGGCTGCAAGGGTATCTGTTTCTACTGCTCTTTCTCCTGGTGACAACGCTTCTGGAGCTTCCACTCGATTTGTACTCACACCATCTCTCACTGAAGTACGGCCTGTCCGTGCAAAGCTGGGTGAGCTGGTTCGGCGATCTGGGCAAAGAGTTTCTGCTCGAGTGGATCATCGGCGGGCTGCTGCTGATGCTCTTGTTCTGGGTGATCCGCAAACTGCCCAGGCGTTGGTGGCTCCTGTTCTGGGTCTTCACCATCCCCATTACCGTCTTCGGCATCTTCGCCATGCCGTACATCGAGCCCATCTTCAACCACTACGAACCGCTCTCGAAGACGCATCCGGATCTGGTGGCAAAGATCGAGCAGGTGGCACAGAAGGGCCACATGGACATTCCGCCGGAGCGCATGTTCCTGATGCAGGCCTCCGCGAAAACCACGACACTGAATGCGGACGTCGAAGGCTTCGGGCATTCCAAGCGCGTGGTCGTGTGGGATACCTCGATCGCCACGGCCAGCCCCGACGAGATTCTCTTCATCTTTGGGCATGAGAGCGGGCACTACGTGCTCAAGCACATTGCGCGCGGACTTGTGATCAGCTTCGTGGGCAGCTTCATCCTGCTCTACCTGGGCTTCCGGTTCGTGCAGTGGGCGATTGCCCGCTTCGGTCCGCGCTGGAGGATTCCTTCGCAGGAAGACTGGGGCACGCTGGCGGTGCTTCTCCTGGCGTTCAGCATCTTCAGCCTGTTTGTCGAGCCGGTCGCAAGCAGTCTGAGCCGGTCGACCGAACACGCCGCCGATGTCTACGGACAGGAGGCGATTCACGGGATCGTGCCAGACCCGCAGGCTGCAGCAAAGGGTTCCTTCGATGTGCTGGGCGAGACCGGCCTGTCCGATCCGAACCCGAGCCGGTTCGTCGAGTTCTGGATGTACGACCATCCGGCGATTGGCCGCCGCGCCGCCTTCGCAGCCGCTTACAACCCGTGGGCGCCGGGCATGGACCCGAAGTATTTCAAGAAGTAGTTAGTGGTTAGTCGTTAGTAGTTAGTGAATCCGTTGCCAAAGCCGAGGTCGCCGGTGACTCCTGTTTTCACTAACTACTAACCACTAACTACTCGCACTTGCATTCACCATCCCACCTCCACTATTCACTACCTATGGACTGCCTCTTCTGCAAGATTGCTTCGGGCGCAATTCCGGTCGAACGGCTGTACGAGGATGACCGCGTGCTGGCCTTCCCGGACATCAATCCGCAGGCGCCGACGCACGTTCTGGTGATTCCGAAGCAGCACATCAGCTCGCATGCCGAGGCCGCGGCCGGCGACACCGACCTGCTGGGACACATGCTGTGGGCGGTCGGCGAGGTAGCCCGCGCCAAAAAGCTCGACCGCGGATACCGGCTGGTGATCAACACCGGGCCGGACGGCGGGCAGACGGTCGACCACCTGCACATTCACCTGCTCGGCGGGAGAGCGATGCACTGGCCCCCGGGTTAACCCGTCCAGACAACCTGTCAGTTTTACGAGCGCTATTACCCGGCGAGTAACAGCTAAAGTAAGGGTTGAGGCAGGGGTTAACTCCCGTGGTTCACCTGAAATGTTGACGACTCAGTAACAGCTGAAGTGCCGCTTGAGGGTGGTGTTAACTCCCGTGGTTCCTCGATGCCCCCGCAGCCCCCGCATCGGGAAGAGCCGCCCGCGTATCTAATTCGGCAGACAGACTTTGTGAGGTTTCGGTAAGAAAAGGCTTTGTGAGGTGAATTATGGCAATCGCAGGAACACAGAAAGACCCCATCCCAGCCCCAGTACACGACATCGTCGCCCCGGAGAGTGGGTGGGAGGCGGGGCAGCGGGAGACTGCGGTGTTTGCGGGGGGATGTTTCTGGGGAGTGCAGTCGGTCTTTCAGCGGGTGAAAGGTGTTGAAAAGACAGTGGTTGGCTACTCTGGGGGAGCGAAGGAGACGGCCGATTACCACAGGGTTTCCACAGGAAGAACAGGGCACGCTGAGGCGTTAGAGATCGTTTTTGACCCCGAAAAGGTGAGTTTTGGAACGCTTTTGAGGATCTTTTTTTCGGTGGTTCACGACCCCACACAGATGAACCGGCAGGGGAATGACGTCGGCACACAGTACCGGTCGGCAATCTTCTATACGGACGAGGAGCAGCGCGAGGTGGCCGAGGCGTACGTGAAACAGCTGGATGAGGCGCATATCTTTCCGCGGCCCATCGTGACGCAGATTCTGCCGCTCGAGAACTTCTTCGCCGGCGAGGACTATCACCAGGATTACGCGATCAAGAACCCGCAGAATCCGTACATCCAGGTCTGCGATATCCCCAAGATCGCGGAACTGGAGCGGCAGTTTCCGGCGCTTTTTCACGAATACCATCCCTGATCCGATGACCTCTGCACTGAAATCGCAGATTTAATTCGAGTTAGAGGTGGGTTTGAACCATCCGGGCGCTGGCGCTTTTGCGTCTAATCGCTGAAACGCCAACAGAATCAATGGCTTTGCGCCCTGGAAATCTGTTTGTGTTTTTCAGGAGCGAGGACGAGCCATGTGGCAATTGAAGCTGCGTCGGAGGGGTTTCAGGGCGATTTTGTGCGCTTTGTGTGCTGTGGGAATGGTTGTGGGACCACAGTGGATTTGGGCACAGGCACCCGCCGCGGCGCAGCCCGTGGTGCAAGGGCAGCAGGCTCTGGAGCAGCTTGGGGGGAAGGACAAGCAGAGCGCCGATGCGCAGACAGGGCTGGGGCAGAAGACTCCGCCGTCGACGACCAAAGATCCGAAGACAGGGCAGGATCAAACCTCTGCTACGAAGCCGGCGAGTGCAGCCGAGGAGGCAGCAAGCACAACCACGCTAAAGCTTGGGCCGCTGGACCCGGCTCCGCCGCCGACGGGGCTGCCGACGGACCGGCCGGTCATTGGGGTCGCGCTGGGAGGGGGAGCCGCCCTTGCGATCACCGAGGTTGGCGCGCTGGAGTGGCTGGACGAACACCATGTTCCGGTGGATGTGATCGCGGGCACGAGCATGGGATCGATTCTGGCGGCGTTGTACGCGACGGGCGTGACGCCGGCGCAGATGAAACAGGTGCTGGACCCGGAGGAGGTGAGCCGGATCTTTCGGATTGGCTCGGCCTATTCGAGCAAGAGTTTTCGCCGACGGGAGGATGCGCGAGAGCTACCCAACGGAGTGGCCGTCGGACTGAAGAAGGGCGTTTCGCTGCGTAATGCACTTCTGACGGATATCGGACTGAATGAACTGCTGGATAAGGAGTTCATTCGCTACAACGATCAGATCGAGTTCAACAACCTGCCGATTCCCTTCCGTTGCCGGTCGACGGACCTGACCGATCCGAGGAGTGTGGTGTTTGCGCGGGGGTCGCTGCAGGATGCGGTGCGCGCTTCAGCTTCTCTGCCAGGAGTGTTCCAGCCGTTTGAGATGAACGGACATGAGTATGTTGACGGAGCCATCCTGAACAATCTGCCGACGGCGGATGTGAGGGCGATGAAGGCGAATGTGGTCATCGCCTTCAGTCTCCCGCTCAGCCCGGTAGGCAAGGGCGATCTGGATTCGATTCTGGGCGTTCTGAGCCGAGCGTTTTCAGTGGGCATTGAGGTGAACGAGGCGCGCGAGCGCGAGCTGGCGGACATCGTGATTATGCCGGACATCAAAGGCTTCACTGCGACGGACTACTCGAGGACGACGGAGCTGGCGGCGCGCGGTTATGCAGCTACCGAAGCGCATAAGGCCGAGCTGATGAAGTACGCGCTCCCCGATGACCAATGGGAGGCGTACATGGCGAAGCGGCGCGCCAAGGAGCGGCCGCCAGTTGGCAACGTGCTGGAGGTAAAGGTGAAGGCACCGACACCTCAGGTGGAAGAGGTTGTGCATCGCAAGTTTGATCCGCTGGTGAACCAGCCGGTGGATACCAATAAAGTGCAGTCGCTGCTGGCAGACGTTCGTGCGGACGGACGCTACAACGCGGACTACACGGTTGGATACGACTCCGCGGGATCGAACCGGCCCATTCTGCTGGTGAATGTGGAAGACAAGAAGACTGGGCCTCCTTTCCTGAATATCGGTTTCAACATCCAGGCGCAGACGGGGGGTGTGACGCGCGCAACGATCGACAACATCTTCCTGTACCAGGATCTCGGTGGTTATGGATCAGAGCTGAGAGCAAAGGCCGACGTGGGATTCCTGACGAACCTGGATGGCGAATACCTCTATCGTTTTTCGCAAAAAGGATATTTCGTCGCGCCGAGAGTAAACCTGAGACGCGAGCCTTACTACATCTACGCGTCCCCGGATTCGAATACGAGGATCGCAGAGCGGCAGTCGCAGTTTGGGGGATTCGCGGGCGACCTGGGATGGACTGATACCAAGACCCAGGAGCTGCGTTTCGGATGGTCGTTCCAGAATGTGCAGTGGAAGGTGAATACGGGTGCCGATGGCCTGCCTGACTATGACGGCAACTCGCAGACCGTGAGGCTGCAGTATGTCTATGACTCGCAGAATCGGGCGCTGGTACCTCGCCATGGAATGAGGGTGACCACGAGCTGGGGATATCTGTACGACACGGCGGATAGTCCGTCCGCGCCGCAGTTCTTCACTCAGCTCGAGGGCGCGCACACATGGAATGACAAGAATGTCTTTCTCTGGAAGGCTGAAGGCGCAACGATGTTCGACCGCAATGTCGCACAGCCCTTCCGCTACACACTGGGCGGCCCGTTGCGGCTGGCTTCGCTGTCCATCGACCAGCTGCGCGGAACGGACTACTGGCTGGTGACGCCGGGATACCTGAGGAGGATCTATGCGATGCATCCGCCGCTTGGCGGTGGGATCTACCTGGGCGGGACGTTTGAGGCCGGACAGATGCGCGCGCCCGACGCAGCTAACAGTCACGCGTGAGGACGTTTACTTCGGCATTGTCGCGGAGACGCCACTGGGCGTGATTACGCTCGCGCCGGCGATCGGCTTCAATGGGGACCACAAGTTCGTCTTCACGATTGGAAGATTCTTCTGAGAGCAGTAGTTAGTGGTTAGTGTTAGTAGTTAGTGGTTAGTGGTTAGTAGTTAGTGGTTAGTGAAAGGCCAGGCCACCTCACCACTGACGGCCGCTTATCGTCCCGTGCTGAGACGGGAGGCGAGGCGCTCCGGCAGGTGCGCGGTGCGAATGGCCTGTTGCGCGGAGGCGACGTCGTAGGGGATGCGATGGAAGGTGACGCGTTCGACGGCAGTGTCGTAGATCGCGAAGGAGGCGCGCCAGTCGGCGTCGCGCGGCTGGCCGACGGAGCCTGGGTTGATGAGGTGCCGCGATCCTGCGGGCACGTCGATCGTGAACTCTTCGGGCTCGTTCTGCGAGTTGTAGAGCGGACGAATCTCCTGCCACTCGGGCGCCTGCTGGGAGAAGGCCCCCTGCACGTGCGTGTGGCCGAAGAAGGTGATTTCGGCGGACATGCGCTGCAGCGGTGACCAGGCGTCACGCATGGAGACGATGTAGTGGTCTTCATTGAGCGGCGAGCCGTGAGCGCAGAGAGCACGCTCCGTGGCGCGAATGGGGCCTTGCGGAACGGCGCGCAGCCACTCAAGGTTCTGGGGCGTGAGATGACGAAGCGTCCAGGCGGCGGCTTCGGCAGCGACTGGATTGAAGCCTGCCGAGCTGGTCAGTCCAGCAGAGACGCGATCGTGGTTGCCGCGCACATTGATCCGTGCGAGAGCCCGGATCGTCTCGATGACCTCATTGGGATTGGCGCCGTAGCCGACGATGTCGCCGAGGTTCCAGAGCTCATCGAACGAGCCTGCGGCGGAGAGCACAGCCTGCAGGGCCTGCAGATTCCCGTGAACATCGGAGACGACCAGGGCACGCATACGCGAAGGGTCAGTCTACTTCACCGTGGCCAGTGTGGCGAGCGGGGCGTCGCGCGGGGTGCGCATGGAGGGGACGGAGGCGAGGAGCTGGCGCGTGTAGTCGTGTTGCGGTGCAGTGAGGACCTGGTGCGTAAGTCCCTGCTCCACGATGCGGCCGTGGCGCATGACGAGGATGCGGTCGGCGATCTGTCCGACGACGGCGAGGTCGTGCGAGATGAAGAGCATGGAGAGGCCGTGCTCGCGGCGGAGACGTTTGAGCAGAGCGATGATCTGGGCCTGCACGGTGACGTCGAGTGCGGTGGTGGGCTCGTCGGCGATGAGCAGGCGCGGGCGATTGATGAGCGCCATGGCGATCATGATGCGCTGGCGCTGGCCGCCGGAGAACTGATGCGGGTAGTCGTTGAGGCGGCGTTCTGGGTCGGGCAGTGCGACCTCATGCAGTGCGGCGAGGACGCGCGCATTGAGTTCGGAGCGCGAGATGCGTGGTGTGTGTGCGAGGACAGCTTCGGCGATCTGGTGGCCGACGCGCATGACCGGATTGAGCGCGGTCATGGGCTCCTGAAAGATCATTGCGATGGAGCGGCCGCGATGCGCGCGCATTTGATCTTCACTGAGAGTGAGGAGATCTTCGGTTTCGGGGTTCGGCTCGCAGGTGAGTTGAAGGCTGCCGGTGAGCTGCGCCGTAGGCGGAAGGAGCCGGAGCAGAGCGAGAGACGTTGCAGACTTGCCGGAGCCGGACTCGCCGACGAGGCCGACGGTCTCGCCGGGTGCGATGTCGAAGGAGATTCCGTGTACGGCCTCGTGCCCGGAGAAGGCGATGCGGAGATCGCAGACGGCGAGCAGCGGGGCCGGTGAGGCAGACGATTCAGGAGCCATTGAGCCGAGGATAGCGGATGCGGGCGTGTGGCGTGGAGCCGATGGAGGGGTTGCGACATCCAATCGGCATGAGTGGATCATTGAGGCTGTCCGTGCTGGACCAGTCCCCTGTGCCGGCGGGTGCGACACCTGCGACGGCGCTGGCGAATTCGCTGGATTTGGCGAAGCACGTGGATGGGTTAGGGTACACGCGGCTGTGGTACTCGGAGCATCATGCGATGGATTTGCTGGCGTGTACGGCGCCGGAGATCCTGGTGGCGCGTGCGGCGGCGGCGACGGAGCGGATTCGCGTGGGGTCGGGCGGCGTGATGCTGCCGCATTACTCGCCGTATAAGGTGGCGGAGGTGTTTCGCACGCTGTATGCGATGTTTCCGGGGCGGATCGACCTGGGGATTGGGCGCGCGCCGGGCGGTGGGCAGCTGGAGATGCAGGCGCTGCGGCGCACAAGGCAGGGGCCGATGGTCGATGATTTTCCGCAGCAGCTGGCGGAGCTGCGGGCGTTTCTTCATCGCGAACGGTTTCCGGCGGATCATCCGTTTGCGCGGCTGCGGGTGGCGCCGGATGCGGAGGGCGCGCCGGATGTGTGGCTGCTGGGGTCGAGCATGTGGTCGAGCGTGACGGCGGCGCAGGAGGGGCTGCCGTATGCGTTCGCGCACTTCTTTTCGGCGCTGGGGACGAGGCAGGCGATCGAGTACTACCAGAGGAACTTTGTGCCGGGGCCCGATCGCAGTGAGCCTGAGGCGACGATTGCGATTGGAGCGATCTGCGCGCCGACGCAGGAGGAAGCGGAACATCTGCATGCGTCGGTGCGGCTGCTGCAACGGCGGATTCGCATGGATGACCGGCGGCCGGTGGCGACGCCAGAGGATGCGCTGCGGGAGTTGGCGGCTGCACCGACGGTGCCGAATCCGCTAATGCCGTTCACGGTGGGATCGATGGATCAGCCGGAAGCGGAGTTTCCGCGGTATGTGGTGGGGACGCCGGAACGTGTGGCCGAAGAGCTGACAAGGATTGCGCGGGAGTTGGAGATCGGCGAGCTGATCGTGAACACGATTACGCACTCGCATGAGGCGCGGAAGCGGAGTTATACGCTGCTGGCGGAGGCGATGGGATTGCGACGCACAGTTGCGTCTACTGCCGCATAATCTAGAGAAGATGTCCTCAGGTTATGACGTTCTGATTGCCGGCGCGGGGCCGGCGGGATGCGCTGCGGCGTACGATCTGGCGCGCGCAGGCAAGCGCGTGCTGATGCTGGACCGGCGTACCTTTCCGCGGCCCAAGGCATGTGCCTGCGGGCTGACGCGGAAGACGCTGCGGGCGCTGCGGTACTCGGTGGAACCGGTGGTGGAGCGGGCGTGCCGCGAGGTGGTTCTGCAGGAGGCCGGGCCGCGATTTCATGAAGGCACCCGTGTGGCGGACAAGAGCTGCGAGGTGCGGCTGCGGACGCGCAAGGTGATCTGCGCGATGGCCGTGCGGGAAACGTTCGATGCGTTCTGCCTGCAACAGACGTTAGCCGCGGGCGCGGAGCTGAAGAAGATTGAGAGCGTCGTGGCGGTGCGGGAGTCGGCGGCGTGGGTGGAGATCGAGGTTGCGGCTGGGGATGGAGCAACTGAGACGCTGCGGGCTGCGGTGTTGATCGGCGCGGATGGATCGAACGGACAGATGCGGCGGCTGGCGGCGGGGCTCGATGCGCTGCGTGACAGGTCGGGTGAAACTCTGCGCGAGGGGATCTGGATCGAGAGCCGCGCGGCGGAACTGGCCGCCGAGCCCACGTGGTATGCGCATGGGTTCGCGTTGGAGGCGATGGTTCCCTTCGAGGTTCTGCCGCCGACGTTGCCCGCTGGAGACGGGCCGCAGGACCTGGTATTCGACTTCGCGCCAATCGCCGGCGGCTATGGATGGCTCTTCCCCAAGGGCGACCACATCAACGTGGGCGTCGGTGGATTTGTGCCGAAGGACCGGACTGCGGCTGCGAACGCTGAGGGCATGGCGTATGAGAGCGTGACGCGCGGTCTGCTGGAGAGCTACACACGCCAGAAACTGGGTGTGGAGTTGAGCAAGTTGCAGGTGCATGTCTCAGGACAGCACCTGGGACTTGGAGGCCACGGGTATGTGCCGCGCGGGCGCGTGCTGCTGGCCGGAGATGCGGCGGGGCTGGTGGATCCGCTGACGGGCGAGGGGATTCACTCGGCGATTGTGAGCGGGCAGGCTGCGGCTGGGGCGGTGTTGGCAACCGCGGGTGCCGATGCAGCGACGCTCAGCAAAGAGTATGCAAAGAGTCTGAGCGAGTTGCAGGCGATGCTCGCATTTTCCTATGACGCTGCAAGGAGCTTCTATCGCGAGCCGGGGCGCGGGTTCCGCGTGGTGAGGAAGAAGTTGCTGCAGCAGTTGATGCTGAAGACCTATGCGGATGGTCTGCCGTATGCGCAGCTGCTGGCTGGGATACGGGCAATGGCTCGTCAGGTGGCATAACACGGGACCTTTTTCTCGAGATGTCGTGGTGGTTTGAGATGAAATACAGAGATCCTTCGCCTGCGGCTCAGGATGACGGCCCCCTCTTTTTTGGGTGAGGACGAAAGATGCATTGAAATGAAGAATATTGATATCAATACAGGTTAGTTGAACTTTGGCAGATGCTCGACGTCGCCGGGCGGGACCGGCTCCAGCGGGCCACCGGCCTTGATCCAGGCTTTGAGGCCTCCCGAGATCACCTTGGTGGCGCAGTTTTCTTTTTCGAGTTCGCGGGCGACGCGAACACTCGTGGCATCGCGCGCGCAGGAGCAGTACAGATAGATCTCGCACTCGGGCGCCATGAAGTCCCGGAGGGCCTCGAGTTCCTCGCGCAGCCGGTTGGGCTCGACACGGATGGAGTTTTTGATGCGCTGGGCGGCAGGGTCATAGTAGCCGTGTGAGCGAACGTCGGCGATGACAACGACCTTGTCGTGGGCCGGCGCCTTCATGCGCTCGTGGAGCTCTTCGGCGGCGATTCGCTCAATCGTGCTGAAGCGGTTTTCATGCAGCGAACTGCCGAGCAGCCAGAGCACATAAAGCAGGATGGCGGCCGTGACGGTGGCGGCCGTGAAGTGGCCGACGCGCTCGACCCAGCCGATGAGGATGCGAAGAAATGGCGCGCAGAGGAAGCCGGCCGTGCTCCAGGTGGCGGTATAGAAGAGGACGCCGCACATGTCGAGCTTGAGGAAGCGCGTGAGGCGCATATTGAGGCTGCCGGCCAGGGGAGCGGCGACGGTAGCCAGGCCGGGGATGAACTTCGCGAAGAGGAGCGTGCGCGGGCCGCGACGATAGAAGGATCGGGCGGAGCCGAAGATGCAGGTCTCGGGGTTGAGGCTGAGGCGGCACAGCCCGGCGAGCAGCCACCAGCCGGTGAACCTGCCGCCCAGGTAGAGGATCGTGTCGCCGAGGAGCGCGGCTCCGGCAGCGCAGAGGATAACCAGCGCAAGATTCAGCGAGCCGGAGTGTGCGGCCGCGCCGGCGGTGAGGAGAACGACGGAAATGGGCAGGGGAAGACCGCAGGCGGAGAGAAAAAGGAGGACCGCCGTCGCCGCATATCCATGGTTCTGCACTGCGGCGAGCACGTTCATGGCCCTTGCGTTCCCCCAGAGTGAGTCCTTCCCCGTTGGATGCCGAAGCGAGCCGACAGGTCGCGGGAGTTGGAGTTAGAACTCGAGCCGCAGGCCAAATTGGAGTTGGCGCTCGCGGCTGAGGCCGGCGGTGGAGGAGGTTGGGGTGCCAAAGGGAGCTGTGGTGATGCCCTCAGCGGCGACCGTCACGGCGTCCTGGAAGATAAGCGGCGTGGGTGCGCCGGCGGTAGCTGGAGTGCCGACGAGGAAGGCGCGGGTTTCGACGCGCGAGAGGCTCTGCGTGTTGAGCAGGTTGAAGGCCTCGGCGAAGGCATTGAGGCGAATGTGCTCGTGGAGCGCGAAGCCGCGGCCGGCGCGGAGATCGACGCGGCTGCGCATGGGCAGCCGAAGGGTGTTGCGGCCGAGCGTGGGGAGATAGGTAGCGCCGCCGGAGCCGTTGATGGTGTCGCGGCCGCCGGACAGCGAGGTGCCTCCGAAGATGGTGTAGCTGTAGGGCGCGCCGCTGCCGACCGTGGCGATGGTGGCGAGTTGCCAGCCGGAGAGGGAGCGCCGCAGGAACTCGTAGTGGGAATGCAGCGAGGAGCGGAGGAGAAGATCACCACTGAAGCGGTGGCGGACGTCGAGACTGGAGAGGGATTTGTCGTAGGCGTCGGTGAAGGGATCGAACTGGCCGTTCTCGCGCGGCGTGGCGGATAGCTGCGGGCCGTAGTCGATGGCGCGGGCGAAGGTGTAGCTCCCGCGAAGCTGCAGGCCGCGGGTGTGGAAACGCGCTTCGGTGTTGAACGAGTGGTATGTGGCATTGGCGTTCGAGACGAGCGCGCTGATGGGCCCGAAGGCGGTTGTGCGGCGCGTCGCGTAGATCGGTACGGCGAAGGTCTGACCCGAATAGAGGCCGCGCATGCCGTTGCCGCCCTGCAGGATGAAGCTGGCCATGGTCGTCGAGGGCGCGATGTTGAGGTCCACGCTCTGCGGAAGCTGGGTGGCGATCGCCATCGCGTAGCCGGCGCGGAAATCGAGGGTGTGCGTGGAGTGCTCGAGCGAGAACGTCGCGCGCTGAACGGCGGGAAGCCGGAAGCGGTTGGAGAAGACGAGTGCGGAGGTTGTCTGCACAACGGCTGAGGGAGGCATCGTCGTGTAGGCGCAGGGGTAACCGAAACCCTGGTTTTCGACCTGCGGGCACGCGGTGATGGTGGAGGGCGTGATGCGGATGCGGCGCGTCGTGGAGGCGAGCGCGGTGTCGGTGAGCGCGGCGTTCACAGTGGCGCCGGCGATGCGGCCGTAGAAGACGCCGTAGCCGAGACGAGCGGTGAGGATGCGGCCACGACCGGGCGACCATGCGAGTGCGACACGCGGGCCGATGTTGTTGCGGTCTTCGGGGATGACGGAGGTTGCGCCGGCGACGGGGGAGTTGATGGTGCTGAGGGCCTGGTCGAGTGCAGGGTTGGGGTTTTGCGGCGGCGGGAGGAGTGTGTAGTCGTAGCGCACGCCGAGCGTGAGCGAGAGTGAGTGCGGCAGGCGGAGAGCGTCTTCGGAGAAGAATGCGAGGTCGTGCGTCGCAAACTGCGTCGAGGCCGCGCTGAAGCCCTGCGTGTAGCTGCGGAAGCAGAAGAGGTGGTCGGCGGCGTTGATGCTGGGGCAGGCTCCGTTGGGATAGGCGTGGACGTTAAAGGTGTAGTCGGTGATCCAGTCGACGAGGCCGCCGTCGCGGCCGTTGGTGGTGCCGCTGTCGTAGAGGAAGGTGCCCTCGGCGTTGGTGGCGGCGGCGATGCGGTCGGTGATGCGACTCCAATCGACGCCGAACGAGAAGAGATGGCGACCGTGCGCGAGGGTGAAGGTGTCGGCCAGTTGGAGGCGATGTTCGTCTGGGTAGGCGATGCGGCCGATGCTCGAAGGTGTGCCGTAGCTGAAGCCGTTGGGCGCGATGGAGACCTGCGGAGCGAAGCCTCCGACGCTGATCGCGGGCTCCTGTGGGAGCGGCGTGTGCGGAGTCTCATACTCGAGGTCTCGAGCGAATTGTCCGCGGAGCTCGTTGGCTGCGAGCGGAGAGAGACGGTAGAGCCAGCGGCCGGTGAGTGCGTCGACATGCAGAATGCTGGCGGCGAGGCTGGCACGGCCGCGAGGCACGACGGCGGCGGATGCGCCAGAGCTCGAACCGGTGGGCGAGTTGAAACGGTTGCCGATGTAGCCGAGCGTCAGCTGCTGCTTCACGGCAGGTACGAGGTCCAGACGAGCAAAGCTGAGAAGGCGTGAAGCATCGCGCGGCTGCGCGCCGGTGAGGCTGTCGAGAAAGTTGAGGGCACTGTTGGCGGCAGAGGCCGTGACTCCGCGATTGGCAAGAAGCGCAAGCTGCTCCGGTGTGAGCGTGTAGAAGCTGGCGGTTGCCGGCGTGGAAACAACCTGGCTGGAACGGATTTGGCCTTCAAGCGAGAGGAAGAGCGATGCGTGTTGCAGCCAGAGGTAAGGGAGCGGTGAGAACGGAAAACCCGCGGCGGCTCCAGCTTGAACGAGGCTGTCGGAGGGCTTCAGGAGTTGCGAGGTGATCGCACCGTTGTTGTAGCGCGTAACGACAGAGAATGGATTGGTTGCGGCGAAGACGCTCTGTCGAGTGAGCGCAAAGGCGGTGCCGTGAAGGCGCGTCGCCTGTCCGCGCGAAGTGACTGCGATGAGGCCTCCTGCGCTGTCATTCTGCGCGGAGAAGGAGCGTGGCTGGAGTTGAAAGGAACGCGTGGCGGATTCGCCGAAGGTAGCAGAGGTGCGCGGGCTACCGCCGGAGCCGCGCGGGCTGGAGTGGAAGTTTTGGGTGGTCGAGAGGCCGTCGAGAAGCGTGGAGTTTGCGGTCGGCGAGAGGCCATTGACGCTGGGTCCGGCGAGGCCGAGTTCGCTGGTCTCGCGGGCCGCCTCCGGTGTCGAGGGCTCGTCACCGATCGTCTCGTCCGCTGGAGCAGCCGCGAGTGTTGCGTCGTGCGCGGCGGAATCAAGCTCGGAAAGTTCGGATAGGTCCAACGTTGGAAGTGGAAGCGAAGGTGGATCGCGGCAGAAGTGGCTGGCCTGAAGGGCAGGAGGACAGATCGATCTCGGCTTCCGTGATGGCGCCGGGAGAGATGGAGAGGTGCTGCGGGGAACAGGGCCCGGCCTGGAGCGTGTAGTCACCGGGCACGAGAGCAAGCACGGTGAAGGAACCGTCGCGCGCGGCGTGGATGGTCTGCTGCCAGGAGTTGTCGTCGCGGCGCAGATACACACTCGCGCCGACGGGAGAGATTTGCGGTGAGGTAAAGACGCGTCCTCGAAGTGTGCCGTCGACCGGACTCTGGGCGAACGCTCGCGAGACGAGACAGAGACTCAGCGCAAGAGGCGCAAACATACGCCGAGCGCGCCGTGCCGCCGACCAGCGCGGCGACGCTTGCAGAGAGATGAAGCAGACCAGCGGCAAACGGACCCTGCTCCGGAAGAGGCGGAGCTCCTGAAACGCAGCGAAAGAGTGAACCCGTTGAGCCGTCACCGGTCAGCGAGAAAAGACTGGAGCGTATCTGCAGGCTAGCCGAGCAGCGGGGCCTTTGGAAATAACCCATGAAGTTATCCTCGGTGACCGGACGGGACTACAATCCTGACACCGCGGGAGAATGTGATGCTTGATCCAGGCCGGCTTACCGCGCTGCTCGTGGCCGTCAGCTTCGCGGCCGGGTTGAACCTGTATGTCACGGTTGCAGTCCTCGGCCTGCTGGCTCGATTTCATGTGCTGCAGCTTCCGCCTGGTCTATCGGCGCTGGATCAGACCTGGGTGATCGCGCTGGCGATAGCGCTGAGCGTGATCGAAGCGTTCGCGGACAAGATTCCGTACTTCGACCTGGTCTGGAACGCGGTACACACCTTCATTCGCGTGCCTGCAGCGGCGATTCTGGCCTATCAGGCGGGGAATGGGTTGTCGCCCGGCGAGCACGCGCTGGTCACTGTGCTGGCGGCTGCGATTGCCGCAGTCGCGCACACGGCAAAGACCTCGGCGCGCGTGGCGGTGTCGGCGACGCCGGAGCCTTTTACTAACGCGGCGCTGAGCACTTCAGAGGACGTTGCCGCAGCGGGCATCACCTGGATTGCGACGGTGCATCCGTACGTCGCCGCGGCGATTGTAGTGGTGGCATTGTTGGTGATCGTCCTTATGACCCACTGGCTCATGCAAGGCGCCCGGCGTGTGTTCGCACGACTGCGCCATGAGCTGGCTCCGTCGTCAGGATGATGGTGCTGACTGCAGTGCAAGCGAGCTCAGGCAGAGGAACGGGCAATTTAGACTGAAGAGAAGCGGTCGTAATCCTTCCTTGCCTCGTGTCGACAGTCTCCGCCACATCAAGATCGTTTCGCGCTCCACGCAGCCTCTTCTGGGTCGCGTTTGTGCTGCGCGTTGCGTGCATTGTGATCGGGCACACGTACCGAGTCCGCGTTATCGGCGATCATTTTGATTTCGGGTTCGAGGGCGGACGTATCGCGCGATCGCTCGTCGAGGGGCACGGCTATGCGAATCCGTTCAATGGCGTGAGCGGGCCCACGGCGTGGATTCCGCCGCTGTATCCGCTGCTGCTGGCGCTGTCCTTCAAGCTCTTCGGCGTGTACACGAACGCGGCGGCTTTTTTCGTGATGACGGTCGACAGCCTGTTCTCCGCTCTGATCGCGCCGGCGGTGTATGAGATCGCCGCGCGCTGCTTCGATGCGAACGGGATCGCGCGAAGGGCCTCCACGAAGGTCGCGCCGGTGGCGCTGTGGGCCGGATGGCTCTGGGCGCTGTATCCCGCTGCGCTGCAGTTCGCGGTGCACTGGCTGTGGGACACTTCGCTGTCGGCCTTCTTATTTGCGTGGACGGTCGTGCTGGCGCTGCGACTCCGCGGGACAGGGTGAAGAGGAACGGGATGGCGAAGCACAATGGGGACGATGGGCGGCCTTCGGCGCGTTGTGGGGGCTCGTGGCGCTTTCGAATGCATCCATCCTCATCGGCCTGCCGGCAATGGGATTGTGGGTGATCTGGCCGAAGCTGCGGGCGTTGCAACTGGCGCGGGTATGGGCCGGACCGCTGGTGGCAGTGATTGCGCTGGCGGCAGTGATGATGCCGTGGTGGTTGCGTAATGAGCGCACGCTGCACGCGTTCGTCGCGACACGCTCGAACTTCGGCGCAGAGTTGTATGAGTCGACGCTTCCATCGCACGACGGATATCCGTGGGGACCGACGCTGCCGATGTGGCCCGGCGATCCGAAGTTCCAGCTCTATGTCCACATGGGCGAGCTACCTTACTCGGCGATGAGGAAGCAACAGGCAGTGGAACGGATTCGCGCGAATCCAAAGCAGATCGGCAAAGTGGACGGTCGACCGCTTCCTCTTCTTCTGGGACAACGTACCGCATCCGCTGGAGAATCATCCGCATGCGGGAGTATGGACGGCGGCTGAACTATGCCTTCCTCAGCCTCGCAGGGTTGATGGGGTTGGGGCTCGCGCTGCGGCGGCGGGTGCCGGGAGCGGCGCTGATGGGATGGATGTTTCTGCTGCTGCCCTTGCCGTACTATCTGGTTACTGTGCAGGCACGCTTTCGCCATCCGCTGGAGCCGCTGATTACCGTGCTGGGCGTGTATCTCTTCCGCTCGACAGAACCACGAAATACGGGGCCGCAAAAGAAGACGAGTGAGGTTGCAGCGTGAGCGGGCGCGAGGTGCTGGTAACGGGCGGGTCGGGCTTCTTCGGTGGTGTGCTGAAGCGGCGTTTGCTGAGTGAAGGATTTGCGGTCACGAACATCGACCTCGTGCGCGACGAGGATTCGCATGCGGCACTGACGAGCGTGCAGGGCGATATTCGCGATGCCGATCTGTTGGCGCGGCTGTTTGCGGAGCGCCAGTTCGAAGCGGTCTTTCACTGCGCAGCGATGCTCGCGCACGACGTTTCCGACGAGAAGATGCTGTGGACTTCGAACGTGGATGGAACGCGGCGGCTCGCGGAGGCAGCGATTGCTGCGGGCGTGAAGCAAGTTCATCTTCATCTCCAGCAATTGTCTGTGGGGCGAGAACCTCGGCCATCCGGTGACGGAGGACGAGACGCCGTCGCCGGTCGAGATCTACGGGCAATCAAAGCTGGAGGGTGAGCGCGTGCTGGATGAGTTGCACCGCGAGCATCCTGAGCTGCAGGTTGTAACGCTGCGCTCGCCGACGATCATCGACGAGGGCCGCCTCGGATTGCTGGCGATTCTGTTCGAGTTCATCGAAGACAACAAGAAGGTTTGGGTGGTGGGCAGCGGCGACAGCGTCTACCAGTTCATCTTCGCGCAGGACCTGGCAACGGCATGCATTGCGTGTCTCGGTTATGCCTCGTCGAATCTCTTTCACATCGGCTCAGACAACGTGCCGACGATGCGCGGAATGTACGAGTCGGTGATTCGCGCGGCGTCGAGCCGTTCGCGCGTTGCAAGCCTGCCTAAAGCGCCGACAATTGCTGCGATGAAGGCCGCACACAAGCTGGGCGTCTCGCCGCTGGGACCGTATCACTACCGGATGATCGCCGAGAGCTTCGTCTTTGACACGACGCGAATCAAGCGAGAGCTGGGCTGGCGTCCGACGCTGACCAACGATCAGATGATGCTGCGCGCGTTTGAGTACTATCGCACGAACCGCAAGGCCATTCACGAGCGCACGGGTGTCTCGGCGCACTCGAAGGCCGCGCCGATGGGCGTGATTCGGCTGCTGAAGTGGATCTCGTGAGATGAGAGACTGACTGCGATGAGTGAAGCGAAGACCTCTCCAAGGATCCTGGTGCAGCGCCTGCTGCCTTCGGCCCAACTGCCGCGTTACGCACACACCGGGCCATACGGCGATCTTGCAGCGGACCTGTTTGCGGCGGAGTCGGCGACGCTAGCCCCCGTCGGCGAGCCGGGCAGCACTGTGGCGGTGCGCACCGGGCTGGCGCTGGAGCTGCCGTCGTCACATGGGGCGCTCGTGGAGGACCGCTCCGGGCTCGCGATGCGCGGTGTGACAACGCTGGCCGGAGTCATCGATCCCGGCTATCGCGGCGAGTTGAAGGTGATCATTACAAATCTCGGACCGGAGCCGCAGGTGATCGCGCCGGGCCACCGGATCGCGCAACTGCGCGTGGTGGAGCGCATCCAGGCGAGCTTCGAGGAAACGGATATGCTCGCGGAGACGCCGCGCGGACAGGGTGGCTTCGGCTCTACCGGGGTGTAGCCGTGTTGAAGGCGGCAAAAAGAATGCCCGGCATTGGCCGGGCACTCTTCGTTTAGCGATTGAAGTGGTTATCGATGACCGTGGTCGCCGTCGCCCTGATGTCCGCCGTTGCCGCCGCCATGGGACTGCGGAGGAGCGGAATGCGCCTGCGGTGGCGGTCCCTGCGGACGGGGCTGCGGAGCCGGGCGGTTTTCAGGACGCGGCGCTTCCACGTGTTGCTGTGGTTGCGGCTGCGGACGGTTTTCCATCCGGGGTTGAGGCTGTGGCTGCGGACGGTTCTCCACGCGCGGCTGAGGCTGCGGTTGCGGCATCGCTCGATTCTCCACGTGGGGTTGTGGCTGTGGCTGCGCGTGATTTTCGTACCGAGGCTGGGCAGCGTTCGGCTGCGGTTGCATCGGGCGAGTCTCCACACGCGGAGCCTCTGTGCGGGGCTGTGGTTGCGGCTGCGCATGATTCTCAAAGCGCGGGTTCAGCGTTGGGCTGCGGCTGCATCGAGCGGTTTTCCACGCGGGGTTCGTTGGCATAGGGTTGGCCGTGCGCTGCATTCGCGGCCCGCTCATTTGTATAGGGCACATTGGGCTGTCCCGGACGAACCTCAGGCGTAGGACGAGCAGTCTCCACACGGGGAGCCGGCGCGATGCCGCGTGTGTTCGCGAAGCCATGCTGCGCGAAGGCTTCCGTCGGACGCCCATGGTTCACAGCAAAGGTCTGGGCGCGGTTCTGAGAGGCCTCGACGCGGGCCTGGCGCTGCACAGCCATCGGCGCGTCGTGCCGCTCATGCATCGCTGCAATCTCCGCCGGTCGAGGCTGCACATTAATGCCGCCGCGGCCGCCGTTATAGCTCACGCGATTTGTGGGCTGAACACCGTAGCGAACGTTGTTGTAGACCACGGGCCGTTCGTAGACCGTGCGAATCCCGCCGCCGACGCGAGTCACAGCGCGGTTGTAGTAGAAGCTGTTCCCGCTCCAGTAGCCGCCGAAGTAGCCAATTCCGATATAGCCGAAGCCGTAGTTAATGCCGCCGTAGTATCCGACGTGCCGTCCCCAGTAGCCAGGGTGGAAGCGGTAGTAGCCGCCGTACCAGCCCCAATAGGGTGGCGTCCAAAGCGCGCCATAGTAAGGCGCCTCAACCCACGCGCCCGGAACCCAGTAGTAGCCACCGGGTCCCCACGCCCAGTAGCCGGGAGTCCAGAGATAGCCAGGGCCCGGTGCGGGTGGTTGGTCGTACTCGGGTAGTTGCGGCGGAGCCTGCGTCGTCTCCTCGAGCGCCTCTTCACCCGCCTGCTCGTCTGGAGTGGGCTGGTAGCCGGGCTGCTGCGGGTACGCCTGTTGCGGGTAGGCCTGCTCGACAGGTGCCGGCGCCTGCTGCGGATACTCGCCCTGCTGTTGCGGCGAATACGAGGCGTTCTGTGCGAGAACCTGAGTTTGGCCGTTGACCGGCGCGAGGTTCGACTGCGCCGGATCGGGCCCGCTGGCTGCAACGCTGCTGCTATGGCAGCCGGACGCGAGCGCAAGTGCGCCCGATAGAGCAATCGCGCCAAACGCGCGACGAATTGTGCTGATTTCGACTTGCATCCCTTGGCTCCTGGCCTGCCCTCTGGAGAATCCGGAGCAGGTCCCTGCTGATAGGTACAAACCCGTCAACTTTGTATAAGATGCGGTGCGCCCGGCACTCGTGGGCCGTATTGCGAATCAATTCTTAACTGCGGGAATGGCAGGGGTTTGGGGATGCAGGTGATGTGGCAAAAGAGCTACACTAGGGGCATGTTGCGCTCCCCTATCAAGCGCTTCCGTCGTGGCCGCCATGACCGCGGGCGTTTCCTCTCCTAAACGCCACGCCGATTTCCTCGTTATCATCCAGAATTGTTCCGCCTGATTCGCGCCGACGTGCTCTCCGATGAGCGCGCGCGCTGATGCAGGCCTCATCCGCTGCCAGCGTCCCGGAACTGACGTGAAGGGCAGCGCTCCGCAACATTAGAGCTCCGCGGGGAGCTCCAAGGAGATTGTTATGGCCACCTCAAATGTTCATCCGGATAGCTTTCACGCAGCCGGCGAACTGACGTCCGGCACGAAGACTGTGCGCTACTTCCGCCTCAGCGCACTCGAATCAAGCGGCGCGAAGCTGGAGCGGCTGCCCTACTCGCTGCGCATTCTGCTGGAGAACCTGCTGCGCCGCGAAGATGGCGTGACGGTGACCGCCGACGACATTCGCTTCCTCGCCAAATGGGATGCGAAGGCTGAGCCCTCGCGCGAGATCGCCTTCATGCCCGCGCGCGTGCTGATGCAGGACTTCACCGGCGTGCCGGCAGTTGTAGACCTCGCCGCGATGCGCGACGCGATGAAGGAGCTCGGCGGCGATGCGGACGCAATCCAGAAGATCAATCCGCTCGTGCCCGCAGAGCTGGTGATTGACCACTCCGTGCAGGTGGATGAGTACGGATCCGCGAAGGCCTACGACCTGAACGCTGCGCTCGAGTTTCAACGCAACCGCGAGCGCTACGCCTTCCTCAAGTGGGGACAGACGGCGTTTCACAACTTCTCCGCAGTGCCGCCGGGGATGGGCATCTGCCACCAGGTCAACCTCGAGTATCTGGCGCGCGTGGTCTTCACGACGCGGAAGACGACGGCTCCATCGTCGCGTATCCCGACACACTCGTCGGCACAGACTCACACACGACGATGATCAACGGGCTCGGAGTGCTCGGCTGGGGCGTCGGCGGCATTGAGGCCGAGGCTGCGATGCTCGGTCAACCGGTGAGCATGCTCGTACCGCAGGTCGTCGGCTTCAGGCTGACGGGCAAGCTGCGTGAGGGCGCAACAGCAACTGACCTTGTACTCACTGTGACCGAGATGCTGCGCAAGTTCGGTGTCGTCGGCAAGTTCGTCGAGTTCTACGGCCCCGGCATCAGCGAACTCCCCCTCGCGGACCGCGCAACCATCGCAAACATGGCGCCGGAGTACGGAGCGACCTGCGGCATCTTCCCGGTGGATAAGGAGACGCTGAAGTTATCTCCGCCTCACCGGTCGCAGCGAGGAGCACATCGCGCTGACCGAGGCGTACTACAAGGCGCAGGGACTCTTCCACACACCTGACGCGCCGGAGGCCGACTACTCGGGCAGGCTCGAACTTGATCTGAGCACCGTGGAGCCGAGTGTCGCCGGACCGAAGCGCCCGCAGGACCGCGTGCTGCTGCGCGAGACGCCGGAGAGTTTCGTCAAAGTGCTGCCGAGCCTGCTGGGCCCGAACGCAAACAAGACCGAAGTGCGGCAGATGGTCCGCTGGGAGGGCGAGGGCGGCCACGCCTCCGCAGACGGCAACCTCGCAAGCTCGCTCGGTGCGCCCGACCCGGAGATTCCGGTAAGCGTCACCGTCACGGCGACGTCGCACGAGAAGCCGGCCGTCGGCAAACAGGAAGAGGTTGCGATTGAGCATACGGTGCGGGCGCGTTTCGGCGTCGATCCCGACCGGTATCTCTCGAACGGCTCCATCGTCATCGCTGCGATCACGTCGTGCACGAATACAAGCAACCCGTACGTGATGGTCGCCGCGGGTCTGCTCGCGAAGAAGGCGGTTGAGGCCGGCCTCACGACGCCACCGTGGGTGAAGACCTCGCTCGCGCCCGGCTCCCGCGTCGTCACCGACTACTACACGCGAGCGGGACTGCTGCCGTATCTCGACAAGCTGCGCTTCCAGGTGGTCGGCTACGGCTGCACGACATGCATCGGCAACTCTGGGCCGCTGCCCGAGGACGTCTCGAAGTCTATCGAGGAGCACGGCCTCGTGGCCGTTTCCGTTCTCTCCGGCAATCGCAACTTTGAGGGCCGCATCTCGCCCGAGGTGCGCGCGAATTACCTGATGTCGCCGCCACTCGTTGTCGCGTACGCGCTCGCCGGACATATCGAGCACAACTTCGACACCGAGCCGCTAGGCAGGAGCAAGAACGGCAAGGAAGTGTATCCTGCGCGACATCTGGCCGACCCAGAAGGAGGTCTCCGATGCGGTCGCCGCATCCATCGACTCCGAGATGTTCCGCGAGCAATACAGCACTGTGAGCGACGGCGACGCCAACTGGCAGAACCTCAAATTCCCAAGCGGAGACACCTACGGGTGGGAGACCGACTCGACCTACATCCGCAAAGCGCCGTACTTCGACGGTATGACTGCGACGCCCGCTCCGGTCGAGGACATCAAGGACGCACGCGTGCTCGCCGTCCTGGGCGATTCGGTGACGACAGACCACATCTCGCCGGCGGGCTCGATCAAGCAGAACGGCCCCGCGGGCAAGTACCTCACCGAGCATGGCGTGAAGCCGTTCGAGTTCAACTCCTATGGCTCGCGTCGTGGCAATCATGAGGTGATGGTGCGCGGCACCTTCGCAAACGTGCGCCTGCGCAACAAGCTCGCGCCCGGCACCGAAGGCGGCGTAACGCGGTCTGCTCCCCGAAGGAACCGGCATGAGCATCTATGACGCCAGCGTGGAGTATGCGAAGCGCGGCACACCGCTCTGCATCCTTGCGGGCAAGGAGTACGGCTCCGGCTCGTCGCGCGACTGGGCCGCCAAGGGCCCACGCCTGCTCGGCATTCGCTTCGTCATCGCGGAAAGCTACGAGCGCATCCATCGCTCCAACCTTGTCGGCATGGGTATCCTTCCGCTGCAGTTCCTGGCGGGGCAGAATGCCGAAACACTGGAGCTGACGGGTGAAGAGGTATACCAGGTTGGCGATCAGCCCGGACAGTTGCGTGCCATGTTGGACGGGAAGTTCGCCGGAGGCAAGCTGCTCACCATCGTTGCAGAATCCGACCAAGGGCGGACAACGGAGTTTCAGGCCGCGGTCCGTATCGACACACCGCAGGAGATCCTCTACTACCAGCACGGCGGAATTCTGCAGTACGTGCTGCGGCAGCTTGCGGGCAAGGCGTAACGATGGGGCTCTTCCGCAAGAAGCTGAAACAGGAACACAAGGTAATGCTGCAGCACGACCGCTCCGGCGGCGTGCTGCAGCCGGAGTACCATCGCGCAACGCCCGAATGTCCCCACCCTGAACAATGGTCGATGTTTGACTCGATGACCGCCGAGCTCGAGGTGCTCGAGCTACTCGGCTACGCTCGTCACCACCCTCAAGCCACAACTCATCGTCGAGACCGGAAGCTTTCTCGGAGTGTCTACCGAGTGGATTGCACGCGGACTTCAGCGCAATGCCGAGGGTGGCGCTCCCGCGGGCAAGGTCATCAGTTGCGAGTACGATCCACTCGTCTTCGCCCGCGCGAAAGAACGCTTCAGCTCAAATCCCCTCACGAAGTTCATCGATCTCCGCAACGAGAGCTCGCTGGAGATGAAGGTCGACGGAACCATTGATCTGCTCTTCTCCGACTCCGATCCCGATCTGCGTGAGGCCGAGGTGAAGCGCTTTCTGCCGCAGATGAATCCCAACGGACTCATCGTCATCCACGATGCGAGTTCGCATCTGAAAACCGTGCGCGAGGCCGCGAAGAAGCTCGAGCGCGAAGGCCTGATCTCCGTGCTGCTGTTGCCCACGCCGCGTGGACTGGTGCTCGCGCAGCCCAGGAGCGCGCTCGCGTAAGCCCAATAGGCACCGGTAGCCGCGTTCGGTAGCATAGAAGCATGTCCGTGGCCGGCGAACGCACAATGTATCTCCCGGAGATTCTGGCGCACACGCGCACGGTTGTCGCGGAGCGCAAGAAGTCCGCCGATCTGCAATCGCTGGAACGTGCCGCAACAGCGCACACTCCGCGCGGGTTTGCGATGGCGTTGCGCGCGAAGGCTCTGGGCGGATCCGCAATCATTGCAGAGCTGAAGAAGGCTTCCCCTTCCAGGGGTCTCATTCGCGCCGACTTCGACCCCGCCGCGCTGGCCACCGAGATGCAGGACGCCGGCGCTGCCGTGTTATCCGTCCTCACCGACGAAAAGTTCTTTCAGGGCTCACTCGAGAATCTCCGCAAAGCATCCGCCGCGACTACGATCCCCTGCCTCCGCAAAGACTTCATGATCGATCCGTTCCAGGTCGTAGAAGCCCGCGCTAACGGAGCGGACGCAATTCTGCTCATCGTCGCCGCGCTGACGGACGCCGAATTGCGCACTCTCCGCGAGGAAGCGCGGCGGTGGGAGCTCGATGTTCTCTGCGAAGTTCACGACTCCGAAGAGCTTGAGCGCGCGCATCCACTCGAATGCGAGTGCGTCGGCGTGAACAGCCGCGACCTGCGCACCTTCGAGGTTTCGCTCGATCGCGCCTGCGAACTCGCGTCACGCCTTCCGCGCTCTGCTGTCCATGTTGCAGAGAGCGGCATCCACACGCATGAGGACATGCAACGATTGCGCAGCGCAGGCTATGAAGCGTTTCTCATCGGCGAGTCCTTGATGAAGGAGCCACGACCCGGCGAAGCGCTGAAGCGCCTGCTTCACGGAGAGGCCTGACCGTCCATGTTCATCAAGATCTGTGCCAACACGAATCTCGCCGACGCGCAGCTCGCTGCTGAGCTAGGTGCGGATGCAGTCGGGTTCGTCTTCGCGCCGAGCCGGCGACGCATGAATGCGGCGCAGGTCGCCGAGATCACTCCACATCTTCCCGCCAGCGTGCTCACGGTTGGAGTCTTCGCCACAAATGACGCCGACGAAATTATCCGCACCGTTCGTGAGGCGCACCTGCAAGCCGCGCAGCTTCACAATGACCTGGACCCTGAGCTCATCGCTCGGCTCAACGGCGCCTTCGAAGGACACGTGCGTCTCATCCAGACTGTCCCGTTCAACGTCCATTCGGGCGACAACGCTGGCTTCTCTGCTGCGCTCGCGCGGACGCTCACCACACCAGGCCTGTGGGCCGTGCTGGTCGACGCCGCGCGGCGAGGAAAATCCGGAGGCCTCGGCATGGCATTTGACTGGGAGCTCGCCGCGCAGGAGATTCGTCTCGCTTGCAACACCGCGACTGCTGCTTCTGCTGCAGATCTGCCGCCGCTGATCGTAGCCGGCGGGCTGCACTCCCGCAACGTCTCTGCAGCCATCGATGTGCTCGAGCCCTGGGGCGTCGATGTGGCCAGCGGAGTGGAGGCCGAGCCGGGCCGCAAAGATCCGCAGCGGTTGCGCAGCTTTATCTCCGCGGCCCGCGGCTCCGTCCAGGTCAGGTGAGGCAACGCGTGGAGATAAGGGACGCCGCTCTCCCCGACATCGCGCAGATCACGGAGATCTACAACTCGATCGTTCTGACCTCGACCGCAATCTACAACGACCGTTGTGTCACCGCCGAAGAGCGCGCCGGCTGGTGGGTTCACCGCGTGGAGCAAGGCTTCCCGGTCATCGTCGCGGTCGAGGGACCGTCGGTTCTTGGTTATGGCTCGTTTGGCGAGTTCCGGTCCTGGCCCGGCTACCGCTTCACGGTAGAAGTCACCGTACATATCCGCGAAGACGTCCGAGGACAGGGCATCGGCACGTTGCTGCTGACTGAATTGATCGCCCGCGCCCGAGCAATGGGCAAGCACGTCATTGTCGCCGGGGTGGACTCCGAAAACCAGGCGTCGCTACGCTTCCTTGAGCGTCAGGGATTTGTCTACGCCGGCCAACTGAAGGAGGTCGGCTACAAATTCGGCCGATACCTCCACCTGAACTTCCTCCAATACTGGCTGACGGAGCCCGGCTCAACCCCGCCCGCAATTGATGTGGGTTCAAAAACCTAAAGCAGCGCTTGAAGGTGGTGTTAACTTCCTTGGTTCCGGGGTCATGAGACTTCTGCGTAAGTATCAGAAGCGTCAGGGGAACCGCGGAAACTACTTTCTCCTGGCTCCCGGGAGACCTATACTTTGGCTGAAGCTCCGAGAACCGCCCCTCGCGGCGGCGGCCGGCTTCTTTTGATTGCAATGGGAACCCACCAGCCAATTCGCAAAACCGTAACGCCTGAGATCCCGGACAAGCTTTACTTCCGCATCGGCGACGTTGCGCGGCTCTGCGAAGTGCCGGCCTACGTTCTGCGGTTCTGGGAGACCGAATTCCCGCAACTGAAGCCCAACAAAGGCGGCACGGGACAGCGGCTCTATCGCAAGCGCGACGTAGAGATGGCCCTCCGCATCAAGAGCCTCCTCTACGACCAGGGCTACACCATCCCGGGCGCGAGGCAGGTCTTCAAAGTCGAAGCGAAGGCACGCGAAGCCGTAACGCCGTTCGAGGTTCTTCCTGCCGCAACTGCCGCGCCGGCGCTGGTTCCTGTAGACAACGGATCGGCCGCACAGACGAGTGACCGCGCGAAGATTGAGTCACGTCTGCGTTCGCTTCGCGCGGAGATGCAAAGCCTGATTCAGATGCTGGGCAAGCCGGCTGGTGAAGTCGGGCCGGAGGCGGCCGCACGCTCCAAACCGCCACGCCCACGGCTGGTGACGCAGGCTGCTCCGCCGGCGAAACCTGCGGCCAAACCGGAACCTTCTCGTCTTCGGCTTGCGCAGCGCGATCTGTTCGGCGACGGTCCTGACACAACCGAGTGACCGCTGATCATGCCCGTTGATTCAGGCGGAGCCGTCCGCCCCCGTTCCTCACGTTTCCGATTGTTCCGCACCTCGCACGGCCACACCGCGGGCTCCGCAGCCATGCTGCTGATGATGAGCTCGTTTCTCTCCGGGCTGCTCGCCCTGGTTCGCATCAAGTACGTCAACTTTCTCTTCGGCGCGGGCCCAGCCCAGGATGCCTATCGTGCAGCGTTCAAGCTGCCCGATCTGCTGAGCTACTTTCTCACGGGCGGCGCAGTCGCCATCTCGCTCATCACTGTCCTGAATCGCTATCTCGTCGCCGAGGACGAGGAAGGCGCAGATCGTGCTCTTTCCGTCGTGATGACCACCATGCTCGTCGTGCTGTGTGCGGGCGTCGTCTTGGCGGAGATCGCCGCACCGTACTACGTCTGGCTGGCGAATAAGGGATTCCGTTACGACCCGCTTCGCGCGGGCCTTTGTACGTCTCTCACGCGAATCATCCTGCCGGCACAGCTCTTCTTTTTCGTCGGCAGTTGCCTCAGCGCTCGTTTGCAGGTGCGCAAAATCTTCCTGTATCAGGCCGGGGTGCCGGTGATCTACAACGGCGGCATCATCCTGGGCGCACTGTTTCTGCATCGGCAGATGGGTATCTATTCGCTCGCAGTGGGCGTGCTGGCGGGCGTCATTCTTGGATCAACTCTTCTGAATCTGCTCGGCGCCCTGCGCATTGGCTTGAAATACCGGCCCATCATCGGCTTTCGAGATCCCGCATTTCTCGAGTGGTTCAAGCTCACGCTGCCGCTGATGATCGGCGTCTCGCTGGTGATGTTCGACGGCTACTTCCTGAACTACTTCGGCTCCCTGCGCGAAGGTGGCATTACGCTGATCGGCAATGCGAAGGATCTGTTCAACGCGCCGTTCAATGTGATTGGACCGGCAGCGGGAGCAGCCTCACTCCCATTCTTTGCCTCGCTGTTTCAACAGGGACGCGCATTCGACTTTTCGAATTCAGTCAGCCGTTCCGTATCGCGCCTGTTTGCGGTCGGGATGCTGGTCTCCGCATGGATGATGGCGCTCGCTCCATGGCTGCTCGATCTGTTTCGCGGCGGCCGATTCAGTCGCGCGGACACCATTGAAACAACGCGGTTGTTCACCATTCTCTCCGTAACCCTGGCGATCTGGGCTGTGCAGGGCATCTATGCGAGGTCGTTCTATGCGGCCAGTGACACGCGCACGCCGGCCATTACTGGCACGGTGATTACCGTGCTGTCCGTTCCCATGTACTGGAGCCTGTTTCGCGCGTTGGGACTGGAAGGACTGGCGCTCGCGTCCGACTTCGGCATCGTCGCCCAGACAGCAACACTTGCCATTCTGCTGCACCGAAAACACCTGGTGAATCTGCGCCATCTCGAGTTCGGAGAGTTGGGTCGAGCGCTGCTGGCAGCAGTGATTGCTTTCCTTGCTACCAGCAGCGCGATGCATCTACTGCCTCGACCTTCCACACATCGGACCGACCTATTGGTGATCCTCACCGGCAGCGCTGTCTGGCTCGTTGCCGCCGGTGCCGTACTCCTGCTTAGTGGCTCGAAGCTCCCGAAACAAGTCTTGAGGCTGCGAGGAGCGTAGCTGAGACGGCCGCTCACGCCATCAGCAACCTAGTACGGACTGTTCGCCTTCGCTGCGGCACGATCCGCCTCGTCTTGCTTCTGATCGGCCTGACGCACCTTCTTGCTGTCGACGGCCTTCGCTTCAGCCTTATCGGCCTTGGCCTGCGCCTTGTCAGCATGCTCGTCTTTCTTTAGCTGATGATGCGTCGTCGGCTCGACTGGCGCCGATGCCGTGGCACTGGTTGTAGTAGTCGTCTGTGTCGTCTGTTGCGTCGTCTGTTGCGCAAGGGCCGGGGCCGCACTGATGGCGAAGGCTACCGCCAAAATCGCCAGACCTTCTGGTTTCATGAGTTTCATAGGAACGCTTCCTCCTCGAGCCTTAGACGGCAGGCGAGAAGGTCGCGTGGTCTCATGCCGACGCGAAATCAGGCCTCTTTCGCATCTTCGTACTCCTCATGCCAGCGCAACTGAATCGCCTCGAGCAAACCCTCGTTGGATTTTTGAGGATCTCCCACAAACCCGGGCAACTCCGTAACCCATTTGTGCATGTCGGTGAAGCGCACCGTGAACGGATCGAGGTCGGGAAACTTCTCCTGCAACTGAATGGCTATCTCGAGCGTGTCGCTCCAATCGATCTCGCGTGGCATCTGGCATCTCCTCGCCAGCCAGTTTACTGTGCCACCGGATGCTGCAGCGTAATGCCGTGCCCGTCCGGGTCGTGAAAGCTGAGTGTGCGGAGACCATGGCCTGCGACCTTCGGCCCATCACACGCCACACCTGCTGCCTCAAGCTGACGCCGCGCCTCGTCAAGGTCTGCGCATCCGAAGAAGAACCAGACCCCGAAGCGCTGCTGCTCGATCGCCGGCCGCGCGGCAGGCCGTTCGCCGGTGTCGTACTCGGTGTTCAGCATCAGGTAGCTCGATCCATTGCGCAGCATGCACCAGTGGAAGTGCTCCACACCATCGATCGTCTCGTAAGTCGGAGCGCGCGAGACAAGTTCGAAGCCCAGCAGGTCACTGTAAAAGCGCACAGCTTCCGGCATGTCATACACGCTAAGCAGCGCGCAGATATCGTGCACTTCAATCGCCATAACGACCCTCCCAGACGCCCGTCGCGATAGAATAGAACCTGTACGATGCCCACTGAAACCCAAGCCCCCGCGGCCCGAAATCTTCCTGTTGCCCGCCGCCGCCGCACCGCGCAGCGTCGCCTCATCGCCGCCTCGCGCACGTTCCGCGAGCTGCGCAGCATTGGCTCGGCTCTTGCGGACACCGCGCACCCGTACATGGCGCACATCGTGCCCATGCGGCGCTGCAATCTGGCCTGCACCTACTGCAACGAGTTCGACGATTTCTCCAACCCCGTCGACATCGACGAAATGCGCCGCCGCATCGGCGAGCTCGGCCGTCTCGGCACCTCCGTCATCACCATCTCCGGCGGCGAGCCGCTGCTGCACCCCGAGCTCGACGACGTAATTCGCGCGATGCGCAAGACCGGTGCCATCGCCGGCATGATCACCAACGGCTATCTGCTGATGCCCGATCGCATCCACCGGCTCAACAAGGCCGGCCTCGATCACATGCAGATCTCGATCGACAACGTGATGCCCGACGAGGTTTCCAAAAAGTCGCTGAAGGTTCTCGATGCGAAACTGCGCATGCTCGCCGAGCACGCCGACTTTCACGTGAACATCAACTCCGTCGTTGGCGGCGGCATCTCGCATCCTGAGGACGCTCTGACCATCTCGAAGCGGGCGCTCGAACTCGGCTTCAGCTCGACCATCGGCATCATCCACGACGGCACCGGCCAACTGAAGCCGCTCGGCGACCGCGAGCGCAAGGTGTGGGACGAAGTCCGCCGCCTCACACGCCGCAGCTACTCGCGCTTCAACCACTTTCAGGAAGCCATCGCCAACGGCCAGCCCAATGACTGGCGTTGCCGCGCGGGCTCACGCTACCTCTACGTCTGCGAGGACGGCCTGGTGCACTACTGCAGCCAGCAGCGCGGCTATCCCGCGATCCCCATCGCCGACTACACCACCGAGCGCGTGAAGCAAGAGTTCCTCACCGAAAAGAGTTGCGCACCCAACTGCACTATCTCCTGCGTGCACCAGGTCAGCTACATCGACCACTGGCGCGCCCCGCAGACCGCCAGCACCACCCCGGGCAGCGCAGGGAATCTGGCCTCGTGCAGATTCAGTAGAACTCGACCGAGCCCTCAGAATTGCGAGACAAGAGCGACAAGACGACGCTGCTTCGGACCTTCGTACAGTGAGCATCATGCGATGGAATACGTGCTCTTTCTCCTCGTGGGCCTGACGCGCGCACTTCTTCTCACTGTCCGCAACAGACCGTGAAACCGGGGCATCCTCCTGGCCCCGATTCGATGGATCCAGGAAAGCTGACTGGACTTTGCAGCCGCGCAGAACGGACTGCGGGAGAGGTACCCGGCGATGGATGGCACATCAAGGCAACGTTCGAGTCCTGACCGAGCAAGGGGAGCGGCATACACAACGCGGGACCTACGAAGAGACGTGGTACGCTCCGCAGAACTACAGGTCGCATTTACACCTTCGAAGGGCGTCCACGCACACCGACGTCGCCACACCGGACGGCCTGTATCCGCGAGCGGCGATCAGGCGTGGGCGACCTGCCAGATGAAGAGCATGTGCGGGCTTTGTTGTGAAACCGCATGAACCAGCCACACGACGCCGAGCGACTACCAGGCTGCTGCATAAAAGATGCCAACTATGGCGGAGAGGTCGCACTTGCCGTGCTTCTACGAGTCTGCACGCTATGCCGGCAGGCAATCGAACCACAGAAGGACCGAGGAAGGAGTTCTCGATCGCACGCCTCCTATGTGCTTTGACGCCGAAACAGGCGCCGATGCCTCACGATCCAGTGGCGGGACCGGCGGATCGGCACCGTCTTCGAGATGTCGAAGATCCGCGAACGTTCACGGTCATCTGAGTCGCGCAGGACATGTGCAGTGGGCGTCCGGGCAATCAATTCTCGCTCAAAGTACAAGTGCTTCAGGCCGAAGCGCTTCCGGATCACGCACCAGCCGGCGCCGACGCGGAAGCACCAGCCGGCGCCACGAAGCTGCCGCATGCCGGTCACCGTGGCTTGGGAGCCGATCGCAAGGGAGAAGCTGGCTTCCGGAACCCGCGGTCACGCGATTACATTGCTTCCGCAGAAGCCACGACAAAGGTCACGCTCAAGGTCGCCATCGACAACACGGGACGCGTGACGAATGTCACGTGGTCGAAGATCATCCAAAGGACTTCGGCAGGAAGCGCCCTCGCCAAGGCCATGCGGAAGGTCAAGTTCATCCCGTTCCAGTTAGCCGGCACACCCGTGAGCGTCAACTGACCGAAGAATTACACATTCAACACTCGGAGATCGCCGGCGGAAGCGTCAGATTCCCAGCGAGTACGTCTTCCGCAAACCAAAAAGGCCGCCAAAGAGGCGGCCTTCCTCTTCACCAAACCATCCCTTAGTGCGAGTGCGACGCAGCCGCAGCCGTGTGGTGCGCCGAAGCGGTCGCAGGCTCAGCCACAAACGTCTTCGCCTGGTCGATCGCCGCATCCAGCTGTGAAACGTCCTTCACCTGAATCCAGCGATGCGGCGTCACGATCACAATCGTCGGTGTGAACTGCAGCCCGAGCTTCTTGCCGAGATCGTTATCTGCCTCAACCTCTTTCTCGAGCTGCCCCGTCGGATCGACCACGAACGGCATCTGCTTGCCATGCGACGCCATGAACTGCTTCGTGAAATTGAGGAGGTCGTCCTGCGACGCGATCCGGTACTGCGCCGCGAACACCTGCCGCCGGTAGTCCTCGGCAAGCTGCGGCGAAATCTTGTCCTTCATGTAGCGCGAATACAGCGCCCCCTGGTGGCTCCAGATGTGGCCGGGAATCAGGAAGTCATACTCCACCAGCGGGATATGGTACTGGTTCACGGCCATGTGCACGAACGGGAAAGCATGCGCACAGGCCGGGCACTCCAGGTCTTCCCACTCGATGATCGCCAGCTTTACACCGGCAGGCGGCTTCAGCATCGAGGTATCGACGAAGTGATCCACCTGGTTCGGCGGCATCGAGGTCTGAGCCGGGGCGGAAACGGCTGAGAGGAAGGAACCAAACAAGGCGATGGCAAGCAGACGGCGAAGACCGGGAGAACGCACTCGGAAGAACCTTTTGAGCAAAGTGTTGCTCTCTCACTATTGAATCATCAAGGCCCATCCTGCGCCAATCCAGACGCGTTTTCCGGCCCCCCGATGCTATCCTCTGAGCGAAGGAAAATCGAAATGACGCTCGTTCTCGCGGTTCTGCAGATTCTGACGCTCCTTGCGGTCGCCGCCCTGCTGCTTCGGCGTCGCGAGGCCAAAGACGACCCTCGCGTCGCGATGCTGGCCACCGATCTGCCTGCCCAGTTCGCCCGGCTAGAGGGACGCTTGGCGGCTCTGGGCGATCATCTTGCGCAGCTTCGCACCGACAGCTCCGCTGAAGCGCTCGCCGCACGCGAAGCCGCCGAGCGCTCCGCCGCCGCCCTGCGCACCGAGGTCATGAGCAGCGTCCAGGCGCTCGGCGACACGCTCCGCTCCGGCCTCAACAGCTTCCGCTCCGACAACGCACAAGGAGCCGAGACCCTGCGAGCGACCGTCGAACAAAAACTCGGCGCGCTCAACATGGACTTCATCGCATTCACCACCGACATGGCGAAGGAGCAGGTCGAGAACCGTGACGCTCTCCATCGGAGCCTCAACGAGCTGCGAGCCTCCCAGGCCGGCGAGCAGGAAAAATTGCGAGACAGCGTTCAGCAGCGGTTGGAAGTCCTCCGCGACAGCAACGAGAAAAAGCTCGAAGAGATGCGCAACGTCGTCGACGAGAAGCTGCAAAGGACATTGCATTCGCGCCTGACAGAGAGCTTTGGCCAGGTGACCGACCAACTGGCGAAGGTGCACACCGGCCTCGGCGAAATGAACACGCTCTCTGCCGGAGTAAGTGATTTGAACCGCATCTTCTCCAACGTGAAATCGCGTGGCGGCTTTGCGGAGGTGCAGCTTGGCAAGCTGTTGGAACAGGTACTGGCTCCGGGACAATACGTGGAGAACGCGCGCGTCAAAGAGGGGTCGCTTGAGGTCGTTGAATTCGCCGTAAAATTCCCCGGCCCCACCGGCGGTGACGTTTTGCTGCCTATCGACGCGAAGTTTCCGCGCGAAGATTGGGAGCGCCTGGAGAGCGCCTACGAACAGGGCGACCAGGCCGCCATTGAACAGACGCGGCGGGCATTTGACTCAGCCATACGCACCGAGGGCAAGCGTATCTGCACGAAGTACATCAACGAGCCCGTGACCACACCCTACGCAATCATGTTTCTGCCGACCGAGGGCCTTTATGCCGAGGTGCTGCGCCGTGACGGCCTTCAGGCTGAGCTGCACCAGGACTGCCGTGTGATGATCGCGGGTCCCTCGAACCTCTACGCATTGCTTACCAGCTTCCAGCTTGGGTTCCGGATGCTGAACCTGCAGAAGAAGGGCAGCGAAGTGTGGAATGTGCTGGCCCGCACGCAAAAGGAGTTCAAGAGCTTTGAAGGCCTGATGGATTCCATGGAAAAGCAAGTTGGGACAGTCCAGAACACGATCCAGAAACTCGGCGTGCGCACGCGCGCGATCAACCGCACGCTGCGGGACGTCAGCACGGAAGCGGATGCGTCGCTCCCGGGCCGAAATGCAGCATTGACCGGAGTTCTCCCCCTGCTGGCGGCCGAGGAAGACGAGTAGCTAAAGAAAGATAGATAGAGGGATGGAATAGGGAATAGTGGGCTGGCGGTCGCGCTGGGCGAGGGATCCGCGGCGCCGAAATATCCGGACCCGCCTACATCGACTGTTGCAGAACCGCTTCCTGACGGGCGCGATGGCCATCATCCCGGCAGAAAGTCCGGGCGCGGCAGAGGGTGCACTCCCAGGGGAAGAACCCAAGGGTTGTCAGCAGTCGAAGCTGCGCCCATCCTCTGCGATTCAGGCGCCGCAGGTGGCCCGAGCCGCACTCTTTGCAGACTCTCTTACTCAACGGATTGACCTCCTCATACGACTGGCACCCCCATGAAGGGGTGCCAATTTGGTGGCCCCATGCTAGGCGGAGCCGGACGGAACGCGATAGAAAATTGCGAAGCGGAGAACCCGGTTTGATAGCTCCGCTTTTGGTACATCGCCGATTGTGCGTCCGCACCTAACCCGCTTCCATCCCACGAGGGGAGCGCCTCGGCACAGAAGGTTGCAGCGGGCACACTGGCCGGGTGAATCGTTCCGGGACAGCCACTTCGACCCGTGAAGGGAAGGTGCCGTTCTTTACACCTTGGGGGAGCCCCAGTATCCTTGCACACTGAGGCAGTTGCCGGGACGGTCGTTTCAGGACACACACGCGGTCCGCATGGCTCAGAAGGAATCCATTAGGAGATTGGAACAATGGCAGCAGTAGATGAGAAGGTGAAACAGATTATCGTCGAGCAGCTTCAGGTAGATGAGGCTGAGGTCACGCCCGGTGCAAGCTTCCAGGAAGACCTCGGCGCCGATTCCCTCGACGTCGTCGAACTGGTCATGCAGTTCGAAGAGGCCTTCGACATCCAGATTCCGGATGAGGACGCGGAGAAGATCAAAACCGTCAAGGACGCGACCGACTACATCGAGAAGCATCAGAAGGAAAAGTAGGGCCAACAAGGAAAGTTACGCCCAAAAAAGGAAAGTAATGATGGATCAGCGACGCGTGGTCGTCACCGGCCTCGGCGCCCTGTGCGGGATCGGCCACACCGCCGCCGAAGTGTGGGAAGGCCTGATGGCCGGCCGAAGTGGCATGGCCGAAATTCAGGCCTTCGACCTCACCGGACATCCCGTCCGGTTTGCGGCCGAAGTGAAAAACTTCGACCCCTACAAGTTCGTGGATAAGAAAGAGGCCCGCAAAATGGGCCGCTTCATCCACTTCGCCCTCGCAGCCTCAGACGAAGCGATGAAGCACTCCGGCCTTCAGGTCACACCTGATGTCGCAGATGACGTCGGCGTGCACATAGGCTCCGGCATCGGCGGCTTTGACGTCATCGAGCGCGAGCACACCAACCTGATGAACGGCGGGCCGCGCAAGATCTCGCCGTTCTTCATCCCAGCCTCCATCGTCAACCTCGCCGCCGGACATGTCTCGATTCGTTACGGCGCCAAGGGCCCGAACGAGGCGACAGCCACCGCCTGCACCACCTCCGCACACTCCATCGGTGACGCCTTCCGCATCATCCAGCGCGGCGACGCCACTGCGATGATCGCCGGCGGCGCAGAGGCTGCGATCACGCCCATGGGCGTTGGCGGCTTCGCTGCCATGAAGGCCCTTTCCACGCGCAACGACGACCCCACACACGCCTGCCGGCCCTTCGACAAGGACCGCGACGGCTTTGTCGTCGGTGAAGGCGCTGGCGTCCTCATCCTCGAAGAGCTCGAGTTCGCCAAAGCTCGCGGAGCCAACATCCTCGCTGAGATCATCGGCTACGGCATGAGCGCCGACGCCTTCCACATGACCGGCATGGCGCCTGAAGGTGAAGGCTGCTACCGCTCTATGAAGCACGCCTTGCGGGTCGCTGGCATCGAGCCCGACAAGATCGACTACGTCAACGCCCATGCCACCTCGACGCCGCTCGGCGACGCGCTCGAGTCCAAAGCCATCGAGAACGTCTTCGGCGAGCGCGCACTGAACCACACGCTCCTCGTCAGCTCCACCAAGTCGATGACTGGCCACCTCCTCGGCGGCGCCGGCGGTCTCGAAGCAGCCATCACCATCCTTGCGATGCAGAAGCAGATCGCGCCGCCGACGATGAACCTCGAAAACGTAGACCCGCAGTGCCGCCTGAACTACGTCGCCAACAAGCCGCAATCCGCGAAGATCGATTACGCTCTCTCCAACAGCTTCGGCTTCGGCGGCACCAATGGCTCGCTCGTCTTCAGACGCTGGGGCGCCGACTAGCCTGTCTTTGCTTCTAGGTATCCCGAGGCTTTAGCCTCGGGTCTCTAGCCGTCAGGCGAAGCGAATGGGGCTTTAGCCCCTGGGGTTTAACTTTAACCGTTCGCCCACCTTCTTCTCCAGCCCCATCGCATCGAATGGCGCGCGAACCTTTGCATCGTTGTCGAAGTACACATACACATCCCGCGGACAAGCCCGCGCCTCTTTCGTGCATGCTCTGCGTCCCTCCGCGGTCGCCCCGGTGGCCCATGCGGCGACACGATCCGCCCAGATCTCCAGAGCATCATTCTCGTAGCCGCTTGCATACAGCTCTTCCGAGCCGTGCAGCCGGCACGTAGACGAAATCCGCAGTCACGTCGAACAGAAGCGGCCATGAAACGGTATCCGCCACCACAAGCGCCACATCGTGCTCACGCAGTAACTGGATAAACTCTTCCGTCGCAAAGCTCTCATCGCGAATCTCAATCGCGTGTCGGATCAGCGTCTTGCCAGGAACACCGGCCGCAACTTCGGTGGTCGCGCGATTGTCCAGCCTTTGGTCATGCTCCCTGGCCAGAACCGCCGCCGCCGCATGCGTTCGAGGCAGTTTTGCAAAGAACTCGTGAAATCGCGTCCGCTCAAACCGCAACTGCGGTGGAAACTGCCACAGAATCGGCCCGAGCTTCTTCCCGAGTTCCAGCAGACCGCTGGCAAAGAAGTTGGCCAGCGGCTTCTCAGCATTCCGCAGCTTCAGCATGTGGGTCAGATAACGGGAGCCCTTCACGCCGAACACAAAATCCTCCGGCGTCTGTGCGCTCCAATCGCGGAAATACTGCGGCTTTTGCAGCGAGTAGAACGTGCCGTTGATCTCCACCGTCGAGAACCGCGAAGCTGCGAACTCAAGCTCGCGACGCTGCGGAAACTTCGGAGGGTAGAAGACGCCGCGCCAGCCCGCATACCGCCAGCCCGAAATCCCGATGCGAACCCTGCCTGGCTTCATCTGCTCAACCTAACTCTTTGATTCTCACGAGTTGCCCGGCCAAATTCCCTCCGCTGTCATCCATTAAAGAGTGCGTCCCCCTGCACGGATAACCCACGTGTTATCTACATTTTTCAGAGAAAGCATTCGGCAAGTAACAGAAAATAAATGATTTGCCTTTAGACTTAGCCATGAGGTCCACCCCTAAGTCCTCTTTTTGGAAGACTTTGCACAAAAAGTGACGGGGTGGAGGTACCTCGCGGTACACTTTCAGCCACACTCAGGAGACATGTTCATGCCGGACGCTGTAGCTGTAACCGAAGCTCCACCGCTCTCCCCCGTAGCCCGCATTGTCGACGTCTTCATCGCACCAACAAAAACTTTCAATGACATCCGTCGCAACGCCAGCTGGTGGCTTCCGTTCGTGCTCATCTGCATCGTCACCTTCGCGTTCGCTTACACCGTGCTGCACAAGGTTGGCCTGCCCACGCTGGTGGATTCCGTCATCCACAGCAACGCCTCTCTTTCGGATCGCATCGCCAACTCTCCACCGGACCAGGCCGCCAGAATTCGCTCGAGCATCGAGATGCAGTTTCGCTTCATGTACGTCGCGCCCATCATCGTCCTGGTCGCTGCGCTCATCATCGCGGGCATCTTTCTTGGGACAGCCAACTTCGCCTTCGGCGGACGCGCACGGTACAACCAGATGCTGGCCGTGTGGTTCTACGGCACCCTTCCCCTCATGTTCATTTCCATCCTCACCATCGTCACGCTCTTCGCCGGCATGCAGAGCGACTCGTTCAACATCAAGAACACCGTCGGAACAAATATTGGCTACTTCCTGCAGGGCGGCGACTCCCCCCACTGGCTTGTGACCCTACTGTCCTCTTTCGATGTCTTCGCCATTTGGAGCGCGATCCTGCTCACCATCGGAATCTCGATCGTTGCCGGCATCAAGCGCAGCTCGGCTGCCATCATTGTCTTCGGCTGGTGGGCGCTGTATGTGCTCGGACAGACCGCGATCACAGCGATCACAGGCTGAATTCGCTCATCAAAAAACGCGGAGCCCGAACGATTCGGGCTCCTTTTCATTGCGTGACCGCGAATTACAGTTTGCCTTCGAGAAACTTCAACAGCGTCTCGTTGAACTCAGTCGCGTGAGTCCAGTTACAGCCGTGCGGGCCGTCCTTGATGACGTGGTATTTCGCCCCCGGAACCAACTTCGCCATGCGCGCGCCTGTGGCCTCGATCGGCAGAATCCGGTCCGCATCGCCGTGAATGACCAGCGTCGGCACCTTGATCTCCTTGATGTCGTCGCGGAAGTCCTCCAGCCACGCATCCACACAGTTCAGAAACGCGTGATACGACGACCCCGCACCCACATTGAAGTTCGCCTGGATCGCCGGCTTCGAGACGCGGTCTGTCAGCACATCCGCATTCAAGAAGTTCTCGACGAACCACTCCAACAGCGCGTAACGATCCTTCTCGATCTTCTGCTTGATACCCTCAAACACGGACGGATCGACACCCTCCGGATTGCTTCCGCTCTTGCGAAGCGCCGGCGCAATGGAGGACGTAAAGGCGACCTTGCTGACGCGGCCGTTGTCGTACTTACCCATATAGCGCGCCACCTCACCGCCGCCCATCGAAAAACCGACCAGCGTCGCATCCTTCAGATCGAGCGCTTCCAGCAGGTGGTACGTGTCCTTCGCCAGCGTGTCGTAGTCGTAGCCTTCCAACGGCTTGGAACTCACGCCGAAGCCGCGGCGATCGTAGGTGATTACGCGATATCCCGCTGCGGTAAGTGCAGCAGCCTGGCGCTCCCATGAGCCGCCATTCAACGGCCAGCCATGAATCAGAACGACCGGCCGGCCTGAGCCGCGGTCCTCGTAATAAAGCTGAATGTCCGCGCTGTTCTCTTTTCCAACGGTAAGAAACGCCATGCGGTGGTTCTCCTTTGCGCCTTTGGATTCAGGAGCCCGGGCAAGGGACGCAAAAATGAGTCTAGCGCGCAGACGTCAATGAATTGAGAACCTGTTGCGCCGCGCGAAGCCCGGTGCCGAGCGCCGCATGCACCGTCCCCCAGTTTGCAGTTGTATCGGTATGCTCCCCCGCGAAAAACAGTGTGTCGCACTCCGGCTCAGCCATCGCCGCGGGGGCATCAAGCCCGCCGGCGGGCACGTAGCTGTAGGCTCCATACGCGAACGGATCGAGATCCCAGTCGTGTTTATGCGTCGCGAGCAGAGCACCGCGAACCTGCCCCTCCGGAAGACCGAAGACCTCTGCCAGTGCGCCGCAGGCCTCAGCGCCAAGCTGGTCCGCATCACGACCAATAAGCTTCGCCGCCCGCGGACCACCCGCCCACCCGGTCAGCGTTGGCAGAGCCTGAGGCTCCGGATGTGGCGTCCACCATACTGGCGGCAACCGGCGAAAGGTAAACAGAAAGCTCAACGTCTTCAGAGCCCCTTTGTTGACGTGCTTCGACCGCTCCCACCATCGTTCTCTAAAGATCATCGTGAACCGCTCGGCCGAGCCCATCGCCAGCCGCCGCGCATGCGCTACCGCCGCAGGTTCCGGCTCAAGCCGCACACCGCCATCACGATTGACGCGTTGCAGCACACCCAGCGGCAACGTCACAATGCATCGTGGAGCACGAAACACTCCGCTGCTCGTCTCGACCGAAACCTCACCGGCAGCCCAACGCACCGACCGCACGACACAGCCGAGTCGGACTTCACCGCCAAGCTTTCGCAACCGATTCGCGAGATAGATCGCCAGCTGCGAATAGCCGCCGCGCACATGCCACGTGCGGTCACCCTCGATGGCCTCCTCAGCCTTCTGCTGCAACCCCAGCGATCGCGCGCTGATACGATTTGCGTCGGCTGCATTAAACCCCTCGACATAACTGCGCAATGCAATATGCCGCTCCTTCGGCAAATCGCTGGACGCCAGCCACTCCGCGAAGCTCACATCCTCCGGCAGATCAGCAAGCCGATCCAGCGGGTCGAACAAATCCTCCTCGACGTGCTCCTCTTCAGCGAGTTCCCCCGGCGTGTTCTCGCGCATCACGGAACCATTACGCTCCACCGTGTCCGCACCGGCTTCATTGATCAGCGCCCAAAGCTGCGGCTCTCTTCCATGCACAAACTCCGCACCAAGCTCCACAACCCCTTGACCCGTCTGCAGCGAATAGATGCGCCCGCCAACGCGGTCTCGCGCCTCAAGCACCACCGGACGCATCCCGCGCTCCGCCAGCGCACGCGCCGCTGCCAGCCCCGCCATCCCCGCACCGAGCACGAGCACATCCGTTGCCTTCGCGGACGAACCTTCCGACATTGCCTCTGTCGCCATACCGGTCAGGATCTCACCTGCTGCACGTCAGGCTCGCCGAAGCGTTCACGCATAAGGCTCAGCGCGGCCTCGCGTGTCGTCACTGTGCCTTCGAGCTGCGCGTCCTCGGCGACCGTCAGCATCTCGCGGAAGCGTGGCCCCGGTTTGTAGCCCAGGCGAATAAGGTCCTCTCCGGTGACGAGGAGCCGCGGCTTAATCTCATCCTCTCCCAGCCGCTCATAGTTCTCCTTCGCGTACTCGTACATGTCCAGCATGCCGTGCGAGCTCGTCACGTCCGCATAGTGCAGCGCGAGATGTTCGTCAAATCGCGGCAATCGAAGAAAGCGCTTTAACGTCGACTGCTTCATCTTCTGCACATCGCCAAACTGCATGTGGTGCTTGATGAGAGCAAGAATCTGCGTGCACTCCTCATTGGAGAAGCGCAGGCGATTCAGAATCGTCCGTGCAATTGCGACGCCGACATCAACGTGCCCGTTGAAGCGAATGCGATCGCCGGCGCGCTTCGGGTCGGGAGGTGTAAACGTCGCGGGCTTGCCAATATCGTGCAGCAGCATCCCCCATGCCAGCGTCGTGCTTGCGCCAACAGGCAAGTGTTCCAGCAGCATCAGCGTGTGCAGCCAGACATCGCCCTCCGGATGAAACTGGGGCGGCTGCTCGACTCCCTTCAGGCGTGATACCTCAGGAAGCACTTGCACGAGCAACCCAGTCTCATCCAGCAGCTCGAAGCCGCGCCGCGCCGCCCCCTCTGTGAGAATCTTCGTCAGCTCATCGCGCGTTCTCTCGCACGACACCTGATGAATCGAGGCTGCCTGATCCTGAATCGCCGCGAACGTTCTGGGCTCAATCTCGAACCCCAACCTTGCCGCAAAGCGCACCGCACGCAGCATGCGCAGCTTGTCCTCTGCAAAGCGCAGCGAAGGCTCGCCAATCGCACGGATAATCCCGGCCTTGAGATCCTCCTGCCCTCCAACCACATCGAAGATGCACTCTGGCAAGGGATCGCCATGTTCAAACGCGATTGGATCGAGCAGCAGGCCATTGATCGTGAAATCGCGGCGCCGCACATCCTCGGCAGGATCCGTCGAGAACCGAACCGCATCCGGCCGCCGTCCATCCGAGTACGCTCCATCGCTGCGAAACGTCGCAACCTCAGTCGCGATGCGCCGCCCGTCTATTTCATCGATCACCAGGATCACGCCGAAGTGCGCGCCGACGGCCTCCGTACGCGGGAACGCACTCTGCACGACATCCGGGGTCGCAGAGGTCGCAACATCGAAGTCCTCCGGCGTGCGCCCCAGCAGCAGATCGCGCACGCAACCTCCCGCGAGATAGGCAGCATGGCCCAGCTCACTCAAACGCTGCGCAATGGCGAGTGCGGCGCGGTATTCCGGACTGTGCAGACGTGGCATGTGATTTTGATGCGCAGCCAGAGACAACGTATCACCACGGCGGGGCGCTTGTACGATGGAGGATGGTGCGCGACGGACTGATACTCGGAATCGAGAGCTCCTGCGACGAGACCTCGGCGGCAATTGTGCGCAACGGCCGCGAGGTGCTCGCGAACGTCGTCGCGTCTCAGCTCGTGCACGCAGACTACGGCGGCGTCGTCCCGGAGCTCGCCAGCCGAGAACACCTTCGCGCCATTGTTCCGGTCGTCCGTGAGGCGATGCGCCGCGCCGGCGTTAGCTATGAGCAACTCGACGCGGTCGCCGTCACTGAGGGCCCGGGCCTCGCGGGAGCGCTGCTGGTCGGCATCACCTTCGCCAAGGCCGTCGCTCTTGCAGCAGACCGCCCGCTGATTGCCGTCAATCATCTCGAAGGCCATATCCATGCCGTGCTGATGGAGGCTGAGGCTTCTTTCGCCGCTGCGGATCCGCTGCTTGCGCTCGTCGTCTCGGGCGGCCACACGCATCTCTATCTCGCCAAACGTACCGCCGACGGAACCTGGCGCTATCGCAACGTCGGCAAGACGCTCGACGACGCGGCGGGCGAAGCCTACGACAAGGTCGCAAAGCTCCTCGGCCTGCCCTATCCCGGCGGCCCGTGGATGGACGCGCTTGCAGCGCACGGAGACCCTGCTGCCGTGCCGTTCTCCTTCGCGCAGATTAAGCAAAAGGCCAGCGGACGCACGCCGGTAAAGCTCGCACCCGAACTGGCCTCATCTCACGAGGACGGCCGGCGCTTCGACCTTTCCTTCAGCGGCATTAAGACGGCAGTGCGACGTTACGTGGAGCTTCACGAAATGCGGCCGGGCATCGCCGAGCGCGAGGACGCTTTGCGCGCGGCCGGCGTCTTCACCGCCAAGCCGAACGACGAAAGTGCACGCGTCGAAGCCCTGCGCCGTTTGGATCCAGAGGCGCTGGACCTCATCGCGAGCTTTCAGGCGAGCGTAACCGGCTACCTGACTCGAACCACGATGGCCGCGGCGGAGCATTTCGGCGCGCGGGCGTTGGTCGTCAGCGGCGGTGTGGCAGCCAACGGCGAGCTGCGGAGGCGACTTGCGGAGGCCGCCGCACGGCGCTCCCTGGCGGTGTCGTTTCCCTCCATCGCGCTCTCCACCGACAACGCCGCCATGATCGCCGCCGCCGCGTGGCCCAAGCTTCTTGCCCATCAGTTCGCTGCGGACACCCTCGAACCGACGCCCCAGTTGCGCCTCGGCTGAGACCGCTCCGCCTGTACTCAGCTAGAATCGACGAAGCAACATACATCGAAAGCAGCCAACGGGTGCAGTGCTACAACTACATCCCTCAGGCACCCTGACTCGCGCGTGGCCCTTCAACTCTTTAACACTCTCTCTGGACAGATCGAGCCTCTTTACGCCGCCGACGGCAACGCGCTCCGCTTCTATTGCTGCGGGCCCACTGTCTACGACTACGGCCACATCGGCAATTTCCGCACGTTTCTGCATGTCGATGTCCTGCGCCGCGCTGCACGGCTGGACGGCCTGAAGCTGCATCACGTGATGAACGTCACCGATGTCGATGACAAGATCATCCGCAACGCAGCCGCCGCTCATCTGCCTATCGGCGAGTACACCGCGAAGTTCGAGAAGGCCTTCTTTGAGGACCTCGACGCGCTCGGCATCGAGCATCCTGAAGCCATCGCCCGCGCCACCGAGAACATCGACGACATGGTGCGTCTCATCGAGCGCCTCGCCGCCGAAGACATCGCCTACCGCGCTGAGGATGGCTCCTGGTACTTCCGCATCGCGCGCTTTCCCGAGTACGGCAAGCTCTCCAAGAAGGACTTCGAAGGCATCGAGGACGGAGCACGCGTCGACGTCGACGAGTACGACAAGGATGCCGCTCGCGACTTCGCGCTCTGGAAGGCCACCAAGCCCGGCGAAACCTCGTGGCAGACCGTTCTCGGTGATGGCCGACCCGGCTGGCACATCGAGTGCTCCGCGATGGCAATGAAGTTCCTCGGCGACTCGTTCGATCTCCACGCCGGCGGCGAGGACCTCATGTTCCCGCACCACGAGAATGAGATCGCACAGAGCGAGTCCGCCACGCACAAGCCGTTCGCGCGCCACTGGTTTCACGTGCGCTTCCTGCTCGTCGAGGGCCGCAAGATGTCGAAGTCGGAGGGCAACTTCTACACCCTTCGCGACCTGCTGCTGAAGGGCTACCGCGCCTCTGCAATCCGCTTCCTGCTGCTCAGCGTGCCCTACCGCCATCAGCTCAACTTCACCTTCGACGGCCTGCGCGAATCAACCAGCGCCGTCGAGCGCCTGCGCACCTTCCACGCCCGTATCCGCGACGGCCGTTGGCCCGAGGTCCCGGGCGATCCAGCAGTCGGCGACGCAATTCGCACCGGCGACGAGAAATTCCTTGCCGCGCTCGCCAACGACCTCAACACCGCAGAAGCCCGCGCCGCCATCTTCGACGTACTTCGCGCCGTCAACGCCGCAGCAGATCAGAACCGCCTCACTCGCGCCGATGCGGAGGCGACACTTGCACTTCTCGCGAAGTTCGACTCCATCTTCGCCGTCCTCGAGGACCGCGACGCCGATTTGACGCGCAGCGCACTCGCCTGGGCCGAGGCCGAGGGCCGGCTCAGCGATGCCGACCCGGAGGTCGTCGCGAAGTTCGGCAACGAAGGCCTAACCGACGCCGAGATCGAGGCGCTGGTGAACGAGCGCACGCAGGCCAAACGTCAGCGCAACTTCGCCCGTGCCGACGCCATCCGCAACGAGCTTCTCGCCAAGGGAATTCTGCTTGAGGACTCCAAAGACGGCGTCCGCTGGAAGCGAACATAGCCGCGAGCGATCTCGCTACCACCCCGGCTGCAGAATCAGGATGCTGCGATGAAATGGCGGCAGCCACGTCCGATAGGACACCTCACCGAAGCGCGATGGTTCGAGGCACGGCAGCTGCTGATAAGCAAGGAAGATCTGCGGATGTATCGCCGGTGTGTGCTCGTTGAAGAGATCTTTGCAGTGGGGCGGAAGACCAGCGGGCCGATAGGGGCTGACGTCAATCCACGCCGGATAGGTGACACGCGGATCGAAAACAACTCCGCGAAGATCGATCTGCGTTGTGCCATCGAACTCGTATCCGGCCTCGATCCTCGCCGCCGGAATTCCCGCCGCTTCCACCTGATGGACTGCGGCCAATCGCGCGCGATGATTGGCGATCCAGTCGTGTGTGCCCAGAATGCCGAATGCGGAAAAGATCGCGAGCGTGATCCAACTGATCGCGGGTAGCTTCGGACGAGAACCGCTCCTGATGCGCGCGCAACAGGAAGATCAGCGCGATCGGCATGAGAGGAAGCAGGTAGCGGTCGAGCAGTTGCATCCACAGTCCGCGCGGCATCATGAGCAGGACATATGCGACGGCGAAGGGCACGAGCAGCTGCATCAGGATTGACCATGACGGTCGATTCTCTGGCGCGTTCTCTGGCTTCGGCCGCGGTTCTGCGAGGTTACAAAGCAAAACACCGCAGTCGTGAACAACACGAGGAAGGATCCAATGGCGCGCTCTGTCGTATTGAACAAAAAGGGTAAAACGCCGAGCTGCCAGGCGTTCGGGTAGTCGAAGACTCCGAGCTTATCGAGTATGTCGCCGGTCCATGGCAACAGACCCTTCTCCGCCCAGTGGAAGGTGATAAAGCGGCAAATCCACACCGCCGCCAACGACATCGCGATCAGCGCCAGCCAATGTTTTGCCCGCAGAGTCTTCAGCTGCTGAAGACCCGAGGCCAACGCCGGCATAAGAACCAGCATGAAGCAGAGCAACAGAGCGAACATCGTGCCGGCGAGTTCACGGAGGCTCCGCAATCCTATCGGCTTTTCAAGCAGCGGCTCGGGCACGTAGAAGGGCTGATGCTTGAACCACCACAGGCACGCCAGGATCGACGCAATGCTGACGATCCAAAGCACGGCCGCTCCGGCCAAAACGCCGCGACGTTTCCGCAGAATCCAGGCGGTGGAGGGCATCATCACCAGCGCGATCAACCAGGGAAGCTGTCGTGCGGTCCCTCCCAGCAGACCGGCGACCACCGCAGCGGCAAGCCACATAAGGATGCCTCGGGTCGTCGAGCTCTCCAGCGCACGCAGACAGCAATAGATACCGCCGACAATAGCGAAGAGTCCGCTGATGTCCGTCATAAAGGTGACGGACATGGCAATGAACAGTGGGGCGAGCCCGACTGTCAGCGTCCCAAAGATCGCATGCCACCGGTCCAGACCCGCACGCAAAAGCACAGCATGCGTCAGCAAGACCGTAAGAACCGCCATGACGATCGTCGAGACCCGCGCGGCGAAAAAACTGTAGCCAAGGAGCTTGATGAAAGGCGCCGCCCACACAATCTGCGCACCGAGCATCGCTGTCGTCCAACCGTTGTAGACGAAGTGTCCGGTCTGAACGAAGAGGAACGCAGTCCTCACATAGGAGAAGTCGTCAATGAGACCCATCTCCACAAACGGGCGGGAGCAAAGAATCGCGATCAAGACCAGCAAACCGCATGCGGGGCCGTCCCACAACCCCGAATCGCTGCGGCGCTCGTTCGGGCCTTTCAGACAGTGCTCCGCGAAGAGAGAAGCACCTCAACCTGTTTCACATAGGGCCTGTAATCCACGATCGGCAGCATCAGGCGCTGCACTCGGTTGTTTAGCAGCGCCAGAATCGACGTGAGCATCGTAAAGAGCGCTTGCAGAAGAATGATTGTCATCCCGAAGATCACGGTCGTCGCCCATCCGGGGGTCGCATGCGCGGGCACAAACAGCCTCAAAAACAGCACTGTCACCACCGCGGGCACTGTGAGGCACATCATCACGACCGTGGTCACCAGCAATCGCACAAAAATCGTGTCCGCATAAACGCTGATCGCGCTGAACCCATGCACAATGAGCGAGGTGAAGTTCATCTTCGAATGCCCCGCATACCGCTTGCCGCGGTCGATTGACACTTGCTCAAGTGGCAGCCGTGAACGAAGCACCGCGGCCGCGAGGTTGTTCCACAGATCCGGAATCATCGTCAACCGTCGCACGTTTCCCGCCGAGATCAGCGAGAAGTTGCCAAAGCGTATCTTCTTGCCGGTTACAAGCCGGAAGACCGAGCGGTAAATGACATAGGATGCCTTGAACGCAAGGTTCTCCGACCGGCGCCGGCGCCGCGCCACAATGCAGAATTCGCGCTGCCCGCGCGCCCGTTCCAGCAGAAGCGGAATCGACTCCGGCGGATCTTCTCCGTCGGAATCCATTACCAGAACTGCGTCGCAATCCTCGCTGTCCGCGGCCCGGCACAGCCCAACCGCGATGGCGCGCTGATGTCCCACATTGACCGCAAGCTGCACGAGTTCAAGCTGCTCAATCGCTCCCAGCTCTCCCACCGCCTGCCGCAGCATGTCGTCAGGCTGGGTCGAGCCATCGTCTATCACCGAAATGACAAGCTCACACCCGAGAGAGCCCGAGATCCGGTCCAACTCGCGCAGGAGAATGGCCAGCGATTCCCAGTCGTTGAAGACAGGGATCACCACTCTCAGTCGCATGCATGCGGAGGCTGTCATGAGGCGTACCCGTAATCTTAACCTACCTGAAGTTGATTACGAGTACGCCTCATAGCTAAAACCTGAAGCTCAGCTCCCCTGTCACCGCACGCGGTGTCACATAATGCGTGCCTGAAAACGTCGACAGGAAGTTGTAGAGCGCATACTTGTTCGTCACGTTGATGGCTGTCAGCTTCGCGCCGAACTTGTAACGCTCATTCGTCCCGAAGTGCGCGATGTTGTCATCGCCCATCTCCATGTCGAACAGGTTGCGCCCCTGAATTCGCGGCGGATTGTGGTCGTCATCCTCGGTGTTGGGAGCCGGAATGCTGACCAGCTTCGACGTCAATTCATTCGCAAGGCAGACGTTTCCCGCGATGGGTGTCGTCTGCGTTGCCTTCACACCATTGCAGGTCAGCCCCGCCTGAAACTGCTCGTCCGCCGTAAGACTGCTCAGGTCGATCGCCGGCTGTCCGTTCAAGGTGATTGAGTACGGAGCGCACAAGCTATTCGGGTCGGTGACGTCCGTAGCACGGGACCGAGCCAGCAACAAGCCCCGAGTCATAGCGCCAGTTGAACGAGTAGTACAGGCTCTTGTGGAACGGCAGGTTGTACTGGAAATGCAAGTTTTCGTTGTACTTCTCATCGTGGTCGATGCGGAATGGGAAACCTCCCGGCGCTCCGACCGTTGCACCCACACCGCCGATCTGCGGATTGAAGAACCTCGCGGCCACGGACGACATCGTTAGGCGCGCCGACAACCCCTTCACCGGAGTTAGCGTCCCGCTCAGCGTCCAGCCCGGAATCTTCGAGTTGTGCCACTCAATCGGGAACGTAATCGGCGTCGCACCCAGCACGCTGAAGTCGTATCCGTTGTGCGTGTACTTCCAGATGTACTCGCCGTCGAGCACAAAGTGATGCCCGATACCCTGCTGCAGTCCCGCATGGAACTCATTGCGGAAGCCAGGATTGAAGGGCGCCGGGTTGCACGGTCCAAGTGTGCTGAAGATGCCATTCAGCACCGGGTCATAGCATCCGTTGCTGGAAAGCACGAGATTCTCATTGAACGGCGTCTCCTGCGTTCTCGCATACGAGGCACGCAACACTGTTCCTGTCTTGTGAACGCTGTACGCAACACCCAGCCGCGGCTCCGCCACCCTCTGGATCGCGAGCCCGTTGTAAATATCTCCGCGTATCCCCGCATTGATAAGCCAGTGGCCCGCGGTGATCTGGTCCTCTCCATACAGCGCCAGTTGCTTCACATCCGTGCGGCCGTGCCACGTGTACGTTGTTCCGCCGCGTGTCAGATCATAGGGCGCAAGCACCGGGTTGTAGTTCGGGTTCACTGAGTATCCGTCCGTGTCACACGGAAGAGTGCCCGACGAAGCTGTTACCGGGTTGCCGTCGGCATCCACGCACGGCGCATTCAAGGCCGGGTCCACAATCCCCAGCGTGTCGTTCTCGCGCAGGAACGTCTGCTGATACATCCCTCCGGCCTTCACATTGTTGTGCCCGCTCACGTACGAGATATCCGCATGCACGCCCGCGTTCGTCAGCGACCGGTCCTGAATCGCGGTCTCCTGCTGAATCGGCCCGAGGTCGTTCAGTAAATCGTTACTTGGATAGTAGCTATAGGAGTCCCGCCGGAATGTACGGCGCGAAGTTCAATACGCTCTTGGTCCCGAACGTCCGCGTGTACGTCGGAGAAAGATCCACGGTCTCGATCTTCGACCGCTGGTCGGTCGGCCCGGTCGTCAGGCCGTTCTGCACGTACCCGTACTCCGTGTCGTAGCTGTTCGGCGTCTGAAACCACGAACGCGTGTACTGCGCGTTCGTGTGGATCGAGCTCACATTGCTCACTGTGTAATCGAAGCGATCGAACAGGTTCTCCTCGTTGCCCTTGTCGCGATAGACCGCAAACTCCGGCGCATCCAGGAATCGTCCGGACTGCAGCCCGCTCGCCATAGATGAAGTTGCCCCAGTTCGCTCCGCCATACGCCAGCTCCGCCGAAAGATTACTGGTCCCAAAGTTCCCATAGGAGAGCGAGACCTCACCCGTTGGCGTCGTCACGCCCTGGCCTGACCGCGTCGTCGCGACGATGACAAGGCTCGTCTTGTCTCCGTACTCTGCCGGTGGCGCACCCTCGATCACCTCCAGCGACTGCAGCGCAGACGCCGGCACCTGGTTCGAAAACACCTTGCTCTGCTGATCCGTAATCGGCTGCCCATCGATCGAGAACGACACCTCGTTATGATCCCCGAGGCCATGCAGCAATCCATTCGAGTCAGCCGCAACGCCCGGCGAGAGCGTCGTCACAATTGCCGCTCAGCTGATGACGAGCTGCTATCGATCGGCATTCGCTGAATCGTCGAGCGATCGATATCCGTATGTGCGATTCGGGTCCTGCTCGGTGAGATCCACCGGCGCTTCCACCGTTACTTCCGTCGAAGAGCTGGCAACCTTCAGCGTCACGGGAATCGTCTGCGCGACAGTTGAGTTCACTTCGACACGCTTGTTGAACCGTCTGAAAGCCCGACTCCGCAACCGTTAGTTGATAGGGATTGAACGGCACATTCACAAACTGAAAGTGCCCCGCATTGTCGTGGTCTCCGTGCGCGTGTACCCGCTGACAGTGTTCCCGAGCGTAACCTTGGCGTTCGGGATCACCGCACCCGTTGCATCGGTAACAGCGCCGCTTATTGATCCAGAGTTGCTTTGCGCGTGGCCGACGACCGCAAAGGTGAGCGCGATGGCGCTCACTACACCGCACAGCAGGCGGCAAATTCGAAATGTCTTCATAGGACTGACCCCTGTCTCAAAGGCAGAAGCCGGACAGCGTTCAACACATCCGGCGAAGAGCCACCAGCGTTCTTTTCGCGAACGCCGGAAGAGCGGACGGTGATGCCGACGCATCGCTCATCAGAAGAGCGTCGGCGTCACAGGAAGGGCTCTAAGAATTAGCGGGAGGGTGGGGGCCGGCTGAAAGCCGCGAAGTACCACAGAGCTTGAGGCTTATGCGTCGATACCAGCAGCAGGTTGCACTCAAGCAACAGTGCTACCAGCAGCGCGGCGAAGCCCGTTACCGGAAGCGCCGAGTGCATCGCGACGCACAGGGGGCACGCATCCTCACCAACTGCCGGTGAAAGCGCTGTATGTGCCGCCGCCTGGATCGCTGAACTCGGAAGCCACTCGCCGTGGATGTGCGCAGCCTGGGCAATCCCGGCAACGCCAACCAGCAGCACGCAAAGCATCGCAGCGACACGCAGCCAGGTAGGCCGCGGTCCACCGCCAAGCTCGCGTTGGCTCATCCGTCGCACGTTATCTCAAGTATGACGCGATTTTGTCGCCAATGGACGCAGTTAGTCACAAAATCGCGAATTAAGTCGCGTTACGTGGCGAACATTTTCTCCGTCACTTTTTCAGCGCGCGCGTCACCGCCGGAACAATCTCAAACAGATCGCCCACCGCTGCAACATCCGCCACCTCGAAGATCGGCGCATCCGCATCCTTGTTGATGGCGATTACGGTGCGCGCGCCCTTCATGCCCACAAGGTGCTGAATCGCCCCCGAAATTCCAACCGCGACATACACCTTCGGCGCCACCGTCTGGCCCGAGCTCCCCACCTGCCGCTCCATCGGCAGCCATCCCGCGTCGCAGATCGGCCGCGATGCCGCTAGCTCCGCACCCAGCACGCTCGCCAGCTCCTCGACAATCTTCAGGTTGTCCTGCTCGCCAATCCCACGCCCCACACTCACAATCACCTGCGCGGAACCAAGATCGACCGTGCGCGCCGCCTCGCGGAACGGCTCGCCCGGTTTCGTACGAATTTGCGCAGCCTCCAGCTTCGGAGAAAACTGCTTCACCTCTCCCGCAGCAGCCCCGGCATCGGCCGTCTCCGCTTTGAAACTTCCCGCCTGCACCGAAACAAAGCACGGCCCGCTGCCCACGTGCCGATACTGCGCATTCAACTTGCCGCCCATCCACTGCCGCGTGAAGGTCGCGCCTCCATCATCGGCATGCATCGCGATGACATCGCTCACCAGCACATCGTTCATCCGCGTCGCCAGCGCCGGCGCATAATCGCGCACCTGGTACGTATGCGGAAACACCACAAACGCCGGCTTCACCTCCGCAACAAGCTGCTGCAAAGCCGCCACGAACGCATCCGCCGTATAGCGATCGAGCAGCGGATGCTCCACCGCCCACACCGTCGCCACACCCTCCCCCGCCAGCTCCGCCGTCAGCGTCGCAAGCGCATCTGTTGTTCCCAGCACCGCCGCCGCGCACGGGATGTTCGTCTCGGCTGCCAGCCGCTTGCCCGCAGCCAGCGCCTCACGGCTGATGCGATGCCACCCTCCGCCCCCCGCCTGCTCCATCACCACAAGAACGCTGCTCATCAGATCCCAACCTCCGCCTTCAGCCGCTCCACAAGCTTCTCTGCAATCTGGTCCGCAGCTCCCGTCAACATCTCCGTCTGTCTCGTGCGCTCCGGCATCGCGACGCGGACAATCTCATCATGCCGCGCACTCGCCGCCGCAGCCTCCGACTGCTTCGTCTCCTTCGAACGTGCGCGCTTGATGCCCATCAGCGTCGCGTAGCGCAACCTGTTTCCTCCAGATTGAATCGTAAGCAGCGCCGGCACCGGCATCTCGATGTTTTGAAACCATCCATCCTCGAGCTCCCGCTTCACCCGAATCTCCTTCGCCCCCGCGCTGGCCTCCACGCTCAACACCAGCGTCACATGCGGAAGCCCGAGCAACTCCGCCAATACAACACCCGTCTGCCCCGCGCCCAGATCATCCGATTGCAGTCCCGTCAGCACAATATCCGGCGACTCTCCCCGCACAGCCTCTGCAAGCATCTGCGCCACACCCAGCGTGTCGCGCTCCGCCAGCGACCCCGCACCGTCCTCCGGCGTCACGATGTGCAGCGCTCGATCCGCGCCCTTCGCCAGCGCCTCGCGCAGCGTCGACTCCACGCGCTCCGGCCCGGCCGACAGCACCACCACCTCGCCCTCGCCCACGCGCTCCTTCAACTGCAGCGCCTCTTCCAGCGCATACGCATCCGGCTCATTCATCGTCCACGCATCCCCTGCATCGACGCCGCGCCCGTCCGCTGCCACACGCACCGGAGCATCGCGCTCCGGCACCTGCTTCACCGCCACAACAATCTTCATCGAATCTCCGTCGCGCTCAACGCACGCAACCGAAGGCTATCGCATCGCCGTCTCGTCTGTCTTTGCACTGGCATTCACAAGCGATCGCGCTGTGAGCTGTGCGATATCCAGCACAGCCGTCGGCGCATCCACCATCAACCGCCGCCGTCGCATCGCGGAACATGGTGTTGCAGAACGGGCATGCTGTGCCAATCGTCTTCGCTCCCGTCGCCAACAGCTCCTTCGCCCTCACATTGCTTACACGCTCGCCCGGCTCCTCTCCCAGAAACGCCAGTCCACCGCCCGCTCCGCAGCAGAAGCTCCGCTCACGATGCCGCTCCGCCTCCACCAGCTCTCCACTCTTCTTCACCACCGCACGCGGCTCGTCATAGACATCGCGATACCGCCCCAGGTAGCAGGGATCGTGATACACAATCGCCCCGCCATCACTCTGCGGCAGCAGATGCGCATGCCTCGCCATGAACTCCGAATGATGCTCAATCTCCGGAGCCACTCCATACTCGCGCCAGTCCGTCGCAATCGTCCGCACGCAGTGCGGGCAGATCGCCACAATCTTCTGGACTTTCGCCTGCGCAAACGCCTTCAACCCCTGCTCCGCGAGCGAGCCAAACACAAGATCATTCCCCAGCCGCCGCGCCGGATCGCCCGTGCACTTCTCCTTGCGCAGCACACCAAAGCTCGTGCCCAGGTGCCGCATCACGCGCGCGAAATCAGCAATGATCTCGCGTCCCTTCGGATCGTAGCCACCCATGCATCCCAGCCACAGGCAGTACTCCTGCGTGCCATCGAAGACCGGCAACTGCTCCCGCTCGACGAACTTGTCGCGCTCCATCGCAGACAGGCCCAGCGCATTGCCCTGCTTCTCCAGCGCCAGAAACAGCTTCGTGCCGTACTTGTCTTCCCACGCACCGGTGTTCACCGCACCGCGCCGCAGCCCAACAATGATCGGCAGATGCTGCACACCCACCGGACACTGGAACTCGCACGCCCCGCACGTCGTGCACTCAAACGCCGCCTCCATCGACAACCAGTTCGCCGCCGGATTATCCGGCGACGGATTCGACGGATGCTCAGAATCCTCACGCAACTCATTCAGCAGCGGCCTGTCACTCGCCGGCCCAAACTCCTTCAGATACTCGCGCACACCCAGCGCAATCTCCTTAGGGTTCAGAACCTTCCCCGTATTCGCCGCCGGACAATGTTCCGTGCACCGCCCGCACTCCACACAGCTGTACGCTTGCAGCGCGACGATCTGCGTCAGGTCCTTGCCCGCCAGCAGCCCAAAGTCTTCTTCCGTCTCCGACTCATCCAGCTTCGGAATATCCGAGAACCCATCGCGCTTCAAAAACACGGTCAGCGGACTCAGCACCAGATGAAGATGCTTCGTTCCCGGAATGATCGGCAGAAACGCCAGCAGCGCGAGCGTATGCACCCACCACCAGGCTTTCAGGGATGCGCTATCGGCAGGCAGCGTAAACGCCGCCAGGTAGCTCACCATCAGCAGAAAGATCAGCCCCGCAATCACACCCGACTCAATCGAGATCTTTTTCCCCAGCCAGCGCGGCCGCACAAAAAACCGCCGCACAAACAGCCCCGCAATCGACACCGCCACGAGCAGCGCCCACAACGCCACGAAGTCGAAGTAGAACTCCCCCACGATCCCCGTATGCTGCAACACGCCCACCCGCAGCCCGGTCAGCACATGGTTCGTCGTCACCAGCGCGAACGCCAGAAATCCCCAGAACACAAACGCGTGCGCCAGCCCTGGCAGCGGCCGCTGCCGGATGACCTTGCTCTGGCAAATCACCTCGGAGAAGAACTCCCACACCCGCCGCCCCACATGCGTCAGCGAAAATCCAACATCCTTCTTCGCACGCAGAATGTTCCCGGCGATCGGCCGCATCCGCCACACGAACACACCCAGCGACAGCCCACACGCCCCAATCAGCGCCGCCATCTCCGCGACTGAAAAGTGCAGCGGCTCCGCCAGCTCTATCGACGCAAGCGCGCCCACCCGCGCAATCTCAACGACCACGTACTCCTCCGCGCAACGAAGTCACAATAGCAGGCCCGCAACAGAACGCGCAGCCCTCCGCCCACACCAAAAGCAATCGGCGAGCCGAAGCTCGCCGCGCTGAACGCTGAAATTTTAAATACTGCTCTGCTTGTCTCTCAATAGCTAAAGAACTCGTTGAGGCCCGCCCGCAGCTTGATCCCTGATACATAGCAGATCGCCGCCAGCACGAACAGCAGGATGTCCCAGTACAGCATCGGGTGCGCCCACCCAGGCGAGTACGTCGCATCCTGTCCCGCCCACAGCGTCACCAAAATCGCGATCAGCAGAAACTGCGTACCCATCACCAGCAGAAGCTGCCCACGCCGCCGACGGCGGTCCAGTTGATCCACTTGCGCCGGGCTAAGGTCGCGCTCTTCCGCAGGCAGGACGGTGTTCGCCATTCGTTACGACTCCTTCGAGAGTGCTCACATCGCCCGCCGCGCATCTCGCGCCGCGGGCATCGCTAACGCCTTCTATTACACCACAGGCCCATCCCGCTGGTCAGCGCCCGCCGCTTACAGGAACGCCACCGACTGAATCCCCGCCACATCGAACCGCTTGCGGCAGCGGATGTTCTTGCAGCCCACCATGTCATCCCGCCGGACCATATAGCTCTGCGCCTTCGCAAACCGCGCGCGATCACGCTCGTCGGCCCCCCGCGGAAGCTGGGGCCGCTTGCTTCGGATCAGCCAGCTCAGTTGATACTCCGCCGCCTGCCCGCAGTGCGGGCAGGTCATCGTGTGGTTCCGTTGTTCTGTCCTCTCATCAAAAAAATCGCGCTCTTCCATGCTCCCCTCCGAGCGTCTTCTCTCTATCCGCTAGGATGCTACACCTCGTTGCCGGAACTTCCGCGAAGTATGCTACATCCCCCATGCAACTCTGGGGTACGCTGAATCTTCGGGGAGGTCGACTGGCAAATGGCGAAGGCGAAGAAAGCGACATTCTCGGCCACCAAGGCCGTCAAGGCCAACGCCCGCGAACGCCTCGGCACGCCTCCACCCTCCCGCGCCTTGCCGGACCCCAAGCAAAAGGCCACCGCCAAGCCCAGACACAAGGAAACTCTCTCCGACCTTCTCGATCGCCAGGAGGACCAATGACCAGCGGACTAACGACCAGCGGACCAATGACCAGAGCTCGAGTTCCTCTCACCCTCGCGCTATTCGCCCTCACGTCTCTCGCCGCCACGGCTTCAGCCCACGCCCAGGACGACTCCTCGTCCATCATCGCCAAAGGTGTCCGCTCCATAGCGATCACCGCGACGGATCGTGTACTCCACCAGGCCGACGTCGCGACCGTGCACATCGGCTACGAACTCTATGGACCCGACCAGCCGACCGCATATGCCACCGCGTCGAAGGCCTCAAACGCCATCATCGACGCGCTCCGCTCTGCCAATGTCGCCAAGGACATGATCGAGAGCGAGCAACAGTCCGTCGCCCCCATGGACAACTATCAGCTCAGCCAGCTCCCCGTCTCGGAGCGCGCCAGCCGGGCCTTCGTCGCCCAGCAGAGCTGGACCGTCCGCACCACCGCAGACGACGCCGCCCGCGTTCTGGACATCGCCGCCAGGGCGGGCGCCAACAAATCCGGCCAGATCGACTGGAGTCTCAAGGACCCCAACGTCGCCTCCGCCGAGGCTGCAGCCAAGGCGCTGCAACGCGCCCAGACGCAGGCGAAGGCCATGGCAGCCGGCCTCAACGTTCATCTCGGCCAGTTGCTCTACGCCAGCAACCAGGTCCAGGCCGAGCCCATCCGTCCAATGCCGATGATGGCCGTGCAAGCCAAGGCCGCCGCCCCAGCGCCACCCCTCGCCATCAACCCGCGCCAGATCGAGACCTCCGCCACCGTCTACGCCGTCTTCGCCATCGAGTAACCCAACTCATGCCCGTCTTCGACTATCGCGACCCTCGCCCGAGCTCTGAAGCCGAGCATCTCTACAGCGAATGGCTCGCGTTGCTGGACTTCCAGCTTCACCCGCGAGACCACCTACGAAGCTCGCAGCGAGATCGTCCGCGACACCCTTCGCAACATCCTCCCGCAGTCCGCGAGCACCATCGTCCGCGCGGCCCTCGACCCCCGCAACATCACGCTCGAACCCGAGTACTACGGCGACATGGACCCCGCGCGCTACTATCCGCGCAAGCCGCTCATCTGGCTCTGGCTGCAGTTCGACGCCAGCCCCCTCGGCGCCAACCAGTGGCTCGGCGAGCGCCTCCGCGCCGTGCTCGGCCGTCACATCTTCGCGCGCCTTGGCCAGCGAGTCCGCATCTTCCAGCACGTCCAGTTCAGCTACGGCTACAACCTCGAGATCGGCGACGACTGCTGGATCCACCGCCACGTCCTGCTCGACGACCGCGGCGGCATCACCCTCCACGAAGGCACCAGCATCAGCGACTACGCCAACATCTACTCGCACACGCACGATCTCGTCGACCAGCGCAACGTCTCCAACCTCCGCACCGAGATCGGCCCCCGCGCCCGCATCACCTACCACGCCACCGTGCTCGCCGGCACAAAGGTCGGCCCCGACGCCATGCTCGGCGCCCTCGGCTTCGCCACCCGCGACATCCCCGCCCACACCGTCGCCCTCGGCATCCCCGCCAAGCCGAAGCTGCAAAAGTAACGGCGGAATCCGCGTCTACACGGCTGCCAGATTCTGCTGAACGGCTGCCGATGACTGCTCGTTGACGTCCGGTCCCAGTCGGCTTCGGAGGTGACGTTCAGGTCGACGCCCGGCTCCTGCCGCCAGAACAGGTCTGGAGCGACAGCAAGGAAACCCTGTTCTGCCAATGCGTCGCAGTGCTCGCGAATGTCGGCGTTCACGCCGAACAGTTCCTGCAGAACGACAACAGCCGAAGCCGGCAAGGTTTTCGGTTTTGCGATATAGGCGGCGAACGTGCCATCCCGTCCTTTTATGCTGATGGAATCCTTCATCTCGCCATCCTCAGGTGGGGGCTATATCGCTACCGAGTCTCAGCGGACCGTAACCGGCTCGGCGGAGATCATTTTGTCCGAGAGCTTTGCCTGCTCATTACGGAGTTGGCAGCTTCTTCGATGAGCTGGGCTGCTTCCTTCGGGTGAGACATGTAGGCCACATGGCTCGACTTCACTTCGACCGTCTTGGCCTTCGCGCGCTTCGCCATCATGCGCTCCTGATCCGGATTGATCGATCGGTCTTCGCTGGCCACCATGTACCAGGTCGGCTTGTGCTTCCAGGCGGGATTCTTGACCTGATGGGTGAACGAGTCGGTAGAGATCGGCACCTGCGATATAGCCATGAACTCCGCCTCATCCCGTGGGATGTCCGCCGCGAAGTCAGCCACGAAATGTGCCTGGTCTATCCACCAAAGCCCGTTACTGTCCGATTGGAACGCCGTAGACGCTTGCGGCAGGGCCTGTTCGATCGACGCACAGCTCTCACCCTCATCGGGAGCAAAGGCGGCAATATAAACGAGCGCCGCAACGTTTGGATGATTGCCGGCCTCGGTAATGATGGACCCGCCGTAGCTGTGGCCGACCAGAACCACTGGGCCGCCCATGGCGTCGATTGCGGCCTTCGTGTACTTCTGGTCGTCGGCATACGAAGTTTCGGGAGGCTGCGCCACCGAGACCTTGTAGCCATCCTTCTTGAGGATGTCAGCGACGGCTTTCCAGCCGGAGCCATCCGCGAAAGCTCCATGCACCAGAACCACATTCTTAATAGGCTGTTTCACGACCACTCTCCTTTACGGTAGAGATCCACTCGGATCAGTTGATTTTCGAAGTCGAACGCCTTCGCGCCGAATTGCTCTTGCGATCAACATAGTCACGAACGAGCGCGGCACGATTGAAAACACGGACCACTTTTGTCGATTCCTGCTCAAATGCAGAGCACAAAGCGGGAGGATCACTTTCGAGGTCAACCCGAAGACTCCAACCCAATCTCAAATACGCGACGATATTGCTACGGGACGATTCCGAGCAATACCGCCACTGATCCTCGACTTGAGGATGGGATCTATTCGTAGGGTTGAAGCGATTGGTGTTGGGATATTTCGACAAAAGTCCTGCGGCGTGAGTGTTCACGCCTCCACTTTGCCGGAGTCGCACCGACAACATTTGCAAACGCCCGGGTAAGCGCGGCTTGATCGGAAAATCCAGTCTGCGCGGCAACGTCCACCAACGAGTAATTCGTTTCTGACAAAAGGGCCTTCGCGATCTCAACGCGCTTCAGAATCAGGTAGCGATGTGCGGAGGTCCCAAACGATCTCCTGAAGGATCGTGCAAAATGGCTGACGGAAAGCCCGCATTCATCGGCAAGCGTTTCGAGTTATTAAGTGCACCGTCCAAGTGCTCGTGGAACAAATCCACAACGCGGCGACTTTGCCACGGCGCCAGACCGCCCTTGAATCGCGGGACAGCTTCACGAATCTGAGCGTATCGCCCGACAAGGTGCGAACAAATCATCAAGGTAAAGGAATCGATGAACAACTGAGAGAACATCTCGGGCCTATTGAGGCACGGCAAGATCGCTTGCGTCAGGTGATGGAGTGTCGGGTCGGCAGTTCCATAAACGCAGTGGAGACGCTTGGCTCTGGCGTTCCGGCATCGTCCGTGAGGGAATCCAGGGTTGCACGCGGAACGTGGTAGTGGATCCAGTCGATCGGGCCCGGATTTCGAATACTCGAATTTGACTCCAGGTCGCACATTGCGACTCCGCCCACCGGCCATGCCCCCGTTTTTGTGTAGCTTTTCATCGGTCCAAAGTTCCCATTCCCCGGAATTCGCATGATTAAGATGAACCGAAACAACGTAGGCCTTTTCAGAGGGGATGGACGCAGTTCGTATCGGCGGGATACCACTGCGTGCAATCAGCCGGGTAATCGCCAGCTGTGGCCTGACGACGGAAACCGCAGAATCGATGGCAACATGGGGCGGTTGGTTCATGGTGAAGTACTTCGCCATCTGCGTACCGTAGGCGCTTGCTAGGTTCGATGATGTCGTCATGGATAGCTCTGTTCCGCCAAGTGATTGCGGTTGAAAGTCTCAGACCCAGCCTCAAGCGACCGTTCGCAGTCGCATCCGCCTTCGAAGTCGTCCTGGCAATCGCGACCTCCGCTGCCGACCTCGGTTGCCGCCTAGACTACCCCCGCACTCATGCTCCTAACAACAAACCTTTGCACTACATACCGTTCTCCGCCGCGCGACGCGCTCGGCCTCGCTACCGCGGCGTCCCCGCCAAGCGGGACTCGCCAACCCGGTCTCACCAAATAGCGCCAGCCGTCTACCAATACGCCAGCGGTTCCGGCAGCACCGAACCGCACGTGCACTTCCCATCCGGCACCTCAACCGAGGCCATCTTGTCGCACTCCAGGCACCGCACGCGCCGCGCTCCGAGATGATGCGGTGTCCACACGCCCGTCATCCCACCATAGCCATAATCTGCCGTCCCGAAGTACCGCCCCACCGCCGCGCGGTGCTCGCCCATCTGCATCAGCGGCTTCATCGACTCCGGCGTCTCCCACGCCGTAATCGTCATCATCCGGTCTCCGGCCGTCACCGTCACCGCGCTGATGAACCCAGGAATGGCGAGCGTCTCCTCCAGGATCTTCCGGCTGCTCTCGCGGATCGCAAGCTCGTCCTGCTTGTCGCGCGCGGAGATAAACGTGATGCCGAAAGCTCCCGGAACTGCCTTGCTTCCATTGCTCACGCGAATCCCTGTGCCGAACTCGAACGGCCCAATCGCATGCGGCTGCACAATGACATCCAGTCCCAGCGCCCGCGGCACGGCCCCCGCATCGAAGTACCCCTGCACCGAACGCAGCTTCCCGTCCTCCACCACGGCGATGTCCACTCCGCGCACTTCCACCGCGCGCCCCGTCGGCGGCAGGCCCATCATCGACCCCGAGTTCACTCCCCGCATCACCCACTCTGCCGACAGCGCGCCGCCCTCACCCTCCATCATCCGCCCCATCTCAAACGACAGGTCCGGAAACGCGCTCCAAAGCCCGCTTGCATATGCACCAATCGCCGCTCCCGTCAGCGGCCCGGGCGTCGTCGGATCGGTGTACGTTCCGCCCTCGGCAAAGGTCGCGACAATCCCGTCCGCATCATGCCGGTTCCACGCGTCTGCGTAGCTTTGAAAAACCTGCAGAGAATTTGAGGTCATCGGCGGATGCTACCTGTTACCGAATGTCCCTCACAACAAAATAGTTCGACCGAACGCCCTCATCCAGGTCAAAACCCTCCGGTACTCTAGGAGACGATGCCTCTCACCTTTGCTCTGGTCATCTTTGAGCTCGTCGTGATGGTCCTGTCCATCTCGCTGCACGACTCCGCCCAGGCCTGGATGGCCAACCGCCTCGGCGACCCCACCGGCCGCATGATGGGCCGCATCTCCATGAACCCGGCCAAGCACTTCGACCTCTTCGGCATGGCCATCTGGCCGATCCTCTTCATCTTCCGCTCGCCGCTCGTGCTCGGCTGGGGCAAGCCCGTCCCCATGACGTCCCGCAACTTCCGCAACCCCTCACGCGATGAAATGCTCGCCACCCTCGCCGGCCCCGGCGTGCAACTCCTCGCCGCCATCATCGCGCTCATCGTCCTCGTTATCCTGCGCCACACGCAGCAGGACTCCACCCTCTCGCTCGTCATCGCCTCGCAACTGGCGCAGCGCAACCTCCTCGTGCCTATGAACAACCTCCCGGCGATCTTCCCGCTCTATCTCTTCCTCTACTTCTGCATCCTCGTCAACCTGCTGCTCTTCGTCTTCAACCTCATCCCGCTCCCGTTCCTCGACGGCGGCAAGATCCTCATGCACTACCTCCCCTACAACGCCGCGCAGACCTACCAGCGCTTGGGCATCTATCTGATGTTCGCCTTCTTCTTTCTCGGCTACGGCGTCATCATGCTGTTTTTCGCCCCCTTGATGACGATCTTCAACACCATGCTCTTCACGCTCTGACCGCCCGGTCGCGCCCCGGCCGCTGCTATCCTAAGACTTCTGAATCCATGAGCTCTCCGCACCCTTCCCGCACAGCACCACGCCCCCGTGTACTCTCCGGCATGCGACCCACCGGCAGCCTTCACCTCGGCAACTACATGGGTGCGCTGCACAACTGGGTCCACCTCCAGCACGACTACGACTGCTACTTCTTCATCGCCGACCTGCACGCCCTCACCACCGACTACGCCGACCCCAGCCGCGTGCAGCAGAACATCTTCGAGATCGCCCTCGACTTCCTCGCCGCCGGCCTCGACCCCGGCCGCTCCGTCATCTTCAAGCAGTCGGACGTCGCCGAGCACGCCGAACTCGCGCTCCTCTTCGGCATGTTCACGCCCCTCGGCTGGCTCGAGCGCGTGCCCTCCTACAAGGACCAGCAGGCGCAGCTCACCGAAAAAGATCTCAACACCTACGGCTTCCTCGGCTACCCGCTCCTCCAGGCCGCCGACATCCTGCTCTACAAGCCCGACTTCGTCCCCGTCGGCGCCGACCAGGTCGCGCACGTCGAGCTCACCCGCGAGGTCGCCCGCCGCTTCAACGGCCTCTACCCCGGCGAGTTCTACATGTCGCCCGAGGCCGCGCCCTGGGAGCTGCCCGCCATCCTCGAAAAGGCCCGCAAGCTCGCCGGCGAGCCCCCCAACTCCACTCGCACCGACTTCACGCCTCACCAGCTCTTCACCGCCGCGCAGCAGACCAAGAAGCTCTCGCCCTTCGGCCGCGGCGAAATCCTCCCCGAGCCCAACGTCCTGCTCACGCCCTCGCCCAAGCTCCCCGGGCTCGACGGCCGCAAGATGTCCAAGAGCTACAACAACACCATCTCGCTCTCCGAGCCCGAAGACAGCCTCCGCGCCAAGCTCAAGACCATGGTCACCGACCCCGCGCGCGTCCGCCGCGACGACCCCGGCAACCCCGACCTCTGCCCCGTCGGCGATCTCCACAAGGTCTTCTCCCATCCCGAGACCATCGCCAAGGTCTACGATGGCTGTACGCGAGCCAGCATCGGCTGCATCGAGTGCAAGAGCTGGGCGGCAGACGCCATCATCCGCACCATCGCCCCGATCCAGGACGCACCGCCGCGACCTCGAGCGCCGCCCCTCCGTCGTCAAAGACGTGCTCGCCAACGGCAAGGAGCGCGCCACGAAACGCGCCGCCGAAACGCTCGCCGAAGTCGAACACGCCATGGGACTCGCATAAGCATGGCTGCAGAAGATCAAAACCCGGCCGTTCCGCAGGAACAAACCTCACAGCCCGAAGCTGACAGCTCAGAGCTGAACGCCGAATCCACGCAAACCTCGGAGCCAGCACAGGACTCCGCCACCTCGGAATCCTTCCGCCTCGAATCCCCGCAAACTCCTCCGTCCGAAGAGCCAAAAAAGCCCGCCGCAAAACCGACCCCCGAAGAAGCCTCTCAATCCCCCTTCAACGTCACCGTCGGCCTGGTCTACGACGGCCCCTTCGACCTCCTGCTCGACCTCATCCGCAAGCAGAACATTGACATCTACGACATCCCCATCGCGCGCATCACCGCGCAGTTCCTCGAGTACACGCGCCACCTGCAACAAACCGACATCGACTCCGCCGGCGAGTTCGTCTACACCGCCTCGCTGCTCATCCACATCAAGTCCCGCATGCTCCTCCCGCGCGACCCCAAGGAGCTCGGCGACCTCGGCAACGCCGAAGACCCGCGCCGCGAGCTCGTCGAGCGCCTCCTCGAGCACGAGCGCTTCAAGGCCGCCGCGCAGATGCTCAGCCAGAAGCAGCAGATCGAAGAGGCCACCTGGACCCAGCCCGGCCTCAAGCAGTTCCTCAAAGATCAGGGCCTCGAATCGACCGATGAAGACCGCGAGATCGCCGCCGACACCGTCGACCTCGTCCGCGTCTTCCAGGACATCCTGCAGCGCCTCCGCGACCGTCCCGTCCACACCATCGACGAGGACACCGTCACCGTCGGCCAGATGATCGACTTCGTCAAGCGCCGCCTCACCATGGAGGATCGCCCCGTCAGCCTGCGCAAGCTGCTCCAGAACACCCGCTCCGAGCGCGCTCTGATCTGCACCTTCCTCGCCATGCTCGAGTTGGTTCGTTTGCAGGCCATTCTGCTCCGCCAGGCGGAATCCCTCGGCGACATCCTCATCAAAAAAGCCGACCACTTCGACCAGATCATGGCCGACGAAACCTCCGTCCGCGACGACTGGAGCTAGCCCCGAATTGATCCGCAAGAGAAACGGGGTGACCCTTAGGTCACCCCGCAGTCGTGTTGCCTCGAATCCTTAGTCGCCTCTAGTGGCCTTTCGTGTGCCCGCGGCCGTCTCTCATCTCGTTCCCGTGGAACTCATGGAAGTCACGGTGCGAGTCAAAGTGCTCCTCATGGCTCGGATACGGTCCGTGGTAGTGCTCCACGCCATAGCGATTGTCGACGTGGCCGTAGAACTCATGGCCGCCGTGGAACCAAGGTCCAGCCCCGATAAAGACCCCGCTCGAGAACCACTCCGGTCCGTAATAGCCATACGGCGCGCAGTTATACGGCGGCGCCTCATAGTAGCCGTACGGGCACGCGGGGGCGGGGCCGATATTCACTCCTATCCCCACCTGGGCCGAACTGGGAACCGCTGTGCCAAAAGCCAGGGCAGCCGCGGCAATCGCTGGTACAAAGACATTCAACTTGCGCATAAAGTCACCTCGAGAACATTGGAAGGGCAATACGACCCTTCGGTTGTTTCCTGCGATTGCTCCCTCAACAACATTCCGCGACGATGACACGAAAAAGGTTGCCCTCTTAGGTCACTTTCTGGTGACAGTACCAAAGTGTGACCAAGAGAGATGTTGCGAGTTGGGACATGACCTCTATACTCGGAATCACAAGAAGCACGAAGAAACGAATTTGGCAACCCCCAATTCGGACTAGCACGTACCACTAAGGTCCAAGGCTCATGCGAGTTACTCGTATTTGCTGGCCCTTTGAAGCACACTCGCGAATGCCAGGAACAAAACCTGGTTCGCAAAGCAGCGCTTCTGAGGCCGGATGGAGTTTCCCGAGCCTGTGGCCGGACCGCCGGATTCAGAACGTCGCCATTCGCTATTAGGAGAGGCTCTTATGCTCAAGCTCGTGAAAATTGCTCTCATCGCCCTCGCAATCTCCGTCCTTGTCCCCTCGCTGGCCAAAGCCGCGACCCACGCCAGCTGGAGCCCCTGGATGGCCCTCCCCAACGCCAACGGCGTTGAGGTCAGCTTCAGCCAGGTCAACGACAACATGTGCACGTGGATGATCCGCAACAACGGCAGCACCACGCTCCGTTCGCTGGAGTTCACCTATAACTACACGTCGTCCGTCCAGCAGACCCAGAACACTGGCCGCGACCTGCTCATGGAGCCGCTCAAGCCCGGCCGCCAGACCGGCGGTGCAACGCAGTTCGGCGCCGAAACCGGCAAGTGCCCCTCAACCCTCGTCGTCAGCCACATCGAGTGGGCTCACTAATCGGCAGTCATTCCTCGGGTGCCGGCTCGCGGACTAGCTTCGCGAGCCGCGTCCGTTGAGCAATCAAAAACGCCGTCATCCTGAGCCGTAGGCGAAGGACCTCTGTATTTCGGGCCTACCGGCTCGGCCTCCGCTGACCCCTGCCGGAATCTGACCGCACCGATCCACTTCCCGCGCCACCTGGCCGCTTCCTCTTCGGCGGCACGGGCTTCTTCAGCTGCGCTGCCTCGGGCAGCGTCTTCTTCCGCTCCACCGACTTCCCCGCCGCCGCCCGGTTCAGGGCCTGCACCTCACCCTGCGTCAGTTCGCGGAAACCACCCGGCGGCACATCCAGCGTCAGCGCGCCGTAGCCGATGCGCCGGATCTTCTCGACGTGGTGGCCGACCTCCTCGAACATCTTCCTCAGCTGCCGGTTGCGGCCCTCCGTCAGCGTCACCTCGAACCACGGGTTGTCGCCGCCTCGGACCTCTTCGATCTTCGCCGGCTGCGTCATGATGCGGTCGCGGCGTCCGGCGCGGACCTCGTTCAGCCGCCCGCGGTCGATCATGATCCCGCGGCGAAGTTGCTGCACGGCCTCTTCTGAAGGCTTGCCGGCGACCTTCACCAGGTAGGTCTTCTGCACACCGTTGCTGGCCTTGGAGAGCCTGTTCGCCAGCCCTCCATCGTTGGTCATCAGCAGCAGGCCTTCGCTCAGGTAATCGAGCCTTCCCACCGGATAGAGCCGGGGCAGCCGTTTGTGCTCGCCCGTCACCTTCTTCTGCGAGGATTCGCCGAGCAGGCTGGCGACTGTCGGGACGGCCTTCCGGATCTTCCATCGTGGTCACGTAGCCGCGGGGCTTATTCAGCAGGAAGTAGCGCTCCGCCTCTCGGCCGTGGAGGAGCTTGCCGTCCACGCGGACATGATCACGGCTGAGGTCGGCCTTCGTTCCAAGCTCGGTGACGGTCTGGCCGTTCACCTGAACCCGGCCCTCGAGGATGATCTGCTCCGCCGCCCGGCGGCTGGCGATCCCCGCCTGCGCCAGGATCTTCTGCAGCCGTTCGCCCGCTCGGGAAGGCTCGTCCGCCCGCTCTATCGCTCGCTTCATAATCTTCATTATGCGGCCACTCTCCCTCTCTCCACGCTCGCCAATCGCACATAAAACCATGCGCATTGAAGAGCTTCCGCCGAGCGCGATGCCCGTAAACATCAGAGCCCTTTGTTTTCAAGACTTTGCCACAGTAGGTCCACCCCTAAATCTTTTGTTTTGAAGATTTTGCGCAAAAAGGCCGGGGGAGGGGGAGACAGGCAACCAAACCCCGGTCTATCGCTCCGCGACAATGGCAAAATAGCTGATTTTACAGGCCTCACCTGAGAGCGACCAGCCATCCAAGGACTTCGTGGCTGAAATTGAGCCGCAGTAAAAGCGGGGCTCCGGTAGCCGTTTCCGGAACTGAACCAGAATCAAGAGCCGGGCCCCCGGAAGCAGCATCAGGAGAAGACCCGTATGCGATTGCTGAAGCCCCTTGCAACAACCGCCCTTTCGTTCGCGTTTCTGACGGCGGGCGCCCTCGCCCAGAACCAGCAGAGCAGCCAGTCGACGACACAGAGCACGACGACCACGGATGCCTATGGACAAACCCAGACCCAGACGCAGCACAAGGCACGGAAGACGCAGCAGACCACGCTGCCGGACGGCACGACCGTAACGACGCAGCAGAAGACCGATGCCAACCACTATGACGCCAACGGCAACCCGGTCGCCGGCCAGCGCACCACCTCGAGCTCGCAGGATACGGTAAGCCCGGACGGGCAGAGCCGCACCCACACCGAGACTCAGACCAACACGCAGTCCAACCCAACGCCTCCTCCTCCCCCGCCTCCAGCACCCCCGCAGAAGTAACGGAGCAGGCAAAAAACTCGAAGGCGCAGCCTCTTTGGCTGCGCCTTTCGTGTGTTGGCGAGGCTGGTGTTCACTTTCTAGCTAATGGCGGCAACGGTGATTCTGCTACTCAAGGGCCTTGCGAAGCGGAAGAGTGTAATGCGGCTCGTTGCCGCGCGGACGTTCCGGAGTAGTCACGAACGCAGGGTTCAGAGGCTGATCGGGCAGATGTTCGCCATCGCCCTCTGGCGTGGCGAGGACGTCGGACATCTGGTCGGGCACGAAGTCAGGCGGGTCGGTCGGCGGGATGTCGGAGAAGGGCTTCATCGAAGTTGGGATGCGCGAGCCCGGCTTGCGGCTTGGTCAAAAGTATAGGACCAGATTCTAGGTGACGTCGTCTTCTTCCTGCGACTGTATCTCAGCGTCGAGGGCTGGCGTGTCGACCGCATCGCCTACGGGCTCTTCTTCAGCGTCATAGTTGGGTGGCAGGCCAGAGAGGCGTCCATCGATGAGGACCTCGTCGGCGGCGCCGTCCGGGACCGCTGAGGCGGGACCGTCGTCGTCGAGGTTCTCTTCGCTGTACGGTTCGCCGTCAGCCTGCGATTCGTGCACGTTTGCACCGGCGTCCTCCTCAGAGCGGCGGCGGCTTCCCTCAGCGGATGGCATGGGAATCTCCTCCTGAATAGCCTCGGCGAACTCGGCCGACATCTTCTCGAACTCTTCGATGCTGGGGAGCTCGTTGATGTCTTTGAGGCCGAAGCGGACGAGGAAGTCCTTCGTGGTCTTGTAGAGGATGGGCCGCCCGATCACCTGCTTGCGGCCGGCAGTATTGATGAGCTTACGCGCCATGAGCGAGCCGAGGACGCCGCCCGAGTCGACCCCGCGAATCTCGGAGATCTCAGGCGCGGTAATGGGCTGCTTATAGGCAATGACGGCAAGCGTTTCCAGCGCCTGAAGCGAGAGCTTCATCGGCGGCTTGAGCGATTTGACGAAGCCGCGGACGGCGTCGTGGTACTCGGGCTTGGTGGCAAAGCGGAAGCCGCCGGCCACCTCACGAATCTCCAGGCCGCGCTCGTCAGAGGCGTAGTCGGCGATGAGCTGATCCAGGATGGAGCGGAAGTAGTCGCGGAGACGGCGGGCGTCTTGAGACTGTTTGCGCGCGGAGGCGGCGGCATCAGCCTTTGAGTCGGCGTCGGAAGTCGTTTCGCTTGCTTCAGGCGAGGCTTCTGCAGACTCCCCGGCAGCGACATTCAGCTCGGGTAGCTGAGGTTCTGCAGCCACTGGCTCAACCGGTTCGCCCAGGGTTTCGGCATTCAATACTTCTGCGTCGGCGGGAGTGTCCGCTGCGGCTTCGTCGAGCGGAAGCGATTCCTGCCGGGCGTCGAGGGAGACAAGTTCGGACTGGCCCTCTTCACCGAGCAGGCTGACGAGCTGCGCGAGCGTGACGGGCTCTTCGGAGGCGTAGATGACGGCTTCGATCTTGGCTTTGAGACTCATTGCGAGACAGGCTTGAGTGTATCAACGCGGGCGGGATGTTAGCTTGGACAGCAACTCTTGTCTGAGGAGATCGCGACCGAAATGCGCCGCCGTCAGTTTCTCCAAACGTTGCCCGCAGCTGCCGCCGGAGCGGCGATGCTGCCCGGCTTGAATGTGGATGCCCAGAGCGCGAACGGCCCGCAGGCCGAGGCTGAACTGCCAAAGTTCCAGGCGCCGGGGCAGGAGCGGTTCACGCGGCCCGACGTGCATGCGGGCGACCGGCCAGCCGGAGCAAGCTTCGCCACGCGCTCGGCCGCGATGGGATTGAACGGCGCGGCGGGCACGGCGCATCCGCTGGCAACGCAGACGGCGATCGACATCCTGAAGCGCGGCGGAAGTGCGTGCGACGCTGCCGTCGCAGCAAACGCAGTGCTGGGGTTTGTGGAGCCCGTGAGCTCCGGCCTCGGCGGCGACTGCTACGCGTTTGTGTGGGACCCGAAGACGCAGAAGCTGGAAGGTATGGCGAGCTCGGGCGCGTCGCCGAAGGGGCTGAGCCTGGAGACGGTGCAGCAGCGCTCGGTTGTCGTGGACGGCAAGCATGTGATTCCGCCGCTTGGCGCGGTCTCGGTTTCCGTTCCGGGAGCGCTGGGAGGATGGTGGGCGCTGCACGAGCGCTACGGCAAGCTGAAGTGGGCGGAACTCTTCGAGCCGGCGATTCATGCCTGCGAAAACGGCTCGCCGGTGCCGCAGATTATCGGCTGGTACATCAAGCGGAATGTGGCGGCGTTTGTGCGGCCGGGCTCGGGCGTGGAAGAGACGCAGAACATGCTGCACACCTATGCTCCCGGCGGCCGCGCACCCAACGAGGGCGAGGTGCGGCGCAATCCAGACCTGGCGAGGACGTATCGCATGATCGCCGAGGGTGGCCGCGATGCGTTCTACGACGGACCGATTGCGGACACGATTCAGGCGTACTTCAAGCGCATCGGCGGATGGATGACGCGGGAAGATTTGAAGGCGCACAAGGCTGTGTGGCCGACACCGTTACAGTCGGATTATCGCGGCGTGACTGTCTATGCGATGGGCGAGAACACGCAGGGGCTCGCGACGCTGCGAGATGCTGAACATCATCGAGCAGTTCGATATGCGCGGGTATGGGTTCCAGTCGCCAGAAGCGCTGCAGGTGATGATCGAGGCGAAGCGGCTGGCGTATGAGGACCGCGCACGCTACTACGCGGACCCGCGCTTCTCGAAGGTGCCGGTGGAGTGGCTGAACTCGAAGGAGTACGCCAAGGAGCGCGCGAAGCAGATCAAGCTGGACAATATCGATTCTGACGCCGATCTATCCAGGGCAGGCGCCGAGCCACGGCGACACCACCTACTTCACGACCGCAGACAAGGACGGGATGATGGTGTCGATCATCCAATCGAACTTCCGCGGCATGGGGTCGGGGCTTGTCGCAGACGGACTCGGCTTCATGTTCCAGGATCGCGGCGAGCTGTTCAGCCTTCAGCCGGGACATCCGAACATCTATGCGCCGGGCAAGCGGCCGTTCCAGACGATCATCCCGGGCTTCGCGGCGAAGAACGGCAAGCCGTGGATCAGCTTTGGCGTGATGGGCGGCGATATGCAGCCGCAGGGGCAGACGCAGATTATCGTGAACCGCGTGGACTATGGGCTGGATGCGCAGGCCGCGAGCGATAGTCCGCGCTGGCATCATGAGGGCTCGTCGCAGTCGATGGGCGAAGACCCGCATGGGCTGACGCCGAAGGGAATTCTGCGGCTGGAGGCAGGCGTGCCGAAGGCGACGCGTGACCGGCTGATCGCATTGGGATGGCCGATGGGCGCGAGCGACGGTGGCTTCGGTCGCTATGAGTGTATCGAGGTCAGCGAGTCCCACTACGATGGGCATGACGACCGCGTGTATACCGCAGCGAGCGAGATGCGCTGCGACGCCGTATCGCTGGCTTACTGATTTCGCAAAAACGTGAGGGGCACGGCCGAAGCCGCGCCCCTCACAGCGACGTCACGCAGGCTAGTGGACGAAGCGGCTGAACAGCCAGAACAGCGAAGCGGAAAGCAGCGCAGCAGCGGGCAGCGTGAAAATCCACGCGAGCGCGATGTCGCGCACGGTAGATAGCTGCAGGCCGCTGCGGTTCGCGGCCATCGTGCCCGCAACGCCTGAGTTAAGAATGTGGGTGGTACTGACGGGGACGCCAATGCGATCCGCGCCGAGAATGGTGGCCATGGTGACGATCTCGGCGGAGGCACCCTGAGCGTAGGTCATGTGAGTCTTGCCAATCTTCTCCCCGACCGTGACGACGATGCGCTTCCAGCCGATCATCGTGCCCATGCCAAGTGCGAGCGCGACAGCGACCTTCACCCATGTTGGGATGAACTTCGTGGACTTATCGAGCCAGGTGCGATAGTTGCTCAGGACTCCGGCGTCGGCTGCAGACATCTTGGGGCCATACTTCGGCAGGAGGCGGATGGCCTCGCTGGCAAGGTACATCTGATTGCGGACGTTGCCCTGCATACTGGCAGGAACGTCGCTCAGTGAGCCATAGTTGACGGCCTCGTTGCGGATGTCGGTGATCTCCTGGCTGAGAGCGAGGGTGGTCTCGGGCTTCCACTTGTGCGTGGAGACGAAGGCCTCGAGCTCGGGCTCGGCGTCGCCCAGGGTCGGTGTTGGGATTGACGTAGTGCTGAATCGCAGTGGATGTCTGGGCGGAGACGGCAGCGAAGTTGACGATGTCTTTGCGGCCGACTGCATGATTGAGCGCATACGCCGTGGGCACGGTGCCGACGAGGATCAGCATGATGAGACCCATGCCCTTCTGTCCATCGTTGGAGCCGTGCGCGTAGCTGACACCGCCGCACGTGAGAATCAGCAGGCAGCGGATCCAGAACGGCGGAGGCGCCGTGCCTTCGGGCGCCTTGTAAAGACGCGGGTCGCGCGCCACGAACTTGAAGACGAAGAACAGGATGAAGGCGGCACCGAAGCCGATGACCGGCGACCAGAAGAGCGCGGAGAAAACCTTGGTGACCTGTGACCAGTCGACGCCGCTGACACCAGACTGTCCATGCATGAGCTGGTTCGCAATACCGACGCCGATGATGGAGCCGATCATCGTGTGGGAGCTCGAGGCGGGCAGGCCCTTGTACCAGGTGGCGAGATTCCAGAGAATGGCGGCGATGAGCAGGGCGAAGACCATGGCGAAGCCGGCGCCGGCGCTGACCTTGAGGATGAGCTCAACAGGCAGCAGCGTGATCACGGCGTACGCCACCGTGCCGGAGCTGAGCAGAACGCCGACGAAGTTGAGGACGCCGGAGTAGACGACGGCGATATGAGGCTCGAGCGAGTGCGTGTAGATGACGGTGGCAACGGCATTGGCGGTGTCGTGGAAGCCGTTGACGAACTCGAAGCCGAGCGCAATGATCAGCGCAAGGCCGAGCAGAATGTATGGGAAGACCGATGCCGAGTGGACGATGGAGAGATCAGCGACGAGGCGCGTGGCGACGTAGATGAGGCCGCAAAGGAACATGACGCCGGCGATGATGGTGCCCCACCGGCCGACGTGACTGCTGGAGGACTGCGCGAGCTTCGAGTCGAGAAGTGAGCTGGTAGATGGCGGAGTAATGAGACCGGTAGGGTTCGACGTAGATGCCATGCTCGTTCACTTTCAGATCTTGGGATCGGAGACCGGAGTATGGGAGCAAGCCTAGTCACGACACCGCGAAGGAGAGTAAACGGAGTGTGAAGGTTTGAGAGTATTTCGGAAGGCGACGATCCGCATCCGCGGCGGGAGTCGAATCTTATGAAAGGAGTTAGAGCGATGGCGGAGCTGAAGGTGACGCGAGGCGACATTACGAGGCTCGAGGTGGATGCAATTGTGAACGCGGCGAATACCTCGCTACTGGGCGGCGGTGGCGTAGACGGAGCGATTCACCGTGCGGCCGGGCCGGAGCTGCTGACCGCGTGCCGCGCCCTGCACGGCTGCGCGACTGGTGACGCCAAGGCGACGCCAGGATTCCGCCTTCCGGCCAAGTGGGTGTTTCATGCAGTCGGGCCGGTGTGGAACGGCGGCGGACGTGGCGAGGCAGAGAAGCTTGCCGGCTGCTATCGCCGCGCTCTGGAGCTCGCCCGCGAACACGACGCGAAATCGATTGCGTTCCCGGCGATCTCGACGGGGATCTATGGCTACCCGAGCGGCCCGCAGCAGAGATTGCCGTGCGCGTGTGCCGCGAGATGGCAGACGCGTGCGGCGTAGAGCGCGTCGAGTTCTGCTGCTTCGACGAAGCGACAGCGGAGATTTATGAGCAGCTGTTGTTCGAGAGCTAGTTGCCGGGGATATGGTCGCGCGTTGTGGACCAGTTCGTGACGAGATAGTTCACGACAGCCGAGCCGACAAGATAGGCCGATTCAAGCGCGAGTGTTTTGCCAACGTAAGGTGCGCTCACAGACTCGACCGCATCGTGGCCCGGCCGCTCCATCGAGTAGTTGCTGCCGGTACGCAGCACGAGCGTCGCGGTTGCGGTCGACGCGATGCATCTCGTCGAGGCGGTCGACGGCGTTGAGGAAGCCGGAGTCCTCCATCTCGGTCGTGGCGAAGACGCCCTTGCCCCGCGTCCACAGCTTCACCCAGTCTTCGGCGTAAGTAGTCATGATGGTGCCGTGCCAGTAGTAGTCAGAGGCGAAGGTGTCGCCGAGAAGAACGAACGGCGGCCGCTGAGCGTTGGGCATGTTCGTGTACTCGGCGCGGAAGGCAGCGACGGCCGGGTCGTCCGGCAGCTTGAGCGAGCGCGTCTGATCGTAGGCCCACTGCACGAGGCTCTGATTGAGCGTGAAAAGATTCGACCGGTGCCAGACGGGATCGTCGAGCACCGGTGGATTGGGCTGCTTCGCGCTGGTAGGGAAGATGCCGTAGGGCCAATCCTTCGGAGCCTCACGCGGATCGATCTCCCGGGCGACATCGCCGATGACGTAGCGCGCCCACGCCGCAGAACCGATCGACCCGATGCGCGGATCGATGCCCGCAATCCCATTGATGAGGATGTAGGCGTGCGTAAGGTCGAAGCGCCGATCGAGACCGAGCGCCATCATGCTTGCGGTGGCGTTGACCAGCGTCGTGCCGGAGACCATGCCGAGGATCGTGTGGTCCTTGTTGGTGCGCAGCGGATGGACGCCGCCCGGGAACTCGATGGACCTGATCGAGGTGCTCGCGCTCGACCCAGAACTGGAACTCGCCGGGAGCATCGCCGGTGTCATTGCCGGTCTCAAAGGTCGTGACGATGACGGCGCGGATGGGCCACGGCTTCTCGCCGCGCGTGGCGAGGGGGTGAAGAGGGATGCGATGAAGACACTGGCGCGGAAGAAGCGCATGCGGGCTCCGAGAGGGTTGGATTCCACAGGGGGTATATCTAGGTTAGCAGCGCGTCAGTGTAGCGAGGCGAGGTCTTGCGGGCGCCGGCGGAGCGAGCATTGGCGGAGCTGACCGTGATGACCTCAGCGGGTAGCGGGAAGATTGCATTCATCTTTTTGAAGGCCACGTCGTCGTCCAGTTTCTTCTTCCATCGGTCGATGAGGTCGTGTTCGCTGCGATGAAGTTCGTCTGGTGGAGGGTTGCCATAAGCAAGGAGGGAAAGGCTCCGGTCGACCTGACCTCTGCCGGATTGGTAATCATTCAGCAAACCTTCGGGCCGTCCCATATAGCCATTCAGCTCGCCATTCCGCCTCACTGGGCTGATGGCATATGGATCGAACGGCGTTGAACTCTCTGGATGCAGCTTCGTCGACCAGTACTGCAGTTCTTCTGCAAAGCCGTCTCGCCAGATCTGCAGCGAGCGAACGCCGTTGTTCGATCCTTCATAGGTGCCGTCGGAAGTAGATCACTCGCGTCGATGTCTGCTTTCCATGCACAGATTTCGGGTTGGCCGAAAAGTCGGTCAGGGTTTGCATACGCTGACCCGGGGCGATGACGTCGGGTTGAGGTCGGCCGATTGGACGTCCATCATGGCCTCTCGCCGCAGGCCTGCGAACTGTGCTGGATGTCCACAACTTGTCGTATTCAGCCGAGGTGCTTCCACCCATGCCTCCATCCGTGCGTTGTGCACGATGGCGTTGAAGTGAAAGGCTTCGATGGTCTTGGAGGAGTCATTGACCAGGATCAGGTAGCCGGTGGTACCGTCGGAGAGTTCCATGTGATAGCCACGCGCCTGGGCGTTGAGGCCCACCGCAACTGATAGAAGGCAAAGGAAGATGAGCGGATGCGAGCAATGCACGTTCGAGCCCGCGAATTCTACACGGGGAAAGAGATGCCACAGGTGCACTGGACGGTGCAACGCTGTGCTATACTGAAACTGCGTATAAAACTACGCAGTGCCGCGGGAAGGACTCCCGATGGATTCGAGTCTGGCCAGAGACCGCGAGCGCTTCCTCCTTCCGCCAAGCATCGTAAGGGCTTAGCGTGTTGGTTGCTCTGGCTTGGAGGCCGTCATCGGACAGGCCTCGCCGTGCAGCAGCAGCTTGATAGAGACCCTTTGGACCTGAAGAGAACCAAAGCCTTGCTGAAACCCGGAATCCATGACGCCGACCGTGCGCTTGCACAGCCCTGCGTCTCTGCCGACACTCTCTCTTCCAGCTAACGAACAGAGGAATACTTGTCGAACTCATTGACTCTTGAATCAATTTTGAACCCCGCGCCCATGCAGGTTGCGCGGCACATCACACAAACTGAGGCTTCGGCCCTTCACTTTACGGACTTCAGCATCACGCCAGTCGCTGAAGGACCGCCTCACCGCAGCAGGCTTCATCAAGCCGACCCCGGTACAGGCGGGCGCGATTCCGCCGGCGCTCGAAGGCGATGACATCCTCGCCACGGCCTCAACCGGAACGGGCAAGACGCTGAGCTTCCTGGTACCGATGATCGACCGCCTCGAGTCGATCTCGCAGCCTTCGACGAAGGCGAAGAAGTCGCCGGTCCTGGCGCTGATCCTGCTCCCAACGCGGGAGCTGGCTATGCAGGTGCTGGAACACTACTTCAAGATCTCGCCGGTCAACAAGAACGACGCCGTGCTCGTGTGCGGCGGCCTGAGCGAGAACCCGCAGGTCGAAGCGATCCAGCGCGGACCGCGCGTTGTCGTCGCAACCCCCGGCCGTCTCGAGGACTACTTGAAGCGCAAACTGATCAGTCTGCGCGACGTCGACATGCTGGTGCTTGACGAGGTCGACCGCATGCTCGACATGGGCTTCCTCCCGGCGATCCGGCGCATCGTTGGAGCGCTTCCGAAGGACCGCCAGACGATGTGCTACTCCGCCACGCTCGATGCGAACATTCGCGAGATCGTGAAGGACTACGTGCAGAAGCCAGTGCGCGTGGAGATCGGCCAGACCTCGCGCCCGAGCGATCGCGTGACGCTGCGCATCTACACCGTCATGCAGGACCAGAAGCTCGCACAGCTGGACCGCATGCTGAACGAGGAGGAGGGATCCTTCCTCGTTTTCTCGCGCACCAAGCACGGCGCGGAGCGCATCGGCCGCAAGCTGGAGAAGCTTGGCCACAAGACCGCGACGATCCATGGCGATCGCACGCAGGCACAACGGACTTCAGCACTGAAGAAGTTTTCCGACGGCAAGTCTCGCGTGCTGGTGGCGACCGACGTTGCGGCGCGCGGCATCGACGTCTCGCACATCGCGCACGTGGTGAACTACGACCTGCCGAACGGCTCCGACGACTTTGTGCACCGCATCGGGCGCACTGGACGTGCGGGCGCGAAGGGCGTTGCGACGACCTTCGTCACGCCGCTCGAGAAGAAGGACGCGAAGAAGCTGGAGCGCGAGCTGAAGGTCAGCTTCGAGTGGCGCGAGTCCGACAAGGATCTCGCCAAGGAAGAGCGCAACCAGCCGATTGATCTGACTGCACAGCCGATCGACGATCTTTCGGCGCTGTTGGCGATGGAGACGCGCTCGTGGAAGGCAGACGGCGCGCAGCATCCACATCATGCTCGCCAGCATGGGTCGCATCACGCGCATAGCGCCTCGGACACCGGGCGCTCGCACGCAGGCAAGCAGCAGCGCGATGGCCGCTCCAGCGGATCGTCCGCAGGCGGCGGACGCAGCGCGGGACGCCGGAAACGCCGGCGCAGCAACTAAGCCGCCGCTAAACACAAAACCGAGACCGGTGGGGTGAATGCCTCGCCGGTTTTTTATTGCGTGGGTGATTGCGCCAGGGCCTTCTCCGCCAGCGGCTCCATGATGGCGTAGCCCGCGGCATTCGGGTGCACGCCGTCTATGCTGATACCCGGCTTCATGCCGCCATCAGGCCCCGCCATCGCAGAGTAGTAGTCGAGATACGTGATGTTCTGCGAGGCCGCGTAGCTCTTCAGCCAGTCGTTCAGCGCAAGAATCTTCTCCGCAGGATCGCCCGCGGACGGTTTCCAGGGATAGGCCGCGGCGGGCAACACCGACGCGAGCACCACGCGAATGTTGTTGGCTCGTGCCAGATCCACCATCGAGCGGAAGTTGTCTTCGATCGTCGCCTGCGTCTCCGGCCCGGTATTGCCCGCGATGTCGTTTGTGCCGGCGAGAATCACGACCGCCGCCGGGTGCAGGTCGATGACGTCCTGGCGAAAGCGCACGACCATCTGCTCGGTCGTCTGGCCGCTGATGCCGCGATTGACATACGGCTTGCCTGGAAAGAACGTGCCGCCGTTGCGCGTCCACGCATCGGTGATGGAGTCACCGTAGAAGACCACGCGACCCATCTCCGTTGCCGGCAACGCAGCATTCGCATCCGAGTAGCGGCCAAGCTGCGGCCAGTCGTCGAGCTTCTTCCGCATCGCCTCGCAGGCATCCGCCGCGGGCTTCGCGCTCGGCGTGGTCTGGGCAGTCGTCTGCGCCGGAGCCGCTCCGGTTGCAGGCGATTGCACCTGCGCCACCATCGGTGTCGCCACAAGAGACACCACCACCAGCTTCATCCAAACGCGCATTCAACCCTCCGCCCGCATTCTATCTTTGCAGGCCAGTTTTAGCTGTCTGCTCGAGGTGTTTTAGCTTTGTCACAATCCTCTCCCGCATCCACGCCGCTCCGCGATACCCTCAAAGGGCGATGCAACCCGGAATCTCTACGCACATCTTTCTGCCGCAGCAACTCACGACCACGCTGCTCGACACACTTCGCTCCGCCGGCGCGCAGGCCATCGAACTCTTCGCCTCGCGCCACCACTTCGATTACACCGATCGCGCCGCGATGCGCGAAGTGGGAGCATGGTTCCGGTCGAACCCTGTGACGCCAACGCTTCACATGCCGCTCTTCACCGCCGACGACGAAAGCGCCTGGAGCCGCCACACCGCCGCCACGCTGAACCTCATCGACATGCAAAAGGCCTCGCGGATCGCCGCGATGGACGAGGTGAAGCGCGCACTCGAAGCCGCCGAGCAGATTCCCATCAAGTCCTGCGTGCTGCATCTCGGCAGCAAGGACGACCGTTGGGACACGCGCGCGCTAGACGACTCGCTGACTGCGATCGAGCACTTGAAGGCCTTCGCTGGGCCACTCGGCGTGAAGCTCCTGCTGGAGAACCTGACGAACGCCGTCGCCACACCAGAGCATCTCGTCGAGATCGTAAAGGTCGGTCACTTCTCAACGGTCGGCTTTTGCCTGGACCTCGGCCACGCGCATCTCGCCGAAGGCGTGCCTGCCAGCAGCAGCGCACCCGCCAAAACCGGCGTCGACCTTGCGTTCGAGGCGTTCACGTCGATCCCTGACCGCCTGCTCGAGCTTCACGTGCACGACAATCACGGCGGTGACTCCGGCAGCGGCAAGGACGAGCACCTGTGGCCCGGCGACGGCACGCTCGATTTCAAAGCAGTCGACGCGCACATCGCCGCACTCAAGACCAAACCCATCGGCATGCTCGAGATCGCCTACGACCTGACGCCGAACAATGACGAGATCATTCGCCGCGGCACACGCGCCGCAGAGATTATGTCGGGGCTTTAGTCCGAATGCGCAAGCGCGTTCTCGTCAGTTGGAGCGGCGGCAAGGACAGTGCTTGGGCGCTGCACCTGCTGCAGCAGCAACCCGAGTACGAGGTCGTGGGCCTGCTCACCACCATCAACACACACTTCGGCCGTGTCGCCATGCATGGCTTCCGACAGGAATTGCTGGAACAGCAGGCCGAGGCCGCCGGTCTTCCGCTGTGGCCCGTTCCATTGCCGTGGCCCTGCTCGAATGAGCAATACGAGGCCGCGATGGCCGCCGCCTGTACGCGTGCCGTCGCCGAGCGCATCGACGCCATCGCCTTCGGCGACCTCTTCCTCGAGGACATCCGCGCCTATCGCGAGGCAAAACTCGCAGGCACTGGCCTCGAGCCGCTCTTCCCCTGCTGGCAGATTCCCACGGACCAGCTTGCACGTGAGATGATCGCCGCCGGACTCCGCGCGCATCTCGTCTGCGTCGACCCGCGCCAGCTTGACCCGCGCTTCGCCGGACGGCTCTTCGACGAAGCGCTCCTCAACGATCTTCCCGCCACGGTCGACCCCTGCGGCGAGCGCGGCGAGTTCCACACCTTCGTCAGCGCCGGGCCGATGTTTGCGCGCGGCGGCCAGTCGCGTAGCATCGAAGTACGGCGCGGCGACGTCGTCGAACGCGACCAATTTGTCTATGCAGATCTTCTCCCGGCCCACAGCCCCTCACAATCGTTGCAAGCGAACCCGGCTTCACTCAGCTAGCGCCCTCGCCGCCGCGCTGCTGCTCTCCTCCTTCGCCTGCGCGCAGACGCTCGCGCGGCCGGGCTGGGTTGGCTCCGGCCTCAGCTCGCAGGCGTGGTGGCAGTCCGCGGTCATCTATCGCGTGCAGCCGCAGTCGTTTCAGGACTCCGACGGCGATGGCGTGGGCGATCTCCGCGGCCTTGCGCTGCGGCTCGACTATCTGCAGTCCATCGGCGTCGATGCGGTGCTCGTTGAATCGCACACCAACGACCCCGGCTTCGATGACCTGCTCAGCGACGCCAGTCGCCACCACATCCGCATCCTCGTGCAACTTGGCGAGGAGACACCCCCGCGCAACCGCTGACGGCAGAGCAGGTGATCGTGCAGGCACGCACCTGGCTGAAGCGCGGCGTCGCGGGCGTCTATGTCCCGGCGCAACTGCTCAATGCGATCACCGCGCGCTCCAACTTCCACGAGGCCGTCTTCCTTCTTGCAGGAGCTTCGCACGCTGGCCGACAGCTTCCCCGGCGAGCGCATCGTCATCTCCGGAGACTCGCCTGCCGTCAGTGCCGCCGTCTCCAATTCGCCTCGCAGCGGGCCGGAGATCGTGGACGGCACCGTAAACGCTTCCATCTGGGACGCAGCGACTCTGCGTACCAAACTCGTCCTCGCCAACTCACCGGCCGCCGGCGAGCCTCTGCTGCAGATCGCTCCCCACGCGGAGCAGCAGCGCGTTCGCGACAAGATTCTCGCGGCACTCTTCCTCAGCTCGCGCGGCGCGGTCGGGCTTACGTACGGCCAGGAGATCGGCCTTGCGGACACCTCCGCGTCGGCGATCATGCGCTGGACGCCCTCGAACATCACCAAGCCAGAGGTAGCCGCCGCTCCGAAGCCGAAGGAAGAGGTCTACGGTGCCTACCACCCGTACATTCCGCCTGCTCCGTCGTCGATGATCGGCAGGCAGCCACACCTGCCCAGCGTCGCGCTCAATACGGAGTCCGCTCCGCCGCCGGTCGATCCTGACACGCTCCCCGGTTTCAGCACACGGGCTCTGAGTTCGCCGGCCAACGCAGCAGCCGCTACGACCAACGTTGCCACTCAGGACACCGATCCCGAGTCGCTGCTCAACTTCTATCGCCGCGTTCTCGAACTGCACAGCAGCAACGCGACGCTGCGCACTGGCTCGGTCTCCTTCCTGAATCACGACAGCGAAGGGGCGCTGGTCTGGCTGCGGCGCGCGCCTGCAGGAGCGCGCACGGTCGCCTCGGTGATCGTCGCCTGTAACCTCACAGACCATCCCATCGAAATCTCGCTCGACGCCGACCTCGCGCATCTGCACATGGCCGGCGGCACGCTGCGTCCGCTGCTCACGTCGCTGCATGTCGATCATTTCTCGCAGTCCACCGGCTATCTGCGGCTCTCACCGCACAGCGTCTACGTCGGCGAGCTGTATCACCGCTAGCGCGGATACGCCGCAAGCACGCCCTCAAACACCGTATCCCACGAGCAGCCGAGCGCATACTCGCGCGCAGCGCGGCACATCGATTGCCTCTGCTCCGGCGCACCAAGAATCTCCGCTATCGTGCGTGCGAACTCCTCATCGCGCACAACGCGCCCGGTTACGCCATCCTGCACGATATGCGCCGGCCCGCCGCTCGGCGTCACAATCGCAGGCACGCCACTCGCCAGCGCTTCAAGCACGACATTCCCGAAGGTGTCCGTGTGCGATGGAAAGATCAGTAGATCCATCCTTGCGTACGCCCTCGCCAGCTCCTCTCCGCGCAGAACTCCCGTCAGCGCAGAATCGCCCAGCTCACGGCGAAGCATCTCCTCCTCGGATCCATGCCCCACGATCAACCATCGCGGCGACCACCCCATCGCCTGCAGCTGCTTGTGCACGAGCGGCAGCAGGTCGACATTCTTCTCAGCCGACAGACGTCCCACATAGCCGAGCACGGGCCGCGCATCCTCGCCTGACTGCAGACGCTTCGCCGGCGAAAACATCTCCGTATCCACGCCGCGCTGCATCAGGTGGCACGGCCGTCCCGTCTGCTGCGTCAGCAGCTCGCACAACGGAGGATTCGGAGCATAGAGAACGCGTGCCATGCGGTAGAAGCGCGTCGCCGCCTCAAACGACCCATCCTGCGCCCACTGCTCCACGATGTGCCCGGCGCTGCCCAGGTGCCGCGAGAGCCACCGCATCCTGCGCCCGGCGTACTCGTGCACATTCGTGTGCCAGCTCGCAGCCAGCGGGATCTTCAGCTTCCATGCGAACCATGCGCCGAGCAGGCCAAGCTCACTGGGCCCGGTGACGTGAATCACCTCTGGCCGAAACTCGCGCAGCGTACGATCGATCAGTTCACCATGGCGCGCGAAGACGGGATCGAAGCTGAGATCGCGCTCCAGGCTGATGGCGATGCGGCTGCGCGGCAGCTCCAGCGTCCACAGATCGTCTTCGCGGCGCAGCGCCTCGGCACGGCCACCTGCACGCACGCACAGGAACGGCACGCCGCGCCTGCGCGCAAACGCCTCGAAGTTCCGGCTGGTGTGCGCGACTCCATTGACCTCGTGAAAGCTGTCCGGGAAGAACGCCACGCGCTGGAGCATGCGTCACTGTTATACGAGAGTTGTCTAACGCGTGCGTGCAATGCCCGGCCCGAGCAGCTCCTCGGCCGAGGGCGCGGGCTCGTTCGGAACAGTTCCTGTTTCAACCGGCTCCGTAGCGGCGCCGTCGAGGTGATACTTCGTCAGGCCGTCCTTCAGAATGCGAAACGCGTCCTCCGGAGTATCGGCAAACTGAAAGAGATCGAGGTCCTTGGGCGAGATCGCGCCCTTCTCGACCAGCATGTCCATGTTGATGACCTGCTTCCAATAGCTCGACCCGTAGATGATGATCGTGATCTTCTTCGCCAGTTTGTGTGTCTGGTCCAGCGTCAGCAGCTCGAACATCTCATCCAGCGTTCCGAAGCCGCCCGGAAAGACGACCAGCGCCTTCGCGAGATACGCAAACCAGTACTTGCGCATGAAAAAGTAGTGAAAGTTGAAGTTGAGCGCCGGCGTGATGTACGGATTCGGGTACTGCTCAAACGGCAGCTTGATATTGAGCCCGATCGTCTTGCCGCCGGCCTCCCACGCGCCGCGATTGGCGGCCTCCATGATGCCCGGGCCGCCGCCCGAGGTCACGACAAACCGGTGCCGTCGTCCGGGCAGACCCTTCGCCCACTCCGTCACCATGCGCGCCAGCTTGCGCGCGTCCTCGTAGTAATGCGCCATCTCGACCGCGGCCTCCGCGCGGTTGCGCTTCAGCTCCGAAGTCTCGCCGCTCTCAAGCTCCTCTTCATTTGCCGGCTGCTCAGCCTGCGGCGCCGATTTGGCTGCATAGCTGTTGTCCAGCAGCTCCAGCTCATGATTCGCGGTATCCAGAGCGGCGAAGCGGGCGGACCCGAAGAACACCACCGTGTCCTGGATGCGTTCGCGGCGAAATCTCGCCATCGGCTCGGAATACTCCGCCAGGATCCGCAGCCAGCGGCCATCCGGAGAGTCGAGAAAGGCTGCATTCTCATAGGCTAGCGGCGCAGACTCCAGCGGTTCAGGTTCAGGAACAGTCGTCGGTTCGAGTTCGTTGGACACAAAACATATTCTCTCGCGTCCGGACATGAATTCCTAGCCCGGCGGTGGACCGACTGTATGAATTCCCAGCCGTCTTCTTTGCGCATTGAGGCTACGCTGACAAACCAGTGGGTCGTCCGCTCACGCCGTGCTGTGTCCGAGCGGGCAACCACATCAAGGTCGAGTCGCGTCATGGGTGTTCGCCGTTGGATAGGCCTCTTGGTATTTTCTCTGACCGCTGCCCTCGCGGCCGGACAGCAAAGCAGCGCGGCCGATGCCGGCACCGCCAGCATCGTCGGCGTTGTCACCGACCCGCAGGATGCGCTGATCCCCGGCGCGACGGTTCAGGTGGCCGGCGACTCAGTCAAAGATCGCTCCGTGAAGACGAACGAGGTTGGCGCGTTCGCTCTCAACGGTTTACCCGCCGGCGCGACGCTCCGTCTCACGATCAAAGCCTCGGGCTTCGGCGACTGGAACTCTGATGCCATCGTCCTCACGTCCGGCCAGATGCTCGATCTGCAGAGCGTCAAGCTGATTGTCGCTGCGACGATTAGTTCGGTCTCGGCCGCCACGCCGGAGAAGGTCGCCATCGAGCAGGTGCAGCTCGCCGAGCACCAGCGCCTCTTCGGACTCCTGCCCAACTTTTACGTCGCCTATGACACCCGCTTTGTTCCGCTGTCACCAAAACTGAAATTTCGTCTCGCACTGCGAACCTCTGTCGACCCCGCGACCTTTCTCGGCGCTGGCTTTCTCGCCGGGATCGATCAGGCCTCCGACGTCGCGCCGCACTACGAGCAGGGAGCCTCCGGTTACGGGAAGCGTTTCGGCGCCGCCTACACGGGCGCCACCATCGACATCGTACTGGGCGGCGCAATCTTACCCGTCCTGTTTCATCAGGACCCGCGCTACTTCTACCAGGGCAAAGGCACCAAGAAATCACGCATGATGCACGCCATGTCGTCACCGTTTGTCGCTAAGGGAGATAACGGCCACTGGCAGATGAACATCTCCAGCATCGGAGGAGATCTCGGCGCCAGCGCGATGACCAATCTCTACTATCCAAAGAGCGACCGCGGCGGCGGGCTCGTCATAAAAGGATTTCTCGAGGCCACCGGTGCACGCATCGCCAGCTCAGTGCTGCAGGAGTTCGTGTTCCGCAAGCTGACGACGAACACTCACCACTCGCACAACGCCAAAGCCGGCATCGCCCCGTAGGCTCTACAGTCGCGGCCCGTCAGGGTCTGTGGTCCTTCACGGTCCGTAGTCCTTCGGCCCGTCAGGGTCTGTAATCCTTATAGTGCAGCAGCTCGCTCACGCCGATCCAGATATCGATCAACCCGATGCCGCTCAGAATGCCGCGCACCCAGCTCTTGCCCAAAAATGCCGCCACAGCCGGGTGGGCCAGCAGCCACGCATTGGAGTCGAAATATCGCGGCGACCACGGCAGAATCGTCAGCAATCCACCGATATAGAAGCAGAACAGCACCAACACGATCAGGCTCAGCCGCTGCAGCCACACGGGCGCCGGCTCCGGAACAGCCTGCGGTCCACCACTCCGCCGCCCCGAACGCTGTGCTGTCCCTCGGGTGAAGAGCTCGCCCTGCGTCGCCATCCCACAAGGCTAGCAGGGGCTGCAAAGAATGTCTTGCCCCGTTACTGCGGGTTTGCGGGCGGCCGGCGCTGCAGCTGTGGATCGCTTGAAGACGGCGCTTGCTCCGCCGGTTCAGCCGGGCTCTGCTGCGACTGCGACTCGGCCTCATGACGCTCGGCCTTCCTGCGTTCCTTCTCTGCCTTCTTCTCCGCCTTCGTCTGTTTGCCGCCGACGCTGCTGTCCGCCTTCGCCTGCTCCTTCGCCGCCTCGTCGCGTTCGCGCTTCGCCTTCGCATTCGCGAGCATCGCCTGCCGGTTCGTCTTCAGATCCTCGGCCATCGCTTGATTGCTCTCTTCCGCCGTGCCGTGCAGCGCCAGCCCAAAGTGCACATCGCCCTGCGTCCCGCTGATCGAGATCGGCAGTTCCAGCCCGGCGCCGTTCTTCTTCAGGAACGGATCCACGGGCTTCAGCAGCCAGCTCTTCCATCCGGTCACCATCTGCGAGGCCGTCGCATCCGTTCGCACATGCCCCTTGAACTCGAAGAGATTGCCGTCCATCGAGTACACGCCGTTCATCAGCACCAGCGCACCCGGAATCTGGTAGTGCATGTCGTGCACGTTCACCAATCCGTGCTCGATGGAAAACGTCGCCGACATCATCGAGCTCACCTCGGCCTGCTTATCCGTGCTGACCTCTGCAACCTCCTTCGGCCGGCCCTGCGCGCGCGCGCTCAGCCCATCCACTTTGTCCTGAATCGCAGGGTTGTTGAACCGCACATCATGCAGTTGAAACTTGCCCGCAAGCTCCAGCTTCTGGGCCACACGCGTGTCGCCCGGAGGTATGTGCAATTGCGCCTTCATCGTCAGCACTGCATTCATCACCGGCGGACGCGTCTTTGCGCTGAGCTCCAGAAAGTCCTGCATGTGCGCATGAGGAACATCCACGTTCATCTCGATGTCATGGCCCTGCCCTTTGATCAGCACCACCTTGCCGCGCGCCGTAAAGTCCGAGTTCTTCAGCCGCGCCTGCACCGGGTCGAGATACGTATCGCCATCCGTGCCGTCGACATACGCATGAAAGACCGTATGCAGCGGCATCGGATGATCGCTCACATCCAGCGCAAAGTCAGGCGTCTGCGTCTCGCCGTCGATCGTGATGTGATCCAGCACCCCACTAAACTGTCCATGCGACGACAGAATTCCACTGATGCCCTTGATCGTGCTTAGATCCGCGTTGCTGAAGTTATAACTTCCATCGAGCGCCGTCTCGCGCGGATTGTCTGCGTCCCACGGCCCGAAGTGCCCGGCCGCATGAACCTCGCCAATCGGCTTCGGATTAATCAGCTCCGCCTGGTAGGTGAACGGCTGCGATTGCCCCACATCCTGCAGATCCAGCTTCTGGATATCGAACTCCATCGGATCCTTGCCGGGCTTGGTTGTGTCGATGAACAGCTTCACGTCCTTGCAACGAATGTGGTTGACAAGCAGCGTAATCATCGGCTGGTGACGCTTGTCCTTCGGTCCCAGAATCTGCTGCCGCATCTCCTTCGGTGGAATGTGCAGCTCCATGCCCTGCACACTTACCTCAACAATCCTCGTTGGCTTACGCAGCAGCGCGCGCAGCCGTGTGTGAAACGCGAAGTGCTGCACTGAAAGCATCGGAGCGTTACTGTCGTTCTGCGGCTGGTTCGGGCCGGCGATATAGCGAATCCGCAGCCCATCGCCCTCCACCTCGACGCCCGTCGATCCAATCTTCACGCCTTTAATCAGCGAAATCCCCAGGTGATCAAGCTCCACCGGCGAATGAAATCGCGCCGACAGCGTATCCACCACGCGCGCACGAATCAGCGGCTCCGCATGACGAATCATGTACTCCGCAACAAACACCATTGCACCCAGGCAGACGATCGCCAACACCACGACCACCTTGAACCAGGTGCGTTTCCACCATCTTGGCTTGGGGCGTGGAATTTTGTTCGCGTCGTTCGCGGGAACAACGTTCTCTCCTTCTCTACGGTCTGCCACAGATACTCCCAATCCTTTTGATGCGCCGCAAAGGAAAGCGTGCAACATGCGGTACCACGAACAGATGCGAAAATGGTTATGGAATGTTGCAACTATCCGCAGCCGGCAAACGATTCGGCCCAAAACTCCTCTTTGAAGACGTCAACTGGCTCATCACGCCGAATGAGCGTACCGGCCTTGTCGGCGGCAACGGCACCGGCAAGTCCACCCTGCTCAAGATCCTCGCCGGCATCGAGTCGCTCGACTACGGCCAGCGCACCCACACCAAGGGCATGACCCTCGGCTACCTCCCGCAGGATGGCCTCGCGCTCTCCGGCCGCAGCGTCTTCGACGAGTGCCTCTCCGTCTTCGACGAGATCCGCGCGCTCGAAGTCGAATACGAGCAGCTGACCCACACCATGTCGGACGCGGACCCCAAGTCCCCCGAGTACCACGCCGCCGCCAACCGCTACTCCGAGATCGCCGATCTCCTCCACGCGCACGACATCTACACACTCGACGCCCAGGTCGGTGCAGTCCTCAGCGGCCTCGGCTTCTCCAAGGAAGACTGGCAGCGCCGCACCGAAGAGTTCTCCGGCGGCTGGCAGATGCGCATCGCGCTCGCCAAACTCCTTCTGCAGAAGCCCTCGCTGCTGCTCCTCGACGAGCCCACGAACCACCTCGACCTCGAATCGCGCAACTGGCTCGAGGAGTACCTGACCAACTACGAGCACGCCTTCGTCCTCATCTCGCACGACCGCTACTTCCTCGACGTCACCGTCAACAAGACCGTCGAAGTCTGGAACAAGCGCATGCACGTCTACCACGGCAACTACGAAAAGTACCTCGTGCAAAAAGAAGAGCGCCGCACGCAGCTGATGAACGCCTACAAAAATCAGCGCGAACGCATCGAGGCGCTCGAGATGTTCATCAACCGCTTTCGCTACCAGGCCACCAAGGCCAAGCAGGTGCAGTCGCGCATCAAGGAGCTGGAAAAGATCGAGCGCATCGAGGTCCCCGAAGAAGAAGCGACCATCCACTTCAAGTTCCCGCAGCCCATCGCCTCCGGCCGCACCGTGCTCGACGTCAAAAACATCACGCAAGAACTATGGCGAGAAACGCGTCCTCGAAAACGTCTCCTTCACCATCGACCGCGGCGACCGCATCGCTCTCGTCGGCATCAACGGCGCCGGCAAATCCACACTGATGCGCATGCTCGCCGACATGGAAAAGCCTACCTCCGGCGAAATCCGCGTCGGCCACAACGTCATCTCCGATTACTTCGCGCAGGACCAGTACAAAGTACTCGACGGATCCGCGCGCATGCTCGAAGACATCACCGGCGCCAACCCGCGCGTCGACACCGTCACCCTGCGCTCGCTCCTCGGCTGCTTCATGTTCACCGGCGACGACGTCTTCAAGACCCTCGGCGTGCTCTCCGGCGGCGAGCGCAACCGCTACGCCCTCGCCCGCATGCTCGTCTCGCCCGCCAACTTCCTCCTCCTCGACGAGCCCACCAACCACCTCGACATGCGCGCCAAAGACGTCCTCCTCGACGCCATCAAGGAGTTCACCGGCACCGTCCTCTTCGTCTCCCACGACCGCTACTTCATCGACGGCCTCGCCACCCGCGTCTTCGAAGTCGAAGATCGCCGCGTCCACATCTACCCCGGCAACTACGAGGACTACCTCTTCCGCAAAACCGGCATCCCCACTGACACCGCCTCACTCGCCGCGCAGGTCAAGACCGAGACCTCTACCGGCGCCCGTATCGACGCCGCCACCGGCATGCTCAAACCCGTCGCCCAGATCGGCAAAACCGAACCAGCCTCTCCCGACGTGTCATCTCGACCGGAAAATTTAGGCCGTCATCCTGAGCGAAGCGCGCAGCGCGAAGTCGAAGGACCTGCATTTGCATCTCCGAACACCGAAACCCTCATCATCGCCTCCGAAGACTTCGACGCCGAACCCTGGGAATCCACGCACGAACTCGAAGGCTCACTCGCTCCCGTCACACCCGCCCCAAAGCACACCGCGAAGCGCCTGAATCCCATCAAGCTCAAACAGATGGAGGACCGCGTCGCCGCCATCGAGGACGAACTCTCCGACCTCGACGCACGCATCTCGCAAGCCGAGCAGCAGCAGGCCGTCTTCACCACTGCGGAATCTGCCCGCGCCCTCGCCGCCGAGCTTGAAACCCTCCGCGAACAACACGCCACCCGCACCGCCGAATGGGAATCCCTCGCCTCACAGCTCGAAGAGCAAACCACTGCCTAATGCTCTAATATCTAATCCCTAACATCTAATATCTAATCCCATGCGCACTCTCATCGTCGGCGCCGGCGCCACCGGCGGATTCTTCGGCGGCCGTCTCGCACAGATCGGCCGCGATGTCACCTTCCTCGTCCGCCCCGCCCGCGCCGAAAAACTCCGCCGCGACGGCCTCGAAATCATCAGCCCGCTCGGCAACGCCACCATCCAGGCAAAGCTCCTCACCGCCGACGAGCTCCACGCGAAACCACAACCCTTCGATCTCATCATCCTCGCCATCAAGGCCTACGCGCTCGAGCAGGCTATCGACGACCTCGCGCCCGCCGTCGGCCCCCAGACCACAATCCTCCCACTCCTCAACGGCATGCGCCAGCTCGACATGCTCGACGCGCGCTTCGGCGCTGAGCATGTCATCGGCGGCACCTGCCGCATCAACAGCGACGTCGACGCCGAAGGCCGCATCCTCCAGCTCTCCAGGCTCGGCGACGTCACCTTCGGCGAACGCAAGGGCGCGCCCACCCTGGGCATCGATCGCGCCCAACAAATTCATGCCGAGCTCAGCGGCGCGCTCTTCGACGTCATCCTCTCGCCCGACATCCTCGCGGCCATGTGGCACAAGTGGTACATTCTCGCGAGCCTCAACACCATCTGCATCCTCCCGCAAGGCAATGTCGGTGAGGTCGTCGCCGTCCCCCACGGCCTCGCCTTCGCCAACGCCGCCATCGACGAGTGCATCGCCATCGCAACCGCCAACGGCTATCCTCCACCCACGGACCTCATCGCCTCCGATCGCAAGCGCATCACAATTCCCGGCTCCGATCTCACCTCCTCCATGTACCGCGACATGACCAAGAACGCGCCCGTCGAAGCTGATCACGTCATCGGCGACCTGCTCACTCGCGGCGAAGCCCACAACGTCGCCGCTCCACTGCTGCGCGCCACCTACGTGCGACTGAAGGTCTATGAAGCTCAGCGCGCAGCGACACGCTGATCGCTGCGAATTTCTTTTGTCTGAGATTTGAGTCTTCCTCCCGGAGGACGAGGTGTACACTTGCGCCGTCCATCCGGCCCAAGACAATTCATTTCTCAACTGGAGATATCAACCATGTCCCTACGACATCTGCGTCTTCTTCTCGCCGCGGTCCTTCTCTGCGCTCCCTTCGCCATCGCCCAGAATCCCGCGCCCGCGCCGACCCCTGCCTCTTCAGCATGTCCCGGGACCGTGACTATCGTTCGCATCTCCGAAGTCAAGCCCGGCAAGCTCGACGACTTCATGGCTGCGGTCGCCGCACATCAAGCCTGGTACCGCAAAAACGGCGTAACCACGAACAAGATTTACGCCGCTCGAATCCTTGAGCAGGACCCCACTACAAAGCAGTGGCGCCTCTCTGATACCGAAGTGATGACCTTCCACGTCAACTCACCCCGCCCTGACATCAAACTCCCGCGCAACGACGACGCCTGGAAGGCCTACGTCCAGAAGTACCGCGACTCCTCCGACCTCAAAACCGAATACCTCACCTGCTCGATGACAGCAGGCTCTTAAGCCGCGCGAGGGCTGCTCAACCCGGGCAGTCCTCATCTATCCCTTTGCCTCGCATCCGTCCTGCCACGCAAGCATTGCATAATCAAACAATGCCCTCGCTGTGGACCCCCGAACGCTGGACCGACCGCCTCGCCGAGCTCGAAGCTCGCGACTTCGACGCTAAGCAGGCGCCGCTGCGCCGCGACATTCGCTCTCTCGGCGCTTTGCTCGGCCAGGTTCTCCGCGAGCAGGCCGGCGAGGTGCTCTTCGAAAAGGTCGAAACCCTCCGCCGCGCCAGCATCGCCCGCCGCGAGGCCGAGCTCGCCGGCGACCTCGAGGCTGCCGGTGCCCGTCTCGAAGAGGCCCGCGCTCTCACCCGCGCCGCCGCCGAAGATCCCTCCACCGCACACAAGCTCGCACGCGCCTTCGCCTTCTACTTCGAGCTCATCAACCTCGCCGAGACCAACCACCGCAAGCGCCGCCGCCGCGCCGGCATGCTTATGGAGGGCCAGCGCGATCCCCACGCAATGGGCGAAGCTAAAACAAAAACGGTTCAGCGCGGCAGTATGCAGGGCACCCTCCGCCGTCTCCGCGAAGCCGGCTACACCCGCTCGTCCGCACTCGAGCTCCTCACGCGCATCTGCATCATCCCCGTCTTCACCGCACACCCTACTGAAGTCGCGCGCCGCAGCGTCATGTTCAAGCGCCGCCGCATCTCCGACCTCCTCGAACAGATCGACCAGGTCGGCGTTCCGCCCGCCGAACTCGCCTCACTCGAGCGCGACCTGCTCGCCGAGATCACCGCGCTCTGGCAGACCGACGACGTCCGCGACGCGCGCCCCACCGTCCGCGACGAGATCCGCATGGGCCTCGACTACTACGAGGCCTCGCTCTTCAGCACCATCCCCGCCCTCTACCGCGAGATCGCCGCCGCGCTCGACGCCGAGTTCCCGCAAAGCACCGAAGCGCCCACACAACTCATCACACTGCCCACTCTCATCCGCTTCGGCTCCTGGATCGGCGGCGACCGCGACGGCAACCCCTTCGTCACCGCCACCACCACGTCAGACTCACTCGCAATGGCACGCAATCTGCTCCGCGACTTCTACCTCGAGCAACTGCAGATCGTCTTCGAGCAGCTTGCCTCCTCGCAGCATCAGGCCCCCATCTCGCCCGCTCTCCGCGAGCGCCTCAGCAACTATCTCGCACACCTTCGCCACGTCGACGCAACTTCCACGCAGTCCATTCCCAACGAAGCCGCCCGCTTCGCCATCGCCTGCTTCACACTTCGTCTGGGCGGCGACCCGCCGGGTGTGATGTACCGCAACCTGCAGTTGCCCGAAGACGCATCGCTCCCCGTCTACGCCAACGCCGCCGAGTTCGCCGACGACCTGCAACTCCTTCGTGACTCGCTCGCTGCAAATCACGGCGAACGCCTCGCCGCAATGTACATCGACCCGCTCATCCTCTCCGTCCGCACCTTCGGCCTGCATCTCCACACGCTCGACCTCCGCCAGCACGCGCGCGTGCATGCCGCCGCCGTCGAAGAACTCAGCGCATGGCAGCGCTCTCTCGCCGAAGGCCCGCTGCACCTCCCTTCCGAACTCTCGCCGCAGACCGCTGAAGTCCTCGCAACCTTCCGCATGCTCGCCGCGCTCAAGCAGCAGGCCCCCGAAGCCATCACCAACTACGTCGTCTCCGGCGCCACCTGCGCAGAGGACGCTCTGCGCGTCCTCTGGCTCGCACGCGTCGGCGGCGTCCACGTCGAAGGCAGCGCCATCGATCCCGGCCTGCAACCCGTGCTCCTCTTCGAGTCCATCGAAGATCTCCGCAACGCCCCCGCCATCTGCCGCGAGCTCTGGACCACCCCCTCCTTCCTTCCGCTGCTCGACGCCTGGGGCGGCCGCCAGGAGGTCATGCTCGGCTACTCCGACTCCAACAAAGACGGCGGCATGATCGCCTCCACCTGGGAGATCTGGAAGGCCCACCGCGAGCTGCATCAGGTCGCGCGCGAATGCGGCGTAAACCTGCGCCTCTTCCACGGCCGCGGCGGTACCGTCGGCCGCGGCGGCGGCCCCACACATCGCGCACTCTACGCGCAACCACTCAACAGCTTCAACGGCGAGCTCCGCCTCACCGAGCAAGGCGAAGTCCTCAACTGGAAGTACTCCGACGTCGTCCTCGCCGAGCGCAACCTCGAGCTCATGATCGCCGCCGCCATCGACGCCGTCGCGCGCCCCGACCTCGCCATCCCCGACAACGACAAGGCGCACACAACGAAGACCCATCTCACCGGCGCCATCGATCCCGCATGGGAAGCCGCCTTCGACGAAATCTCCGCAACCTCGCTCCGCTTCTACCAGCAGCACATCCTCGAAAACCCCGAAATCTTCGACTACTTCGAGCAGGCCACACCCGTCGCCGAACTCGAGCACGCGCGCATCGGCTCCCGCCCCGCGAAACGTGGCGACAAAAGCGCCACGCGTCAGCGCTCACTCGCCGATCTCCGCGCCATCCCCTGGGTCTTCGGCTGGATGCAATCGCGCCACGTCGTGCCCGCTTACTTCGGCGTCGGCTACGCGCTCGAGCAACTCGCCAACAACACCCCCAACGGCCTCGATCTGCTCCGCCAGATGATGCGCAGCTTCCCACTCTTCATCGACATGATCCGCAATGTCGAGCTCGCCCTCGCCAAAGCCGATTTCGGCGTCGCTCGCCTCTACTCCACGCTCGTCGAAGACGAAGCCCTGCGCGACCGCGTCTACACGCTGCTCGAAGAAGAGTTCTCGCGCACGCGCCGCATGGTTCTCGCCGTCACCGAGCAGCAGACGCTGCTCCAGCGCAACCCCGTCCTCGCCAACTCCATCCGCCTGCGCAACCCTTACGTCGATCCCATGAGCCTGCTGCAGCTCGAGCTCCTCACCCGCAAGCGCACCAGCGACAGCAACGACCCCGAGTTCCAGAAGGACGCCGCCGAGCTCGACCGCGCCATCACCGCCACCATCAACGGCATCAGCGCAGGCTTGCGCAACACAGGCTGAAATCCCCGCAACACCGGCCTCTTACTTCAGCGCCTCATCGTAGCTCTGCAGCAGACCGTGGCTGAGATCCCGCATCGCTCCAAGATGCGCCATCGTGACACGCACATCCGGGATCGTCGCCTCCGCCTCTTGCGGAGTCAGGTTGTTCGGATCCTTTTTCGTCGCAACGTGCGAGTTCAGGTTCAGATAGTTATTGAGCGTCTGATTCTGCATTCCGTTGTAGACCTCCTGCAAGTCATACGCTTCCGCGAACCCCTGGACAGCCTTGTAGTCCATATACTGCACCGCACCGGTCGCGGCCGCCGTCCGCCATCCAGCGTTCTGCAGATGAATCAGGCTGAACCCCAGCGAGATCCCTGCGGCAGACGCTTCCTTCCCGTCGCTCCGAGCCTCCAGGTATCCCAGCACCGCAATCAGGTTGTCGAGCTCACTCTTGATCGCCGCATCCGCCTTAACAAGCTCCTGCCCGATTCTCCGTAATCTCCTCACGGATCGTCGTCTCTGCCTCCACCCGCTGGTGCCGATGATGGACGGCCTCGGCTGCACTCTCCAGCGCCAGTGCAATCAGTAGCCCAACCGTAATCGTGAACAAATGGAGAAAGAACTCGCCTACACCGTGGATACGCTTATGCGGGGGATGAACATCGATCATCGCTGCACCTTCTCTGGTTTCTGCAGCTAGCGTAGCAGCGCATTCCCCGCACGCGGACGTTATACTGGCGCCCATGCGCCGTCTCCTGCCCCTCGCCCTCCTGCTGGCAGCCCTCCCCGCATTCGCCCAGAGAACCAGTCACCTCCCCACCATCAACTCTCGCGAGGTCAACTCCGACGGCTCCATCACCTTCCGCTATCTCAACGGCAGCGCCACCAAGGTCGAGGTCGACACCGACGCCGCCATGCAGCCGCTCGAGATGCAGCGCGACAGCTCCGGCCTCTGGTCCGTCACCACACCGCCGCTCGCGCCCGAGATCTACGGCTACACCTTCGTCGTCGACGGCGTAGAGCAGCTCGACCCCTACAACGACGACGTCCGCCCAAACATCGTCTCGCTCTACAGCAACGTCCTCGTCCCCGGCAAGCCGCCCGCGCCCTGGGAGCTCACGCAGATCCCGCACGGCAACGTCACGCGCCACATGCTCCTCACCTACATCGCGCATGGCCTGCCCATGAATCAGGAGCCCTACTTCGTCTACACACCGCCCAACTACGACCCCAAACGCAAAGGCGGCTATCCCGTGCTCTATCTTCTGCACGGCTGGTCTGACTACGGCGGCGGCTGGCTCACCGTCGGCAAGGCCGACCTCATACTCGACTCCCTCATCTCCACCGGCAGCATCGTGCCCATGATCGTCGTCATGCCGCAGGGCTACGGCGAGTACAGCTTCGTCTCCGCCGGCCGCGGCGTCTGGGAAGACCCCGCCAAGATCAACAACAACCTCACGCTTTATTCCAAGATGTTCATGCAGGAGATCGTCCCCGCCGTCGAACGCGAATACCCCATCGCCAAGGGCCGCGACAACCACGCCATCACCGGCCTCTCCATGGGCGGCCTCGAAAGTCTGATCGTCGGCGTCAATCATGCAGACTACTTCGCCTACGTCGGCGGCTTCAGCTCCGCGCTCGTGCACACCGACCTCAACCAACTCATCCTTGACCCCGGCATGGCGCGCAATCTCCGCCTCCTCTGGGTCGCCTGCGGCACCAGCGACGGCCTCATCAACACCAATCGCAACTTCGTCACCTGGGCGAAGTCAAAAAATCTCCCCGTCACGCCCATCGAAACTCCCGGCAGACACACCTGGCTCGTCTGGCGCGACAACCTCACCCATTTCGCTCCGCTGCTATTTAGAAATCAGAAATGAGTGATCAGAGATCAAAACCAAGCGGCCATCAGTCTCTCCCGATCTCTGTTCTCTGATTTCTGATCTCTGCCCTTCTAGCTCCCCGGCGTAATCTTCACCGCCTTATTGCCCTGAAAATCAATCGTCACCGGGTGTCCGTTGTTATCGAACGACACGCTGCGATCGCCCACATTATCGCCATGCGGCGTGATCGTCTGGCCCAGCGCCATCATCGCCTGGTTCTCGCTCATGCCCAACACCGGCTCATGCTTATCGATGTGCGCCCACATCTCCGGGCCCCAGTGCTTGTACAGCACATGCGGATCGTCATAGAAAAAAATCTCGTCGGTGAAAAAGTTGTAGACACCCTCATCGAAGTTCCCCACCGGCACCGCATATATCTGCTTCGTGTCCGTTGAATTCGGCATCGTGAAGCCGAGCAACACCTGCCGCTGTCCCGGCGCAATGCGAAACACCGCACGCGAATTCGCAGGCGCCTTCTCCTCAAATACATCCCGAATCACCAGCGGCTCCGCACCCAGCAGCACGCCCACCGGCTTCGCGTAGTCCACGTGCTTGCCCGTGTCCTTGTAGTAGTCCATCTGCCCGCCCGCGCTCACCCAAATCGTCTTCCCAATCAGCTCGCGCTCATCCTTCAACGAGTCCGGCCGCTCCTTCCGCAGAAATACGTTGTCGTCCTCGGTCAGCGTTCGCGCCTGGTACTCCGGCGCACGAGCCACGGTCGCGTGCTCGTCCACGTAGTTCCTGTGGTGCAGGTACAGCGCCTCCACGCCAATCGCCACCACGAACGCCGCCGTCGCCGCCAGCGCAATCTTCAAGCCCTTCGTCATCCGCACCCTCCGCGCCTCTAGATTCTCCCAGTCTTCCTCACAGCATTCAACCACGCGTGCGTTGGGTGCCCCACCCTCGGCTTCCGCAGGAAGACAGGGTGGGTTATCGCGCGTGGTAGCGCGCGAGTGCTTTTGCCGTTTGCCCCAGGGTCTCGATTCTGAAACCTCGGCATCGCGCAAAGCGCGATCAGCTATCATCGCCGCACACCACATCATTACGTGAGGTCTGATGCGAACCCTCTCCCTGCTCTTCGCTCTCTCGATCCCCGCCGTCGCTACCGCGCAAAATCCCACCCCCGAGCACCTCTCGCCCGCCGTCACCCGCTACGTCAAGTACGACACCGCCAAGAACACCCTCTGGCTCGACCACGTCCGCGTCATCGACGGCACCGGAGCCGCTCCCCTCGAAGACGCCACCGTCATCCTCTCCGACGGCAAAATCGCCGCGATCCTTCCTCCCAATCACATGCAGGCCAACGAAGGCCACATGGCCTCCTGGTCCTGCACCGACTGCCCGCCCGCGCTGCACCTCGACCTCACCGGCCACACCATCTTCCCCGGCCTCGTCGGCATGCACGACCACATGTACTACCTCACGCGCCCCAACCTCGACATCACCGGCGCCTCCGAGCCTCCCGTCGTCGTCCCCGAGATGTCCTTCTCCTCGCCGCGCCTCTACCTCGCCTCCGGCGTCACCACCCTCCGCACCACCGGCTCCGTCGAGCCCTACCTCGACCTCAACCTCCGCCGCGCCATCGACGACGGCCGCATCCCCGGCCCGCACATCGACGTCACCGGCCCCTACCTCGAAGGCCCCGGCGCCTTCGCCCTCGAGATGCACGAGCTCAAAGACGCCGCCGACGCCAAATCCACCGTCGACTTCTGGGCCGACCAGGGCGTCACCAGCTTCAAGGCCTACATGAACATCACCCGCGCCGAGCTCAAGGCCGCCATCGACGAAGCCCACAAGCGCGGCTTCAAACTCACCGGCCACCTCTGCTCCGTCACCTACCCCGAGGCCGTCGCCCTCGGCATCGACAACCTCGAGCACGGCTTCATGGTCAACACCCAGCTCGACCCCGGCAAGCAGCCCGACCAGTGCCCGCGCTCCAGCGGCAACCCCACCATCGCGAAGATGACGCCCGACACACCCGAAGGCAAAGCGCTCATCGACCTCCTCGTGCAGCACCACGTCGCCATCACCTCCACGCTGCCCGTCTTCCAGAGCGACGACCCCGTCCACCTCCACGTCCAGCCGCGCGTGCTCGACACCATGTCGCCGCCCACGCGCCAGGCCTACCTCACCACCCGCAGCCTCGAGCTGCAACGCGCAGCCCTGGATCCCAAAGCCGCCGCCGCCCGCGCCCAGCTCCTCAAAAACGACATGGCCATGGAGCACGCCTTCGCCGCAGGCCGGCGGCCTTCTCCTCGCCGGCCCTGACCCCACCGGCGACGGCGGCACTCTCCCCGGCTTCGGCGATCAGCGCGAGATCGAGCTCCTCGTCGACGCCGGCTTCACTCCCCTCGAAGCCATCAAAATCGGCACCCTCAACGGCGCCACCTTCGAAGGCCGCGCCGACCACATCGGCACCATCGCCCCCGGCAAAAACGCCGACCTCGTCGTCGTCACCGGCGACCCCAGCAAAAACATCAACGACATCGAAAACACCGTCCTCATCTTCAAAGACGGCGTAGCCTTCGACTCCCAAAAACTCCTCGACTCCGTCCGCGGCCGCTACGGCCAGTACTGAGAGCAGTCGCCGTAATGAGTGAAATAATTAGTGACTTCTTCGCGAACAAGTCTTCGCGACTCAGAGGCTTTGTGATCACCGACCACAGTGTTGCCACGCTTCTTTGCTGCAGCTTGCGTGGTTTCGATTCCGGCGCCTCCTGGAGCCAACTGAGACTCCAGCGTTCGCCCTGCCGGGCCGCGAGCGATGCCCAGACATGGTAAGAACTCGCGCTGACGGAGAGCCTTCTTCGACGCTCAGTCGATAGCTCGCACCGAAACGCGGATCACTGTGCGGTACTGGTTTGACAGCACGGTGAACTGCTCATCCGACGATACACCAGCGTCGCGTGGTCAACCCGGCGGCAACGGAGCAGGAACTTATGACGATCTCGTTCCACCGAACTTCTCGATGATGAAATCGAACTAGAAACCGGCCTAGTGTTAGACCTGAACCACCAACGACTAACCACTAACTACTGCCTTTCCCTACCTCACAGCCTCGCTCGCGCTCAACTCCTGCTCGAGCGCAATCAGATGATCCGCATCCAACTTATCCGCCCTTCTCAACGCCGGGAAGAACACCGCCCACAGCCCCGTGATCGTCATGCTCGCCACGCCGCCGATCACCACCGCCCGCACCGCGCCCCACCAATGAGCAGTTAATCCACTCTCAAACTCACCCAGCTCATTGCTCGCGCCCAGAAACAGCCAGTTCACGCTCGACACCCTTCCACGCATCTCGCTCGGCGTCGCCAGCTGCAAAATGCTCGACCGCACCACCACCGAAATCATGTCCGACGCGCCCACCACCAGCAGCGCCGCACAGCTCAGCCAGATATTCCGGCTCAGCCCAAACACAATCGTCGCCGCGCCAAAGATCGCCACACACACCAGCATCTTCTTTCCCACATTTCTCTTCAGCGGGTGCGTCAGCAGCGTCATCGAGATCATCAGCGCTCCAAGGCTCGGCATCGCCCGCAGCAAGCCCAGCCCATGCGCCCCCGCATGCAGCACCGTATCCGCAAAGATCGGCAGCAGACTCGTCGCTCCGCCCAGCAGCACCGCAAACAGATCCAGCGAAATCGATCCCAGCAACAGCCGCGTATGCATCACATACCGCAGCCCCGCCGCCATCGTGCTGAACGTGAACCCCTTCTTCTCCGCCGCCCCGCGCGGCCGGATCATCGCCACCATCACCAGGTACAGCGCAATGCACCCCAGCGTGAACACATACACCGCCGGCGCTCCGTTCCACCGCGCCCACCGCGTCCCGGTAAGCGAAATCGTAAACAGAATCCCGCCGAACATCGGCCCCGTCGCCGTCGCAATCTGAAAGATCGCCGACCCCCACGTCACCGCATTCACGAAGTCTTCCTTCGGCACCAGCATCGGCACCAGCGCCGCCGCCGCCGGCCCGCTGAAACATCGGCCCAGCCCAATCAACGCCAGCGCACCATAGACCCACGCCACGTTGCTGATGCCATGCATCGTCATATCCAGCAGCCACAGCGTCGCGCCAAACTGCAGCACATAGCACGCCAGCAGCACCGTCCTGCGGTCGAACAAATCCGCCACGTGCCCCGCCGGCAGCGTGAAAAACAACCCCGGCAGAAACAGCGCCAGCCCCGTATACCCCAGCGCCAGCGCCGAGTGCGTGATCTGATAAATCTGCCACGCCACGCCCACCGCCTGGGCCTCAGCCCCCAGGATTCCTATCAGCCGCGCCCCTGAATAAAAGCGGAAGTCGCGATGCTGCCACGCCGCCGCGGCGGTCCGCCGTTCCTCACTCTCGCTCATCTCCTTCTATGCTGACACAGCGCGGCCACATCCCCGCAAAGCCCACAAAAATCCCCATTGCGAACCCCGCACGCTCCGCACGATAATCCTCGCGTACGGCGGCGCCGCTCCCTCGGGCCAGAAGATTCGCATCACGATTACCGCATCACTCCACCGCGTGCGCCCTTCATCCTTCACTCAGGAGCCCGCGCATGCTCTCAATCCAAACCCTCCGTTCCGCCCGCCTGCTCTCCCTCGCCGCCCTCGTCCTCGCCGCCACCCCGCTCGCCCACGCCGCGGCCGACACCTGCAACCTGCTCACCACCGCCGAGATCTCCGCCGCCACCGGCGACCCCGTCACCACCACCTCGCCCGGCCCCAGCAACTGCATCTGGCGCGGCAAAACCAGCGGCATCTATCTCACCATCCGCGACAGCTCCGGCTGGAAGTCCGGAAAGGCCGCACTCACTGGCAGCGGCCACGCCACACCCGTCAGCGGTGTCGGCGACGACGCCTTCTTCGCCGCCATGGGCAACCAGCCCTGGCTCTACGCCCTCAAGGGCAGCCACTTCATCATCATTCACCTGAATGACACCAAGCTCTCCGCCGACCAGGCCGAGTCCGCCCTGAAATCCCTCGCCAACGAAGCCCTCTCTCGCCTCTAACCAGCCCTCCATATCAGCCCAGCGGCCACTCTACTTCGCGTAAGCATTCTTCTCATACGCCGAGACCACGCCCGCCGCGGGCAGGCGGCAGCTATCCGGGTTGTCGGAGAAGTAGAGGCAGTCCGGAGCGCCATCCTTGAAGGAAACCGTGACACGTCCGCGCTGCGTGCCCTGCATGCCGGCGTAGCTATACTGCGCCGTGATGCGCACCGGACGCCCCAGCGGGTCCCGCTGCACGATCGGGTCGGAGATGCTGCCTGGGGTGGGGAGTGCCTACGGCGGACTCACTGCCGTGGCGACCTTCCCGCCTTTCTTTGCGAGCGCGCAGCGCTCTGCGTGAACGCTTTTCCTCCCGGCCGGGTGCCCCATCCGTGCGCATCGTTTGCGGACGGTTGGGATACGAGATGCCGAAGACCCTGGGGTGGGGAGTGCCTAACGCCGGCTCGCTGCCGTGGCGACCTTCCCGCCTTTCTTTGCGAGCGCGCAGCGCTCTGCGTGAACGCTTTTCCTCCCGGCATCATCACCCGCCCTGCCGAAGGCTTCCGGCTTCAGCCCAAGCCTGCCCCAATACGCTGAACTCATCCTCATTCATGGTCGAGAAGAACAAGCTCTACTACGGCGACAACCTCGCCGTCCTGCGCGACTACATCCCCGACAACTCCGTCGACCTCATCTATCTCGATCCACCCTTCAACTCCCGGCAGGACTACAACGTCCTCTTCGCCGAGAAGGACGGCTCACGCAGCGCCTCGCAGATCACCGCCTTCAAGGACACCTGGGAGGAGTGGGACGAGGAGGCCTCGCGCTCCTATCACGAGGTCGTCGAGCGCGGCGGCAAGGTCGCCGACGCCATGATCGCCTTCCACACCCCCATCATCCATCGCGTGTGTTGTACCCGATGAGTACGCCTGCCGTTGAATCCGCTTCAGGTAACCCGATCCTTAAGGGTCGGGTCTCTCAAGGCTGTGCGTTGAGCGCACTTCCTTGCTGCCGCAGGCTCGAGTGCAGCCCCGAGCGGAGCGAGGGTAGCGAAACGACTGAATTGCCCTCTTCAGTGTCGCCACAAACGCCCGGTCGACACCTCAAACCACCATCCTGCTACCCTCATTGGCAATTAGGTCAACTCATCCAATGACTTTCGATCTGAACACAGAACTTCGCTTCGGATACACAAACCGAACGCAACAAATCCGACGGGCAAGCGAAGACTTCCGGCGATCGCTCTTCAGGGACAGATACCACTTGTTGTGGACGGCTCATTCTGCGCGAAAACTACATCGCGCGAAGCTTTCGCCCAGCTCGAAAGATTGTCCACGCTGCCCGCAGGTGACCGAACTTGGGCAGCCACAATTCTCCGGCTGACCGACACCTTCGCGGGCGAGCGTTTCTCGCTGCCGCAGATGTATAGGTTCGAATTGGAGCTCGCGAAGCTCTTTCCAAAAATCAGAACATACGACCCAAAATACGGCAGCAACTTCAGTTTCTGAGAAACGCAGGGCTGCTAAAGTTCTGGGGTGGAGGAGTGTATGAGCGAAATGGCTCCCATTGAAGAAGAGCTGGTGGCTCAGTGGTTCGAAAACTCGTACGAATGTTCGAGATGCGGCACCGAGTGGTCTGATGAATGGGTCCTGCATGTGCAACGACAAGTGTCCAAACTGCAATGCCGAGATTGAACCATACGATTCAGTCGACCTGAGTCGCGCGGTGACCGAGGATGACTATCTCGGCGCGGCACGCCTGATTACAGGTTCTTCCGATGCCTCCGCGTCCCAGGCTATCGATGACGAGGCAAGGCAGTATGCAGAGGCCATTCTCGAAGGTGGGGAGCACCGCTTCATGCCCCCGCCCCGAGAGCAAGAGGCCGTCTAGCTTCACCAAGAATTTTTGCGCGCAAAGCCGCCGAAGCCGGTTTCTACACATCATCCGATGGCACCCTCTCTCCGCGCCTCCAACTCCTCACCATCGAGGGCCCGCTCGAGGGTACCGAACGCCTCGAACGCCCCCTCCACGTCCGCGACATCACTTTTAAAAAGGCGCCCCGCTCCCCGCCCTGACGCCGCAACTAATCTGACCCTCAACGTCCTCGACGAGTGACCATGGACGCAAAATTGTTGTCAAGCCCCCGAAACCGTGCAAAACCCCGCAACCCGCACAAAACAAAAATGAAACTCGCGGAAAACTCACGACAGGTTAATTAGGCTCAATTTCGTAAAATAGATATATAGAGCTCATAACTGGAAGCTCGCAGCTCATAGCTCACACGCAAACCAAAGAAGGCCCGCCTGTTAACCTCATCCTATTGATTCCAGAGACTTTAATTACTAGCATCAATAGAATCAAGACTTTGCACGCTCGGTCCACCCCTAAGTCCAATTTTCTGAAGATTTTGCGCAAAAAGTGACGGGGAGGGGATACTACTCGAGATGCCACCTCACGACACCGCCGCCCTCGGCACGCTCCTCACCGAATCCCGAAATCCAGCGAGTGAGCACCTCGACGAACTCTCCACCCTCGACATGCTCCGCCTCATCAACGACGAGGACGCCACCGTCGCCTCCGCCGTCCGCGCCGAGCTCCCCAACATCGCCCGCGCCGTCGACGCCATCGTCGAGAGATTCAGCCGCGGCGGGCGCCTCTTCTACATCGGCGCCGGAACCAGCGGCCGCCTCGGCGTCCTCGACGCCAGCGAGTGCCCGCCCACCTTCTCCGTCCCCGCCGACCTCGTCCAGGGCCTCATCGCCGGCGGCGACCCCGCCCTCCGCCTCTCCAGCGAGCACTCCGAAGACTCGCCCGAACTCGGCGCCGAAGACCTCGCCTCTGCAGGCTTCTCTACCGGCGACCACCCCGACACCCTCGTCGGCATCGCCGCCTCCGGCCGCACGCCCTATGTCCTCGGAGCCATCGCCTACGCCCGCCATCGTGGAGCCCTCACCATCGGCCTCAGCTGCGTCCCCAACTCCGAGCTCGCCCGCGCCGCCGAGATCGCCATCACCCCCGCCACCGGCCCCGAGATCCTCACCGGCTCCACCCGCCTCAAGGCTGGAACCGCAACCAAGCTCGTTTTGAATATGCTCTCCACCGGCGTGATGGTCCGCACCGGAACGACCTTCGGCAACCTGATGGTCAACGTCCGCCCCACCAACGCCAAGCTCGTCGACCGCGCCGAACGCATCATCTCCGCCGCCACCGGCGTCGACCGCCCCACCGCCGCCCAGCTCCTCCAGGACTCCGGCAACGACGTCAAAACTCGCAATTCTGATGTCACGCCTTCATCTCGACGCCGCAGCCGCCCGCGCGAAGCTCGCCGCCGCGAACGGCATCCTCTCCCGCGCACTGCAGTAGCTCAATCCTCTTCGGACTCTCCCGGCGTCTCCGGATCCGCCTCCGCGCGCTCGATCAAATTCTTCGGTCCGGACTCCTCAATCTCCGCCTTCGCAAACGGATGAGGAGCGCTTGGTCCTTCGCCCATCGACTCACCCGCAGAGTTCATCGTCTTGCCCTGCAGCGCACCTGAAACCGCGGAGTCCATCATGATCTCCGCAAACCGTCTGGTCTTCTTGTCCAGTTGCTCGATGGCCTGGCGAATGACCTTGTAATCGTCGCTCCTGAGCGATGCCTTCACCTCCAGCACCGCAACCCGAATCTCCTCATGCTCTTGAGACGTGAGCTGTTGCCACACAGGCGATTGCTCGCCTTTCTCCACCGCATCGAGGATCGTCTGCGCCTCGTTCTTCGCCTCGATCACCTGCCGCGCTGTGATGTCCTCTTCCGCCATATCGAAGCTCTCAAGGATCATCGACTCCACCTGCTCATCGGTGAGCCCGTAGGTCGGCTTCACCTCCACCTGCGCTTCCTTGCCGCTGCGCTGCTCGCGCGCGCTCACCTGCAGAATGCCGTTAGCGTCGATGAGGAACTTCACCTCAATGCGTGGAAGTCCCGCGACCATCGGCGGAATGCCCTTCAGATCAAACCGCGCCAGCGATCGGCAGTCCTTCGCGAGTTCGCGCTCGCCCTGCACGACATGAATCGCAACGTTCGTCTGCCCATCGACGCCCGTAGTGAAGTGCTCCGTCGCGCTCGCCGGAATCGTCGAGTTGCGCTGGATAATCTTAGCCACTACACCGCCGAGCGCTTCGATGCCGAGTGACAGCGGAGTGACATCGAGCAACAGCAGGTCGTCAGTCGCTGCGCTGGTTTCACCGGAGAGGATCTTCGCTTGTACCGCAGCACCCAACGCAACGACCTCATCCGGATTCAGCTCCGTGTGCAGCTTCTTGCCGCGAACCTCGAGATCGAAGAGCCTGGTCACGAGCGCGCGCACAGCCGGGATGCGTGTCGATCCGCCGACCATCACGACCTCGTCGATCTGCTCCGGTGAGAGGCCTGAGTCCTTCAGCGCTTGCTTGACCGGCGCTGCGGTGCGTTCGATCACGGGAGCGATCAACTGCTCGAACTGTTCGCGAGTGATCTCGCGCAGATACTGTTTGCCACCTGGAAGTTCGACCTGAAGCTTCGCCGCGGGATTTGAGGAGAGAGCAATCTTGGCGTCGATGACTGCCTTGCGCAGAGCCTGAATCGCCTCAGGCTGCGTGCTCACATCGACGCCAAGATCGCCGCGGATGTCGTCGATCGCCACACCGAGCAGTAGATGATCGATGTCATCGCCGCCGAGATGCGTGTCCCCGCCCGTGGAGATGACCTCGAAGATGCCCTCGTGCAGCTTGAGGATGGAGATATCAAAGGTGCCGCCGCCGAAGTCGTAGACGGCGATCACTCCATCCTTGCCGCCATGCAGCTTGTCGAGTCCGTACGCGAGCGCCGCGGCAGTCGGCTCATTGACAAGCCGCAACACGTCGAGCCCTGCGATGCGTCCTGCGTCCTTGGTCGCCTGCCGCTGCGCGTCGTTGAAGTACGCAGGAACGGTGATGACCGCCTTGGTTACAGGTCCGCCGAAGAAGCGCTCTGCGTTGCGCTTGAGTTGCAGCAGCACATAGGCCGAGATCTCCGGCGGCGTCAGCGTCAGGCCGCCGACATCGAGCTTCAGCACCTCGCCCGGCTTGAGGCCGTCAGCCAGACGAAACGGGAATAGTTTCAGCTCCGACTGAACGTCTTCGATGTCGCGGCCCATCAGCCGCTTCGCGGAGTAGACGGCATTCGCCGGCTGCTTGAGCAGGACATCGCGGGCGGCATTGCCGACGGCGAATCCTTCCTTGGTCTCCTGGTCGAACGCGACGACGCTGGGCACGATGGGCGCTCCGTCCTCGCCCGGAATCACCTGCGGCGTGTCGCCCTGCATGTACGCGACCAGCGAGTTGGTGGTGCCCAGGTCGATGCCGACAACGCGTTGCTCTTGTTCTGCCACGAGGCTCCTCTTCAAGGCGCGTGGCTACCGCAAAACGCGCCATCCTCTATTGTCCACTATCAGAATCAGATGTGTAGGAACGCGAGACGCTGCGGCTTCGCTTGCGCTCACAGCGGGCACTCGCCGACAATCCGGCCTATGCCTATCGACAAGACCGCCATCACTACCCCTGACGCTCCCGCCGCCATCGGCCCTTACACGCAGGCCATCCGCACGGGCGACCTCGTCTTCACCTCCGGCCAGGTTTCGCTGGACCCTGCCACCGGCCAGCTCGTCCCGGGCGGCATCACCGAGCAGACGGAGCGCGTGATCGCCAACCTGCGCGCCGTGCTCACCGCTGCGGGGCTCAGCTTCGCGAATGTGGTGAAGACTACGGTCTTCCTGAAGGACATGCGCGACTTTGCGGCGATGAATGAGGTGTACGCACGCGCCTTCGCTGGCGAAGGTGTCGTTGCACCTGCGCGGTCGACCGTACAGGTCGCCGGTCTGCCGAAGGATGCGCTGGTGGAGATCGAGTGCATTGCGAAGGGATGAAGGCTTAAAGAAAATGCGGCAGACGATTTTGCATCGTCTGCCGCGAAGGGGGTCCGAAGGATTTCTTAGAACAGGATGCGTCCGCCAACCTGGATGATGCGGTTGCCGAAGGTGCCGACGTAGGAACTCGTGACCTGTCCGAAGGTGGTCGAGTTCAGCGTTCCGTTGCGGTGCCGGGCAGATTCGTGAGGTTGAAGACGTTCGTCGCCTCACCGCGGATCTGGAACCTTACTTGCTCCCAGATCGGGAAGTCGCGGAAGATCGACGCGTCGATGTCGCGCCGGCCCGGAGCATCCAGCGGATTCTGGCGAACCGTTCCGTCGTAGCCTGCCGGACCCGCGCCCTGCTGCGGACAAGCAGCGACGCCGTTCAGCGTGTTGGCGGCTACGCAGAACTGCGAGGAGCTCACCCAGTTCTTGAATCATCGCGCTACGCGAATGGCCGTTGTCCGTGACTGACGGACGGGTGAGCCCCGGGATCAGGTTGGGACGATCATTCGTCACACCGTCGAAGTTGTTGTCCGAACCGGTGGTGATGTTGAAGGGCAGACCGCTTTGAATACGAATGATGGAGGTGAAGGTCCAATCGTTGATGACGGCACGGGCGAACCGGTTGTCGAAGCCATAGTGCGGCTTCCACACGATCGAGGCGGCTACGACGTGACGCTGATCGTAGTCCGACCGCTGCCGGTCCAGATAGTGGAAGTTGTTGTCTTCGGGCTCGGTACCGGTGCTGTTTCCGGTGTTGCCGGAGGTATCGAGATCGAGGCTCTGCAGCGCCTTCGACCAGACGTAGAAGCCCTGGGCGCTGAAGCCCTTGGTGAGGCGCTTCTGAATCGTGACCTGCAAGGGCGTTGTAGTTGGCGCTCTCCGACGACTGTATCTGCGAGATCGTCGAGAAGGTCGGGTTCGCGGCAGATGATGTGGCGCTGGCGCCGTACGACTTCGCGTTATAGGGACGGCGGTTGTTCACCGTGCCGGTGGTGTTGAGGTAGCCGCAGGCCTGCGTGGTGTCCGTGCAGGTCGGCGTTGTCGGATTGCGAGCCTCCGGAGGAGGTGACGTTGAACTGCGGATAGTCGATATCCCACTCGGTGGGCAGTTTGCGGGAGAGCGCCCCGACGTAGCTGGCCGAGAAGGCAAACCCTCCGCTGAGTTGCTGCTGGAATCCGGCGTTGAGCTGGTAGCTCACTGGCCAGCGGAAGTTCGGATCGACCGGAATGATCGCCGCCGGTGTGACGACGTACTGCGGGTTCTTGGGGTTATAGATGAACGGATAGGGCGAGTGGCCTACGCCGCCGGCGATGCAGACGGGGTCGCCGTTGCAGAAGTCCTTGGGGTCGGTCGCGTAGGGATTGCTGACGTGAATGACGTTCGGGAACGAGGGGCGACCGGAAAAAGGCTCGCCGTTGGACGGATAGGTGAAGAGGTTTCCGCCGACCGACCCATAGAAGAGACCCGCCGCCGCATGGATCACCGTACGACCATTTGGATAAGGCGTCCAGGCGAGACCGACACGCGGGGAGATGTGGTCATAGCGCGTGTCGACAGCGCCTCTGGGGACGCCGGGATCGCCAGGGAACAGAACACCCTTGTATCCGTTGGGAGCGATCGTCGACGTCTTGTTGGGGACGAAGTTCATCGTCATGTTCAACGTGTTCGTTGGGGTGGTCTGGATGTCATAGCGAATGCCGAGGTTCAGAGTGAGATTCGGCAGAGCGCGCCAGTCATCCTGGAAGAAGATGCCATAGTTGAAGTAGTTTGCATTGGCATACACCGGAACGTCCTGCCCCATCGTATTGGGCGTACCGAACAGGAAGTCGGTGATCGCGGCCGACGAGCGGTTGGCGGTGTTGGTGTGGGCCGAGAAGCTGAAGACGCCATAGTCGTTCAGCGTCGTCTGCTGCGCATCGTTCTCGCGGTTCGCCTCACCGCCGTAGTACAGCGTGTGATGACCGTGAGTGGAACTCACGACATCGCGAATGGCGTAGACGTTGCTGCCGGTGACCGGACCAGAGATGGCGTTGCCAGCCGTGAACCAGCCGCTGACCGCGAGCTGCGGACGCGAGCAACCCGCTTGCGCCGGGACGCCGCAGATCTCTCCGCTCGGAATCTGCTCCTGGAAGGCCGAGCCATAGTTTGCAAGGCTCTCCGACGGCGACGGCACGCGCCCGCCGATGAGCCGGGTGTAGTTCAGCATCAACTGGTTGACGGTGTTGTTGGTGATGGTCCAGGTGTGCGCTACGTTCGCCTCATGCTGGGCGAAGGTGTAGTTATGCACCACCCATCCGTTGATGTTGTTGCCGGAGGGATTCACGATGAAGTCGCCGGTTTCATGAAAATAACTCATCGTCAGCCGCTGTTTAGCGGTCATCTGATAGTCGCCCTTGTACAGCTGCTCGTTGGTCTTCTGGCTGTACGGGCTGAACTGGGTGATCGTCCCGGCGGTGCCGGCGGTCGGGATGAGCCCGGCCTTCATGATCGCCGAGATGGATGGATCGAAGGTCGAGGGATCGCAGACGTTGGCGTGGCCCTGGAAATTACACCATGCCGAGGCCTTCGGCAGAAATGGGTTACAAGCCCAGAACAGCGTTGAGGATTGCGCTGCGATTGTGCACTTCTGGCTGTCCGGAACTTGTGAGGCGGCCGCCGTCGGGATGTCGGCGGTGAAGTTGCCGCCAACCATCGCCTGCGTAGGAACGATGGGGTTGAAGATGTTGGCGGTATTGAACCGGAATCCGGCGTAGGAGCCGAAGAAGAAGAGCTTGTCCTTCAGAACCGGACCGCCGACGGTGAAGCCGAAGCGGTGCTGATTGTAGGGAGTCTTCGAAGCGGTAGCGCGGGTCGTGGCGTTGAAGTTACGCGTGCGATAAAACTCGAAGACCGAACCATGGAACTGGTTGGTTCCTGTCTTCGTGAGGACCGTTACGACGCCCGCTGAGTTGCGGCCGTACTGCGCGGAGAAGTTGTTGGTGTCGACGCGGAACTCGCGGATGGCGTCCGGATTGGGCAGCGGGTTGCCGGTGTTGCGAACGCCGGTCATGTTGGAGCCGCCGTCGAGGTAGTAGGAGACCTGTCCGACACCCGAGTCGGATGAGCCGTTGATCTTCACGTGCTGCTCGGGATAGCCGAGCGGGTTGATGACACCGCCGTTGCCGCCTGCGCCGGAGTTGTTGTTGTTCTGTACGCCGGGGGTGAGATCGAGCAGCGTGTAGACGTTGCGGTCGACGAGCGGGAGGTTGTCGATCTCGACGTTGGAGACGGTGCGGCCCAGCGTGGAGTTGCCGGTGTTCAGCAGCGGCACATCGGCGGTGACCTCAACCGTCGTGGACTCACCGCCGGCCGACAGCGGAAGGTCGACGTGCGCCTCTTCCGTGACCGTCAGCGTGATGCCGGTGCGCTCCAGAGTCTTGAAGCCCTGGGCGGCGACGGAGATCTTGTACGGGCCGACGGGCAGGAAGTCAGCGCGGTAGGCGCCGTCGTTCCCGGTCTTGATCGTGCGGACCGTATGAGTGTCGGTCTGCGTGATGGTGACGGTGGCACCGGGCACGGCGGCGCCGGTGCTGTCCGTCACAGTTCCAAACATGGTGGCTGTTGAAAGCTGTGCCTGCGCGGTGAGACCCCACACGCAGCCTGCCAATAACAGCAGGAGTGTCCTCAAAAACCTGTTCACTGTGATCCTCCTCGGAAAGAAAAACAATTGCGACGATGCAACAAGGCGCCCAAAGCATGTATGTAGCGATCTCTGTGCTTACTTGATAGCGGGCCAACATTACTCTGCCCGATTCAGGTTTGGCAACCGCTTTTTCGCGCCAGGCGCATATTTTTGAAACATTCGTTTGCAGTCCGAACGTTATAAAGCACAGGAAATACCTTGGTAAACCGATTGTCTCGTTGCAGTTACGACATAATCAATATTTGAAACGCCTCTGGAAAAGTCGCTAAAAAGGCAGATGGTTTGAAGTCCGAATCTTCGTCGATACCCGCGCGAAGAGGCTGTCAGACCGGTGCGGCTGCCTCTCCTTACAAGCCCCTCAGCGTGATAATGGAAGGAGAGGAGATCCACCATGCCAGAGATCCCTGCAGCAGGACCGTTGAGCGACGCCGCAGTCGCAAAGGACGAAGGAAAGGCCAACGAAAGCTCAGCCCACAAGGTGCACCTCAGCGAGGCTGACTGGCGCACGCGCCTCACGCCGGAACAGTTCCACGTCCTTCGCGAAAAGGGCACCGAACGTGCATTCACGGGCGCTCTTGTAAACAACCATGCCGACGGCATGTATCACTGCGCCGCGTGCAGCGCGCCGCTCTTCAAGAGCGATACAAAGTTCGATTCAGGTTCCGGGTGGCCGAGCTTCTTTGAGCCGGCGTCGCCGGACGCGGTCGAACTCATCGAGGACAATAGCCACGGCATGCGCCGCATCGAGGTCATCTGCGCCACCTGCGGCTCTCACCTGGGGCATGTGTTCCCGGATGGACCTAATCCGACCGGCGAGCGTTATTGCATCAACTCGGCGTCTCTCGATTTCGAGAAACAGTAAGCGCGAGCTGTCACAATAGAAAACCCTCGCTTGCGAGGGTTTTTCTTTGCCGAAAAGCTCTGCTCAGGATCCGGTGGTAACGGCCGCCTTGGGGGCAACCGGCGCGCGGCGATTCTCCGCCTGATCGCGCGCCAGCAGCTCACGGGTTTCGTCGAGATTGAGCGTGACTCCATCCACGATGAACTCGTAGTCGCCGGCGTTGTCCGGGACCTTGATGACGCTCTCGACCGTATGGCCGCGCTTCCTGAGGGACTCGACAATCAGATCCGTATCCACCGACATAGTGCACAACCTCACGCAAAGTGATGTGGCCCACGCCTAGCCCCGAGAATCATACCCCGCACTCGTCCGGCGGTTAGCCCTTAACGATCTTGCCGGCCTTGATGCAGCTGGTGCAGACGCGAACCCGCTTGGCAACGCCGTTGGTAACGGCCTTTACCGTCTGCAGGTTAGGATTCCAGCGGCGCCGCGTCACGTTGTGCGCGTGCGAGATATTGTTGCCAAACTGCGGTCCCTTACCGCAAAACTCACATACTTGTGCCATCACGAATCTCCAGAACTACCAAACTTGTGTATCGCAAAATCTTCCGAACTAACCGATTCCCCCGAGGTCACAACCGGACGGCTCAAGAGGAAATTGGTAGGCACGATTGGACTCGAACCAACGACCTCTACCGTGTCAAGGTAGCGCTCTAACCAACTGAGCTACGCGCCTAAAGTGCGTACACCATAGTTTACCGTGGAGACGGGTCTGGCAGCAACCTCCCGCCCAATCTAATGCAGGCCCAGGTGCTGGCTCATTCCCTCCAGGGTTTGCCCCTTTGTTTCCGGGTAGATGGTGAGCACGACGAAGAACTCCAGCACCATCATGGCGGCGAAGAACCAGAAGGGCGCCGCCCGGTTGTAGGCCGCGATGATGGGAAAGACGTTGGCAATGGCGGCGTTCATGATCCAGTGCGAGCTGGAGCCGAGGCCCTGGCCCTTAGAGCGCACGTTCGTGGGGAAGACCTCGCTGAGGTAGACCCAGATGACCGCGCCCTGGGAGATGGCGAAGAAGGAGATGAAGCCGATGAGCAGCGGCAGCAGAAGGTTCTGGTGGGAGCCTGAGGTGTAGACCAGCGCAACACCGATAAGGCAAAGCGCGTCGCCAATGGCGCCGATCAGCAGCAGCGTCTTGCGTCCCAGCTTGTCGATGAGGCTGATGCCGATCAGCGTCGCGACCAGGTTCGCCGCCCCGATGATGACCGCCTGGACATTTGCACTGACCGCGCTGAAGCCGGCGCTGCGGAAGATGTCGTTGAGGTAGTAAAGAATCGCGTTGATGCCGGAGAGCTGATTGAAGAAGCCGATGGAGATGGCGAGAAAGATCAGCAGCTTGTACCGCCCAACGAACAGATGATCATGCGCCGCACCGCTCTCTGCTTCGAGCGACTTGCGGATGGCATCCACCTCTGCCTCGGAGTCGGGTGAGCCCATCTGAAAGAGAATGCGCTGCGCCTCGTCAAAGCGGCTCTGCGAAACGAGCCAGCGAGAGCTCTGCGGAACCGACAGCAGCAGCAGCAGAAACAGCAAAGCGGGCAACACGCCGACGCCGAACTGCCAACGCCACTGCATATCCAGTGCCGGCACGAGATGCGCGACGATCGCGTTCGACAGGTACGCCAATAGAATTCCAATGACAATGTTGATCTGGAAGAGGCCGACGAGGCGGCCACGCCACTTCGCGGGCGCGAGCTCCGCGATGTACACCGGTCCGAGCACGGATGAACCGCCAATGCCGAGGCCGCCGAGCGCGCGGAAGGCGAGAAGACTCCACCATGAACCCGCCAGCGCGCAGCCCGCGGCCGAGATCACATAAAGCAGTCCCATCCACCGCAGAGCGCTGCGGCTGCCGATGCGTTGGCCGAGCGGCCCAGCCACCATCGCGCCAACCACCGTGCCGTACAACGCAATGGCAACCGTGAAGCCCTTCTGTCCCTCGGTAAGCGCGTAGTGCAGTTGCAGAGCGTGGGTTGTGCCCGCGATGACGGCCGTGTCGAAGCCAAACAGCAATCCACCGAGCGCTCCCGTCAGCGCGCTTCGTACCAAGAGCCACAATGCGCGGCTCTGCCCCTGTGCCATAGCCAAATTGCCTCCCCGTCTCTACTGTTCCGGATCGTTCTGCCGTAATCTCGCCTTTGCGCTCTGCATGCGTCCTACCGCGGGAATGAGTCTTCCCGCCGCCCCAAGGCCGAACTCTGGCATGTTCACATAAACGGTCTCATACTGTCCCTCCGCCACCAGATAGGTCTCGTGAAAGATCCCGACCGCGCCGTTGCCGCCGATGCGCCGGTTGAACTCTGCCCACGCCGGCAGGTGCTCCTTATCTTTGGCGTGCGCATAGGAGTGCAGCTGTTCGAAACTGCGCCAGTACTGCACCGTCATCACGGTTCGCCCGCTAAGATACGCACGCGCGCCCATCAATCCCAGCTGCGGCTGTTGCATGAGCTCACGCAGCATCCGCGGCATGGCCCTGGCAACAGGAAGCCACTTGTGTACCAGGAGCAAATGGTTGATCCGCATGCCGATCAGAAAGACGACGAAGTCTCCCTCGATCTCCGCCGCGAAGCGTCCGTCGCGTATCGTCATCGCATCCTCCCGGTTTAGCCCTGCGCCTGCGCCTCACCCTGCGTCTGCACCTTGCGCAGAGTGATCCAGGCGTACTGCGCGGCTGAAAGCGGCGCCACCACGGCAACGGCTCTGAGCAGCCAGATCGTCAACAACCCGAGGTTCCATCCGGGAACCACCTTCGCTGTCATGACCACCAGCACCGTCAGGATCTGCAGACATGTGTTGAGCTTGCCCAGCCATGTCGGCCGGAAGTCGCGCAGGATGTTCGTCACGTAGAGCAGCGTGGAGATGAGCAGGATGCCGAGGTCGCGGCTGAAGACCAGCACCGTGACATAGCGCGGAATGACTCCTACATGCGTGAGAACGACGAAGAGCGTGCTGAGCAGCACCTTGTCGGCGATGGGATCGAGAAACTGGCCGAGCGTCGTGCGCTGCTTGAGTGCGCGCGCGAGCAGACCATCCAGTCCGTCTGAGATGCCGGCCAGCCAGAGGAGCACGAACGCAAACTTCCAGTGGCCGTCGAGGATCTCGATGACGAGAAACGGCACCGTGAACAGCCGCAACATCGTCAGGACGTTCGGCGCGGAGCGGACTTGTCGGAGGTTGCTCACAGGGTCGCGAATTGCATGGTATCTGATTTGGGTTGTTCGGGATGCGAATGCGGTTCACTCAGGCGCCGAGCATCTTCTCGAAGAGCTTGGAGATCTTGGTTTGAGAGTAGCCGTCGCGCAGATAGAACCGGTGGGCGTCCTCGCGGGTGATCCGGGAGGTGACGCGCATCTTCTTCACTCCCTGCCGGCGCGCCCACTCCTCGGCCTCTTCGCACAGGCGCCGGCCGATGCCAAGGCTGCGCAGGCCATCGCGAACGACAAGGCCGCCAATGAGGCCGAAGACCTCCGACTGCAGCCGCCGCTCCAGCGAGACGTCAATCCATGCCACGATCTCGCCGTTGAGCTCGGCGACGAATGCTGCCTGCTCCGGCCGTGAACCGAGGCCGCGGATCCAGAGCCGCACCTGCTCCGGGGTGCGCTCATAGCCCAGCTGCGCCACCAGTTCCGCGACCGGCTCGGCATCCTGCTGGCGCATCGGCCTTATGTTCATCTGGGAGCTGTCGCTCATTCACTGCCTCCTCGCCTTAGAACCAGGCCGTGCGCCTATGTACGACCGCATTGGTCTTGCTTTCACTGACCGTGCCGCCGTACACTAAGAATGGCCGAAATCTACGCGTCGCAAGAGTTTAGGCCATCCCAACCATGCTGCGTTTGACCAAAAAAGCGGACTACGGGCTGATGGCCCTGAAGTACCTCGCCGAGCAGGCGGAGGCTGGCGGATCTGCGCAACAGTCGCAGTCGGCCAGCGCCTCTGCGAAGGCTATCGCGGATGCGTATCACATTCCGCCGCAGCTGCTGGCCAAGATTCTGCAGACGCTGACCCGCGGGGGCATCCTGGTCTCGACCGCAGGGACCAACGGCGGCTACTCGCTGGCCCGTCCGGCTTCGGAGATTAATGCGTTCGAGGTAATCCGCGCCATCGACGGCCCGCTGTTCATCACCAGCTGCATCACCATTCACGGCACCTGCGACCTGCACGGCACCTGCACCATCAAAGAGCCGTTACGCAAGGTCAACGACTCGATCAAGGACATGCTGAGCGGACTCAGCATCGCCGACCTGGTCGAGCCCGCCGACAACTCTTTACCGCCGGCACCGGTTGCCGCCGGACTTGTCACCATTGCCCTATAAAGATTGACCGCATCTCGTATCTGGATTCAGGAGTACACATCATGGCTGAGACCCTCGGAATGAACATCACCCACACCAGCGAGCCGCTGCCCACCGGCGTGAAGCTGCCCATCTACATGGATAATCACGCGACCACGCCGCTCGATCCGCGCGTGCTCGAAGCCATGATGCCGTACCTCACAGGCATCTTCGGCAACGCGGCGAGCCGCAACCACAGCTTCGGCTGGGAAGCGGAGGCGGCTGTCGAGAAGGCACGCGAGCAGGTGGCCAAGCTGATCGGCGCGACCGCGAAGGAGATCATCTTCACCTCCGGCGCGACCGAGTCGAACAACCTCGCGATCAAGGGAATCGCCGAGATGTATCGCGAGCGCGGCAACCACATCATCACCCAGGTCACAGAGCACAAGGCCGTGCTCGACACCTGCAAGAAGCTCGAGAAGCAGGGTTACCGGATCACCTACCTGCCCGTGCAGGCGGACGGCCTCGTCGACATCGAAGACCTTCGCCGTGCAATCGACGACAAGACGATCCTCGTTTCGATCATGTACGCGAACAACGAGATCGGCGTCATCCAGCCCATTCGCGAGATCGGCAAGCTCTGTCACGAGAAGGGCGTGCTCTTCCACACCGACGGCGTACAGGCCGTGGGCAAGGTGCCGGTCAATGTCATCGACGACAACATCGACGTCATGAGCCTCTCCGGCCACAAGATCTACGGACCGAAGGGTGTCGGCGCGCTGTATGTTCGCCGCCGCAACCCGCGAGTGCAGATCGCCGAGCAGCAGAACGGCGGCGGCCACGAGCGCGGCATGCGCTCGGGCACGCTGAACGTTCCCGGCATCGTCGGCCTCGGCAAGGCGTGCGAGATCTGCGGCGAGGAGATGGAGGCCGAGGGCAAGCGCCAGGTCGAGCTCCGCGAGTATCTGCGCAAGAAGCTCGAAACCGCGCTCGACTACACGCAGATCAACGGCAACATGGAGCGTCACCTGCCCGGCAATCTCAACATGAGCTTTATCTATGTCGAGGGTGAGAGCCTGCTGATGGGCATCAACGACATCGCGGTGTCCTCCGGCTCGGCCTGCACCTCCGCGACGCTGGAGCCCAGCTTCGTGCTCAAGGCGCTCGGCCTGGGCGACGACGTTGCACATAGCTCCATCCGCTTCGGCATCGGCCGCTTCAACACCAAGGCCGAGGTCGACTACGTCGCTGACAAGCTCATCGACGTCGTGCAGCATCTCCGCGAACTGTCACCGCTCTACGAGATGGTCAAGGAAGGCATCGACCTCTCGAAGATCGAGTGGGCCGCTCACTAAGCATCCGCTTCATGTCATAAGAAAGCCCGCCATCTTCGGCGGGCTTTTTCTTTGCCGTGCGCCTCAGCCTTTGTCGCGCTTCAGCGCTCCATTAATCGGAAGAAGAGCGCCTGCTTCGCGACCGGTTCCACCTTCGCTTCGAGCTCGGCCATCTGACTCTGGTTCAACGGCGTGAACGTCCGCGCCAGTTCCGCGCACTCCTCCACCTGCTCCACGGAATCACATCCAATAATCGCTGTGCTGAGCGGCAGCGACAGGTTGTAGAAAAACGTCTCGCGCTTCGTCAGCGTTCCCGGTGTCGTAGCGATCGCGCCGCGTCCTTCCCACGACCGCTTCTGCACGTCCACGGGCGGCGGCGTCCAGCTCGACAGAATCCGTCCGCGCGCCATCACCTTCATGCCGATAATTCCCATCTGCTTCTCGACCGCCATCGGCAGCAGGTCCTTCTCAAATGGGTAGTAATACTTGTCCGCCGCATTCACCGCCATCAGCACCGTGTCGAAGGGAAAGCGCCGGATGCACTCCATCAGCGCCTCGGGCCGAAATCGCCCCGTCACTCCGAGGAACCGCACCATCTTCTGGTCTCGTGCCTGGATCAGCGCTTCCATCGCGCCGCCTTTACCGAAGATCTGGTCAACATCCTCCTGGATCCCGACATCGTGCAGTTGCCACGTGTCGATGTGATCGGTGTCCAGCAGCTTCAGCGACACCTCGAGATTCTTCAGCGCCGCGTCACGGGTCCGTCTCCTTCGTCTTGGTCGCGATGAAGACCTGATCGCGGACACCCTTGAGTCCCTTGCCCAGATACTGCTCGCTCCAACGCGAGGGGCCACCATAGATCGCCGAGGTGTCGAAATAATTCACGCCCAGTTCCAGCGCGCGTTGAATCATCTGCGAAGCTACAGCCTCGTTGTTCGGCTTCTCCAAGGCACCTTGTCCGCCCAGGCCAAAGATCGCGGCGCGAAAGCCGGTCTTGCCCAGATTCCGGGTGGGCATCAGGTCCTGCGGTGCCGCATGCGCCGGCGAAGACGTCACCTCGCCAGCCGCGGACGAGGCGATCACGCCCGTCGCAATGGCCGCTCCCGACTTCAGGAAACTCCGCCGGCTATTCAGAGATGCACCTTTCCGCCTCATGTCATCGCTCCGTAGATACCGGCGCAGTGTATGCTTCCATGTGCAGGACCGTCAACGAATAACGTTTGTCTTCTGCATAAAATGGAGTTCCCCAAAATGCGCCGCAGCGTTTTCGCTTTCGCTTTGATCGCCCTATCGGCAACTGCCTCTTCGCAGTCTTTCCTCACCCAATATAAGGGCGAACCATTTCACGACAGCGCTTACCACGGGGGCGCACAAAAGATCCCGGGCCGCGTTCTGTGTGCCTACTACGACCTCGGCGGCGAAGGAATCGCCTATCACGACACCGACGCAAAGAACCACGGCAGCGGCGAGCTGAACCCAGCCGACGGAACCTACCTCAACGAATTCCGCATAAACGAAGGCGTCGACACCTCGTACACCAAATTCCACCGCCAGCCCACGCTCATCGACGATAACCCATTCGACAAGGTCGTCCCTCCCGCCGATCTCCTCTACGTCGGCTGGACCGAGCCCGGAGAGTGGTTCAACATCACCGTCGACGTGGCCCGCGCGGGAACCTACGCCGCTGACTTTCTCTACACCTCCAACCGCGGCGGCACCATCTCCATCGACGTCAACGGAAAAGACGCCACCGGCCCGCTCGAGGTGCCATCGACCAACGACCCCGCAGACCCCGTTGCATGGCGCCAGTGGCACCACTGGAATCTGGCGCCGCAATTTTTCAAAGTTCCTCTCAGCGAGGGAAGAAACGTCCTCACCGTCCATATCCTCACCAAGGGCAACATGAACCTCGCCACCTTTGACTTCAAACCAGTTCGCTGACGACAATCAAAACTGACTCGAGCGTCGACCAAGCACACCTGATGACCGCGAACCTCATTCCACCGGAGCTCACAGACAAGCACACCGCGCTTGTCCAGCAGCTAGCCGCGCTTGAGACCCTCCTCGTCGCGTATTCCGGCGGCACAGACTCGGCCTATCTCGCGTTCGTCGCGCATCAGGTGCTGGGCCCACGCATGCTGGCTGTCATTGCCGATTCGGCTTCGCTTCCGCGTGCAGAGCTCGCGGCGGCATTGGCCTTTGCGGAGGAGCACTCGATTCCGGTGGAAACACTCGCGACCAACGAGCTTGCCAATCCCGACTACCAGCGCAACGATGCCCAGCGCTGCTTCCATTGCAAGGACGAACTCTTCACGCAGATGGAGCAGCTGCGCGCCCAACGCGGGTTTTCGCACATCGCCTACGGCCGCAACCTGGACGACGACGGAGACTTCCGGCCGGGGCAACGTGCCGCGGCGATGCACCATGCAGTCGCCCCACTCGCCGACGCGGGCCTGCGCAAAGCCGAGATTCGTGCGCTCGCCCGCGCCGCCGGCCTCTCGCTTGCAGAAAAGCCTGCGTCAGCGTGCCTGAGTTCACGGATCGAGTACGGCCGCGCGGTCACCGCCGAGGCGCTTGCTCAGGTGGAGGCCGCCGAGGCCGCGCTGCACGCGCTCGGGTTCACACAACTCCGTGTGCGCCATCATGGGGAACTGGCGCGCATCGAGTTCACTCGGGACGAACTTCCACGCGCGCTTTCCCTCGAGCTCTTTGATCGCATCAGCCGCGAACTGCGCGCGCTCGGCTTTCGTTACATCACGCTCGACCTCGAAGGGTTTCGCTCCGGCTCGATGAACGCGCTGCTTCCCGTCTCTGAGCTGAGCGCCGCCGACCCAACGACGCGTCGCCGATAAAGCTGGCAAACTGGAGATGGCCTCTCCGGCCGCTCAACTCACGGAGCCTCATGCGTCTCGCCTATCTCGAATGCTTTGCCGGCGCCGCCGGCGACATGTTCCAGGGAGCCCTGCTCGATGCAGGCGTTCCTTCTGCCGTGCTTGAAGATGCAGTGCGCGCGCTCAATATCGGAGCGTCTCTGCAGATTGAGAAGGTCGACCGCAGCGGCATCACTGCAACGAAGGTGTACGTGCTCGACCATGGCCGTGTTGCCGACACCAGCGAGTCGTCACACACCGAACTGCCCCATCAGCATGAACACGCGCATACGCACGCGCCCAAGACGCAGCACCTGCACAAGGCCGGCCATCACCATGAAGACGGGCACAACCATCCACTCACACACGAGCACGACCCCACACACGGCCGCTCGCTTACCGGGATTCGCACGCTCATCTCGGCTGCGCCACTCGACAGCCGCGTGCAAGAGCTCGCACTGCGCGCATTCGAATTGCTCGGCGCCGCCGAGGCAAAGATTCATAACGTGCCAGTCGACAAGATTCATTTTCACGAGGTCGGTGCCGTGGATGCCATCGTCGATATCGTCGCTTCCTGCGCGGGCATTGTGCACCTCAACATTGGCCGCTGGCATTCATCGCCGCTCAACGTCGGCGGAGGCATGATCGACTGCGCGCACGGCCGCTTTCCCGTACCCGCGCCTGCGACTGCGGAGCTGCTGCGTGGCATGCCCACCTATTCGGCGAACGTCGAGAAGGAGCTTCTTACTCCCACAGGCGCCGCGCTGCTTCGCGCGCTTGAACCCACGTTCGGCCCACAACCCGCAATGCGCGTCGAGCAGATCGGCTACGGTGCGGGCACGCGCAATCCTGAGGATTTTCCAAACGTGCTCCGACTCACGGTCGGTGAAAGCGCACTCGATCAACCAACAGCCGCACACCTGACCGACGAGGTCATCGTGCTCGAGACTGCGCTCGACGACTGCTCGCCACAGGTTCTCGCCTACGTCTCCGAGCAGGCGCTCGCGCTCGGCGCACTCGACGTAATGCTTGCTCCGGTGCAGATGAAAAAGGGCCGCCCCGGAACTCTGCTCACACTGTTGTGCGCGCCCGGCACTGAGTCGACCTTCGCGGATCTCCTCTTCCGCGAGACCTCTACGCTGGGCATTCGCACGCGCCGCGAATCGCGCCTCATCCTTGCACGCGAGATCCTCATTGTTGACACGCCTTACGGCCCCATTCGCGTTAAGCGCGCCACCGCAGCCGACGGCGAAGCCCGCAACCTGGCACCCGAGTTTGAAGATTGCCGCGCTGCGGCTGAGCGCGCCAAGGTTCCACTCAAAGAAGTTCAGCAGGCTGCTCTGAGAGCTTCGGCGAACAAGCCATGAAGCGCTCCTCCATCCTTGAACTTCTCGCGCAGGTCGAGCGCGGCGATCTGACGCCGGACGACGCTGCAAATCGCCTTGCCACGCTGCCGTTTGAGGATCTCGGTCACACACGCATCGATCACCATCGGAGTCTGCGCTCTGGTCTGCCTGAGGTCATCTATGCGGGCGGCAAGTCGGCGGAACAGACGGCCGCAATCTTCGCTCGCCTCGTCGCCTCCGGCGTTGATGTCCTCGCAACGCACGTGAACGAGGCAACTGCCGAACTCGTTCTCGTGGCGCATCCGCAGGCCGCTTACCATTCTGTACCGCAGGTCCTCGCCTTGCGTCAGTCGCCGCCAGCCGAGACGAACGGCCGCATCGCGGTGCTTTGCGCCGGCACGAGCGATCTCCCGGTCGCCGAAGAGGCCGCGATCTCCGCCGAAACCTTTGGTGCACGCGTCACGCGACTCTACGACGTCGGGGTCGCCGGTTTGCATCGCCTGCTGGCTGTCAGCGGTGAACTTCGTGAGGCGCATGCCGTGATCGTGTGCGCGGGCATGGAGGGAGCGCTGCCGTCGGTGGTGGGAGGACTGGTCGGTGTTCCAGTAATTGCAGTGCCGACGTCCGTCGGTTACGGTGCTAGTTTTGGGGGCAGCGCCGCTCTCCTGGGGATGCTGAACTCTTGCAGCCCCAACGTGTCAGTCGTCAATATTGATAACGGATTCGGCGCAGCCTACATTGCAACTCTCATCGCGCGAGCCTCTGCGCGTTAGGCAAGTAGGGTGCAGGCAACTTCTACTCGGCCTCGGCCATGAGCACAGCGTCTTGTGCCTCTGCCTTTCGCGAGGCTGGCCGCGTGCACACAACGCCCACGAGATAGATCATCGCGCCGGCCCACGCAGGTGCAAGGTGCGAGACGCTCATATACCCCATGGGGTAGTGAATTCCAATAGCGCAGCCAAACCCAGTTAGCCCGGCGAGCAGGACCGCCTGCCAGAGCGATCGTGTCAGCCGCGCGTTTTTCATCACAAAGAATACGCACAGCCCGCAGGCCGCCAGACCACCGCCAAATCCGGCTCGATCGTGCGCAATCAACGGGATCAGTCTTGGATTGATCCCGTTCAGCTGCGCCGGTGTGAAGCCAAAGTACGTGATGTCCTGCGGCACAAACACGATCGTTGAGCCGAGAATCATAATGACGCATCCAGCGAGCACCATTCCGGCGCCCACAAACAGCAGGCAGAACCGTCCGAATCCTTCTCTTGTCTTCAGGCGCAGTGGGACATCACTCTGAAACAGGGAACGAATGCCCGAATGCGGTTTCTGCAGAAGCGATCTCGTACACCATAGCCCGAAGATATAGAGCGGCAGCAGTGCCAGGCTTGCTGTCCCATGCCAGGTGTCGAGGTACTTGTAGATCAGGCAGCATAGAAAGCTCGCAAATCCAATGGTGCTCGAAAGCGCAAGGGTCCACCAGGCCCACTCCTCACCTTGCTTCAGCGGGAACACGACCAACCACAGATAGAGAATTCCGACAGCAATCAATGTCCCGCCAAATGAAACGCGGTCATGAAAGATGAAGTGCACGATCCGGCATTGGTGAAGCGCACACAAGGCCTTCGGGTCCATGCCGAGAAACGCCACATCCTGCGGCAGGAAGGTCAGCGTCGCCGACAGAAACAACGCGAACAATCCAGAGACGATCAGCCCTACAGCTAACAACCCAAGCAGCGGACGGCCATCGCCAACAAGCGTCGACAGCAAGCCCGCCTGGGATTCTTCCGCCGGAACCAGAGCATCATCGTCGCGCATCGCGCTCCAGATTACGGGTTCCTCGGCGCGCCTTCCAGCATTTTCAGACGCTCCTCAAGAGAGCGAACCGTTTCCTCCAGCGCGGCCACTCGCTCACCCAGTCCAGGGTCAATGGCGACGGTCGTCTCGTGTGCTGTCGCAACTTGCCCAGTACTTTCCACCGGTCCGCCCAGCAGATGCGCCCACCGGCTCTCGCGTGCGCCGGGCTGGCGAACCAGCTGAGCCACCAGAGGCTCCTCTCGCGCCGCCATGCGGTCGAGGACCGCGGTTACCCCCGCGGTGTCGTCGAAGGTGTACATCCTCTCCGCCCGGGCACGCAGCTCGGCCGGTGTCTGGGGCCCGCGAAGGAGAAGCAATCCAAGGACGGCGATCTCCGGGCGGCCAAGTGAAAGCTTGCCATACGTCAGGTGCTCGAACTTCGACACTCTAGCATCGGACAGCACGCGCACCAGTCCCATTTGTTCCAGCTCGAAGAGCGCTGTCCTCACGTCGGCCTCGCTCAGATCCATGACCGGATCGCGGCTCGACCTCTGATTGCACGCGTTCACCAGCGCGTTCAGGCTCAGTGGGTAGTACTCGGGTGTGGTGATTCCCTTTTCAATCAGCGCGCCCACGACGCGCACCTCGACAGCGTTCAGCGTTGGCATGCCCCTTAATGGTAACGAAAGGCGCCTCCGGTTGCGCTACCATGGCAGCGCTCACGGAGGGCGTATGAAAGACCGCTTCCGAACAAAAGAGCAGATGAAGGTTCGCCGCAATATCCCTGCACACATCGCCTTCTGGGTGTTCGTCCTGCTTCTGCTGTATATCTTCTGGAAGGCCTTCTCGGGGAATTCCGGGTCTTAGGGGTACGATGACGGCCTTTCCGGCAATCTGTGATGCAGCGGCCGACCAGCAGTTTCAGCTGGCGATCCGCAAGCAATTTCCCGATAGTTACGAGTTCGAAGCACGATATGTAGAGCATGAGATGGCACATATCGGCCATCTATTTGCAACCCGTGTGTGCCCCGTTGAAGGGAAAGAGGTCCTTGAGTTCGGCTGCAATATCGGTGCGACGGCGATTGCGCTGGCGCACTACGGAGCGCAGGTGACAGCGGTCGACATAAGTCCCGCGTGCCTGGAGACCGCTCGTCTGAATACGAGGCGATATGGCAGTGTGGGGATTCGGTTCCAACTGCTGCGCGAAGGTGAGCCGCTGCCATTTGCGGATGCACAGTTTGACGTGGTCACCTGCAACTCCGTGCTGGAGTATGTAAAGCCGGAGTTGCTGTCCGGGGTGCAGCGGGAGTTGAACCGCGTGTTGCGGCCGGGCGGGTTGCTGCTTGTCTTTGGAACGAGCAACCGGCTGTCACCCGTCGAGGTGCACTCCGGAGAATGGTTCAACAATTACATCCCCAGACGATTCGACCGGCTCTTGGGCCGGCAGCGTGAACGTGGCGTGTCGCCATGGAAGCTGAGGCGAGGATTCAGATCGGGCTATAAGGACCTCTTCTCCGGCTGGACCGGAACGCAACGGTATATCGAGTTGAAGCAGATTATGGGGTTGAGCGGTTGGAAGCTTCGGCTGCTCGCTGCGTTGGGCGCGGTCGTCGCGATCTCCCCGGTATCTGTGCCGCTGGTGTTGCCCTACGCAACTGTCCTTCTGCAAAAGCGCGCCGACGACGCTCGCCGCTGACGAGTACACTCCATATGTTTCGGCATCACACGCCTATGCGTCTTCGCCTGCAAGTTGCGCTTGCGCTGCTCGTCTGTCTTTTCGGTCTGGATACTTCGGCTCACGGCTACTCGCTGCTCACGCACGAGCAACTCATCGATCTGACGTGGGATGCGTCGATCGTTCCCTTGCTGCTCAGCCGGTATCCCACGCTCACGCCGGCCGAGCTCGAGCACGCTCGTGCCTACGCCTACGGCGGCTGCGTCATCCAGGACATTGGCTACTATCCGTTCGGCGACAAAAACTTCTCAAACCTTACGCATTACGTGCGTTCTGGTGATTTCGTTGTCAACCTGTTCCGGAACGCCGGAAACGCAGATGAACTCGCATTCGCGGTCGGCGCGCTTTCCCACTACATCGGCGACTCCGTCGGACACTCGCAGGCCACGAATGTCGCGGTACCGGTGGAGTTCCCAAAGCTCCAAAAACGTTACGGGAATGTCGTGAACTATGCCGAGGGCGAACAGCAGCATATCCGGACGGAGTTCGCGTTCGACATCGACGAGATTGCAAACCATCGCTTTGCACCTGTCGACTATCTTCGCCACGTCGGTCTGGAGGTTTCGACGCGACAGCTTGCCCTTGCCTTCTATCAGACGTACGGCCTGCGCGAGGACTTTACCCAGACGCGGCATGAACGAGTGAACGAGAGCGAATACCGATGGGCCGTCCATCGATTCATCCCTCGCATCGCCTACTCGACGACGCTGCTGCACCGCCATCACGAGCCCGCCGACGTCACGTCGGACCCAGACGTGCAGCGACTCATCCGCGAGGTCACGGCGATCGAACAGAAGAACCACTGGGACGACTACCGCAAACACGCCGGCCTTCTCACCTACACGCTGGCCGGCCTGCTGTTCATCCTGCCGAAGGTTGGACCGATCCGGCTCACCTCCGTAAAGGGGCCGACCACACAGACCGAGCTTGAGTACGTGCACTCGGTTATGCGTTCGACGGACGAGCTGAACCGCGCGCTTCGCCGTTTCACGCCGCCGCCGTCGACGCGGCCTTCGGCACAAGAGGCCGCTGCAGCGGACACGCATTCACTTCCGCCGCCATCGGAGCCGATTCCCGCCAAACCCGGCGCATCCCAAGCCGTTCCGCGCGACTCCCGCGATCCGCACCACCCGCTGCTGAATCGCGATCTCGACACCGGCAATCCGGTGAAGCCGGCAGGCTATCGTCTCACCGACGAGACCTACGCCTATCTGCTTCACCAGTTGACGAAGACGCCAACTCTGTCCGTGCCGCAAGGTATCAAGGACGACATTCTGGCGTATTACGCCGACATGTCGCTGCCCTTCGCAACGAAGAAGGATCCCGACGCCTGGGCTGCCGTGCAGAAGGACCTCGTTACCCTGCGGGCAATGCCCGTGAACCCATGGCCGGTTCCGTATCCCACCTACGGCGACGGCACGAACGACGACGATGTTCCGCCTCCCGCCACGACAACGCCGCCCTCGAGTTAGCCGCGCATTTACTTCATGACGCCGTCTCTCTCGAGGCGCACAATATCCGCATGTTCGAGCGCTACAACGAAAAAGCCCGCCGCACGATCTTCTTCGCCCGCTATGAGGCCAGCCAGTTTGGCTCCCCAGAGATTGAGGCCGAGTTCCTCCTCCTCGGCCTGCTCCGTGAGGATCGAGCCCTGTCGGCGCGATTTCTTCCCTCGCTGAATACGACGGAAGGCCTTCACAGGGAGATCGAGCGACACCGGCGGCCGGGAGAGAAGATCCCCACGTTTGTGGACCTTCCGCTCTCCAACGAGTGCCAGCGCGTCCTTGCCTATGCCGGGGAGGAGGCCGAAAGCCTGGGCCACGGATACATCGGTCCCGAGCATCTGTTGCTCGGCATACTCCGCGAGGAGAAGTCCTTTGCCGCCGAGTTGTTGAAGCGATACGGTGTCCATCTTGAGGTCGTGCGCAAAGGCATCGCGGAGAGCGAGCCGACAGGTCCTGCCTTACATTCGGCAAACCCTCCACTCGGATTCTTCCAACTCGTCCTTAAAGTCACCAATCTTGAGGCATCGATCGACTTCTACACGAAACTGGGCTTTACTTTGGCCGGCGACCGCGGTCAGGGCACAGTAGTCCTCACAAGCGGCGACTGCCACCTGAGGATCGACCAGAGTCCGGCAGCCGGCCATGTCCTCTCCTTCCGCAGCCGCGACATCATCCCCGCCATCGCGCGCCTTCTGGCCGCCGGCATTCAGTCCGAGCAGCCTCCACGCGCCGAAGCGGACGGCAGCACCGTGGTCCTTCTGCGCGACCCTGACGGCAACATCATCTCCGTCTACAGCCCGCCGCCTTCCGTTCCGCCTGCCCCGTCACGATAGAAATGAAGACGTATCTGAGCGTAATCGGCTATCCTCACGTCCAACCATCATGCCGCGCACATGGATAGCCCTTCCGCTGTTGGCCGCGAGCATTCTCACGATGTCCTCACACGCTCAGGCCCCTGCTGCCACTCCGCCCGACACGCCTGCCGGACATGCGCTCTCGGCCTGGCTCGAAGCCATGAACAGCGCGGACCAAGCGCAGATTCAGCACTACGTCGACACCGTCGACAAGCACCAGCACGTCGACGGCATGCTTTCGTTTGCGCACCAGACCGGCGGCTTCACGCTGGTGTCCATCGAGCGCAGCGAGCCGAACGTGGTTACCTTTCGCGTGCATGAGAAGGCCGGCTCAGCAATCGCCTTCGGCACCCTTCAGGTGTCGCCCGGCAATCCTCCCACCGTCGCCGTCTTCAATCTGCGCGCCATCCCATCGGGCGCAGAGTTCGACGATCCGCCGCTCGATGCCGCGGAGCGCAGCCGTGTGATCGACGGCGTCACGTCCAACCTGACGAAGTTGTACGTCTACCCCGATGTGGCCGCAAAGATGGACACCTACATTCAGGCGCGGGCACAACACGGCGACTACAGCGACATCACCAGCGGCGCTCTCTTTGCCGACGCGCTCACCAAGGACCTGCGCGCCGTAAGCAACGACCGCCATCTCCACGTCGACTACGCTCCCTTCAAGCAGCCGGTAACGGCTCCGCACGAGCAACCGTCGCCCGACGATCTCAACCGCATGCGCCACCAGATGGCCGACAACAATTGCGGCTTCGAGAAGGTCGAGATTCTGCCTCGCAACATCGGCTACCTGAAGTTCAATATGTTCGGCCCTCCCGCTGTCTGCGCGCCAACGGCGAGCGCCGCGATGAACCTGCTGGCGCATACGAAAGCGCTGATCATCGACCTCCGTGACAACGGCGGAGGCGATCCCGCCATGGTGGACTTCATCGTCTCCTACCTCTTCGACACGCACGAACACATCAACGACCTCTACAACCGCAGCGACGACGAGACAACGCAGTACTGGACGCTTCCCTGGGTACCCGGCGAGCGCCTCACCACGCAGCCCGTATACGTGCTGACCTCCCACGGAACCTTCTCGGGCGCCGAGGAGTTCACTTACGATCTCAAGAACCTGAAACGCGCCACGATCGTCGGCGAAACGACCGGAGGCGGCGCCCATCCCGTCCGCGGAGTGCCGATCGACGCGCACTTCAACATCGCGGTGCCCGTCGCGCGGCCCATCAACCCCGTCACCAAGACCGACTGGGAGGGTACCGGCATTACCCCCGACTACAAAACCGCACGCGACGACGCCCTGCCGACAGCCATCAAGCTCGCCGAGGCGAAGATTCAGGCGGCCGAATCGGCACCGGACGCCGGTCACGCCCCGGCTCCGGCGCGGTAAGCCCTGCGTATGCCTTAGTTGTGACTCGAATCGAACGGCTCCCGCAGGGCCAAACGTTCCCCTTTCGCACCGAAACAGTCCGAGTTATCATCTATATGAGAGAAACGAGTCAGGAACTCTGGCTCCACCGAGGATTTTCCATGGCATACAGTGACAAGGTTGTTGACCACTACGAGCACCCCCGCAACGTCGGCACCCTCGATAAGAGTTCGAGCGAGGTTGGCACCGGGCTGGTCGGCGCACCGGAGTGCGGCGACGTCATGCGTCTGCAGATCAAGGTGAACCCGGAGACCCAGGTCATCGAAGATGCCAAGTTCAAGACCTTCGGCTGCGGCTCAGCCATCGCCTCCAGCTCACTCGCCACCGAGTGGGTCAAGGGCAAGACAGTTGAAGACGCACTCAAGATTTCGAACACCGACATCGTCAAGGAGCTCTCCCTGCCGCCAGTGAAGATTCACTGCTCCGTGCTGGCCGAAGACGCTATCCGCGCTGCCATCGGCGATTGGAAGAAGAAGAACAACGTAGGCGAAGTGGCTTCTGCTGCTGTTGCCGCCGCTGCAAACTAAGCTGGACATCTCCAAGGGCCGGCGAGTCTCAGCACTCCGCCGGCTTTTGCATGTTTGAAGATCTATATGGCTGCCCTGCTCCAACCCGGAACCGCCGCTCCCAAACCGGGAGCTTCGGCTGAAACCGCAAAAGATCCCTTCGCGGGGATGACGCTGCTTACCGCCGAGGGCCAGCAGCCCCGCGCCAAGGCCGCAGTGGAGATCACGAAGAACGCCCTCAAGCGCATTCGTATCGCCATGGCGAAGGAAGGTGTCTCGCCCGACCAGGGCGGCCTTCGTCTCGGCATTCAGGGCGGCGGCTGCTCCGGCCTCAGCTACAACATCCGCTTCGACACGCAGCCTCGCGAGCGCGACCGCGTCTTCGTCTTCGGAGCCGGCGTCGAAACCCCCAACGACCCCAGCGGCGCGAAGCCCGTCCGCCTCTTCGTCGACCCGAAATCCTTCCTCTACCTCGCCGGCATGGTCCTCGACTTCGAAGAGACCCTCATGCGCCAGGGCTTCAACTTCATCAATCCGAACTCGACGAAGTCCTGCGGCTGCGGCTCCAGCTTCTCCGCTTAGCCCCCCAACTCCCTCCTGCGATACTCATCGCATGGCGCTCCCACCTCCCACGGATAGCCACGCACTGCAGCGCATCGGCATTCTGCTGCTCGCGATCGTCGCATTCTTCGCAGGCCTCGCACGACGCCTCAACGTGCCGTATCCCATCCTGCTCGTCCTCGCAGGTCTGGGCCTCTCGTTCCTTCCGCACGTTCCGCGCATCCCGCTCTCACCGGAGATCGTCTTCTTCGTCTTCCTTCCTCCGCTGCTCTACGCCGCCGCGTGGCAGACCGATTCGCGCGGCTTCCGCCAGAACCTCCTCAGCATCGGCATGCTGGCCACTGGGTTGGTCGCCTTCACCGTTCTCGGCATCGCCTTCTTCGCCGACCGTTTCATCACCGAGCTCGACTTCCGCTCCGGCTTCCTGCTCGGCGCTGTCGTTGCAGCAACCGACGCCGTCGCCGCAACCTCCATCGCGCGTTCGCTCGGCCTCGCCCCGATCATCACCTCCATCCTCGAAGGCGAGTCTCTGCTCAATGACGCCACCGCCCTGCTCGCGCTCGAGTTCGGTCTTTCCCTGTTGCTTGAAAATCACGTGCCCAGCGCAGGCACCGCCATCCTGCATCTTCTCTGGCTCGTCATCGGCGGCGTCGGACTCGGCCTCATCCTTGGTCAGGTCTTTTACTTTGCCGAACGCTTCATCGACGAGGGACCGCTCGAGATGGTCGTCTCAGTCATCGTCCCGTACGTTGCCTATCTCACCGCCGAGCAACTGCATTCCTCCGGCGTGATCTGCGTCGTCACCTGCGGCCTCTTTCTCAGCCGCCGCAGCGCAACCTACCTCACCCCACCCGCACGCATCCAGATCCTCGCCTCCTGGCAGGCGCTCGACTTCGTCCTCAACGGCCTCGTCTTCCTGCTCATCGGCCTCCAGCTCCCCTACATCCTCCCCGGCATCAAGGGCTACGGCACAGGCAGGCTTGCAGTCGACGGCCTGCTCTTCTCACTCGTGCTCATCCTTCTACGTCTTGCCTGGGTCTTCCCCGGAGCAGCCATCTCACTCTTCGTCCGCCGAAGACTTCTTCATCAGCAGGTACCGACTCCCAGCCCAAAGGCCGTCTTCGTCGTCGGCTGGACAGGGATGCGCGGGGTCGTCTCGCTGGCCGCCGCACTCTCTCTGCCCTACACGCTCTCGAACGGCCAGCCCTTCGCTCAGCGCAATCTCATCCTCTTTCTCACCTTCTCGATTATCTTCGTCACGCTCGTCCTGCAGGGCCTCAGCCTGCCGCCGATCATCCGCGCGCTTGGCCTCACCGGGAGCCATGAAGAACGGCATGAAGAACTGACCGCGCGCCGGATCCTCCTCCGACAGGCCCTCGCTTCCTTGCGCGAGCAGCTATCTATCTGCAGCGAGGAGGACCGTCACGACCTCGACGATCTCATCCATCTCTACGAGGATCGCCTCGAATCAATCCGTGATCCTTCCAGTCCGCCCGCAACCGCCACCGCGCTAAGCCATGCCCGTCGCTCGCGGCTTCAGCTCGGCGCGCTCACCGCTGAGCGCACCTCGCTGCTCGACCTGCGCGACCGCGGTCTCGTCAGCGATGACGTCCTTCGCCGCCTGGAGTACGAACTCGACCTCGAGGAGACGCGCTTCGCCGTTCAAGATTGACACGCTGCGCAGGCTACGCCACGCTCGATTCTCGAGCTTCAGCTACTCCGCCGTCGTCGGATCGATCACTGCGGTCACTTCTTCCACGGAATTCGCCGGAAAGCCACCCATCCGTGCATGCTCGCGCACCATCTCCGCATTCGGCGCGATGTAGATGCAGTACAGTTTGTCCTTCGTCGCATACGACTGCAGCCACTGAATCTGCGGCCCCAGCTTGTTCAGCACGCCGCACGACGTCTGGGAAGCCGCCTGCAACTGCTCCGCCGTCCAACCACCCAGTCCCGGAATTTCCCTCTCAATCACAAACTTCGGCATCGTCACTCTCCTCGCAAGATTTAGCCCCGCGTTAATCGACAGGCTCCCACCGCAGTACCCTAAGGAAAGCCATGACCAACGACGCGCAGAACAACTACTTTTCGCAGTTCGGCCTTCCGCGCCACCTTCGCATCGACACCGCGGCACTCGAAAAGGCCTTCTACGCACAATCGCGCAAGCTGCACCCCGACCGCTTCGCCTCACGGCCTCTCGCCGAGCAGGAAAGCGCCCTCGCAGCCAGTTCACAACTGAACGACGCCTATCGTACCTTGCGTGACCCCATTGCGAGAACCGAATATCTGCTGGCCCTCGAGGGAATTCAACTGGAGGAGCAGTCTCGTGCCGCGACCGATGCCGCCCGCGCCACCGGCACGGAGAAAAAACAGGTCGCCCCTCCTGATCTTCTCGAAGAGGCGTTCGAGCTCAACATGCAGCTCGAAGAGATGCGCATGGCCCGCAAGATGGGCGAGGATGATCCCGGAACCCGCGCCGACCTTGAAGCCGCGCGAACCAAATTCACCTCCATGCTCACCGATGCCCAACAGCAGCTTGAGGCACTATGGTCGCAATGGGACACCGCCGAGGACGCCAACGACCCCACCGCCCGCGACGCCGCCAAGCAGTCGATGGTGGCCCTCCTCAACCGCCGCAGCTACATCCGCAATCTCGTCCGCGACGTCAACTCAGCGCTGGAGTAGAACGCCGCCGTGGCGAACCTTCGCGGCCTTCGCGACCGTTGCGTCAAGGTCTTTCCCGAAAAACTCTCGAACACCTGTTGCAACCCAAGGTTCCCATCGATTCTTCACAACACTCTGCACCGCAAGATCGGCTACCCATATTTCATGCGCCGCCTCGCACTGATCCTCGCCTTTACATTCAGCCTCCTCTCCGTCACCGCCCGCGCCGACGAGCACCCCGACTGGACCACGCAACTCACACCCTTCCGCATCGCCGACAACCTCTACTACGTCGGCAGCCGCGACCTCGCCTCCTACCTCATCACCACACCGCAGGGCGACATCCTCATCAATTCCAACCTCGAGTCTTCGCCTCCGCAGATCCGCCACAGTGTCGAGCAGCTAGGCTTTCACTGGAGCGACGTCAAGATCCTGCTCATCAGCCACGCGCACTCTGACCACGACGCCGGCAGCGCCGAGATCCTGCGCGAAACCCATGCGAAGTACATGGTCATGGATGGCGATGTCTCGGTCGTCGAATCCGGCGGCGCCACCGACTTCGCCTACGGCCCCAAGCCTCAGTACCCACCCGCGCACGTCGACCGCATCCTGCACGACGGTGACACCGTCACCCTCGGCAACGTCAGGCTCACCGCGCACAAGACCGCTGGCCACACGCGCGGCTGCACCACCTGGACCATGCGAGTTCACCTGCCCGGCGAGCCCGCCTCCCAACTCCGCAACGTCGTCATCGTCGGCAGCTGGAACGTGAACCCGGGCTATCGCCTCGTCGCCTCGCACGGCAAGCCAGCATCCTACCCCGGCATCGCCAACGACTTCGCCCACACCTTCGTCGTCCTCAACGCGCTGCCCTGCGACATCTTCCTCGGCGCACACGGCATGTACTTCGACATGCTCGCGAAGCTCGCGCGTATGCCGCAGCAGGGCGACTCTGTCTGGATCGATCCCGATGGATACCACCGCGCCATCGCCGAACGCAAAGCCGCATTCGAGAAGGAACTCGCAAAACAGCAAGCCGCGGCTTCAGCTCGCTAGCACCTTCTCCAGCTTCTCCAGCCCCGCCAGGTGATGACGGTCATGCCCCGCCATCGTCTCGACGATCGTCCACACCGTCATCGTTCCGCGCTCCGGATGCGTGACAACCTGCGCCTTCTGTTGGTCCGTCAACGACCGGATGAACGCAAGGTTCCATGCGCGTACCGCCCGATACGTCGTCAGTGCTGCCCGAAAGCTATAGGCGCCATAATTGCGCGCCCAGTCGTCCTGATCGAACGGCTGAATCACCTCGACACCCGCGGCCGCCTGCCGCAGTCGAAAGCCGAACGCCAGCTCGCAATCCGCCAGATGGGCCAGGACTTCGCGCACGCTCCACTTGCCTGGCGCGAGCTTTTCGTCGATCTGCTCCGCACTCAGCCGGCCGAACAGGGTCTCCAGCTTCTCTGGTGTCGATGCAATCACCTCAACAGGGTTATGCTCCCCCAGCGCCACTGCATATGGATTAAGACTCACGCAGTCCCCTCCGCCTCGGGCCCTTTGTACTCGGCCCATGGGTTATAACTTCCCACCCACCATATATGACCTTCAAGGTCGCGGCACCCGAACGACTTCCCACCGTAATCCGGCGAGCTCAGAGGTTGCACAATCTCCACACCTTCCTTCTTCACGCGCTCGTACATTGCCACGCACTCTTCATCGCTCACAATCAGGCTCAGCCCCACCGTCTCGCGTCGGCCCGTCTCCTTCAGATCAATCGACAGCTTCGCAAAGATTCCAGTGTTCGCCGCCGACCCCAGCATCAGCATGCCACCGCCATGCGTCAACTGCGCATGCGCCACCGTGTTATGCGGTCCTTCATACACTGCCTGTCTCTTGAAGCCGAACACGCGCACCAGCCACTCAATCGCCGCATGCGCATCGTGGTATCTCAGACTCGGAATAATCGTCGAACCCTGCACCTTCATGACTGTGATTCTCCGGGGATGATGAATGGGAAATACTACCCCCACCCTTTCGATGCAGTTCTAAAACAATCCTCTCTCTTCGCCACCTGTAACTAGACGAAGTCCTGTTACGACAGTCACCGCGAAGGCGTACGATGCAGACTGTTTTCATCTCACGCAGGAGAGAAATCCAATGGGACTCCTTGACTCTCTCGAATCCATGGCAGCGAATGCCATGACCAACAGCGGCAACAACGACACTACCAAGGTTGCCGGCGGCATGATGGAAGCGCTGGAACAACATCCCGGTGGTCTTGGTGCGATCCTCCAAAACTTCCGTAACAACGGTCTCAGCGATCACGTCGACGCCATGCAGAACGGCCAGACGCCGAGCGTGACGCCAGCGCAGGTGCAGACCGGCCTGCAGGGCACTGGCCTGCTCGACACCATTGCCTCCAAGGCAGGCGTCTCACCGCAGATCGCACAAGTCGCGATGGCCACAGTGTTGCCGATGGTCATGGCTCACTTCGCGCAGAACGGAAGCGCTCCAAACTCAAACGTCCTGAGCGGAATGCTGTCGAAGCTCGGCGGTGGACCGAAAGCCGCCGCCTAAGCATTGGCATAACAGCTAGAGAGATGTCATCCGGTTGTAGTGTGCCCACTCGCCGATTCGCGCAAATACAAGCAGCAACTCAATACCCGGCAGCTTTTCCAAAGTGGTGACGGTGATCCTGCCCGCCCGTGAGTTCCCCTGTCTCCGGATCGACGGCGATGAGCTCGCTGTCACCCCAGATCCCAGGACTATTGAAGTCCTTCGCGCCCGCACGCTCGGTCGCGTACCCCGCCGCGTTCATTGCATTCACGACATCCTGCGGAAACGCCTTCTCGAACTGCAACGTGTCCGGCAAATATTGATGATGAAAACGCGGCGCGTCGGCGGCAGCCTGAATATCGAGACCATTGTCGACGACGCTGATGAGATCGTTGGCTACGGTGGTCATGATCGTCGATCCACCCGGTGAGCCCAGCACCAGCCGCAGCTTGCCCGGGTGCAAATGGCCTTGCGCATCACGCCGCGCCGGCTCGCTCACGATCGTCGGCGTCATGCACGAGAGCGGCCGCTTGCCCGGCGCAATCGCATTCGCTGGTCCCTGGATGAGCCCAAATCCATTCGGCACACCCATCTTCGAAGCGAAGTCATCCATCTCGTCATTCATCAGGAAACCCAACTTGTCGACAGTCATGCCGTTGCCGTAACTGAAGTTGAGCGTGTACGTCATCGCAACCGCGTTGCCCTGCGCATCCACAACCGAGAAGTGCGTCGTCTCGCTCGACTCCGGCGCAATCGGCGCAAGCTTCGGAGGCTCAGGCATAAACCCGGCAGGCCGCACCAGCGACGCCGACGGCGAAGGCTTCACCGCATCGATCGTCTTACGCCACGCAGCCGCATACGCCGGGTCCGCCATCTGTGCGAGCGGCATGTGCGGGTTGAAGTCGGGATCGCCGAGATAGTCCGCACGATCCATGTATGCTCGCCGAAAGGCTTCGGTGATGTAGTGCACCTGCGCAGGCGATCGATCCCCTGTCGCCTGTTCGTTCAAATGGGTCAGGTCATAGCCGGAGAGAATATTCAAAATCTCGATCAGAACAATCCCTCCGGAACTCGGCGGCGGCGAGGTCAGCACCTCCAACCCGCGATAGTGACCGGTGAGCGGCTTGCGCTCCTTCACCTGGTAGTTAGAGAGATCCTTCGCCGTGATCAGCCCGCCATTGTCCTTCTCATACGCTGCTATCTGCCGCGCGATCGCCCCGTGATAAAAGCTCGCCGGATTCGCCGCAATCTTCCGCAGCGTGCGCGCAAGTTCCGGCTGCACCAATCGGTCTCCACCCTTGTAGAAGTTGCCGTCGCGCTGAAAGATCCGCCGTGAAGTCGGATACTTTGCCAGTTTCGGAGAATGCAGCCAGCGTGCCTCTTCATCGCTGAGAACGAAGCCGTTCTGCCCCAAGCGAATCGCCGGTGCCATCACTCGGCGAAGACCCAAACGGCCATAGTGCGCCTCCGCGTAGACGAGCCCCGCAACAGTTCCCGGAACCCCTGAAGCCTTTGGACCCTGCGTGGACATGCCCTGAATCACGTTGCCCTGCGCATCGAGATACATGTTCGCCGTGGCGGCAGCCGGCGCCTTTTCGCGAAAGTCAAGGAAGTGCGGCGCGCCATGCGCAAGTCGCGCCGACGATGGCCGGATGAGCATGAAGCCGCCACCACCCAGATTGCCGGCATCAGGAAGGGTGACGGCGAGCGCGAAGGCGACAGCGACCGCCGCATCCACGGCATTGCCGCCCGCGCGCAGAATCTCGACTCCCGCGTCCGTGGCGTCATGTTGAATGCTCACGACCATTGCATGCTGCGTTCGCACAGGTGGAGTCGGCGGAATCGGATCGCCCGGCTGCGGTGTCGTCTGCGCGAGAGCACTGGTTGTAAAGAGAGCGAGAGTTGCGGCGGCGAGAAGTCTGCGGCAAAGTGCGAGCGTCATCGAGGGTCGAAGTCCCCGAAATTCAATGATAGCGGGAACATAGCTGCGCTGATCGCGCGTATAGGAGACAGCCACAGATTTGCGCAGACATAAAGGAGCTGCGATGAAAAGGCTGGCGCGTTTGCTGATGATCGTTGTCGCTCTTTCCGCGATGCCTGATCGCAAGCGCCCAGACGACCGCCCCGACCGCAACTCACGCGTCAGACTCCCTCTTCGCGACCGTCAGCGCGCTCGATACAAAACTCTTCGACGCCTACAACCACTGCGACCTTACAACGTTGAACTCGATGGTCGAAGACGGCCTCGAGTTCTACCACGACAAGACCGGCCTCACCGTCGGCAAGCAGCCGTTTCTCGACGCAATCAAGAACAACATCTGCGGCAAAGTACAACGCACGATCGTGCCAGGCTCGCTCGAGGTCTATCCACTCAAAGACTACGGCGCCGTCGAGATCGGCGTTCACCGCTTCCACAACCCCTCCGTCCGGAGGAGGGCGTCGGCGAAGCCAAATTCATCACCCTCTGGCACTACAAGGACGGCACCTGGAAGATCTCACGAGCAATCAGCTTCGACCACGAAAGCGTAAAACAATAACCGAATTCTCCGGCCCACGAGTTGCATTGATATCAATGCAATCGTCGTAGCCGTGATTTACGCCACCCACAACAACGGCTGCCGTATCGGATAGTTGCGAATGATCTCCGGATCAGTCGGGTCTGGATCCAGCCGTCGCCACAGCGCAATGTAATCAGAATGCTCGCACGCGAGGCCGCAGAACAGCAGTCCCGGAGAGCGCACTGGCCAGCTCTCCCAGTGCTGAACATCGTGCGCGTACTGCCACTTCGATTTGTCGTCGAGATACGGATACAGAAACGCCGCCGCACGGCACAGCGCAGCCCGTGCACTCGCGTCACCGCCGCCTCCGGTCGCCGCGGGGCCTGCCGGAGCGGCCGCATGAAATCCCGCGCCCTCCAATCCCATCGACTTCGCTGACGAAGCAGCAACCGGGTTGTGGTTCGCAGCGAGAATCCCCAGCGACCAACCCAGCGCCGTCGCACAGTCGAACTGAAAGATCGAGTACCCATACGGCTTCGTACGCGCCAACTCGCGCGGGAAGCCTCCCTGCGCATTCTCCTGCGCGGGAAGCTGCACGGTCTCAAAGCGCGTTCTCACCTCGTCCCGAGTAAGGTTGTCCCCCGCCAGCCGCGCAAACTCAGCCGCCTGCAGCGCCCAGGCGATGGCATGGTTGTTCGTCGCGTCGCGCTCCTTCATCCCCGGCGCCGAAGTCTTCATCCACTCCAGGTACTCGCGAAACCACTGCTGCACAGGCGCATAGTTCGCGCCCAATGCATCCCTCAAAAACGTAGCCGCACGCGCAGGCTCGACCAGGTGCAGCGTGTCGATGATTCCATACGAACGTCCCGTCGGCCCCCCCGGATAGCCTTGCGAGTACTGCAGGTTCGGGTTCATCCGGGTAGCAGGTGTGACGAACCACGCCACCAGGTGAGCGGCCGCAGCACGGGCAAATTCCTTCCTGCGCGTGAGCAGGAATCCGGCCGTCAACGCCGGAACGGCCTCTGAAAGCCGGATCATGGCCTTCCGATGCAGTTGAAAGTTCGCCGGATTGGACTTGCCGTCGATCTCCTTCCACGGCCCGCTCGGGTTCGCCGGGTTCGGCCAGAAGTAGTCCGCCTGGGAGAAGAAATCATGCGGCCCACCCGGCGAGTTCGGCGCGGGGAAGTCCGTGATGGTCTCAGGCTTAGCGGTCAGCCATTGATTGGCCAGCCGCAGGATGCGGTCGTGGTCGACGGCCGCGACCAGGCTGTAGGCACTGGCCGGTGGAGGCTGAATCGCGGGGAGACGGGTGGCTGCGAAGGCTGCGGCGGACAGGGCGCAGAAGCGCCGGCGATCGAACCTGGACACGATTCCACGATACAGCAGGCGCTAGCCTGGGCGAGTTCAGTTGGGCTCGGCCACTTTTCTTTCTGCAAGCTCGGGGTGGCGGAGATCCCGCCAGATGGCCATCGCCAGGACGCCCAGGACGGCGGCCAGCGGCACGAACAGAGCGCGGTTGCCGAGGCGGCCTGCAAGCAGAGCCGCGAGGACGACGCCGGCGACGAAGAGGACAACAACCAGTCCAAGGTCGCGAAATTCACGCATCGACTTCCTGCGCTCAATACGCAACTCGACCGCATGGAACGACTCGACGGTTCGAATGATGTTGCCGGTGATGAAGGTGGCGTTGTAGACGAAGCTGTCCACCTTGCGAAAGCTGCCGACCTGGTAACCCGCCAAACCGCTGAGCAGCAGTATGAAGAGTGCCTCAGGAAAGTTGTGCGGCAACAGCGAAGCGACGAAGAGGCCAACCGACTCCAGAGTCAGGGAAACCAGCACCACATGACGACGGAGCCGCAATTCGGTGAAAAAGGCGCCGCAGATTCCGGCGACAAAGCCCACGATCGGCAACAGGTGGTGCGTTATGTCGCGGGAGTCCCGGCTGAGCAGAGCGATGCCCGCCAGCACGACGTTGCCGGTCAGGGCCCCGGCGAAGACGCGCCCGTGGGCCACATAGAGGAACGCGTCGAGAAAACCGCCGGTGAAGCTCAAAAGAAGCGCGGCGGAGAGTGACTGCGTCGCGCGGGTCTCAGGTGCGGAGGTCGACGGGCTTGCGCCAGGAAATGGCATGGAATGTGTGATTCGATGCGCCGCCGGATAGTCGGGTGCCGACGACTTCAATATGTGAGTGCAAGTGACTAAGATTTTGCGACGGAACCGCTCGGCCTACATCTAAAAGGAGTAAAGTTTTGTCTATTGGAGAGGGTAAGAGTATGGCGATCAAGTGGGACAAATTGACCGTGAAATCGCAGGAGGCGATTCAAGGGGCGGCGGGGCATGCCGCGGAGAACGGCAATCCCGGAGGTCCTGCCGCTGCATCTGATGGCGGCGCTGCTGGAGGACAAGGAAGGCGTCGTCATTCCGGTGCTGGAGAAGGTGGGCGTCGGCGTGCAGCAGCTGTCTGGCGACGGTAAACGCCGCCATCGCGAAGCTGCCCAAGGTACAGGGCGCGAGCCAGCAGCCCGGGATGGGCGCCGCGCTGACCAAGGTGCTCGACCAGGCCTTCAAGGAGGCCGAGAACTTCAAGGACGACTACGTTTCGACCGAGCATCTGCTGCTCGCGCTGGCCAGGCAGAAGGGCGAGCCGGTACAGTTGGCGCTCGCCGCACAGGGAGCGACCTACGACACGATCCTGAAGGCGCTGGCCGAGGTGCGCGGGGCGCAGCGCGTGACCGACCAGAACCCCGAGGGCAAGTTCCAGGCGCTCGAAAAGTACGCGAAGGACCTGACGGAGCTCGCGCGCAAGGGCAAGCTCGATCCGGTGATCGGCCGCGACGAGGAGATTCGCCGCGTCGTCCAGGTGCTCGTCGCGGCGCACCAAGAACAATCCCGGTCCTGATCGGCGAACCCGGCGTGGGCAAAACCGCCATCGTCGAAGGTCTCGCACGCCGCATCGTGCAGGGCGACGTTCCGGAGATTCTGCGCGACAAGCGCGTGGTGTCGCTCGATCTTCGGCTCGATGCTCGCGGGCGCGAAGTTCCGCGGCGAGTTCGAAGACCGTCTCAAGGCTGTGCTGAAGGAGATCGAGGAGTCGAATGGGCAGATCATCCTGTTTATTGATGAGCTGCATACTCTGGTCGGCGCGGGCGCGGCCGAAGGTGCCATCGACGCCAGCAACATGCTTAAGCCGCCGTTGGCCCGCGGAGAGCTGCGCGCGATCGGCGCAACCACGCTGAACGAGTACCGCAAATACATCGAGAAGGACGCAGCGCTCGAACGGCGCTTCCAGATCGTCTACGTCGGCGAGCCCAACGTCGAGGACACCATCGCAATTCTGCGCGGCCTCCGCGAGCGCTACGAGATGCACCACAAGGTGCGCATCAAGGACTCGGCGCTTGTCGCTGCGGCGGAGCTGTCGCACCGCTACATCAGCGATCGCTTCCTGCCCGACAAGGCGATCGACCTCGTCGACGAAGCTGCGGCCGCGCTGGCCATCCAGATAGGCAGCGTGCCGGTCGAGATCGACGACCTCGAGCGTCGGGCGACCTCGCTCGAGATCGAGCGCCAGGCACTGAAGCGCGAAGACGATCCGAACTCGCGTGAGCGGCTGAATGAGGTCGAGCGCGAGCTCGCCGAGGTGCGCGAGCAGGCCGCAGGTCTGCGCGCGCGCTGGCAGAAGGAGCGCGGAGCCATCGGAGACATTGCTGCGCTCAAGGAAAAGCTTGAAGCTCTGCGCTTCGAAGCCGAGCAGGCGACGCGCAAGGGCGACCTCCAGCGCGCGGCTGAGCTGCAGTACGGCGAGATCCCGAAGATCGAGCGCGAGCTGAAGGAGCTGACCGCAGAGCAGGATGGCCTTAGCCGCGGCAGAGAAGGCTGCCGCAGGGTCAGGGCGGCAATCGGCTGCTGAAGGAGGAGGTCGACGAGGAGGACATCGCGAAGATCGTCTCCAAGTGGACCGGCATTCCTGTCTCGAAGATGCTCGAAGGCGAGGTGCAGAAGCTGACGCAAATGGAAGACCGCCTGCGCGAGCGCGTGGTTGGGCAGGACGAAGCACTCACCGCCGTCGCGAATGCGATTCGCCGCTCCCGTGCGGGACTCTGCGATCCCAAAGCGGCCCATCGGCTCCTTCATCTTCCTCGGCCCAACCGGCGTCGGCAAGACCGAAACCGCACGCGCTCTCGCCGAGTTCCTCTTCGACGACGAGCAGGCATTAGTGCGCATCGACATGTCCGAGTACATGGAGAAGCATGCCGTCGCTCGCCTCATCGGCGCGCCTCCGGGATACGTCGGCTTCGACGAAGGCGGGCAGCTCACCGAGGCGATTCGCCGCCGGCCGTACGCTGTCGTGCTCTTCGACGAGATCGAAAAGGCGCATCCGGATGTCTTCAACGTGCTGCTGCAGGTGCTCGACGACGGCCGTCTCACCGACTCAAAGGGCCGCACCGTGGACTTCAAGAACACGGTGTTGATCATGACCTCGAACATTGGCGCGAGCCAGCTTTCGACCGCCTGGGCCCAGGGCGAGGACGGCTTCGACGACGCGAAGGCGCGCGTGATGGAGGAGCTGCGCAAGCACTTCCGTCCCGAGTTCCTCAACCGCGTCGACGACATCGTCGTCTTCCACCCGCTGAACGAATCGCAACTCGAGCACATCGTCGACCTGCGCCTGGATGATCTGCGCAAGCTGCTGGCCGACCGGCGCATCACGCTCGAGCTGACCGAAGCAGCGCGCAAGGCGATCTTCAAGGCGGGCTACGATCCGGTCTACGGAGCGCGTCCGCTCAAGCGCGCGATCCAGCACCTGGTGCAGAACCCGCTCGCCGTCCAGATCCTCGAGGGCAAGGTGATGCACGGAGACCATGTGGTCATCGACGCCGACAAGAAAGGCCAGCTGCAGTTCACGACGGGAGAACACGTAGCTGCATAACGATTGCGCAAAGTGAAGGCCGGAGCGTTCGCTCCGGCCCTTTTTCTTAGAAGCGAGCCGCCACCGCGTCACCATCAAACGCCGGACCACGCGCGGTGACCTGCGCGTGATCGGCAGCAAGTGCGTCGTCGGTCCAGTCCCACCCGGAGTGATAGAGAACAAGAAAGTGGTCGCCCGGCGCGGCCTTGAGCTCTGCATATGGGACGATGTGAAACGCGGTGAAATGCCGCATGTGTTCGGCCGTAAGTGACGCCGTATCGTGCCGGTCGTAGCGCAGCTCGTCGTCGTGAGAGTAGAGCAGAGCGATGCGCGACCGAACCTCCGGATCAGGCTCGTAGTAGCTCGCGACCTCGAAGCGGCCCATGTCCTGAATGTAGAGGTGGCTGTCGGGCATGGCGAGCAATTGCGCTTTGAGCGCCGGCGGAAGAACCAGCAACGCAAGCATCTGACTTGATTTCGCCTGCTCGTCGCGAATGCGGGCGGTGCCGGCAAGAAGGATGCCAAAGCCCAGGAGCGCGGTCACTGTGGTCGAAGAGAGTCGTGCATCCACCCAGGGCTCGACGGCGATCGCGAAGAAGATAGCGACCGCTATGATAGCGCTGAGAACGTAGCGGACCTCGATGGAGTGCGTAACGAACATCGCGACGGCGACGCCGAACAGCGGAAGGGCAGCGAGTACGAGCAAGTAAACAAGCTCTGCCGCCGGCATGGAAAAAGTCTTCCGGCGCAGACGCAAAGCGCACAGAACGATCAAGCCAAGTGCGAACGCAACAAGGAGAACATCCTCGAGACGCTGAACGGCCAGCGGTTCCGTCGTGTAATTGACGAAGAGTGACCGATAGGCCTGAGACACGGCGCGCACGCTGATCGCGCCGGCGTTGTAGTAATGTTTCCGAAACTCGCCCGCAGCCCTCTGAAACGGCAGCGCAAACACGATACCCGCCATCCCGATCAGAATCGCAACGATCACCGCCCAATCCACGCGGCGGCGCAGCAGCGTTCGGACAAACTCTGCGATGCAAATCGGAACAAGAATCAAAATGCCGAAGTAGTGCGTGTTGAGCGTCAGCGCAATGGCGACAGCCAGAATGATGAGAGAGCCCGTCCGTCCTTCGCTGCGGCGCGTAGCAGTCTGCCACGCCAGGAATGCAAGCGCATAAAAGCCAAGCAACAAGCCATAAGGACGGGCCTCGGGAGCATAGAACAGCGTCGCAGTAAATGCAGGAAACGTCATCGCAATCAGCGCAGCACGCGAGCCGGCGATGACGCGCGTCGCGAAGAAGATGCAAACCTGCATCAGCAAGAACCCAAAAATCGACGGCAGGCGCAGGGCCAGCGCCGTCGGTCCGAAGATCTTCGTGCACGCATGAGCGAGCACATGAAACACCAGCGGGTCGAGCGATATCGGATAGTTCCGCTGAATGTGGATCAGCTCACGCAAAGACGAAACGCTGTCCGTCTGCAAAACGAACATCTCATCCTGCGACAGCAGTTTCACATGCGACCAGGTGAAGGCAACGGCCGCCGTGAAAAGCAGGATAAGCAGCGCAGCGAGACGCGTGCCGTCGCGTGAAGAGGTCGGTGCGGACTTCCCTGCTGATTGCGTCATGCGGAAGGTAGCGTGTCCGTGTGAGAAAGCGGCAGGACATACGCGCCGGGACTCGCCGGTGCGGTCGTGGGCAGCGTCGGAGTGAAGAAGTTCTCAAGCCGCGGCAGCCGGACGAAAAGCAGAATCCCGAGCACGAACACCGTCGCAATAAAGGACGCCATCAGCATTGGCTCGCGATACAGTTTCTCCGGATTCTGCACCGCACTCTCCGCCTTGAACGCGGTCTTGAGATAGATAGCCATCGTCAGTGCCACCAGTGGGAAGCCCAGGATCAGCTCCATACGATAGCGAATGATGAACGCGCCCAGAAACAACATCGCCGTCGACGCATAGAAGACCACCGACACCAGCAGAGACTCCGGCGTGTATCTCCGGAACGATGCGCGATACGCCCCGGCCACCGAGTGGTCCCCCGACTTGTGCAACTCGTTGAGCTCAGAGAATCGCTTCAGCGCCATGAAGTAGCAGCCGATCATCCAATACGCGATCAGCAGCGAGACCGGCGGAACGATCAGGCTCGTCACCGCGTACCATCCCAGCAGCATGCGCAGCGGATTATTCACGGACTCCGTCAGCACATCCAGATACGGAACATCCTTCGTGCGCACCGGTGGAAAGTTATACAGACATCCCATGATCCACAGCACGAGCGCGGTAAGCGCGAACATGCGCGAGATTCGCAGCCCGATAGCAACGCCCACCGCCATCATCAGCAGCCATTGCACGTAGGCCACCGGAATACTGATCAGTCCCCGCGCCGCCGGACGGTTGCGCTTAATGGGATGCAGCCGGTCGTACGGCGCATCCAAAACTTCATTGATGACGTAGTTGCTGCACGCCACCAGCGTGATGGAAACGAACGCCAGGATGAGTTGAGGCAGCAGATGCCACGTGCGCAGGCTCGGATCGACGCTCAGCGGAACAATAACGCCCGGCAGCACAAAAAGATTCTTAATCGAGTGGTCGAGCCGGACGATGGCGAGATGCGCGCGAAGCCGCTCGGCAAAGGAGACCTCAGTGCGCTTGGTAGCTGGCATCAATGAAGCGTCGTCTCCTGCGAAGGTGAGCCGTCTTTAAGTATAGCGAAGCGGCCGTTGTTACCACTCAACGACCTCGGCCGCGAACCGAACTCGACAGGATGCAACCTGCGATAGTCTTTGAATGCGTAAACGCGTAATGAAATCGGAGAGCGATGGCGCAGAAAGCAATCATCATCGGAGCAGGCCCCGCAGGACTCACTGCGGCCCTGGAACTGCTTCGCAAAACAGCGATTCAGCCCGTCGTACTCGAGGCCACCGACGAGATCGGCGGCATCTCCCGCACCATCCGCTACAAGGGCAACCGCATGGACATCGGCGGCCACCGCTTCTTCTCCAAGAGCGACCGCGTGATGCAGTGGTGGCTGGAGCTGATGCCGCCCGCAACGGACGCCGATGTTCCCGAGACGATCGAGATCACCTACCAGGGCAAGCGGCACAAAGTCGAGGTCCCGGCTGACCTGCCGCAGGAGCCTCCGCTGCGCGGCCTGGGACCGTTGACCGTCACGACGGAGACGGAAGAGACGGACACCGTCGATGACGAGATCGAAGAGGAACAAGGGCATACGACGACCGTCGTCACTCCTGATCCGGAGGACAGCGATCACGTAATGCTCGTACGCCCGCGCAAGAGCCGCATCTACTATCTGCGCAAGTTCTTCGACTACCCCATCAAACTCAGCGGCAACACCATCAAGAATCTCGGCCCTGTGCGGATGGTCCGGATCGGCATCAGCTACGCGGCATCGCGTGTGAGCCCGATCAAAGAAGAGAAGAGCCTCGAAGACTTCCTCATCAACCGCTTCGGACGCGAGCTCTACCTCACCTTCTTCAAGAGCTACACGGAAAAGGTCTGGGGCACGCCTTGCGATCAGATCTCCGCCGAGTGGGGAGCGCAGCGCATCAAGGGCCTGAGTCTGACCACGGCACTGAAGCACTTCGTCCGCAAGACGTTTGGACGTCGACCGCATGCCAGCGAGAAGGACGTCGCACAGAAGGGCACAGACACCTCGCTCATCGAGCGCTTTCTCTATCCGAAGTTCGGTCCCGGGCAGCTCTGGGAGCACGTCGCCGACAAGGTGTCTGCTGGTGGTGGGGAGATTCACATGCGACGCCTCGTCGATCGCATCAGTCGTCGAAGGAGAGCGCGTCGTCGCGGTCGAGACATTGAACGCGCAGGGCGATCGCGAACGCTTTGAGGGCGATTATTTTTTCTCCACGATGCCGATGAAGGAGCTCGTGCGCGCGCTCGAGGTTGGCGGAGCGAAGGTGCCCGCAAATGTGCGCGAGGTAAGCGAGGGTTTGCAGTACCGCGACTTCATCACCGTGGGCATCCTCGCGAACAAGCTGGACGTGGCAGAGCCCGAAGGCGGACTGATCCACGACACCTGGATCTACATCCAGGAACCCGATGTCATGCTGGGTCGCCTGCAGATCTTCAACAACTGGAGCCCCTACATGGTCGCCGATCCGTCCAAGGTCTGGATCGGCCTCGAGTACTTCTGCTACGAGACCGACCCTCTCTGGTCCATGCCGGACGAAAAACTGAAGCAGTTCGCCGCCGGCGAGCTCGAAAAGATCGGCATCCTCAAGACCAGCGAAGTGCTCGACGCACACGTGGCCCGCGTCCCGAAGACCTATCCCGCGTACTTCGGGACATATAACCGTTTCGATGAATTGCGCTCATGGCTGGACAGGTTCGACAATCTGTTCCTGATCGGCCGCAACGGTATGCACAAGTACAACAACCAGGACCACTCGATGCTCACCGCAATGACCGTCGTCGATGGCCTGGCACGCGGACACGTGGACAAAGCTGCCGTGTGGTCGATCAACACCGAGCAGGAGTACCACGAAGAGAAAAATAGAGAGAAACCCTGAGGAATATACGTGAAGAAACTGATCGCGCTGCTGGTCATTTTGCTGGTTGTCTTTGTCGTCGTCGAACGCAAGCGCGTATATGTGCGTGATCCGCTGGCAAGCGTCACACGTGCGGGCGACAAGGTCAGCGGCGAGCAGGTCTACATCAACTTCTACAACGACGTGCTGCTTGAAAACGACAATCCGCCGATGCTGGTGATGGCGGTCGAGAAGGGTCAGCCCATCGGCGTGCCGACGAAGCTGCGCTGCATTCACTGGGTCGCATGCCTCACGGACGCGGATGCAGCGACCACACTCCCGCTGAATGCAACCATCGAGTCGATGAGCGGCAAGACAGTGCGCTTCCGCGATGACAACTCGCAACCGTGGGTCGTAGCCCTGCGCTAGCCGCCCGCGAACCCGGCGGTCAAGCCGGCAGCGCCTGCAACAGCTGCAGAATACTCAGCTCCAGCGTGGGATGTTGCCAGTTGGGTGCAACCTCCGCCAGCGGTGCAAGCACAAAGCGCCGCTCATGCAGTGCCGGATGTGGGAGCGTCAGCCCCGAGTCATCGAGAACCAGATCCCCATACAGCAGAAGGTCGAGATCGATCACGCGCGGACCTTTCGGCGGAGACTTCGCACGGTCGCGGCCCATGGAGTGCTCAATCGCGAGCAGCCCCCGCAGCAGATCGAGCGGGGAGACCTCGGTCTCCAGCACTGCAGCGGCGTTCAAAAATCGCGGCTGTTGTGTGTACCCCACCGGCTCGGTCTCGTGAAAGCGCGACACCGCCGTCACCGCCCCGAGATCTTCGAGCCGATGAATGGCCTCGCGTAGATTGTCGGCCGGTGCGCCGAAGCGCGACGAAAGATTTGACCCAAGTGCAATGGCAGCGAGCATGGATGAAGCAGTCGTCCAGGTAACTCAGTCGATGGTACTGCACGGCGCAACGCCTGCCGATGCAACCATTAGGCAGCAGAGACCTGCAGAGCGCGCGCCCGGGGAAGTTTGGTTTCGGCTGCCAACTGAGAATGGTTTGCGAACTCCCATGCGGAACGGTCGCGCAGCAGGCGCTGAACAAGAGCAGTATGCATAGCGTGCCCGGCACGCTCCGCAACGACGCGGCCCCAGATCCGCCGGCCTGCAAGAGCAAGATCGCCGATGAGATCGAGAACCTTGTGGCGCACGAACTCATCATCAAACCGTAGCGGCCCGTTCTCCACGCCCTCGCGCGTCAGGATAATCGCGGACTCCGCCGAAGCCCCGCGGATGAGCCCCATATCCCGCAGCATCGCCTCATCCTCGCGGAAGCCGAAGGTTCGCGCCGGCGCGATCAGCGTGTCGTAGGCGCCCGACTCGAGGTCGACCCGCAGGCTCTCCCGCCCAATCGGCCTCGGGAAGTCAATCGTGTAATCGATCTGATAGCCATCGCCCGGATACACACCGATGAACTTCGAACCCTCAATCACCTCAACCGGCTTCAGGATGCGCATGTACTCGCGCTTGCGGCGCTGGCGCTTGCGGCCGATGACCCGAATCGCATCCACATACGGCTTCGCCGAGCCATCCAGAATCGGCACCTCAAGGTTGTCGATCTCGATGATCAGGTTGTCGACGCCCAGCCCGACAAGCGCCGACAGCAGATGTTCCGTCGTCGAGATCAGCACGCCCTGCCGCATCAGCGAGGTCGCATACGAGACCTTCGCCACATTGCGCCCCGTCGCTGCAATCTCGAACGAGTCCAGATCAGACCGCCGAAACACAATCCCCGACCCCGCGGGCGCCGGAATGAGCCGCAGCGAAACCTGGGCGCCGGAGTGAAGTCCGATGCCGCTGAACGAAAGCGGTGATTCGATGGTGTGCTCGAATTGGAGTTCGGGACTCAGAACCGTGGACTCAGGAGACTGTCATCGCCCAGACTACACCGAAGATTCGTCTGACAAGTGTGTCATATTTGCCACAGTAGGGCTTTAGTAACCACTGTCCGGATTACCAGCCATACCGCTCCACCTCGCCCAGCAGGTCCAGCTTCCTCTCCGGCGGTAAGAAGCTGGCCTCAATAGAGTTAGCCGCCAACTCCCGCATCGCGTCCAGCGGAAATTCGAACCGCTCATGAGCCAGCACATATTCGTCCAGCAGGTTCGACCCAAAGAACGGCGGGTCATCCGAGTTCAGCGTAACCATAAGCCCCTCTTCGAAGTACCGCCGCACCGGATGCTCCTCCAGCGTCGCGCAGCATCCCGTCCGCAGGTTCGAGGTCACGTTCAGCTCCAGCGGAATCTGCCGCTCCGCCAGCACCTCGATCAGGTCCGCATCCTGCTGCGCCGTTAGCGCATGCCCAATCCGCTCCGCCCCGATATTCACCGCCGCCCAGATGCTCTGCGGCCCCACCGCCTCGCCCGCATGGCAGGTCAGGTGCAAACCCGCCGCCTTCGCCTCGGCATAAATCTCCCGGAAGTCATGCGCCGGCCCCCGCGCCTCATCCCCGCCGATCCCAATCCCGACCACACTCGGATATTGCTGTCGCAGCGCCGCCGCCTTGCTGAAGACCCGCGCACACTCCTCCACCCCAAAATGCCGCACCGCGTCGATGATCCACAGCAGCGACACGCCAAAATCCTTCTCGCCACGCACACGCCCGCGCTCAATCGCCGCCATCACCTCGTCCACGTCGAGCCGCCCGAAGCGATACAGAATCCCAATCGAGATATACGCCTCGGCATGCCGCACGCCCTGCTCCGCGAGGTCCCGCAGCATCGCATACGTAATCGTCTCGTAGTCGGCAGGCGTATGCAGCCGCTCCGTCACCGCCTTGAAGCTCATCAGGAAGCTGGGGAAGTCGTGGTAGCGATAGACCTCTTGCGCCTGCTCCGCCGTCAGCGGCGTGGCGTCGTTCGTTCGCGACAGTTCAAGCAGCGTCTCCGGCGTAATCGAGCCTTCAAGATGAAGGTGCAGCTCGGCTTTCGGAAGCCCGCGCAGCCAGGACTTCGGCTCAGGCTGCGGGACATGCTGAGTTCGGGCCATCTCCCTAGTCTATCGGCTAATCGCGTATCGGCTAATGGCATATCGGCGAGTCGCGTCTCGGCTGAACCCGCCCCGTCCAGCCGTCCACAATCATCCTGTTACCGCCAGCTGCTGTCGCGCCGGTTCCCACTGTTGCTGCCGAAGATCTGCAGCAGAGCGATAAAGATATTCAGCGCGTCCAGGTAGATGCTTAGCGCCATCTGCACCGGGCTCAAGCCCATCGCACCGTCCTTCAGGCGCATGAAGTCCACCAGCAGCAGCACGCTGAAGATCGCCAGCGTCGCCCACGCATACAATCCCGGGCTGATGAAGTGCACAAACATGCTCAGCACGCCCAGAACCACCAGCCCGATCAGCGCCGCAAACGCGTAGTTATAAACCTTGCGATAGTCGAACCGCGCCACCTGCGCGACAAGCCCCAGTGCAAACATGCCAACTGCAGTCGTCAGCGCCGCCTGAAAGACAACCACCTGTCCGCCCGGCACATGCAGATACGACTTGATCAGCGGCCCAACCTCAACCCCCATCAGCAGCGTGAACGCATAAAACAGCACCAGCGCCAGCGCCGGAGACCGCTTCGTCGCGAAGTTGATCGCGAAGATCAGCCCGAACGTCAGGATGAACAGCCCCATGTAGCCGATGCCGCCCATGATGTCCGGCGCCAGGTAGGCTCCAAAAGCCGTAAACAGAAACCCTACAGTCGTGATCCACAGAACCTTGCTCAGCAGGCTCGCCGTGGAGCGGCTGTCGAGGATACGTATGCCTTGTGTTGCGTCGATCGTTTTCATCTTCTTCTTCCCTACTTCTTAGTGTAATAGACGCAGATTTTGTCATTCGGTCGCAGGTGTCAGGCGGGCAGGACGGCTTCGTTCGTCATGAGAGGGAAACCCGATCGAACCGTAACCGCTGAACCCTCGGCAAGAAACACACTTGAGACCCACCGGTCGGTAAGGAAGCCAAACTCCGGCCCGTAGAGCTTCTCGAAATCGACTGCAATTTCATAACTTTGCAGCCGATAGGTCTGCCACCGCGGGTGCTCCACCTGGTAGGCGGAGGCGCTGCCGTCGCTCCGCTTCGTATAACCCCAGTAGTGTTCGGTGACGAACTCCTCCTCGCTCCCGGGCGCGATTGCCTGCGGCGGAAGGTACGCCGCAGCCGAGAGCGTGTGCCATCTCCCGCCGAGTTTCCAGCCGTACTTGGCAGTCAGCATCTTGCTGTCCGACGAAATCTCGCTCCGCGTCGGGACCGCCAGGTACGGCTCCTCGTAGAACCTCTTCGCCACCCACGCAATCGCGCGCCGCGGCACAAACTCGCGAACGAACACCACGCCTCGCTTCAAACTGCCGTCCTCTTCGCGACGCCGCACATAGAACCGGAGATTAATCTCCTCGAACCGCGTGTGCATCGGAACGGCAAAGCCCTTCACGCGCACCCTGTCGAAGAGAAACGCGACCAGTGAAACGTAGCAGCGTGACTCGCCGCTGGCCGGATGAAAGAGATCGAGCTCAACCCCTCGTGGCAAATACGGCATCAGCAGCTTCGGCTTCACGGCATACTGCACCAGGATCAGCTTCCGCCACTCCGCCGTGAGAAAGGTCGACATTTTCTGTCCTACCTTCCCTCGCTCCGCTTCCGCGCCGCCTCGAACTCATCCCCTGCCTTCCACTCCACCGTGTGCGGCAGATGAATCACCTGCCATCCCAGATCCATGCCGAAACGCACCAGATTGGCATCGCCATGGAAGTCCCAGTTGGGATCGAAGTTGTCGGAGAAGTTGTGATAGTGGTTGTCGTTGAAATCCTTCTCCTGCGCCACACCCCACGCACGGTCGTGCCCCTCGTACAGCGTGCCCGCGTCAATCGAGAACGCCGGAATCCCCACACGCGAGAGCGAGAAATGATCGCTGCGATAGTAGCTCCCTGCCTCGGGCCGCGGATCCGCAACAATTGCCAGGCCGAATCGCTTCGCCGTCGCCTCCACCTCGGGGAAGAACGTCGTGCGCTGCGCTCCGTTGACGTTGACCTCCTGCTGCACTCCGATCGGCAGCAGCATGTCGTAGTTGATGTCCAGCGCAATCTGCGACGCAGGAACAGGCGGATGCTGCCCGAGATACTCGGACCCGAGCAGTCCCTGCTCCTCCGCCGTCACCGCCGCAAAGATGACCGAATGCGGGAACGTCACGCCCGGCTCTCTGCTGAACTCCGCCCACGCACGCGCCATCTCCAGAATCATCGCAACGCCTGTGCCGTTGTCCGCCGCGCCGTTGTAGATGTTGTCGCCGGCCATCCCCGGCACAAAGCCGAGATGATCGTAGTGCGCCGTGTACAGCACCGCCTGATCAGGTTCGGTATCAGAGAACTTACCGGTGCTGTTGATACCCACTGCTGTCCGCGTCACTTTGGCGCCCGGCAACATCCCCACCACATTCGGGCTCTGGAACGGCCGCACCGTGCTCGTCACCGTCGCCTTCAGCCGCACCGGAAGCTCCACCGCCTTGAAGCCGCGCTGGCCCGCCGCCGTCAACCTCCTTATCGAGATCCAGCCCGCTCATCGCAAAAAGCTTGCGCGCGACATCGAGCTGAATCCAACTCGCCGCCTCGAGATGCGGATTCGTGTCCTCCTTCAGATACGTCTTCTCACCGGCGTTCGAATTCTTCACCACGTCCCAGCCGTAGCTCGCAAGGTCCGTGCGATGGATAATCAGCGCGCCCACCGCGCCCATCCGCGCCGCCTGCTCAAACTTGTACGTCCACCGCCCGTAATACGTCAGCGCCTTGCCCGCGAAGAACTTCGGATCATCGCTCGGCGGGTCGCCCACGATGCAGAGGATCACCTTGCCCTTCACATCCACGCCCGCATAGTCGTTCCAGTCGAACTCCGGCGCGGTCGCGCCATAGCCAACAAACACAATGGGCGCATCGATGTTCGCCACCGGCGTCAGCGTCTGGTTCGACACCGTGTAGTCGTCCCCGAACTTCAGCAACACGGCCTGCCCGCTGCGCCGGGTTGTTGGGGCTCAAACTCGAAGTGCGTCTCCGCAGGCTTCGCCGTCATGCCGACGAAATTCACCTGCTGCAGATACGTTCCGTTGTCACCCGCAGGCTTCAGCCCTTCCAGCGCAAATTGTGTCGCGATGTACTTCGCCGCAAGCTCGCCGCCGCGCAGGCCGGGATAGCGGCCCTCAAACAGATCGTCCGAGATGAACTTGTCCTGTTCGCGAATCCGCTCCCCGCTGACGCTCGCCTCCGCCGACTGAATCGTCGCCGTCTTCTGCGCGCTCGCCACATGCGCCGCCCCGGCACCCAGAACGAAGAATCCGCCCAACCCCAGCCACAGTCCACATTGAATCTTCACGCAATCCTCATCACCAGCAGAGATGAACGCCGCTCATTTACCAGCAACTGGCGCCTCAAACAGACTTGCTCAAGCCCGCCCGGCAAAATCCCGGCTCTCCGTCGAAACCCGCACCTTCTCGCCCTGTGTCAGAAACAGCGGCACCTTGATCTCCAGCCCCGTCTCCAGCCGCGCAATCTTCGTCGCTCCCGACGACGTATCGCCGCGCACCGCCGGCTCCGTATACGCAATCTCAAGATCGACATGCGTCGGAAGCTGCAGGCCAATCGGGTTGCCGTTGTACTTATGCAGTTGCAGCAACAAACCGTCGATCAGAAAGTCCGCCGCATCGCCCACCTGCTGCTCGTTGAGCGTCAGCGTCTCGAACGTCTCCTGGTCGAGAAAGTGGGAGCCGTCGCCATCCTTATAAAGAAACGTCGCGGGCACCATAACGAGATCGGGCTCGCGGAACTTGTCCCCCGCCTTGAAGGTCTTATCGAAGACCGCATTCGTCAGCAGGTTGCGCATCTTCAGGCGAACCAGCGTCTGCCCGCCCCGCGCCGTCGGCGTCGACACATCCGCATCGAGGCAGGCAAAGGGAACATTCTCATGCTCAAAGAGCATCTTGCGCTTTACGTTAATCGCTTCAATCAGTGCAGGCATGTGTTCTTGAGGACCGGTCCTAAGACTTCTTCTATGAAGTATAGGTGCCGGAACGTCCTCAAATCGCCAGCCGCGAAACCCACCTCTCCTGTTCAGCCGTATCCGGAACACGCAACCCGCGCGCCTCGGAGATCCGGCCAAACGCCTCCTTGGCCGTAAACCCTTCGAGGCGCATCACGGTCGCCAGCAGAACGGAGGACCGCCCGATGCAGGCTCTGCAGTGTACGGCGACTCTCAGCCCTTCACTGGCGCGCTTATGAACGAACTGCGCAAACGTCAGGAAGCCCAGCCGCGACGGAGGGACCTCTCGGTCAGGAATCGGGAAGTTGACGAAAGAAATCCCCACCGACGAACACGCAGCCTTCTCTTCATCAAGGTCGAGTTCGCGGATCTCCGTGAACGACAGCAGCGAAACAAGGATGTCGACGCCCTCGTCCCGGAGCTGGCGAACATCATCCTGCAACCACTCTCCGCCCTGCGGCCTCGAAGCAATAGCCAGTTGCAACGGTGAAGCTGTATCGATCCAAAAAGACATTCCAGGCCCTGGTAGAAAACTCACCGCAATTGCGGCATAAGGGGTAGACGCAGAAGCCGGCGATCTGCCCAATGCGCTGGCGCCCTTTTTCCCGACAGGAAATCCTTGTCAAGCACTAAACCCCCATCTCCAACAAAACACAACGAAAATCCCTGCAGGTGATTACACCCACTTTGCTATAATGGAATGAGCAAGTGAAACGGATGAGGCTGCGCATCGCGCGGCCTTTTGCTTGGTTTTCGGGAAACAATTTGTGGCCGCAGCGGAAGCCGTGGCGACCTCCCCGTTTTCCTTTGCGCTCTTTGCGTTAAAGCCTTTTTCGAATATCGCTCAAATAGCCGAAAAGGCAATAAATACGCTGGCTAACCCACTGATTCCAAAGATTCGCAGGAAAAAGAGGGGGGGGTGGGTACCTACGCCCGGTAGAACTCGCTCCGCTTGCGGCTGTAGAGGAAGTACACGAACAGGCCAGCAATCAGCCACACAAAGAACCGCTCCCACGTGCGCACCGGCAGACCCGCCATCAGCAGCACACAGAACACCACGCTGAGGATCGGAAAGACCGGACCACCCGGAACCCGGAACCCGCGGTGACGTTCCGGCTGCCTCCGCCGCAGCACGAGCACGCCAATGCTCACCAGCACAAACGCAAACAGCGTGCCGATGTTGGATAGCTCCGCCAGCGTCCCCACATCCAGCAGCCCCGACGGAATGGCGACCAGGATGCCCGCAATCCACGTGGCGAACGCAGGCGTACGGAACCGCGGATGCACGCGGGAGAAAATGTCCGGCAGCAGACGGTCGCGCGACATCGCAAACCACACGCGCGCCTGACCAAGCTGAAACACCAGGATGGACGAGATCATGCCGATGATCGCGCCCACCAGAACCACCAGCCGCGTCCAGTGCAGAAGGTTGGAGTGAGTCTGAAGCGTCAGCCGCTTGAGCCCGTTGACCACCGGCGCCGCATCCCCGATCACCGACTGCCACGGCACAATCCCCGTGAGCACCAGCGAGACGCCGATGTAAAGGATCGTGCAGACGATCAGCGTGGCGATGATCCCAATCGGCACCGTGCGCTGCGCGTCCTTGCACTCCTCGCTCGCGGTCGAGACCGAATCGAAGCCAATGTAGGTGAAGAAGATAATGCTGCCGCCCGCCAGCACGCCCGCCCATCCGTTCGGCGAGAACGGATGGTAATAGCCCGGATGGAGGAAGTGCAGCCCCACGCCGATGAACGCCAGGATCGCGACGATCTTAATCAGCACCATGATGTTGTTGGTGCGTGCCGACTCGCGGATGCCGCGCACGAGAACCACCGTCAGCAGAATGACGATAAGGAACGCCGGAATGTTGAAGCCGAAGTGCCAGCCAGGTGCATAGACGACGTTGCCGGTGAGGTCCGTCAGCCCCTGCGGAAGATACGCCGGCGAAAGCCACTTCGGGCTCAGCGGAATTCCCAGCCAGTCCAGCAGATCGACAAAGTGCGCCGCAAACCCAACGCTGCACGCTCATGTTGGAGAACGCGTACTCGAGGATGAGGTCCCAGCCGATAATCCACGCCACCAGCTCACCCAGCGTCGCGTAGGTGTACGTGTAAGCCGATCCCGCGATAGGAATCATCGAGGCGAGTTCGGCATAGCAAAGTCCCGTGAAGCAGCAGACGATCGCCACCAGAATCAGGCTCAGCGCCAGCGCCGGCCCAGCGCCTGGCCTGCCAGCCACGTGACCCGCACTTCCATGTATCCAGCCCAGGACGAGGTCGATGACCGGCGACTCCGCCCAGGTCGCCGTCTGCGCGGGGTTGCCGCCAATCGCCGTCCCGATGACCGTGAAGATGCCCGAGCCAATCACCGCTCCGATGCCCAACGCTGTCAGCGACACCGGCCCGAGCGTCTTCTTCAGCGCGGTCTCCGGCAATTCACTCTCGGTGATCAGCTTGTCGATGGACTTGGTGGCAAAGATCTGCCGGGTTTGCGTGTTCTGGCGGCTTTGGATTGCAGGAGGCAGGTGTCAGATCCTCGTTGAGGAAGATGGGTGCGTGGATGAAGCGATTGTATGCGGAATCCCGCGCAAGGCAGCAGAAAACGGGCGAAGCCGTGGCCTCGCCCGCTTGGAAGCTATAAGTCAAAAAGCTTTCTGCGGTCTCTTTATCGCTTCGACTGACCGCGCGCCAACTTCTTCACCTTGGCCTTGTTCTCGCCGCGGGGAGTGGTGCGCTTGCCCTTGGGAGCCGCCTTCTTGCGCGCTGCCCGCTTTACCTTCTTGCGCTCTTCTTTATCGGTAATGCTCTTCGTATTTGCCATGTGTTCGTGACGATCAACTTTCCAAAGAATTTTCCGGCGCGAGCGCAAAATCGCTTTTCTGGCTCTTCTACAAAAAGCCTGTTCTGCTCTCTTTACAATCGCTCGAGCTGGGCGAACTTCTCCACCAGCTTCTTGGTGCCGTACCCGCTAAATTGTACTGTAATCTTCGCGTCATCACCCTCACCCTCTCGCGCTGCGATGATGCCCTCGCCATACTTCGGGTGCTTGACGCGCACTCCCTTGCCAAGTCCGGTACGACCCTTAGGCGCGGGAAGATCCATCTTCGGCCGCGCGGGGAAACGCTTCTCGCCTGGCTTGTAACTGCCTGCACCGCCCTTACCGAAGAACGCCGCGGTATTATCCAGCGCACCTGAACCGCTCAAACGGGAACGATTCGGTCCAAAGCGCTGCGCGGCGTAATCACGTGTTGCCGATCGGCTGCCTTCATCCTGGCTCTCATCTTCGTAGGAGTAATGCCGCTCTACCCCTTCATCGTCGCCTCCACCAGACCGCCGGCGCTGCGGATACGGCGTCGCGTACGCATTGCGATAGTCGAGCGCGCCGCCATAACTTGCGGGCGAGCCGAGGTCCTCGATGAGCTTCGGCGGAACCTCTTCGAGGAAGCGCGACGGCGTGCTCGATTCCGGCATGTCATTGCCATAACGCCGCCGATAACGCGCGCGGGTCAGGATCAAGGTGTCCATCGCGCGTGTCATGCCCACATAGCACAGCCGCCTCTCCTCCTCCATCTGCGCGGGATCCATCAGCGTGCGCGAGTGCGGGAACAGGCCCTCCTCCATGCCGCAGAGGAACACCAGTGGGAACTCGAGACCCTTCGCCGCATGCAGCGTCATCAGCGTCACGCGCGCTTCCGCAGAATACTGATCGGCATCGGAGACCAGCGCCGCATGATCGAGAAACTCCGCCAGCGTCTCGCCGCGTGAGGTTGCATCCTGCGCAGCGTTCGCAAGTTCCTTCAGGTTCTCGATGCGCGAGAAGGCCTCAGGTGTCGCCTCCTCTTCGAGCGCGCGGATGTACCCCGAACGATCGTTCAGGAACTTGATCAGCTCGGGAAGAGTCGCCGGATCGCCGGGCTTGCGGAAGGCTGGCTTCCCTGCGGCATCGAGCTCTTCGCTTGTAGCAGCCGCAGCGATGCGGTCAAGGCGCGCACGATTCTTCTCGCGAATCTTGTCCGACGCAGACTGCTTGAGCGGCACGGGAGCGAAGGGATTGAAGCCGGCTTCAGTTGAGAGAGCAGACGCGTTCTCCGGCGCGATTGTCGAGATCTCCTCGCTCGGTCCGAAGTCGAAGCCGAAGTTGAAGCTGGTGTCGAAATCGCTGTTTGCGTCATTCGCGAATGTTGGCGGTGGTGCAGCCTCCTCGTCATCGACGGCGAAGTCGAACGAGGTGTCGTCAACGGAGGTCACCTCTGCAGGATCAAAGCTGACGTCCTCAGTTTCCATCGGCGCGTTGGGCGCAACATCGGCGGCGAGTACCGCGGCGAAATCCGGGCCAAGCATCGCGCGTGCGTCTTCAATCAGCTTGCGGAAACTGCCGAGTGCTGACAATGCGCGCGGCGGCAGCAGCCTCTCTTCCGTCGCACGCGCCATCGCATCCCACGTGCTCATCCCGGTCGTGAGTGCGATGCGTTCCAACGTGTCCATCGTGGTCTTGCCGATGCCCCGCGGTGGTGAGTTGACGACACGTGCCAGTGCGATGGAATCGTGCGGATTCTGCACCAGCTTCAGATAGCTGAGCATGTCCTTGACTTCGGCGCGGTCATAGAAGCTGAAGCCGCCGACCATGTGGTACTGAATCTGATACCGCCGCAACGCCTCTTCCACCAGCCGTGACTGCGAGTTCGTGCGATAGAGCACAGCGCATCGCGGCTGATCTTCCGACTGCCCCGCTTCCCGCAGATAGCGCTGAATGCGGTCGGCGACGAACAGTGCTTCGTTCTCTCCATCGGGCGCCTCGTAGTAGCCGATCAGCGAGCCGCCTTCGCGTGAGGTCCAAAGGTTCTTCCCCTTGCGCTGCGTGTTCTGCGCTACAACTGCGGACGCGCCCTCAAGAATCACCTGCGTCGAGCGGTAGTTCTGCTCGAGGCGAATCGTCTTCGTATTGGGAAAATCCTTTTCGAATTCAAGAATGTTGCGGATGTCCGCGCCGCGCCATGAGTAGATCGACTGATCCTCGTCACCGACGACACAGACATTCCCATGTTTACCAAGGAGCTTCATCAGCTCATACTGCGGACGGTTCGTGTCCTGGTACTCGTCGATCAGCAGATACTTGTACTTGCGGTTGTAGCGCTCGCGTACCTCGCTCGAGGACTTCAGCAGCCGCACTGTCTCGAGCAGCAGATCATCGAAGTCCATCGCGTTGGCCTTGAAGAGTTCATCGCGATAGATCTTGAAGATGTGCGCGATCTTTTCTTCGAGTGGATTCGTCGACGCAAGGAAGTACTCCTGCGGATCGATCATGTGATTCTTCGCCCATGAGATCCGTCCAAGCGCAACACGTGGCTTCAACTGCTTGTCGTCAACGCCTAGCCGCTTCAGCGCCTGTTTGACAACAGCCTGCTGATCTGTCTCATCGTAGATCGCAAAACTCTTGGTCAGGCCCTTGCCGCCGACGCGCAAGGCCTCGATATCGCGCCGTAGTACGCGTACGCAAAAGCTGTGAAACGTCGCAAGCGTCGGCTTTGCGAGCGTGGAGTGCCCAAGAATCTTTTCGACACGCTCCTCCATCTCCTTCGCGGCTTTGTTCGTGAAGGTGACAGCGAGAATATTGTCAGGGCTGACTCCGCGCTCCTGTATCAGGTAAGCGATCCGGTGCGTAATGACACGTGTCTTACCGGAGCCTGCGCCGGCAAGAAGAAGCACCGCACCATCCACCGATGTGATGCCTTCGCGCTGCTGCGGATTCATGTTTGCGAGAAGGTCGGCCACACCTTCCATTTTAGTCTGTGACGAATGTGCGAATAGTGGTGACGAATATCGTCAAGATTTCGTGAACTCAAGGAACCATCCTCTTCCTCGTGCGTATAGAAGAGTGCGCGTGGTACTCGGATCCATGGCCGGGTGCTTGCGCGCAGAATATTCAACGCTCCGAGAAGAGGTAGAAAAATGATCCGTCGTGTTGTGGGAAGCACCATGGTGCTGGCTACTGTATTGATGGTTGGCGAGGGCATGTACGCTGCACCGCTGACTGCGCTGCGTGTCCCCGTACACGCAAAGATGGGAAAGGACAAGCAGATGGTGAGCTTCCATCTGCGCAATGACTCGGCTGATCCGCTTGGTCGTCAAGGCGGGCAGCCAGGAGTTGACGCTCGAACCGGGCAAGCCCGTAGACGTCACCTTGAAGATCGGTGACACGGTCACCGTCGCGAAGTCGACGAAGAAGTTTCCTGAGGGCACCGTACTGGCGACTGTCAATTCAGACCTGAAGGACACCACCATCGCACTGCGCTAGACAGTGCGTTAGATGAAGCGAGTTCGAGGTTCGCGCCACCGTGACGGGGACGCGGACCTCACTTTTTTGCAGGTACTGGCGCAATCTTTAGCAGCGGCTTCGTGCAGGAGTGCAGGCCAAGACACGGCATTGGCTTCAGGCTCGTCGTGAAGCACGCCTCGACCGCCGTGAAGTGATCGTCGCGGCAGCTCACGATCAGGCTGCCCTCCGGCAGTTGCGGGTTCAGCTTGTAGAACAGGTCGAGAATCTGCCCCGGGCTCATCGTTGTCTCGTGATCGATGTGATCGAACGCGAGCGGTATATCAATCGACGTGAACGCCTCGCGTTCCATCTGGAAAAACCGCTGCGGCCCGCGTGCGGAACATGTGCCATGCTTGTCCCACTCGTGCGCGAGCAGATGCAGGTCGGGCGTGATGTCGAGATTCTCCTGCGGGTTCAGCGGCCCGGGTTCCTGCGAACAAAAGACCGGATAACTTCCGTCGTTGTTCTGCGGCCACAGCCCGTGGACAACGAAGCTTCGCGGCGGCTTGCATTGCGGCGACACATCGGCAATCGAGCAGAACTCCGGTCCCCATGGCATGTCGAGCAGGTAGAAATCGAACTTGCCGGGCGCGGCTTTGTTCTGCGCACACATCGGCGCGGAGGCCGTAAACGCCACAACGAAAGCCACGATCATGCAACGCAATCCGCGCATGGCTCACAGGATACCGCGCTCGCTCAGCTTGTATCCTGAGACCATGGCGAAGGAATCTGGAAAGAGCATCGCTGTCTTTTGTGCTGCGTCGGACGGCGCGCGTGCCGTGTACCGCGAGACGGCTGAAGAACTTGGCCGCGCGCTCGCCAGCCGCGGCATCGGTCTTATCTATGGTGGCGCAAAGATCGGTTTGATGGGTGCCGTCGCCGACGCCACACTTGCGGCGGGCGGCCGCGTCGTCGGTGTCATCCCGCACGTGCTCGTCGACAAAGAGATCGCTCACGACGGGCTAAGCGAGTTGCACGTCGTCGACACCATGCATACGCGCAAAAGACTTATTGGCGAGAAGGCGGACGCATTCCTCTCCCTGCCCGGCGGCTTCGGCACCTTCGAAGAACTCTTCGAGGTGCTCGCGTGGCAGACGTTGAAGCTCCACGCGAAGCCCGTGGTTCTGCTCAATGTCGCCGGCTTCTACGATTCGATGCTCGCCTTTCTCGACGTCTGTGAGAGCGAGGGAATGCTTCGCGGAAACAGGCACCGTCTTCTCGTGGCGTCTACTGTAGACGAAGCGCTGCGCCTCGCCGGCCTGTGACGACTAGAATTGAGATCGATGACCGTCTCTGATTTCGCGCGCTTTACGTCGGGACATTTCCAACGAAGGGAGGTCCACCTGTGAGCCACGAGGGCTTTCGCTTCGTCAGCGCCGAGGAGGCCGCGCGCGCGGACCAGCCGAAACGAAGCGGCGATGCCATCCGTCCCGCAAAGGTGCGGATCGACAAGACCGGCGGCAGCGGCATGACGATCGAGTGGCGCGACGGCCACACCAGCCACTGGGACTTCGCCTGGCTGCGCGCCGCCTGCCCCTGCGCCACATGCCACGAGGCGCGCGACGCAGAAGGCCGCGCTCCCGGAGTTGCGAAGTCCAAGCCAAAATCATTGCTCCCGATGTATGAGGCTCCGCCGCGCCCCGCGGATGTTGAGCCGGTCGGCAAGTATGCCCTGCGCTTCAAGTGGAACGACGGACACGAAGCCGGCCTTTACTCCTGGGACTATCTGCGCAACGTCTGCGACGTCGAGATGCAGAAGCAGCATCAGAGCTAACCTGCCGACGGCAACTCGGGAGTCGCTGCGAGCAGTTGCTGCGTGTACTGCTCGCGAGGAGATTCGCAGATCTGCTGCCAGGATCCCTCCTCCACCAGACGTCCCCGCTGAAGAACAATCACGCGATGACACAGATAGCGCACGAGCGGCATTGAGTGCGAAATGAACAGGCATGTCAATCCATGACGCTGCTGCAACTCGCGCAGCAGATTTAATAATCTGTGCGCCGACAGAAACATCCAGCGCACTCACCGGCTCGTCGAGCACGAGCAGCTCCGGTCGCAGCGCCAGCGCACGCGCGATGTTGATCCGCTGCCGCTGGCCGCCGGAGAACTCATGCGGGTACCGTCGCAACGCGGAAGGATCAAGACCCACCTCCGCGAGCATCGCGGCCAGCCGCGCCTCGACCCCCTCTTCCGGCCGCTCGCGATGAATGGCAAACGGCTCGCACAGCGTCTGGCGAACGGTCATGCGCGGGTCCAGCGCGGCATACGGATCCTGAAATACGATCGCGAGTTTCCTTCGCAAACGCCTCATTGCATCCGGAGAAAGCGCCAGCAGATCAAGCGTGCGCGGCGATCCGTCGGCATGTTTGTCGTGAAACAGTACTCGCCCTTCGGTGGGCTCCAATAGACGCAGCACCATTCGCGCTACGGTACTCTTGCCCGACCCCGACTCACCCACCAGACCCAGCGTTTCACCGCGGTACAGCGCGAGCGAGACATCATCGACAACTCGCGTGGCGCCGAAGTCCTTCGACAGGTTGTGTGCTTCGAGCAGCAACTCTAAGTTGGGAGAAGAACCGGAGATCATGTGCTTTGACTGAAGATAATCTGCCATCCGGCCTGCGTCTTCTCGAAGAGCTCCATAAAGGTTCCGTCGACACCCCCACCAGACTTCTTCGGGCGATTCAGATGGTACTTGCCGGTCGCCAATGCATAGTTGTCGCCCAGCGCCTTCACCTCGATGTCCGTGTCCTCGATCGTCCCCATGCTGTCCTTGTTGGGAAAGTTCTGCTTGTATGCGGAGTGGATGTTGTCGATCCCGCGTACAAGATTGGCCAGCACCGCCTGCGTATCCGGTGCATCTTTGTAATGCGAGAGATACGCGTCCAGGTCACCCTTGTTCCAGGCGTTTTGTTGCGCCAGGATGATCTTGACCACGTCCAACTGCTGACGGGTTGCGGTGAACAGCGGATCGGGATTCTGCGAGATGGCGGGTACCGTTACAAAGAAAACGGCACAAAAAGTAGCTGCGACTGCGATCGGAACGAGACGGCGGGATAGCATAGGCCTCCTCGGAACAACATCATCATACGAGTCGTGACGAACGATCGTCGCTTAGTGAGCCGGGGGCGGGTCGTTGGTCGTGTCATCACGAACGATCTTCCAACCCGATGGGGTCTTCTCCACCACCAGCAGATAAAAGCCGCCCGCATTTCCTCCGCCCGCCGCCGTGCGCTCCAGGTGAAATCGCCCAGTAACCGTCGCAAAGTGTTCATCGAGCGGCTGAACCTCAAGGTCCGAAAACGTCAGCGTCCCCATCGCATCGCGAGTAGGAAAGGACTTGCGGTAGCCCGCGAGCATCTGGTCGTACCCGCGCCGAATCGTCTGGCCCATGAACAGGATGTCCGGCGAGTTCTTGTACCCCGTCGCAAACGTTTCCAGATCGCCGCGGTTCCAGTCGACCGCCTGCTTGTTCAGCATTGCCAGAATGGCGTCCTTTTCCGCGGACTTCGCCGATGCCTGAGCGGAGGCGAACGGCACGCAAGAGATCAGCAGCAGGGCAGTGACTGCAAGGACAAACAACGAACGGGCAAACAGACGCATAACTTCGGCTCCAGATAGAAAACGTATTCGGTTCGAAGATTGAACGAGCCTAAAATATAGCTATGGCTGAAGATTCCGCCAAGCCGCTAGACAGGCACCAGACGCGAACTGTGCACGCCGTCTGCACGCACGACTGCCCGGACTCCTGCGCCGTTCTCGTCACCGTGGACGAACTCACCGGCCGCGCCATCAAGGTTGCCGGCGACCCCGCGCATCCCGTCACGCGCGGATTTCTCTGCGGCAAGGTCGCGCGCTACCTGGACCGCGTCTACTCCCCCGAGCGCCTGCTCTACCCCATGCGCCGTCGCACAGACGTGCCGAAAGGGCCACTCCCCAAGGGCCGTGAGGCCGAGTTCTTCGAGCGCATCTCCTGGGATCAGGCGCTGGACGAGATCGCCTCCCGCCTCAAGCACATCGCCGCCGAGTTCGGCCCCGAGAGCATTCTTCCCTACAGCTACGCCGGCACGATCGGTCAGCTCGGCTTCGGCTCCATGGACCGTCGTTTCTTCCATCGGCTCGGCGCCTCCCAACTCGATCGCACCATCTGCTCCTCCGCGGGATCAGCCGCCCTCAAGAGCATCTACGGAACTCGCCTGGGCACCGCGCCCCAGGACTTCGCGCTCGCCGGCCTCATCATCGTCTGGGCCGGCAATATTCACGGCAACAACGTGCACCTCTGGCCCTTCATCGAAGAGGCCCGCCGCAACGGCGGCAAGTTGGTCGTCATCGACCCCTACCGCACGCGCACCGCATCGCTCGCCGACGAGCACCTGCAGATCCGCCCCGGCACTGACGGTCTCCTCGCGCTCGCGATCATGCACATCCTCTTTCGCGAGGGCCTCGAAGATCGCGGCTACCTGAACGAATTCACCGGCGGATGGCAGCAGCTTCGCGAGTTCGCTCTGCGCCCCGAGCACTCGCCTGAGCGCGCCGCAGCCATCACCGGCCTCAGCGTCGACGCCATCGAATCTCTCGCATTCGCCTACGGCCGTGCCGGCCGCGATGGCCGCGCTCCCGCGGCCATCCGGCTCAACTACGGCATTCAGCGCAGCGAGAATGGCGGAACAGCCGCTCGCGCCGTCGCGATGCTTCCACTCATCACCGGAAGCTGGCAGCAGCGCGGCGGTGGACTTCTGCTCTCCACGAGCGCAGCGTTTCCCTTCGATCAGCAGCGTCTCCAGATGCCTGAACTCATGCAGGCGAGTCCGCTCGGGCGGGCTGCGCGCCTCGTCAACATGAACGAGCTTGGCGACGCGCTCACGCAACTGAATGACCCTCCCGTGAAGGCGCTCTTCGTCTACAACTGCAACGCCGCCGCGGTCGCACCGGACTCCGAGCGCGTGCAGCAAGGCCTGCGCCGAGACGACCTCTTCACCGTCGTGCATGAGCAGTTCTTCACCGACACCACCGACTACGCCGACATCGTCCTTCCGGCCACGACCTTCCTGGAGCACAAGGAGCTGATGGGCGCCTACGGGCATTACTTCGCGCAGATTTCGCAGCCCGCAATTGCGCCGCTCGGCGAGGCACGCATGAACGTGCAGCTCTTCGCCGAGCTCGGACGCCGCATGGGCTTTGAGGAACAGGCCTTCCGCGAGAGCGAAGATGATCTGATCGCTCAAGCGCTCGAAAGCAAGCATCCATGGTTCGAAGGCATCACCAAGGAGCGACTCGAGCGCGAAGGCATGGCCCCGCTCGCCCTCCCGAAGAACGAACGCGGCGAGTCGCTTCCCTTCAGCACGCACGAGTGGTTCCAGACTCCCGACCGCCGCGCAAATCTGTTCCCGCTTCCCGAGTGGCACGCCGCCACGGAATCGCGAGCGAACCTCGACGCAGCCGCGAAGTTCCCGCTCGAGATGTTGCCGCGCAAGGGCGACAACTACATGAACACCACTTTCGCCAACCTGCCCAACCATCGCAAGATGGAGAGCCGAACCGAAGGCGTGCTCGAGATGCGCGCCGCCGACGCAGCCGCCCGCGGCATCTCCACCGGCGACGCCGTACGCGTGTGGAATGACCGCGGCCAGATTCAGCTCACAGCCCGCATCAGCGAGTCGATCCCCGCCGGCACGGTCGCATCCAAGCTGGACTGGCAGAAGCTTTCGCACGGCGGCGTCAACGTGAACGAACTGACCAGCCAGCGGCTTACCGACATCGGCGGCGGAGCCACCTTCTACTCAACCCTGGTTGAAGTTAAAAAGCTGGAATCGCCTTCTCTCGCATAAAATCAAGCCTCCACAAATTTGAGTTGTCTGTGAGCATTCTGAGGGAGGATTTTGCGCGCGTGAAGATCTGTGTGAAGTGGAGTTTGGCCGTATCCGCTCTGATGATGGGTGTCTTCTCTGCCGCTGCGCAGGAGACACCGCAGAAGACGACCACGACGACGACCGCAACCATGAGCAGTGAGCCCGAAAAGAAGAGCACGCCTCTTCCGCCAGACTCCTTCAGCGAAGGCTCGGTCTCCGTTGAAGGTGGCAAGACAATCGCCTTCCGCACCGTTGCTGGAATGCTGACCGTGGGCTCGACCGATAGCCAGGACGCCAGGATCGGTCTCGACGGCAAGCAATTGCCTGACGCCGGCGTGGAACTTCCCGCGAAGCCGGAGGACCGTCCCGCGACCGCGCGCATCTTCTACACCGCCCACTTCGCCAAAGATGCTGACCAGCGCACACGTCCGATCGTCTTCCTCTACAACGGCGGCCCCGGCTCGGCCACGATGTATCTGCGGATGACAAGCATGGGTCCAGTTCGCGTGCAGCTTCCCGACCTGCAGCATCCAGCCGGCGGGCCCTACCAGATCGCTTCGAATCCCTATTGTCTGCTCGACGCCGCCGACCTCGTCTTCATCGACGCCCCGGGCACCGGCTACAGCCGTGTCGAGGGCAAGGACGCCTTCAAAGCGTTCTATGGCATCGATGGCGACGCAGCGGCCTTCGATCGTTTCATCCGCCGTTTCCTGACCAAGTACAACCGCTGGAGTTCGCCCAAGTTCCTCTTTGGTGAGAGCTATGGCACCACACGCGACGCCGTGCTCGCCGCCGTCTTGAGGCGTCATGGTGTCGACCTCAATGGTGTCGTCTTCCTTAGTCAGATTCTGAGCTTCGATAACTCGGCCGACGGTTCCGACTCCAACCCGGGAACAGAGAACGGCTTTTTTCTCGCGCTGCCAAGCTTCGCCGCGACCGCCTGGTATCACCACAAGGTCGCGAATCAGCCCGCCACCCTCGAGCCATGGATTCATGAGGTCGAGCAATATGCGCTCACTGACTACGCAACGGCGCTGCTGGCCGGCGCCGACCTTAGCGCCGACAAGAAATCTGCGGTCGCCGCAAAACTCGAGAGTTACACCGGCATTCCCGCCGCCATTTGGCTCAAGGCGAACCTGCGCATGACCGGCGCCGAATTCTCGAAGTATCTGCAGGACCCCGCGGGCATCACAACTGGACGCTTGGACTCGCGCTATGAGGGCCCCGTGATGGACCCGATGGAGCGTGACGCCGCCTATGATCCGTTCTCGGACTCGGTCGAGTCTTCCATCGTCGCGGCGATGAACACCTATGCGCGCGAGACGCTGAAGTTCGGCGAAAACATGACCTACAAACCGAGCGCACACGAACCCGGCTTCAACTGGGACATGAAGCACCACGGCCCCGGACCCGAGGGATGGGAAGGCACCAGCACCAACGTGATGCCGGACATCGCCTACACCATGAAGGCCAATCCGAACATGCGTGTGCTGCTGATGGGCGGATACTTCGACCTCGGCACGCTGTACTTCGGTGCAACGTACGAGATGAAGCACCTGCCAATTCCGCAGGAGCTCCAGAAAAACATCGAGTACAAGTTCTTCCCGACGGGACATATGGTCTACGTCAATCCAGACGCGCTGAAGGCGCTCCACGACCGCACAGCGCAGTTCATTCACGAGAACACGGGGACTCACTGACGGTTGAGTTAGAAACAAATTCAGTGGCCGGGCATTTTGCCCGGCCACTGACATTTGCGTAGAAAATTACTTTTCGATGAACACTTTCTTCCTTCCGCCGGTCTATACGGTTGAAGGCACATGATGCGGCAACCACCGCAGGTTCAGGAAAACGACCGGCAGGCCATCTTCACCAGGCTCGCAACCGAGCATGCGCGATTTCTCTATCGCATCGCCTGGAGCGTCCTGCGCCACACCGAAGACGCTGAAGACTGCGTGCAGGAGGCGCTGCTCAAGCTCTATCGCGGCGAAAGCTGGCGGCAGATGACGAACGAACGCGCGTTTCTGGCGAGCGTCGTCTGGCGGCTTGCGCTCGACCGGCGCAGTGCACGGCCGCCCTCCGCAGCGGAAGAGGTCGAGCTGCAACTTGAGGACTCACGTCCAACACCGGAGTCCGCGGTCGCAGAAGAAGACGAGCGTGAACTGCTGCGCGAGCTCATCGCCGAATTGCCGGAAGATCTGCGCGACACACTGCGTCTCTCGGCGCTCGAAGAGCTGAACTCGCGCGAGATCGGCGAACTGATGGAAGTGCCCGAAGGCACCGTGCGCACGCGGCTCATGCGTGCGCGTGCAGAGTTGCACCAAAGATGGGCAGCGCGTCGAGGGGAAGCAATCTCCTCGCGCTGAGGACGATTGCTGACGTGATAAGGAGATGACGATGCGTAGTGACGAAGGGACAGACACGATGGAGCTCGACACACTGCTCGACGATGTGCTGCGTGAAGAGAACGTGCAAGCTGCAGCGCCAGAAGGGCTTGAGCAGCGGCTGCTTGCACGCGTCGCTCAGGAGACCCAGCCGGTCATTTGGACCTCGCGACCGTTCGCCTTCGCGGAGAGCATCGCAGCAAAGCGCAATCCAGCTTCCCTCTGGACCGCCGTCGGCCTGCATGCAGCCGTGATTGGCTTGATCGCCCTCCTGATTGCTTCGAAGGTGCCGATAGCGGCGCCGATGAAGCAGGCGGTGAGCTCGCTGCTGGAACCCCCTCCACCGCCGCCGGTGGTACCGAAGGACACGAAGATTGGCGGCGGTGGCGGCCAGCACGATCTCGGCCCGGTAACCCAGGGTCACCTGCCCAAGCTGGCGCAGACGCAGATCGTTCCGCCCAAGGCACCGCCAACGATTCCACCCAAGCTTGCGGTTGAGCCGACCGTCGTGGTGCAGCCGGATCTGAAGCTCGCCGATAACAAGATGCCGGACCTGGGTGTGCCCAACTCGAATCTGAAGGGCTTCTCGATGGGTAACGGCAACGGGACGGGTATCGGCTCGGGTGACGGCAACGGAATCGGGCCGGGCTCGGGCGGCAACATCGGTGGCGGCGTGTACCAGGTGGGTGGCTCGGTGCGGCCTCCGATTGCGATCTACACGCCGGATCCGGAGTTCTCGGAAGAGGCGCGCAAGGCGAAGTTCTCGGGCAACGTGGTGGTCTCGCTCATCGTCGACCGCGACGGCAAGCCGCGCAATGTGCACGTGCTGCGTGGCGTCGGCATGGGGCTGGATGAGAAGGCCGTCGAGGCGGTGCAGCAGTACAAGTTCAAGCCTGCCCTGCAGAACGGCAAACCCGTCGCCGTTTACCTCAACGTCGAAGTCAACTTCCAGATCTTCTGAAGGGAGATGTTAGATAGTAGATCTTAGATGTTAGGAAACTTTGCGTCCGTTCGGGCCGTTCACTCAAACCAAGCCCGTAGTTCTCTAACATCTAAAATCTAGAATCTAAAACCTCGCGACTGCGGATGCTACCCTAGAGGTTCGGGGCTTTTGCCTCGGCCCCACAGCATGGACCCCAGATTTATCCGCAATTTCGCGATCATCGCGCACATCGACCACGGCAAATCCACGCTCTCTGATCGGCTGCTGGAACTCACCGGCTCGCTGACCGCGCGTGAGATGCAGGCGCAGGTCCTCGACGCGATGGATCTCGAGCGCGAGCGCGGCATCACCATCAAGGCGCACACCGTGCGCATGATGTACGACGCCAGCGACGGCAACACCTATCAGCTCAACCTGATCGACACGCCCGGCCACGTCGATTTCAGCTACGAGGTCTCACGCTCGCTCGCCTCCTGCGAGGGCGCTCTGCTCGTCGTCGACGCCTCTCAGGGCGTCGAGGCCCAGACACTCGCCAACGCGTACCTCGCCATCTCACACGGGCTCGACATCATTCCGGTCATCAACAAGATCGACCTGCCCAGCGCCGACATCGAGCGCACCAAGGAGATGATCGAGAAGTCTGTCGGGCTACCGGCGGACGATGCCGTTCCTGTCTCGGCCAAGACCGGTCAGAACGTTGCCGACATTCTCGAAGCCGTCGTGCACCTGCTGCCGCCGCCGAAGGGAGACGCCGACGCTCCGCTGCAGGCGCTCATCTTCGACTCGTGGTTCGATGCGTACCGCGGCGTGATTGTGCTCGCGCGCATCATCAACGGACGGCTTCGTAAGGGCGACAAGATCAAGATCATGTCGAACGGCAAGACGTTCGACGTCGAGTCGATGGGCGTAATGACGCCGAAGCCCGTTGAACTCCAGGAGCTCTCCGCCGGTGAAGTCGGCTTCTTCGTCGCCACCATCAAGAACGTCGCGGACACGAAGATCGGCGACACGATCACATCCGTTGATAATCCCGCAGCCGAAGCGCTGCCGGGATTCGAAGACATCAAGAGCATGGTCTTCGCCGGTCTTTACACGGTGGACTCGCACGAGCATGCGTTGCTGCGCGATGCGCTGGAGAAGCTGCGGCTGAACGACTCGAGCTTCACCTTCGAGCCCGAAGTCCTCTGTTGCACTGGGCTTCGGCTTTCGCTGCGGTTTCCTGGGACTGCTGCATCTGGAGATCATCCAGGAACGCCTCGAGCGCGAGTACGACCTGGACCTGATCATCACGGCTCCGGGCGTGCAGTACAAGATCACGATGACCGACGGCAAGGTTCTCACGGTGGACAATCCGTCGCGCTGGCCCGACCCGAGCGAGATCGAGCAGATCGAAGAGCCGGTCATCGAAGCGAAGATCCTCACCAACGAGGAGTATCTCGGCGGCATCCTGAAGCTCGTGGAGGAGAAGCGTGGGCGGCAGAAGAACATCGAGTACGTCAGCGAGACGCGCGTGATGATCACCTACGAGCTCCCGCTGAACGAGATCGTGCTGGACTTCTATGATCGGCTCAAGTCCGTCTCGCGTGGATATGCGTCGCTCGACTATCACCTCGCCGGAATGTGGGTTTCGCCGATGGTGAAGATGGACATTCTTGTCTCGGGGGAACCCGTCGATGCGCTGTCGATCATCGTGCATCGCGACTTCGCCTATGACCGCGGCAAGGCGCTGGTGGAGAAGATGCGCGAGCTGATTCCGCGGCAGATGTTCGAGGTCGCGATCCAGGCGGCGATCGGGTCGAAGGTTATTGCGCGCTCCACGGTGACGGCGATGCGGAAGAATGTGATTGCCAAGTGCTATGGCGGAGACATCAGCCGTAAGCGCAAGCTGCTGGAGAAGCAGAAGGAAGGCAAGAAGCGGATGAAGCGGATCGGGAAGGTCGATATTCCGCAGGAGGCGTTTCTCGCGGTGCTGAAGGTCGGAGAAGAGTAATTTTTTTCTGGGCGGGTACCCCCCCCCCCGGCACTTTTTGCGCAAAATCTTCAAGCGACAGGACTTAGGGGTGGACCTAAGTGTGTCGATAGAGGGCTGAAGGTCCGGCGGGTAGCCGGGCCTTCTTGAATTTCTCCCTACTTAAAGGATATCAGCGGCGTCAAGAGGCGGCGGTGTAGCATCGCGCTTGATGAGTGCGAATTCAGCGTTTCAAAGGCCGCTGGCGGCGGCGATGCGGCATGCGCTGGCGCATGTGGATGGTCTTCGCGAGCGGGGAGTGGATGCGACGGCGTCGCTCGAAGAGCTAAGGCGAAGGATCGATGTGCCGCTGACTGCGGATTCCGTTGATGCGGAGCGTGTGATTGAGGAGTTGGTGGCGGCGTGCGACGGCGGGATCGTCGGCAGCGCGGGGCCGCGGTTCTTCGGGTTTGTGATTGGCGGATCGCTTCCGGCGGCACTGGCGGCGGATTGGATGACCTCGGCGTGGGACCAGAACGCGGGACTGTATGTGATCGGGCCTGCGGCTTCGCTGGTGGAGGAGGTTGCCGGCGGATGGCTGAAGTCGTTGTTTGGATTGCCTGCCGAAGCGAGCTTCGCCTTTGTGACCGGATGCCAGATGGCGCATGTGACCTGTCTTGCGGCGGCGCGGCATAGGGTGCTGGAGCGCGCGGGATGGGATGTGGAGCGCGACGGCCTGGGCGGAGCGCCGGCGATTCGGATTCTTACCAGCACAGAGCAACATGCGACGGTGCCGCGAGCGGCGCGGCTGCTGGGAATGGGAACCGGATGCGTTGACGCGCTGCCCTGCGACGACGAAGGACGGCTGCGCGCAGATGCCTTAGAGAGTGCGCTGAAGGAGCGCGCGGGCGAGACCGACGATTGTGGTGCTGCAGGCCGGCGATCTGAACCGGGGAGCCTTCGATGACTTCCGTGCGTTGATTCCGCTGGCGCATGCGCATAACGCCTGGGTGCATGTTGATGGAGCCATGGGCCTGTGGTGCGCTGCGTCGCCGAAACACCGATGGTTGTTGGAGGGCGCGGAGCGATGCCGACTCGTGGAGTACCGACGGACATAAGTGGCTGAACGTTCCGTACGACTGTGGCTATGCGTTTGTGCGTGACGCAGCGGCACACTATGCGTCGCAGAGTGTGCATTCGTCGTACCTCGTCCAAGGGGCGGGAGCGCGCGACCAGGTGGACTGGACGCCGGAGTTCTCGCGGCGCGGGCGCGGGTTTGCGACCTATGCGGCGCTGCGGCAGCTTGGACGTGACGGTGTTGCGGAGTTGATCGATCGTTGTTGCGTGATCACGAAGGAGCTGGTCGAGCGCATTGGCTGCGCTGCCCGGAGCGAAGGCGTTGTGCGATCCACTCATTAATCAGGGCATGGTGAGCTTCTTCGATCCGCGACCCGAGGCGACGGAGGCCGATCATGATCGGCTGACGGATGCGGTGATCGTCGGTGTGCGCGCGACGGGTGAGGCATTCTTTACACCGACAACCTGGCACGGTGTGCGTGCGATGCGCGTGAGTGTTTCGAACTGGCAGACGTCGATGGAAGATGTCGGGCCGGTGGTGGCGTGCGTGGCGAGGGTGCTGGAGGCGGAGCGGGCGAGGTTGGTCTGAGTTCAACTTCTGACCAATTTGATCGGCGGAGTAAGGGCGCCATACCCCAGGGGCTAGAAGCCCCCTTGTTTTTTCCTCGGCCAGAGAGACCCGAGCCTAAAGGCTCGGGGTACCTCAGAGGCCGGGCGAACTCTCCGACTCTAAAGCGTTGGGCTACCTAGAAGCTCGGAGGATTCCTGGGGTCTTGGCTTCGCCATCTGTGCGCCACGGAGGCGGCGGTTCGCAGGTTCGGTGAAGAAGCGTGCGAGTGCCCATGCCAGCGGAACCGTCCCCAGCAGCATCGCGACCACAAACATCGCAACGATGCCACGCGAATGCTCATGCGGGTAGAACCGAGTGTAAAGCGCGACGCCCGCGAGGATGATGAACTCGTGGGAGAGGTAGAGCTCATAACTGTGGCGGCCAAACCATCGCAGCGGAGCGCTCCAGCGGCTGCCGCGTTTGCGGCGCAGCGTCACAGCGGCCATCACGAGGCAGACGGAGAGCGCGAGCAGGGCGTCGTCTGTGCCGCTTTTGCCGAGCGTACGCATCACCGTCCAGCGCGGCCAGATCGCGATCAGCAGAATGCCGGCCCAGCCGGCAACCTCTGCAACACGCAGCCATGCAGATCGCATCGTGCGATGGGAGAGCCGGTCAACGAGGTATGCCGTAAGACAGCCAAGCGCGATGCTGGCCATTCCGGCGAGGTACGAGTTCTCGGTCTGCAGATCGTTATTCGACCACACGGTGCGCGCGAACGGCCCGAGCGCAAAGAGCGTGAGCGCGAGCGTAATCCAGGCCCAGCGTCCCACGCGTCCGCCGCGAAAGAGGACGAGGCTGATCAGCGGAAAGAAGAGATAGAACATCTCTTCGATCGACAGCGACCAGAGCACCGTCCAACATGCCGGCAGCCAGGCGTTGCGCGAGGCTTCGAGCCAGTTGAGATGAAAGGTGAGCGCGGCGAACAGCGCGCGTGGAAGCGTGAAGAACTTCTCGTTGATGATGTAGCCATCGACGCGCAGCAGATGCAGTGCGCTCAACACCAGAAGCATGAGCAGCAGCAGCGGCATGATGCGCGCGAAGCGGATGCGGTAGAAGGCGCGCGGCCGGATGGCGTCGAGCGAACCGAAGCGGCGCAGCGAGGTGAGCGTAATCAGGAAGCCGGAGACGGCGAAGAACGTCGTCACGCCATTGCCGCCGTTGAGGAAGACGAAGTGGCGTGTGTACTTCGGCCAGTCCCAGCCGAGCCGGACGTGCACGCCTGCGAAGCGGATGAGGATGTGCAGCAGGATGACCGCCAGGATTGATAGCCCGCGCAGAACATCGATTCCATCCAGGCGCGGCACGGCGGGCTTGCGGTCGTTTTCGTTAAGCACTGACGGCATTTTAGGTGACCGCGGTCGGACACCGGACTTGCATGCAAAAAAGAACAGAGGCCCGAAGGCCTCCGTTCTTTGGTCAAGCTTGCGTCGAGATTAGTGGGTAGCCGTCGTAGCGGGGTGAGCAGCTGCACCACCGGCGGGCGGCGTGGTGCGGTGCGCGGCCGGAGCCGAAGGCGGAGGAGCGGTAACGCCCGAGCTCGTGTTGTAGGCGTTTACGACAGCCTGCGTGATGTCCGTGGGCTGAGCAAACCAGAGAACCGGGTTCGGCGTCTGCTGATTGCCACCGACGTTGAGCATCAGGGTGAAGCCGTTGTCCTGCGCGTACTTCACGGCAGCGGCGCCGACCTTCTGCGCAACCTTGCCGTAGGCCTCCTGCAGATCGCCCTGGTAGGCGTTGGTCGCGTCTTCGGCGTCGCGGTTCAGAGCCTTCTCCTTCTCGTCGATGGTGCGGAGGCGGCGCGCGCGCTCATCATCGGAGGTGGTGGCGGGAAGACCCTGGACCTGCTTCTTCAGCGAGTCGACCTCTGCGGCCTGAGCATCGATCGCGTTCTTCTTGGGTTCGTACTTCTTCTGGACATCGGCCATCGCGCGCTGTCCTTCGTTGGTAGCGACAACGGCCTGTTCAAAAGCAATGATGGCGACCTTGGCGGGAATCGCTTCCGGCTTCACGTTGGGCGCCGCACTGGCGGGCGTGGCGGAAGAGGTCGCGGCCTGAGCGGTGAGGGAGGGGACGGCGAGGCCAGCGGCCAACGCTGTTGCAAGGACAAGCGTGCGGTTCATGTGGTGAATGTTGCTCCTTCGGGATCGAGAACTTGGAATGCGCAAATCTGAAATCATGGAGTGGGAGCTGCGCCACTCGGCAGGGCCACCCTCCGCGTCCTGCTTTGGTTATCTTTCTCACCTGTGTGAACGGGCGAAAGAGGCGCGGGCAGACTGCTGTTGGGCCGACTGCACCGAATTATATAAGAGCGAAAGCAACGTCGGTCAAACGACGGAAAATGCAGTTGCCTTTTCGAAGGCCCTGCTCCCCGAGTGTGAGACGAGCGGAACGGGCGGCCGTTTCATCGGCGAGGGAGAATCTGATCCGGTTTCAGGGTTGCAGGTTATGGTGGGGTCCTTCCGAAAAACGGAGCGGGAGACGACAATTTCTCCGGTTTTGGGTAGGGTCGAGCCGGCCGGGCAACGGATTTATAAGGATTTGGCGGGCAAATCGGTTTGGAACGCTGATTGCTCTATCCAAGGTTGTTCGAGCCTTGCGCCGTTACGCGGAGCAGAGCGGCGAACGTCCAGCGGTGATTAGAGACCTCGTTCAGCGAGGCGCAGCCCGCGGGACAGCTCCGAAGGGGGCATTTTCGGAGGCCAGTGACTGGCCTGTAGGGGTCCGAGGGCCATCTTCCGGGGAGGGGAGGTGGCCCAACGGCTTTCTGGGTGAAAGCCTGTGGTGCGAGGGAGTGGATTGGGCGCGCCAGGTTACAGAGCGGGAAGGGCTTGCACAGAAGCTGTTTGAGCGATATACTTGAGGCTGTTCCGGGCGCCGAGCGCATGAGCCGCTGGAGGGCAACGTCCCTGAAAGGCTGCACGACTCGCAGACGCCTACAGTGGGAACAAGGATATCTCTGGAAAATCGAAGGGTTAGACGGTGCGCCGGAACGGAGCTGGCACAGAACCGTCTGGTCCAGGGCCGTGCAGGCCCGCAGGGATAATGCAAGGCGACCGTGGAATACGAGGTCGAAGTGAGTGCGGCGGAGTTCCTCAGCGCGAACGCGAGGCGGTCGCAGAGATGAACCCAGCCGGTTGATGAGAAAGTAAGCCGTTCCAAGAGCCTAGATTTGAGATCGTCGGAAGACTCTCCTGTTCGGACCGCGGCTCGCGCCAAGCACTACCAGGGCGCGAGACATGGGGACGCGTCTCCGAAAGCTTGGGCGAAGTTTTTTGGAAGGACAGAGTAAGGGGAAACAACAGCAACCATGTCAGAACAGAATTTAGTAGACGCTCCCGATCAATTTGGCGGGGACGGGTTTGAGGTCGAAGAGTTCGACGGCGGCAACGAGGGTGGCGGCCCGGTGGCCCCAGGCATGGGGCAGAGCAAGAGCAGCCGCCGTCGGCGCCGTAAGCGGAAGAACAAGCTGATGGCCGCAGCCCCCGAGGGCGGCGCACCCGCCGCGACCGAAGACGCAGCCGCCGCCCCAGCCACAATCGTGATGGAAGGCGAGAGCCTCGCACTTGCCGCCGGAGCTACCGGCGGTAACGCTGCTCAGGCGCCTCGTCGACCCCAGCAGGGGGGACAACAACAGTTTGGGCAAGGCCCGGGCGGCAAGCGCTGGAAGAAGAAGTTCCGCGACCGCGAACGCCGCACGCGCAACGATAACCCGGGCAACGACTTCCGCGGCGACAGCGCCGGCAACTTCGGCGGCGGCGGCGGATACAGCAACGGCGGCGGCAATGGTTATCGCCAGGGCTTGCCGGATAACTTCGGCAATCTTGTCGGCGGATTCAAGCGCAAGAGCAAGGGCGGCCAGCAGAGAGAGCGCGGCTTCGTGGGTCCGATGGACCACAGCTACCGCGCGGGCGATGCGAACTACGCCGATGCGCCGCCTTCGACGATCCAACTGCACGGACACCGCCGGCATCGTCACCAGGGCGACAGCCAGCCACTGGACTTCTCAGGTCCACGGCCGGTGCCGATCCCCGAGGATGCGCAGACGCACATCTATCTGTTTATCGAGGACCTGTTCCTGACAGCGAAGATCAACGAGGCTGCGCGTAAGCTCGGCGTAAAAGTGGCCTTCGTGAAGAACGAGAAGGAAGCGCTGGCGGAGCTGGTGAGCGGGGATGACGAGAACAAGCCTTCGCTGATTGTCTTCGACCTGAACAACGCCAACGCAAAGCCGCTGACGACGATTCCGAAGATCAAGACCAAGCTGAAGCGGTCGGTGTCGGTCGTCGGGTTCCTCTCGCACCTGCAGGGTGACCTCAAGGCGAAGGCGGTAGAAGCGGGCTGCGATGTGGTGATGCCGCGCGCAGCGTTCAGCCAGAACCTGCCCAACCTGCTGCGTCGCTACGGCGTCGATACTGAGGAAGAAGTCAACTTCAACTACTGAGAGATCAGAGAACAGAAATCAGAGATCGGGCTCATCTGTGTTCTGAGGCAACAAGAAAAAGCGCTACAGCGAATGCTGTAGCGCTTTTTGATTTCTGTTCTCTGATCTCTAAATTCACAGCGACGACTGTGCGGCGTCCTTGAAGAAGTCGAGCGTGAGGTCGATGACGTTGAGGTTGCGGTCGGTCGATGGCGCGAAGGAGTAGTCCAGACCCTTGAGATTCGCGCTCTCCTGCACTTTGGCGTGCAGCTCGTCGATCGCGATCTGGTCATAGACGTCGCCGGGCGCGAGCGCGAGCAGGTTGCGAACCTCGGCCTCCTGCGCGGGCGAGAGATTGCGCACCGTGACTGTGCGAAGGCGATACTGCGGTCCGGTCACCGTCTGCAGATGATAGGTTGCCGTCGCGTGCTCAGGGTCGAGCTCCGGCTTATCGACGAAGTGCACCGAGGCGTAGCCGGACTGGAAGTAGACCGTCATGATCGAGCTTTCGAGCCGGTCAAACGCGTAGGGCGTCGCCACTTCGCCGGTCTGGAGATCGAAGTAGCCGGAGAGATCGCGGCCGTGCAGCAGCGGGCCGCCGTCGGCGCTGATCATGCCAACGTGATAGAGCGGACCGGCTGAGATCTCAGCTTTCAGAGGCACGTAGTAGTTGTCGTCGACGCGCATCGGGTGGCCCGCCGTGACGACGACCTCGGCCGAGAGATACCCATGACGCTGCAACGGCTCCGCGAGCTGATGCGCGGTGAGCGGAATGCCGCCGACGTCGAAGGGCTTACCCTCCATCTGGCGTGCGACACGTCCAACGAGGTCGCCCTCGGGGGAGGAGTCGAGCTCGAGTCCACCCACCAGAATCTGCGGTGCGGAGATGCTGAACTCAATGTGCGGGCGCTGTGCAGTGCCCGGAATGTAGAACGGCAGCGTCTTCATGAATGCCGAAACTACCGCCGAGGTCGGCGATGGCTCATCGCTGATCACCGTCGCGTGAACGCCCTTCGCGGCCAGCATCGCTGTCAGCGCGTCACGAAGCTGGGCCTCCTGCGCGGAGCCACGGCTGACCTCATCCCCCAGGCTCGGGATCCGATGCTTGAGCTCGGTGCGGATCTGGGCGTCAGTCCACCAAGGGAAGTTGGTAAAGGTGTAAGGAAGGCTCTCGGAGACGGGTTGCTGCGCCGCCTTGGGTGTCTGGCCAAAGGCGGCAGGCATCATGGCGGGGAGCAGAAGGGAGAACAGGCCGGTCGTGAGGAAAACTCTGCGCATACGGTGTCCCAAAACGAGAATATGACACTTTCGGGGTATGCGCTGCATATTTTGTGGGACTTCTACGGTACGCCCGTAAGTAACTTTCGGTTGAGCCAGAAAGGGTTGCCGTTGAGTGTGAACCATGGGAGTAAACACCCACCTCAAGTGTCACTTTAGGTATCGGCGAAAATCCCGCGGACTGTAGCTTTTCTGTCCAGTTTTGGGCTTGAATGTCCCCTATCCGGACATACGAATCAGGCCGTGCGCCGGGCCTGAATCTCCAAAAAGCACTGAATCAGAGAGAGCGCCGCGGGGGTGACACCAGGCAGGCGGCTGGCCTGGCCGAGGGTCGATGGCCGAACCCGGCCGAGCTTTTCGACCATCTCGCGGGAGAGCCCGCTGACCGTGGTGTAGTCGAACGTTTCGGGGATGGCACGGGCCTCGTCGCGGCGCAGACGCTCCATGCTGCGCTGCTGCTGGACCAGGTACCCGGCGAACTTGATGCCGGTTTCGACAGTCTTCATCTCGTTCCGAACCCAGGCCGGGAGGACTCCGGTAGCACGATAGTTCACTGCGTTCAGGGCCATAACCCACGGGGCGAGCTCTGGGTTCGTGGCGAGGCGGTCGAGCAGCGCCGGGAGGAGGTCCCTCGACGGTGACCTGCGGGCGCTTGAGCAACTGTGCCGGGCGGTCGCCCTTCGCCGGGACTGGCCCGAAATCGGACGGCCAGTCAGGATCCAGGGTCTCGACGTCGGCGTCCGTCAGCTTGGCTGTCTCAAGAAGGGACGCGAAGGCCAGGGCGCGGGCCTGCTTGGCCTCGAAGGCGCCCCAGGCGGTGTCGTCGATGAGGCCGAGGCGGCGGCCATGTGGCGTCAGGCGGACGTCGGCGTTATCGATGCGCAGGTGCAGCCGGAACTCCGCGCGCGAGGTGAACATGCGGTAGGGCTCGTCCGTGCCCTTGGAGATGAGGTCGTCGATGAGGATGCCGGTGTACGCCTCGGTGCGGTCGAGCGTAAAGGTCTCGAGCCCCATCTGATCGCGCTGCGACTTCGCGTACAGCGCGGCGTTGATGCCGGCCATCAGCCCCTGGCAGGCGGCCTCTTCGTAGCCGGAGGTACCGTTGATCTGGCCGGCGAGATAGAGACCGGTGAACTGCTTCACGCGCAGCGAGCGGTCGAGCTCCGTCGGATCGATCGCGTCATACTCGATCGCGTAACCGGGCCGCAGCATTTCGGCGTTTTCGAGGCCGGGGATGGAGTGCACCATCGCGGCCTGCACCTCCATAGGAAGCGAGGTGCTCATGCCATTGATGTAGACCTCGTGCGTGTTGAGACCCTCGGGCTCGAGGAAGAACTGGTGCGAGCTCTTGTCCGGGAAACGAACGATCTTGTCTTCGATAGACGGGCAGTAGCGCGGCCCAATGCCTTCGATCTGTCCGGTGAACATCGGCGAGCGGTGCACGTTGTCGCGGATGAGCTGCAGCGTTTCAGGCGTCGTCATCGCAATGTGACACGAGACCTGCGGCAGCGGCGGCTGCCACTTCGGGCTGCCGTCCGCGGGCGCGCTGCGGAAGCTGAACGGCGTGGGATCGGCGTCGCCCGGCTGCTCTTCGAAGCGCGACCAGTCGATGGTGCGGCCGTCGAGCCGCGGCGGTGTGCCGGTCTTCAGGCGGCACTGGCGCAGGCCGAGCTTCTTCAGATTCTCGCCGAGTAGAACGCTGGCGGGCTCGCCGGAGCGGCCGGCGGTGTACTGCTGCTCGCCGCAATGAATGAGGCCGTTGAGGAAGGTGCCGGTGGTTACGACGACGGCATGCGCGTGAATCGTGCGCCCATCGCGCAACCGGACACCAGTAACGCGATCCCCTTCCCGCTCGAGATCCACCACCTCGGCCTGCTTGATGAAGAGGTTCTTGATCGACTCGAGCTTCTCGCGCATGCGCACGCGGTAGAGCGCCTTGTCGCACTGCGCGCGCGGCGACCACACGGCCGGCCCGCGGGACGTGTTGAGCAGGCGGAACTGGATGCCGCAGGAGTCCGCGACCTCGCCCATGATGCCGCCGAGCGCGTCGACCTCGCGCACGAGATGGCCCTTCGCCACGCCGCCGATCGCCGGATTGCACGACATCTGCGCGATGAGATCCATGTTCAGCGTGAAGAGGGCAGTGCGCAGGCCCATGCGCGCAGAGGCCGCCGCGGCCTCGCAACCAGCGTGGCCGGCGCCGACAATCAGCACGTCGAATTGTTCAGAAAAACTCATGCCTGCGAGCGGTTCATCGACACAGATTTCTGCACGAAGTCCCAACTTCCATTCTAGTTGAGAGGCGCATTTCAGTCCTTCAACGCAGCGATTCGTTCCGCATATTGCTGCTCGACCTTCTGCTGGCTGTCGCTCAACTGCGGCAGCGGCCCGGAGCGAAGCTCGAGCTTTTCGAGCGTGCCAGTGAAAGGAAACGGCGCACGATACGGCCCGACGGGACTCGCAGAATCCTCACCGACATCGAAGGTCTCCTCGAACGAGTACGCACGCGGGACGGTTTGTTCCAGCCGCGCCTCGCCCGCGTTCTTGCCGTTGACCGTCAATGTCACCGTCGCGCCTTTGCCGAGTCCGCCGCCGTCGTACGCGAAGTGCAGCTCGATCACCGAGTGGCCCTCTGGCAGCTTCTCCGGCGCGGTGATCGTCGTGACCTTCATGCGGAAGTAGTTGTACGTGTACGCCGGGTGGCCGTCCTTGATGTAGAGCGAGTAGCCCGCTGCCTCGCCGCCCTCGGCCACGAGTACACCATCAGCGCCGCCAGGAGGAATCGTCACATAAGCAGTAAAGGTATGTGTGCGATTGCGCGTGCCGGGAGCGAGCGCGTCGTAGAGGTGCGTCGCGCCTGGGTAGAAGGTGTAGAACGCGCGGCCTCCGGGCGGTGGAGGATTCGGATGCTGCCGCCCGGCGATGCGCGGATCAATGGGGTAGACGTGGTTCTTCCAGGCCTCTTCATCGAAGAGCTTCTCCAACTGCGCAAGCTTGTCCGGATACTTCGCCGCGAGATTGTTCGCCTCCGAGTAATCCTTGTCGAGGTCGTAGAGCTCCCACGGCAGCGGCCCATTATTGTTCGTGAACGTGTAGGCCCACGGCAGCAAACCTGTGCGCTGCGCAGCGATCCAGCCGTGGTCATACATCGCGCGATTGCCGTGCATCTCGAAGTACTGCGTCTCGCGCTCCGGCGCCTGCGCATTGGTGAAACTCGCGAGAAAGCTGATGCCGTTCACCGGCTGCTGCTCAACGCCGTCGACGCTCTTCGGCTCGGGCACACCCGCAGCTTCGAGGATCGTCGGAAAGATGTCCGTCACATCCTGATACTGCGAGCGCACGCTGCCCGGGTCCTTGATGTGACCGCTCCACGCGACGACCAGCGGATCGCGCGTGCCGCCGAGATGCGAGCCGATGCGTTTGCCCCACTGGAACGGCGTGTTCCCTGCCCACGCCCATCCCGCGGGATAGTGTGGGTTCGAGCCATCCAGCCCAATCGTGTCGAGATGCTTCACCACCTCCGACGCCGGCGGCACGATGCCGTTCACCTGCTCCATCAGGTTGTCCGTGCCGTTGATGTTGCCCTCGAGGCTCGCACCGTTGTCCCCCGCAATGTAGAAGATCAGCGTGTTGTCGAGCTGCCCTGTTCTTCGCAGCGTCTCGATCACGCGGCCGATCTCGAAGTCCGCCTGCGCCATGTAGCCCGCGAAGACCTCCATCAGCCGCTCGGCGACTTTCTTCTCCTCGGGCGAGAGCGAATCCCACGCCGGCAGCTCCGCGGGGCGTGGAGTGAGCACTGTATCCTGCGGCACCACTCCCAGGCGCTTCTGTCGCTCAAGCACCATCTCCCGGTACTTGTCCCAGCCCATGTCGAACTTGCCTTTGAACTTGTCGATCCACGCCTCGGGCGCCTCGAGCGGAGCGTGCGTCGCGGCCGTCGCGTAGTACATGAACAGCGGCCGGTCCGGCGCAAGCGCCTTCTGCTGCTCGATCCAGGCGCACGCATGCGTTGCCAAATCCTCATTCAGCGTGTAGTCCTTCTCGCGCCCCGGCGGCACAACCATCTCGATCGGCTTCGTGCCCTCCGTCAGCTCCGGATGCCACTGATCGGTGTCCGCGCCGATGAAGCCGTAGTAGTAGTCGTAGCCCTGGTGCGTCGGCCAGTGATCGTACGGACCGGCGAGCGTCGTCTCCGCATCGGGAATCAGATGCCACTTGCCGAATGCCGCAGTCGCATAGCCGTTCTCGCGCAAGACCTCCGAGACGAACGCTGCGCTCTTCGGGATTGATCCCGTGTAGCCCGGATATCCATTCGCCCAGTTCGTGATCGTGCCCATGCCCACCGCGTGATTGTTGCGCCCCGTCATCAGCGCAGAGCGCGTGGGCGAACACAGCGCCGTGACATGAAAGCGCGTGTAGCGCAGGCCCTGCTGCGCGAGGCTGTCGAGCGTCGGCGTCGGGATCATGCCGCCGAAGGTCGCGGTCTGTCCATAGCCCGCATCATCCAGCAGAATCAGCAGAACGTTCGGCGCACCCTTCGGCGCAGTCAGCGGCTCGGTGGGCTGCAGTGTAGACGTGCGATAGTCGCGAGTGATGTTGCCACGAAATGGCGGCGGCGCAATAGGCAGCACCGTGCGGTCGGGCGTCTGGGCGGAGACTGCCTGCGCGACGGAAAGTGCAAGAACGGCAGAGGTTGCGCGGGAAAGGAATCCAAAGCTCGGCGACATCGTTTGCATCTCCTTGCAGAAACCATCGACTCTAATCGACGCCCGTGAACCCTGCAACCGGCTTCGTGAGTCCGGCTGAAGGAATCTGCTCCAGATTTGTGCGGCGAAGAGTGCGGCTTCGCAGCTATGCTATGGAGCACACTACGCCGCGGCCGTTTTGCAAGCTTCCCCCGAGGAGACCAACCAACGATGAGACGTGCTCTGAGACGAGGTGGCTACGCCGCCCTTGCCCTGATTCTGATTCTTGCTGCCGCAGCAACGGCGCCCGCGCAGAAGCTGAAACTGCCCGAGATCAAGTATGAAAAGTACACGCTGCCCAACGGACTTACGGTCATTACGCATGAGGACCATCGTCTGCCGCTCGTCGCCGTCGACCTCTGGTATCACGTCGGCCCATTGAACGAGCGCGCCGGGCGCACAGGCTTCGCGCACCTCTTCGAGCACATGATGTTCGAGGGCTCCGAGCACGTCGGCGAGAAGGCGCACATCAAGTACGTGCAGTCAGCCGGCGGCACCGACATCAACGGCACAACGGACTTCGATCGCACAAACTACTTCGAGACGATGCCGAGCAATCAACTGGAGCTCGCGCTGTGGCTCGAGAGCGACCGCATGGGCTTCCTGATGGAAGGCCTCAATCGCACGCTGCTCACCAACCAGCGCGATGTCGTGCGCAACGAGCGCCGCCAGGGCGAGGGCCGTCCGTACTACGTTGCAAACGAGACGGTCATCCACATGCTGTTTCCGCAGGGCCACCCGTACTACGGCAATGTCATGGGAAGCCATACCGACATCGAGTCCGCGCGCGTCGCCGATGTGCGCGACTTCCACCAGCAGTACTACACGCCGAACAACGCATCGATTGCGATCGCCGGCGACTTCGATCCGAAGGCGCTGCGCGAGATGCTGACGAAGTACTTCGGGCCCATTCCGCGTGGGCCTCAACCTCCTCCGGTGAATGTGACGACCCCTCCGATCACGTCGCAGAAGCGCGCGACTGTCACCGACACGGTGAAGTTGTCGCAGATCCGCTTCGCGTGGCTCACTCCGCCCGCGTACACGCAGCCTGCTTATGACACCGACGCTGCGCTTTACGCTCTCGGCCAGGGCAAGGCGAGCCGCCTGGATGAGGCGCTGGTCTACAAGTCGCAGATGGCGCAGAGTGTCACGTGCGGCGGCGACTCGCTGAAGCTCACCGGGATGGCGCAGTGCATTGTCACCGCGCGGCCGGGAGTGAAGCTCGAGGACATCGAAGCGGTCTTCTGGAAGGAACTGACGAAGCTGCAGCAGGAGGGTCCGACGGCAGAAGAGGTTGAAGCAGCCAAAGCGAACGCACTGACAGACAAGATCAGCGGACTGCAACGCCTCGGCGGCTTCGGCGGCGTGGCCGATACGCTCGACGAGTACAACCAGTACACCGGCGATCCCGGCTTTCTACCCAAAGACATCGCGATGACTGAGGCCGTCACGCAAGCGAGCGCGAAGGCAGCGGCGGTGAAGTACTTCGCCAGCAACGCAACCGTGATTGTTTCCTGCGTTCCCGGCGACAAGGTGCTGCACGATGTGCCGCGCAGTCCCGCCGACACGGACGCGGATGTGAAGATCACCGATCCGTACACGGCGGACTTCGAGAAGGCGCAGGAGTGGCGCAAGACCGTACCGAAGGGGGGTCCTCTGCCGGTTGTGCATCTGCCGGTGCCGGCACTGTTCACCCTCGACAATGGATTGAAGGTCTACCTCGTCGAAGACCACGCGCTGCCCATTCTCTCGGCCTCGCTGGTCACGCGCGCAGGAAGTGAACGAAACCCGAAGGACAAGAGTGGCCTTGCGTCGCTCGTCGCCGAAACAATGGGCGATGGCACCGACAGCCGCGATCTGAAGAAGCTGGCCGACGACGAGGAACTGATCGGAATCCACATCTCCCCCGGCGCGAGCATGGATGGAAGCTTTGCGGGAATTACCGTGCTGTCGAATAACACCAGCCGCGGCGCCGACCTGCTCGCCGACGTGGTCGAACATCCGGCATTCCGTCCTGAGGATCTCGACCGCCGCAAGAAGCAGCGGCTGACGCGCATTGCACAGGAGACGGATTCGGTGCAGGCGATTGCGGCGCGCGTGGGGCCGAAGCTGCTCTTCGGCGACAGTCCGTACGGTCAGTCCATGGCGGGAACGCAGGAGAGCGTGCAGGCGTTGACACGCGACGACATGACGGGCTTCTACAAGAGCCAGTACGGTCCCGCAGACTCCGCGCTGGTGCTGGCCGGCGACATCACACCCGCCGAAGCTCGTCGGGTCGCCGAGCAGTACTTCGGCAAGTGGAGCGGCACGGCGAGTGAAGCGGTAACTCTGCCGCCCGCGCCGGAGATGCAGCCGACACACGTCGTCATCGTCGATAAACCCGGCGCACCGCAGACCATGCTGGTGGCCTATGGACTGGGAGTGCCGGCGAACTCGCCGGACCTGCCAACGCTGCAGGTGATGAACTACACGCTGGGCGGATCGTTCGCCAGCCGCATCAACATGAACCTGCGCGAAGAGCATGGGTACACGTACGGTGCGAGCTCCCGGTTTCAGGCATACCGTGCCGGCGGGCCGTTCGTCGCAGGCGGATTGGTGCGGACAGATGTGACTGCGCCGGCAGCGAAGGAGTTGATGGGCGAGATCACACGCTTCCCGACGAACCCTCCGACTGAGGCCGAGATGAAGGCGAGCAAAGATGCACTGGTGCAGTCGCTTCCCGGTGATTTCGAGACGACGTTCGCCGCAGCCGGCGCGATGCAGTCGATCTTCCTCTACGATCGTCCGCTCGACTACTACGCGAAGCTGCCGGAACGCTATCGCGCGGTGACGCCTGAGGACGTTGGACGGGTGGCCAAGGAAGACCTGCATCCGAACCAGCTCATCATCGTCGCGGCAGGCGACCGCGCGAAGATTGAGCCCGGGCTGAAGGATGCTGGCCTTGGTCCGGTTGAGGTTCGTGACATCAACGGCGATGTTGTAACCAAGTAACGAACACACAACGCGAACAAGTAACGAGGGGCGCGACCTGAATGAGGTTGCGCCTTCTTGTTTATGCGTGTGCCTCGTGGGGCGCGGTCAAAGCGATGAGAGCTTTCTGAAGCGCTTCGGGGCTATCGACGTGCGTGGTGATGAGACTCTTGTCGATCTTGTGGTTGAGGCCGCTGAGCACCTTGCCGGGTCCGACCTCGATGTAGTGCGTGGCGCCGGAGTTCTTGAGCAGCTCGATGCACTCGACCCAGCGGACCGCGCCGGTGACCTGGCGGATGAGCGCGTCGCGCACCTCTGGGCCGCGGCGCAGCAGGCGCGCATCGACGTTCGCAGCGACCGGAAATTCCGGGTCGTTGAAGTTGATGGACTCGAGCGTGCTCGCGAGTTGGTCCTCTGCGGGCTGCATGAGTTTGCAGTGGAAGGGCGCGCTGACGGGAAGCATGATGGCGCGCTTGGCTCCAGCCTCTTTGCAGAGCGCCGCTGCGCGCTCGACGGCCTCTTTCGTTCCGGAGATGACGGTCTGTTCGGGCGAGTTGAAATTCGCAGGAGCAACAACAGCGCTTACACGCGTCGCCGCCTCCGTCGGCGTCGAGGCAGGATTCGCGGGGTCAGTGAGGGCCTCCATAGTGGCAGCGGCCTGTTCGGAGGGGTTAGAGGGGTTGTCGGGCGGACGGGCGGTTAGCTCGTCGGAGACGCGGGCGCAGATGTCGTTGATGCGCTCGGCGGGGAGGCCGAGGATGGCGGCCATGGCGCCAAGACCGGCGGGGACGGCGGCCTGCATGAACTGGCCGCGGGAGCGAACGGTGCGGACGGCGTCGGCGAAGGTGAAGGTGCCGGCGGCGACGTGGGCGGAGTACTCGCCGAGGGAGTGGCCGGCGGCGAAGGCGACGGTGAGGTTGCGGGACTTCAGCTCGGGCTCGAGGACGCGGAGGATGGCGATGGAGGTGGTGAGGATCGCGGGCTGGGTGTGCTCGGTGAGCTTGAGCTGGTCCTCGGGGCCCTCGAAGATGAGCTTGGAGAGGGCAAAGCCAAGGGCGTCGTCGGCTTCTTCGAAGATGGCGCGGGCGGCTGGGGCGGTGTCGTAGAAGGCTCGGCCCATGCCGACGACCTGGGAGCCCTGGCCGGGGAAGAGGAGGGCAATCTGTGGATTTTCAGGAACTGCCTGTGGATTGACCTGGGAGTTGACGGTGTCGTTGGCGTGGGGCTCGGTCATGTCAGTTTCAGTTTAGATGCCGCTCCCCTCCCCCGTGCTTTTTGCGCAAAATCTTCAAGACACGAGGGTTAGGTTTGGACCTAAAGCGAAAAGTCCCATTTTCCGGGGTCGTTTTCTGCAAAGTCTTCCAAACGCATGAGTTATCAAGGAGCCCAGACAAGAAAACACGGCGGTGAGCCGGGTTCTTTCCCTACTTTTAGTTTAAATGGCGTGTCAAGCATTGGGCGAAGCGGGCGTGGAGTCTTGGCGAGCACAAATACAGAGATCCTTCGGCTACGCCTCAGGATGACGGCTGCATGGGAGGTGGCTACGCCCGGATGACGGCCATATGGACGGACGACGGCAGCAGGGAGCGTGTCGATGAAAGCTATTCGATGACGCCAGTGATGAAGGTCTGCTGGGCCTGGGCGGTGGCGAGGGAGTAGAGGGCGAACTGGCGGCTGTTGCGGGCGCGGAGCTCGAAGAGCAGGCTGGCGCGGTGGGAGTCGTCGGGGTCGACGGCGTCGACGAGGCGCATCCAGGGAGTGCGGTCGAGGTGGCCTTCGTCGGTGACGGAGGAGAGCGAGGTCTGGAGCTCGCCGGAGGGAAGGCGCTGCGCGATGAGGGTGACGCGCACCGGCGGACCGCTGGTAGTGACGAGGGCGGCAGAGTAGACGAAGGTGGGCAGGCCGCCATAGCTGAGGGTGTAGCCGGAGATCTGCTCGTCGGCGAAGGTGAGCGGAGCGGCGGCGGGAGTGGCCGTGTGATGCGTGGTCGTAGTGTGCGCGGTTGAATGGGTGGTGGTCGAGGGCTTGGTGGTGGTCGAGGGCTTGGGTGCGCGGTCTTCGAAGCGGCCGTTGTGGGAGCGGTGTTCAGCTTCGGGCCAGTGGCGGCGACCGGGGCGGGCTCGAGATGATTGGCCGCGAGGTACTGACGGACGAGAGGCTGCGCGAGCTTTTGCATCGCGGCGAGTGTCTGGGCGCGCTCGATGGGCGTCTCCCAGTCGCGGGCGAAGACGTGCATGGGGTTGTTGGCGGCGTCGGAGACGGCGACGGCCTGATGCAGGTTGCCGGGGGTGCCGGTGAGCTGCGGCGGAGCGGTGGCGGAGGTGACCTTGCCGCGGTGAATCTCGGGGCGGTCGGGGTCGTCGTTGAGGGAGGTGGGCATGGCCTCGACGCCGGAGCCGGATTCCTTGTCCTTCTTCTGCTTCTTGTTGTCAGGGACGTTACGGTGGCCGAGCGTGGGGCGATCGGGGTCGGCGTCGGGGATGGTGCCGGTGTCCTGCGCGGCTGTGCCCCCCGCGCCGGTGCCCGGTGACAGCGGAGCGTTGTCGGTGGTGCTCGAGTCGGAGTCGCGCTTGTTCATGTGCGGACGGTCGGGATCGTCGGAGGGCGCAGGCGAGCTGGAGGCCGAACCGTTTTTCGCGGTCGTTGTCGTAGAGGTGGTAGAGCTGTTGTCGCTGGGATTGCGCGAGGGGACGAAGTGGGGGCGCGAGTCGTCGTCGCTGCCGATGACGGCGACGGGTGTGGCGGAGTGCTGGGTGAGCTTGTGCGGCGGCGGCGCGGCGGAGAGCGGGATGAAGCGGCCGTAGCCGTACCAGGCGCCGAGCGGGTTGTCGTCGGCGGCGCTGCGCTTGTCGACGATGTTGCGCGCGAAGTCGAGGTCGACGGTGCCGACGAGGTCGCCGGAATGCTGGACGTTGTAAACGTTGCCGGTCTCGAGCGCGAGGGGAACGGGCTGGGCGAGGAAGACGCCGGCGTCTTCGAAGTGGTTGTTGATGAAGATGGAGACGGGGATGAGGCGGGCGGCGTCGGGCTTGAGCATGTCGCCGGTCCACTCGTAGACGCCGACGGCGCGGGTGACGCGCTGGCTCTTTTCGACGTGGTGCATCTGGGCGGAGAGAGGGAGCGCCAGAATGCAGGGGCCGAGGATGCGGATGGGGCGCATGGCTGTTAATAGATTAGACGGTAGCGCGATTCGGGGCGTTTCGTCCGGAAAGCAGGTCTAAGTTGCGCGCTCGGTCCAGACCGCCGTGCGAGAAGTTATAGCGATCACGGTCGCTCAGGCGGCATTGTCGACTAGGTCCGTAAACTTGGATTGAAGAGCGATTTGGACTCGCCTGTTATAGTTCGGCTGATACTCGGGATCAGCAGTTCCACTGCGGCGGCGCCGCGCCAGAAGCCTGACCTCGTCGCGTTTCGCTGTTACTTCGAAAATGTTGGTCGAACTCCGGTCGCCTTAGGCGGCCGTCGAGTATTACGTCCCAGCACATCCGCGGCGGGTCGTTCTTCTGGCGTCGGGCTACCCGTGGCCGGACGGCACAATTTCGGACACTGAACTGGAAGAGTACGTGCGCGAGGTTCTGCAGCGGTGGGTGCCCTTCGCCGAGCAAAATGGCGTACTGCTCATCGGTCCGGCATTTGGCAACGACGGCTTCGAGGGCTTCCGCGGGCTGTGCGGCTCCGCGATCGCTCCGGACGTATTTGTGGATGAGTTGATCGACGGGCCGGCTTCGGCAGCCATTCCCAATCTGCATGGGCGCTTCAGTCTGGTCGGGCATTCGGCGGGCGCGCAGTTTGCGGCACGATATCTGGTCGCCCACCCGGACCGGCTCGATGTGGCGATCCTGAGCGCACCGTCTACCTATCCGTTTCCAATTGCCAAGGTTGCATGGCCCTTCGGACAGGGTGCCGGCGGCGCCTGTGAGGCGAGTGGCGCCAGTGCCAGCCAGAATGCGAACGGCCGCTCCGCGACGAACCGCTTCACACCCCCGGCCTCCCAATGGATCTCGGTTGCCACCTCGGTCCCAACCTACGTGATGGTTGGTACCCGAGACCTAGAGGAACGCCCGTCCGCGCCGGGGCAGATGGGCACAACGCGTTTAGAGCGCGCGCATGCATGGGTGGACGCGATGAGAACGCTTGCAAAGAGCGTCGACAGACCGCCGACGGTGGAGTTTGTCAGCGTGCCGAACGCTGCGCACGACGAGGAGAAGATCGTAGACCCCGCATCGCAGTTGCTGAAGCGCGTTTGGAAGATGTAGCCCTGCGCGAAGGCGGGCAACCACAGTGGTATACGTTAGTCCGCGCGCTTGCGGGCGTTTGCTCCGTTTCAATGGCAGGCAGGGAGAATGACGGCTCGATGAGGTCCGCGCTCAAGATTGTCGCGAGCGTTGTTTTGGTTCTGTATCTGACCTACCGCGTATTCACGACATTCCTCATCATGCCGCTCGTTGTGGAGCCCCAGAGCTTAGGGGAGATTTATTTCGTGGCCATGTTTGTGTTTGCCCTGGTGATTGCGGTCTTGAGCTTCAGAGCAAGCAGGTCCGTTGTGGTGTCGCTCGCAGGTTTGTTTGCGGCGATAGCCTTACTTTATTGGTGGTTGATTGTCTGTAGGCGGGCGGTGCCGATCTGGAGCGACTTTTACTGGTTGGTCGTCCCAGAGGTCTGCTTTGCCGTGGCCGCTATCGGGAGATCGCGTTGCTTCGTCCGGGGAAAGACAGTGCCGTGCAGTCAGACGCTACGGAGACGCGGTCTTGATGGCGGCTGCCAGCAGGTTGGGATCGAAGCCGAAGGGGCCGGGCTTGCTCTTGTAGAGCACCTTCCCTCCGGGTGCGATCAGGTAGAGGCGGTCGGGCCAGCCGGTGTAGGCGGTCTCGACGCGATTGTCGAATCCGTCGACGAGCGCGGGGAACTTGATGCCGAGCCGGCGCACGCAGGCGCCGGCGACGTTGAAGCGCTCGGTTTCGTCTTTGGGGCTGGCGAAGAGCACGTGGTCATGCACGTTCGATTGCATCTCCCAGACGTCGGTGGGGTGCGCCTCAAGGATGTAGACGGCGTAGAAGGCGATCTTGTCCTTGTACTGCTCGGCCAGCTGGTTCAGGGCGGGAACCTCCCGCCGAAAGGGCGGTCAAGTGTAGCTTCCGAAGACAAGAACGACGGGCTTCGAGGACCAGAGGGAGGCAAGTTGGACGGGAGTTCTGGTTTCGAGCGTCTGCACGGTGAAGTCTGGAGCGGAGCCGCCGGGATTTACGTGGCCGAAACGGGCCTGCGTCCACATGGTTTCAAAGGGAAAGAGAAAATACGCCGGCATGGGCATGTGCATCATCACGCGGCCGAAGACCTCGGGCGGCTGATGCATGGCCCAGTCGACGAACCCGACGAAGCCCAGCCAAAGCACGCCAGGATGCCTGCGGAGCGGAGGAGCCAGCGCTTTGTCGTCTTCTTCAAATCGAGTCCTCAGTACGGCTACTTCGTGGGTGCGTTGAGTTCAAGATACCCCTGCGCGGGGATTCCGAAGGCGTCGGCGACGCGATTGAAGAAGGCGAACATCGCGGTGATGTAGACGGCTTCGGCAATCTGCGGCTCGGTCCAGCCATGGTCGCGAAGGGTCTGCACATCTTCCGGAGTGGTGCGATAGGCGGCCTCGGTCACCTTGGTTACGTAATCGAGAAGCGCGCGTTCTGCCGGGGTCAGCCCGGCTTCGTCGAGCTTGCCTTGCACCAATGCCTGCACTGTCTTCTCGTCTGCTCCCTGAACCCGCAGGAAGTATGCATGCGAGTCGAGTCAATAGGGGCAGCGATTGAGATAGGAGACCCAGCTGGCGATGGCTTCCTTGGTGCGGCGGGTCAGATGGCCCTCGGAGAAATGCACGGTGTCGCTGAACTTCATGACGTCGCGCAGGAAGTCGGGCCTGTGGCTGAAGCATTTCAGGATGCCGGGCATCTGCTGGCGGCCGGACTTGCGGCGCCATTCCTCGTAGACGGCTGCGACGTCGCCGGTCGCGTCGGCGTCTTCGATTAGTTGGATCTTGGTTCGAGAATCTGCCATCGGCAACATAGTGCCAGAGAAGAGGGATTTTTAGCCAATCAGTCGCCGGGGGCGGGCGTGGGTGTGGGGCCGCCGGGGCCGGTGGAGGAGGATGGGCGGCGGATGCCGAGGGACTCGAGGATGTAACGGCGCCAGCGTGGGAGAGCGTAGCGGAGGTGGTCGAAGAAGAGGTAGATGACCGGCGTGGTGAAGAGCGTGAGGCACTGGCTGACGATGAGGCCGCCGACGATGGTGACGCCGAGAGGCTGGCGCAATTCTGATCCGGTGCCGCGGCCGAGGGCGAGCGGAAGGCCGCCGAGGAGTGCGGCCATCGTGGTCATCATGATGGGACGGAAGCGCAGCATGCAGGCTTCGTAGATGGCTTCTTCGGGCGTCTTGCCGTGCTCGCGCTCGGCGACGAGAGCGAAGTCGATCATCATGATGGCGTTCTTCTTGACGATGCCGATGAGCAGGATGATGCCGATCATCGCGATGACGGAGAGGTCGATTTTGAAGATGAGGAGAGCGAGCAGAGCGCCGACGCCGGCGGAGGGCAGCGTGGAGAGGATGGTGATGGGATGGATGAAGCTCTCGTAGAGGATGCCGAGGACGATGTAGACGGTGAAGAGCGCGAGCAGGATGAGGATGGGCTCGGTGGAGAGCGACTGCTGGAAGGCCTGCGCGGAGCCCTGGAATCCGCCGTGGATGGTGGACGGCATGCCGATCCTGGTGCGCGCGTTGTCGATGGCGGCGGTGGCCTGCGAGAGCGAGACGTTGGGCGCGAGGTTGAAGGAGAGCGTGGTCGCGGGCGAGAGCGACTGGTGGTTGATGGCGAGCGGGACGCGGCGGTTCTGAAGATAGGTGACGGCGGAGAGCGGGATCTGCGCGCCGGTCGAGGATTTGACGTAGATGTCGCGGAGCTGCGTGGGGTCGTTCTGGTAGTCCTGCGCGACCTCCATGACGACGTGGTACTGGTTGAGCTCCTGATACATGGTGGAGACCTGGCGCTGGCCGAAGGCGTCGGAGAGCGTGGAGTCGATGGCGAGAGCGGAGACGCCGAGGCGCGAGGCGGTGTCGCGGTCAATGACGAGATGGGCCTCGAGACCCTGGTCCTGCTGGTCAGTGGCGACATCGCGGAGCTCGGGGAGTTGCTGCATGGCGGCCATGAGCTGCGGTGACCAGGTGTCGAGGTCGTCCTGCGTGTCGGCGGTGAGGGTGTACTGGTACTGCGTGGCGGAGGAGCGGCCGCCGATGTTGAGCTCCTGCGAGGAGCTGAGGTAGAACTTCACGCCGGGCATGTTGGTGGTCTTGGGGCGGAGGTGATTGATGATGGCGTCGGCGGTGAGGCCCTGCTTCAGGCGCTGGTCGCTGGGCTGGAGGGTGACGAACATGCGCGCGGAGTTGGAGGCTCCGCCGCCGGGGCCGCCGCCGCCGAGGAAGCCGAGGACGTTCTGCACGCCGGGCTCCTTCTGGACGATCTGCGCGATCTGCGTCATGGCGCGGCGGGTTTCGACGAAGGAGGTGTCCTGCTGGGTCTGGAGCGTGCCGCCGAGGCGGCCGGTGTCCTGCAAGGGGAAGAAGCCCTTGGGCACGATGATGAAGAGGTAGATGTTGAGCGCGAAGGTGATGGCAAAGATGAAGAGCGTGGTGACCTGGTGGCGGATGACCCAGCGGAGACCGCGCTCGTACTCGGCGGCGAGGTGCTTGAGGTGCTTCTCGCCGAGGCGGTAGAACCAGCCCTTTTTGGGAGAGATCGATGGGCTTGAGGAACCTGGCCGCGAGCATGGGCGTGGTGGTGAGCGAGACGACCAGCGAGACGCCGATGGCGACGGAGAGCGTAACGGCGAACTCGCGGAAGAGACGGCCGACGATGCCGCCCATGAGCAGGATGGGAATGAAGACGGCGACGAGCGAGGTGGACATCGAGAGGACGGTGAAGCCGATCTCTTTGGAGCCGGCCATGGCGGCGTCGAAGGGACTGTCATGCCCTCTTCGAGGTGGCGGGTGATGTTCTCGATGACGACGATGGCGTCGTCGACGACGAAGCCGGTGGAGATGGCGAGCGCCATGAGGGAGAGATTGTCCAGCGTGTAGCCGAGCAGGTACATCACGCCGAAGGTGCCGAGCAGCGAGAGCGGAACGGAGACCGAAGGGATGAGCGTCGTGCGGCCTTCGCGAAGGAAGACGAAGACGACGAGGATCACGAGCAGGATGGAGATGATGAGCGTGCGCGTGATGTCGTTGACCGAGGCGCGGATGGTGCCGGTGCGGTCAAGGACGACCTGAATCTTGATGGCGGGCGAGATGGAGGCCTGAAGTTGCGGGAGGATGGCGAGGACGTTGTCGACGGCCTGGATGACGTTGGCGCCGGGAGACTTGAAAACGACCACGAGGATGGCGCGCTTGCCGTTGAAGGTGCCGCCGGTGTGGACGTCAGCGACGGAGTCGATGACCTGGGCGACGTCACTGATGCGGACGGTGCCGGAGGCATTGGCGGCGCCGACGGTGGTGACGGACGAGGTCGCGAAGTTCGTCACGCCAGAGTTGGGTGTGCTGTTGGTGCTGGTGCCGGAGGCGTTGGCGCTGGAGGCGGCGTTGCCGGTGGAGGCGTTGGAGGTGGTGGCGCCGGTGGAGCTGCCGCTGGTGGCGGTGGTCGAAGTGACCGCAGAGGCGAGGGACTTAGGCAGGCCGGTGGCCGCAGAGGCGTTGTTCACCGGGCCCTTGCTGGTGGCGATGATGAGCGGAGCGTAGGCCGCGGCGCCGAAGAGCTGATCCGTGGTGGAGAGCGAGGTGCGCGTGTTCGGACCGTTGATGTAGCCGGTCGGCTGCATGACGTTGAAGGTGCCGATGGCGTTGCGGAGGTCCTCGAGCGAGAGACCTTTGGCGGTGAGGAGGTAGGGGTTGACCTCGATGCGGACGGCGGGGCTGGAGGAGCCGCCGGTGAAACACTGGCCGACGCCGGGGACCTGCGCGATCTTCTGCGCGAGGATGGAGTCGGAGGCGTCGTACATCTGCGGCAGCGGGACGGTGTCGGAGGTGAGCGCGAGGATGAGGATGGGCGCGTCGGCCGGATTGATCTTGCGGTAGGTGGGGTTCGACGGGAGGTTCGCGGGCAGTTGCGCGCGGGCGGCATTGATGGCGGCCTGCACATCGCGGGCGGCGCCGTTGATGTCGCGGTTGAGGTCGAACTGCATGGTGATGCTGGTGGAGCCGGTGCCGGAGCTGGAGGTCATCTGGTTCACGCCGGCGATGCGGGTGAACTGGCGCTCGAGCGGTGTGGCGACGGCGGAGGCCATGGTCTCGGGGTCGGCGCCGGGGAGAGACGCGCCGACGGAGATGACGGGGTACTCGACCTCTGGCAGTGAGGAGACAGGGAGAAGTTTGTAGGCGACGGCGCCGGCGATGATGATCGCGAGGGAGAGCAGGAAGGTGGCGACGGGGCGCTTGATGAAGGGCGCGGAGAAGTGGACGGCGCCGACCTCGCCGGGCCCGCCGGGTGAGTCGCCCTGGCCGAGCGGAGCGTCTTCGCCGGTGAGTTGGCGATGGAACTTCTCGCGGTCGGCGGCAGTGGCATCTTCATCCGGTGCGCGGTCGCCGGCGATGTCGTCGGGGCCGTGGAGGCCGCGAAGCTCGTCGCGATCGCCGGGATGGGGGCGGTCGCGCGGGGCTTTGTCGCCGGGTTGGGGGTCTTCGAAGGACATCGTCGCACTGCGTAAGTGTCTGGATCAGTCTCCGGGTGCGGGGTCGGGGAGGCCGCCGCCGCCGTGGTTGGGTGGGTGCTTGCCGCCGTGGGTGTGCTCGTAGAACTCTTCGTCGGCCTTGGCGGTGCCGAGGTACTTGCGGCCGATGCGGTCGAAGAACAAGTAGACGACCGGGGTGGTGAAGAGCGTGAGCACCTGCGAGATGAGCAGGCCGCCGATGATGGTGATGCCGAGTGGAGCGCGGAGCTCGGAGCCGGTGCCCGAACCGAAGGCCAGCGGAACGGCGCCGAGGAGCGCGGCCATCGTGGTCATCATGATGGGGCGGAAGCGCAGGAGGCAGGCCTGATAGATCGCTTCTTCGGGAGTCATGCCCTGCTCGCGCTCGGCTTCAAGCGCGAAGTCGATCATCATGATGGCGTTCTTCTTAACGATGCCGATCAGAAGGATGATTCCTATAAGCGCGATGACGGAGAGGCTGTTGCCGGTGATGAGCAGAGCGAGGATGGCGCCGACGCCGGCGGACGGCAGCGTGGAGAGAATCGTGACGGGGTGGATGTAGCTCTCATACAGAACGCCGAGCACGATGTAGACGGTGATGAGTGCGGCGAGGATGAGCAGCGGCTCATTGGTGAGCGAGGCTTCGAACGCGGCGGCGGTTCCCTGGAAGGCCACGTTCACGTTCATGGGAAGGTGCATGCCCTCGACGGCCTTGTTGATGGCGTCGACGGCGTCGCCGATCGATTTCCCGTTGGCCAGGTTGAAGCTGATGGTGGTGGACGGAAACTGGCCCTGATGGCCGATGGAGAGTGAGGTGGGCTGCGTGGTGAAGGTGGTGAAGGTGTTGAGCGGAACCTGGCCGCCGTTGGAGCTCTTGACGTAGAGGTCGTCGAGCGAATTGGTGGTGCGCTGGAAGTGAGGCGCGACCTCCATGATGACGTGGTACTGATTCTGCTGCGTGAAGATGGTGGAGACCTGACGCTGCGCGAAGGCGTCGTCGAGCACGTTGTCGATAGACGAAGGCGTAACGCCGAGACGGCTGGCGGTGTCGCGGTCGATGACGAGCGTGGCGCCGAGGCCGTTGATCTGCTGGTCGCTGGCGACGTCGGTGATGACATTGATCTTTTTGAACTCGGCGAGAAGCTGGTTGGTGATCTGCGCGAGCTCGACGGGGTCGGGGTCTTCGACGGAGTACTGATACTGCGTGCGCGAGATGCGGTCTTCAACGGTGAGGTCCTGCGCGGGCTGCAGGAAGGTCTGGATGCCGGGGATCTGGTTGAGCTTGCCCTGCAGGCGCTGGATGATCTGCTGCGCGGTGTCCTTGCGGTCGTCGCGGCTCTTGAGGTCGATCTGGATGCGGCCGGCGTTGAGCGTGGCGTTGGTGTTGTCGATGCCGATGTAGCTGGAGAGCGAGACGACGTCAGGGTCCTCGAGGATGGCGTGCGCGACCTGCTGCTGCCGGTTGGCCATGGAGGAGAACGAGGTGCTCTGGTTGCCCTCGGTGATAGCCATGATGACGCCGGTGTCCTGCGAGGGGAAGAAGCCCTTGGGTACGACGACGTAGAGCCAGAGCGTGAGGACGAGCGTGGCGGCGGTGACGATGAGCGTGAAGGTCTGGTGGCGGAGCACCCACTGCACGCCTTCGCCGTAGCGGGCGATGACCCACTCGAACCACTCTTCGCTCTTGCGGTAGAAGGCGTTCTGCGCGGACTCGGGCTTGTGCTTGAGCAGGCGCGCGGACATCATCGGCGTCAGCGTGAGGGAGACGACGGCGGAGACGAGGATGGTGACGGCGAGGGTGACGGCGAACTCGCGGAAGAGCCGGCCCACGATGTCACCCATGAAGAGCAGAGGGATGAGCACGGCAATGAGCGAGACGGTCAGCGAGAGAATCGTGAAGCCGATCTGCTCGGAGCCTTTGAGCGCGGCGTCGAGCGGCGAGTCGCCCATCTCGAGGTAGCGGTCGATGTTCTCGATCATGACGATGGCGTCGTCGACGACGAAGCCGGTGGAGATGGTGAGCGCCATCAGCGAGAGGTTGTTGAGCGAGTAGCCGAGCAGATACATGATGCCGAAGGTGCCGACAATGGAGAGCGGCACGGCGACGGCAGGGATGATGGTGGCGGCGAAGGAGCGCAGGAAGAGGAAGATCACCATGATCACGAGACCGATGGTGAGCAGCAGCTCGAAATTGACGTCCGTGATGGAGGCGCGGATGGTGTTGGTGCGGTCGGTGAGGACGCGGAGATCGACACCGGCGGGGAGTGACTGGCGCAACTTGGGCAGCAGGGCCTGCACGCGGTCGACGACGCCGATGATGTTGGCGCCGGGCTGGCGCTGAATGTTGATGATGATGGCCGGCTTGACGTAAGCCTGCGAAGCGGGGACGTCGATCGTCGTGCCGTCAGGCTGCTTCTGGGTGTGCGCGGGCTGCGCGGCGTAGCCCATCCACGCGGCCTGGTAGAGATTTTCGGAGCCGTCGATGACCGTGGCGACGTCCTTGAGGCGGACGGGCGAGTTGTTGCGGTAGGCGACGATGACGTCGTTGTAGTCGCCGGCGGACATGAGCTGGTCGTTGTCGCCGATGGTGTAGGCCTGACGCGGGCCGTTGAGCGAGCCCTTGGCCTGGTCGACGTTGGCGGTGCCAATGGCAGTGCGAATGTCTTCGAGCGAGAGCCCGTAGCTGGCGAGCTGTGCGGGGTTGGCCTGAATGCGCACGGCGGGCTTCTGGCCGCCGGCGATGGAGACGAGACCGACGCCGGAGAGCTGCGAGATCTTCTGCGCGAGGACGGTGTCGGCGAGGTCTTCAACCTTCTGCAGCGGAACGGTGTCCGAGGTGAGCGAGAGGGTGAGGATGGGAGCGTCGGCGGGGTTGACCTTGGCGTAGATGGGCGGGTTGGGGAGGTCCTGCGGGAGGTAGGTGTAGGCGGCGTTGATGGCGGCCTGCACGTCCTGCTGGGCGACGTCGATGGATTCCTCGAGGCTGAACTCCAGCGTGATAACGGAGCCGCCACCGGAGGAGATGGAGGTCATCTGCTGCAGGCCGGGTATCTGGCCGAACTGGCGCTCGAGCGGACCGGTAACCGACTGCGCCATGACGTTGGGGCTGGCGCCGGGGTAGTAGGTCTGGACCTGAATGATCGGGTAGTCGACCTCAGGGAGAGCGGAGACCGGAAGCTCCAGCCAGGCGACGAAGCCCGCAAGCAAAATGGCCACCATCAGGAGTGAGGTGGCCACCGGCCTGAGAATAAATGGCCGTGATGGACTCATCAGTGCGTGCCTCCACCGGAGGGCGCCGACTGTCCGCCATTCTGGTTTCCGTTGTTCTGGTTATTGTTCTGGCCGGAGTGTCCGCTGCCGGGGAAGTTGGTGGAAGTGGCCGGGACGGGCGAGCCCTGCGTGAGGCCGCCGGAGCCGGCCGCGGGCGGTGCCGTCTGCGCGGAGGGGTTGGAGGCGCCAACAGCGCCTCCGTTGTTGATGGCGGGGATGGTGCGCGCCTGCGAGGGCGTTACGGGAGCGCCGTCGACGAGCTTCTCCTGACCGTCAACGACGACCGGCTGGCCGGCCTTGAGGGGGGTGTTGTTGGAGAGCACGGAGCTGGTGCCGATGGTGAAGTCGACGTGCACCAGAACGACGTCGGCGTGGAACTGCTGACGCGGCTGTTTGCCTTTGCCGCCGGCGGCATTGCCACCCTCTTCTTCATCGTCGGCCTGCGCGCTGCCAGCGGCTGGCGCGGCGGAGCCTTTGGACTTCCCGCCGCCCGCGGTGGCGTTGGCCTGGGCCTGACCGGGGAGGTTCTTCAGCTTGTCGGGCGGCGTGGGACCGGGGTTCACGACGAAGACGTAGTCACCCTGATTGCCGTTCTCGATGGCCGCAGTGGGAACGACGAGCGCGTTCGGGCGGTTGCTGAGGATGAGGCGGACGTTGACGAACTGGTTGGCGAAGAGCGAACCGTCCTGGTTGTCGAAGACGGCCTTGAGCTTGGCGGTGCCGGTGGTGGTGTCGATCTGGTTGTCGATGGTGAGCAGCGTGCCGCTGGCGATCTTGTGCGCGTCGGTGCGGTCGTAGGCTTCCACGACGAGCTTCTTGCCGCCCTTCATCGCAGCCTGCACCTGCGGGAGTTGATCCTCAGGCAGGGTGAAGATGATGGCGATGGGATGGATCTGGGTGATGACGACGAGGCCGGTCGAGTCCGAGGCATGGACGATGTTGCCCGGGTCGACGAGGCGCAGACCGACGACACCATCGATGGGTGAATAAATTTTGGTGTAGCCGAGGTTGACGCGTGCGGCTTCGATGGCGGCGTCATCAGCTTTGATGGAGCCGGCGGCCTGACCCTGGTTGGAGACCTGAAGCTGCTGGGTCTCCTTGGAGACGACGCCGGCCTCATAGAGCGCGGTGTAGCGCTCGGCCTCGGCCTGCGTGTTCTTGAGATTGGCCTCGTCCTTGGCGAGCGTGCCGATGGCCTGATCGAGCGCGGCCTGATAGGGGCGGGGATCGATCTCAAGAAGGAGCTGGCCCTTCCTGACGGCCTGGCCCTCCTGGAAGTTCACCTGCAGGAGTTGGCCGTCAACGCGCGTGTGCAGTGTGACGGTGTTGTAGGCGGTGACAGTGCCAAGCGCGGTGAGGAAGACAGGAACAGTCTTCTGCTGGACCGGAGCCGTCTGCACGGGCGTGGGGCGGTTGGCCGCAGCAGCCTGCTTCGCAGCTAACGCTGCAGCCGCCTGATTGTTGGCGTGAATGCGCCAGACAATGAAGCCGATGATCGCGAGGATGACGAGCACGACGACGAAGAGGCGGCCACGACCACCGGGGTGGCGGCCTCCGGGCTCGGAGGCGTGCTCGGGCAAAAGGTGGCGAGGGTCAGAGACAGTTCTGTTCGCTTTGCGCGGCTCAGGTTCCGCGGTAGTGACACGCGGCATAGCACCAGCAGCATTGTGGCTGGAAGAGGCTGACATGAAGATCGACGAACTCCTGCGAAGCTGTTGGAACCAAACCTAGTAAGACGCCTTTGTACCCTGATGGGGTAGGCCATGCAGCGGGGCGACTGCCGAAGATCCTGTCGGATGAGACGGCGCCTTCTCCATGATACTGACGGTATAGTGACGATGAGCGCACCTTCAAGGTTTCGGACCATGATTTCGGACAGCGGATTACAGTCGCCGGCGGCCCCGGTAATCGACCAGGAGCTGGGTGGGAGAGCGCCTATGACAGACCGGGCGGTGCTGGCCCCGGGCGTCCCGCTGTGCGTGGATCTTGATGGAACGCTGGTGAAATCGGACACATTGGTGGACTCCGTGCTGGCGCTGGCCCGGCAGAAACCGGCGGAAATCCTTCGTATTCCGAGCTGGATTGCGCAGGGGAAGGCGCAATTTAAAAAGCTTGTAACAGCCTCAGTGACGCTGGATGTGGAGCATCTGCCGTATAACCGGCCGCTGCTGGAGTGGCTGCGGGCGGAGCACGGGGCGGGGCGGGCGATCTATCTGGCGACGGCCGCGGATCGCCCGCTGGCGGAGCGGGTGGCCGATTATCTCGGCATTTTTGCGGGTGTGCTGGCCTCGGACGGGACGACGAATCTTGCGGGGAAGAACAAGCTGGAGGCGTTTCGCGAACACTTCGGCGAGCGGTTCTGCTACATCGGCAATGCCAAACCGGATGTGGAGCTGCTGTGCGCCTGCGAGAGTCCCATGACGGCGAACCCGCACCGCGCGTTGACGGTGGGACTGCGTCGCGCAGGCAAGGTGCCCGGCGGCGAACTTTGAGGACCGCGGCCCGGCGCTGAAGAGCTGGCTGCGCGCCGTGCGACTGCACCAGTGGGCGAAGAATGTGCTGATCTTTGTGCCGCTGCTGCTGGCGCACGCGTGGAGCGCTGCGACGGTAGGCGGAGGTGTGGTCGCCTTTTTCAGCTTCGGGCTGTGCGCCTCGGCGACCTACATCATCAATGACCTGCTGGATCTGGAGGCGGACCGGAAGCATCCGCGCAAGCGGCGCAGACCGTTTGCGGCCGGCGACCTGTCGGCGATTGCAGGTGTGAGTGCGGTGGTCGTGATGATGGCAGCGTCGTTTGCACTGGCGCTGATGGTGCCAAAGGTGATTTTGGCGCTGCCAGGGGCGCACGGCGTGCTGCTGCCGCACAAGTTTCTGGAGTGGCTGCTGCTGTACACCGTGACGACGCTGACCTACTCGCTGTACCTGAAACGCATGGTGCTGCTGGATGTGTTTGTGCTGAGCGGGCTGTATACGGTTCGCATTCTTGCCGGAAGCGCCGCGACGACGGTGCCGATCTCGGAGTGGCTGGGCGGGTTCAGCGTGTTCTTCTTCCTGTCGCTGGCGTTTGTAAAGCGGTTCAGCGAACTGGAGGCGCTGCGCGAGCGCGGCGGCCTGGCGCCGGCTGGACGCGGGTATCACATAGGAGACCTGGAGCAGTTGCGCGCGCTTGGCACCGGATCGATGTTCGCGGCGGTGCTGGTGACGACGCTCTACATTTCCAACCCCCAGACAAGCCTGCTGTATGCAATGCGAAGCGGTTATGGCTGGTAGTTCCGGTGCTGCTGCTGTGGCTGAGCCAGGTGTGGATGCTGGCAAGCCGCGGCGAAATGCACGACGATCCGGTGGTGTGGGCGATTACGTCGAAGAGGAGTTTGCTATTGGGGGCGGTGATGGCGCTGGTGGTGTGGTGGGCGCTGTAGCGCACGTACACTAAGAGCTCAGATTGACTATGGATTCGACGCAACTGACAGATTTCTCTCCGTCGTCGCTGGATGCCGCGTTTGCCGCGGTGGAGGCGGAGGCGCGCGCACAACTGGCTGCTCCTGACTTTGATGCCGAGGCGTTTCGGCTGGCGTGGCTGGGGCGAAAGCAGGGCCGGCTGAAGGCGATCTCTGACGCGTGGCTGAAGGCCGCTCCGGCGGATGCGAAACGGCTGATTGGTCAGCGCTTCAACGCACTGAAGGAGACGATTGAGGCTGCGGTGGAGGCTGCGGCGGCGAGGCCTGCTGCGGTGGGAGCTGCGACGATTGACATCACCCTGCCGGGAATTGCGCAGAGAATTGGCGCGGAGCATCCGCTGATCCGCACGATGCAGGAGATCGTGACGGTGTTTGAGCGGATGGGTTACTCGGTTGGGCTGGGGCCTGAGGTGGAGACGGACTTTTACAACTTCGAGGCTCTGAACTTTCCGCCGAACCATCCCGCGCGCGATACGCAGGACACGCTGGTGGTGGCCGAGCAGGAGTCCAAGCCGGCGCGCGAACGGTTGTTGATGCGCACGCATACGTCGCCCGTGCAGATTCGGTCGATGCTGGAGCAGGACCCGCCGCTGCGGCTGGTGATTCCGGGCAAGGTGCACCGCAACGATGCTGCCGATGCGACGCACTCGCCGGTGTTTCACCAGGTGGAGGGGCTGTGCGTGGATACGAACATCACGTTCAGCGACCTGAAGGGCACGCTGGATCATGCGATGAAGGCGTTCTTTGGTTCTGGCGTGAAGACGCGGTTCTTCCCGTCGTTTTTTCCGTTTACGGAGCCGAGTGCGGATGTGCAGATCTCGTGCATTTTCTGCGGCGGGAAGGGCTGCCGGAAGTGCAAGCACTCAGGGTGGATTGAGCTGCTGGGCTGCGGGATGGTGGACCCGGCGGTGTTCGAGGCAGTCGACAAGAAGCGCATCGAACTGGGGCGCGAGCCGGCGTATAGCGCGCGTGACGGAAGAAAGATCAGCGGATTTGCATTTGGGATGGGCGTCGACCGCATCGCGATGATGAAGTATGGGATCAGCGATATCGGGCTGCTGTATTCGGGTGATATGCGATTCCTTGAGCAATTTGCCTAAGGCGTGTTCTGACAGCTTGGTAGGATGCGTTGCATGCGCAAAGTCCTTGCTGCTCTTCTCTGCTGCTCTGCCGTAACTGGATTCGCACAACAACATCCGCGTGATGGTGAGATTCACGACGCCGACACCAAGGCTTGGTGGCACACGACGGAGTTTCTTTCGTCCGATGCGATGGAGGGACGCGATACAGGGTCGGCGGCGTATCAGCGCGCAGCGGAGTATGTGGCGAAGCGGTTTTTTGCGGTGGGGCTGAGGCCCGCGGGCGAGGACGAGCGGCTATTTCCAGACGGTGCCGATGCACGAGGTGGATGTGGATTCGGCGGCGCTCGAGCGTCGCTGTTTGGTTTGGCGACAGAAGCAGCGTCAAGCTGAAGTTGCTCGAAGAGGTGACGACGAGCGTTCCGGACGCTCCGGTGGCCGATGCGATGGGCGATCTCGTGTTCCGTGGTTACTGCGGGAAGGATGCGATGCAGGGCGTTACGGGCAAGATCGTCATTTGTTTTGGGACGCAGCGCGCAGGTTTGCCGTCGGGTGCTGAGCGAGCGAGGAACGCTCGGGCAGCGGGTGCGGTGGCGATGGTGAATGTCGACGATCCGTACTTCACAATCGAACCTCCGCGCTGGCCGTATGCCTATGCTCGGTCGGTGACCTTACGCGATGGCGGACTGAGGCAGAGAGATGAGAAGCCGTTTCTCGTGTTGCGCTGTAGCAAAGAGGCCTTCGCGAAGATGCTCGAAGGCAGCGGGCACGATCCGGCCGTCGTGCTGAAGACGGGGGGAGCGAAGCAGCCGCTGGAGAGCTTCGATCTGCCGGGCCGGTCGCTGCATGTGCACCTTGAGACAACGTCGAAGGAGATCAGTTCGCCGAATGTGCTGGCGGTGCTGCCGGGATCGGATCGGGCGTTGAAAGATGAGTACGTGGTTGTCGCGGCGCATCTGGATGGATATGGCTTTGGAACGCCGGTGAAGGGCGACAACCTGTACAACGGTGCGCTGGACGATGCGGCGTACGTGGCGCTGCTGTTGCAGTATGCCGACGATGTGAAGGCGGGAAAGCTGCCGCGGCCGAAGCGGTCGGTGCTGATCGCGGTGTTCACGGGCGAGGAGAAGGGGCTGCTGGGCTCGACGTGGTTTGTGGAGCATCCGACGGTGCCGAAGGACAAACTGGTGGCGGACATCAATTTGGATCAGTTGCGGCCGCTGTTTCCGCTGCACATTCTGACGGTGCCGGGGATCGATCTGACGTCGCTGGGGCAGACGGCGAGGGAGGTCGCGGCGAAGCAGCATATCGAGCTGCGCGAAGACCGCGAGCCGGAACGTCATCTGTTGCAGCGAGCGGATAATTGGCCGTTTCTGCGGGCTGGGATTCCGGCGATCGGGTTTGTCTTTGGGTTCGATAACGGCACGGAGGCTGAGCGGCGTTATCGCGAGTGGTACGAGGTGCGGTATCACCGACCGCAGGATGATGTGACCCAGCCGATGGATTTCGACGCGGCGAGGGACTTCAACGAGTTCTTCTACCGGCTGACGGAGGCGGTGGCGGACTTGCCCCAACGACCCGTGATCTATCCGCGAACCGATAGAACTTTTTGAATCAATGACTTGTGGGATCACAACGCCAGAGTTATAACAAAATTAAGCGATTTAAGTGTGAGCGCTTAAACTCCTTAAACTTCTTATAAACTGCAGGTATGAATCCGCTTCGAAACCCCTATTCGCCTGGCGCTGGCACTCCTCCTCCGGAATTGGCTGGCCGGGAGCGTCTGCGGGAGCAGGTGCGGATTGCGCTTGCCAGGCTGAGGGTGGGTCGCTCGGCCAAGAGTGTGCTGATGGTTGGCCTGCGTGGAGTGGGCAAAACAGTATTGCTGGATCAGTTGATGCGGGATGCCGAGGCGGACGGCATCTGCACGGTGCGATCGGAGACGCCGGAGAATCGGTCGCTGCCGGCACTTCTTGCTCCCCAGATACGGCTGGCGCTTCTGCATCTGAACCGCACGGAATCGGCAAAAGATGCAGTTTCGCGGGGGTTGCGTGCGCTCGCTGGTTTTGCGATGGCTCTCAAAGTGAAGTATCACGATCTGGAGGTGGGGTTCGATGCGGTGCCCGAACCAGGGCTGGCGGACAATGGCGACCTGGAGATCGACCTGACGGCTCTGCTGGAACAGGTGGGCGTTGCCGCGAAGAGCGCTGGAACATCTGTGGTGTTGTTTATCGACGAGCTGCAGTATCTGCCGCAGGACCAGTTTGCGGCGTTGATTGCGGCTCTGCACCGCAGCATTCAGCGGCAGCTGCCAGTGACGGTCGTGGGTGCAGGATTGCCGCAACTTCGTGCCTTGGCAGGAGAGGCAAAATCGTACGCGGAACGCCTCTTCGAGTTTCCTACGATTGGACCTCTATCCGCCGAGGAAGCTGAACGAGCCCTGCGCAAGCCGGCAAGTGATGCGGGTGTGAGCTATACAGACGAGGCGGTTGCCGAGATATTGGCCCGAACTCAGGGATATCCATACTTCCTGCAGGAATGGGGGAACAGTGCATGGGCAGTCGCCACGTCGACCCCGATTACACGAGAGGATGTGGAGAAGGCGTCCCAGGAGGCGGTCGCAACGCTGGACGAAAGCTTCTTCCGGGTACGGTTCGACCGGCTTACGCCGACCGAGAAGCGTTACTTGCGCGCGATGGCTGAGCTTGGGCCGGGGGCGCATCGATCGGGCGATATTGCGGGCCTACTGGGAAAATCGGTAACAGCGCTCGCAGTTCTGCGACAGAGCCTGATCGTAAAAGGAATGATCTGGAGTCCGAGCCACGGCGACACGGCGTTTACTGTGCCGCTGTTCGACGAGTTTATGAAACGCATCATGCCGGGCGATGATTGGAAGACTGAGTAAAAAGAGACAACAGAACTAAGAAACAAAAGAGACAACGAGTTCTAAGAAAAGAAGACGATGAATATTTTGACCAAGTGGATCCGCTCGTATTTGCCGGAGCTGAACGTCAGCGATGCGCAGCTCGCTGAAGACCTGACGCTGCGCGGCATCGCCGTGGAGGGAATCTTCCCTGCTGCGATCGGTGGATCGCGCTTTGAGATGGACATCACGACGAACCGCGTGGACGCGATGAACCACTACGGGATAGCGCGCGAGGCGGCGGCGATTTATGGAGTGCCGCTGAGACCGCTCACGGATGGGCTCGGCGCACCCGTCGAGGCTGCGAGGGCGGGCGATGGGTTTCCAGTGCGGATTGAGGCGAAGGATTTGTGCGGGCGGTTTACGGCGCGGGTGATTCGCAACGTGAATGTGAAGCCTGCGAACGATTTGATTGCGGAGTATTTCAGTGCGATTGGGCAGAAGCCGATCTCGGGGCCGGTGGATGCGACGAACTTTGGATGGCTGGCGATGGGGCAGCCGACGCATGTGTTCGATCTCGACACGATTGAGGGCGGCATTGTAGTGCGGCGCGCAAAAGCCGGCGAGAGGCTGCGGCTGCTGGATGGAAGCGAGCATGCGCTGACAGCCGATGATCTGGTGATCGCTGATGAGATAAAGGCGCTGTCACTGGCAGGCGTGATGGGTGGGTGGGATTCGCGCGTGACGGAAACGACGAAGAACATCCTGGTGGAAGCGGCGTGGTTTGATCCGGGTGCGATTCGAGCGAGTTCCCGGAGGCATGGACTGCACACAGACGCGAGCCATCGGTTTGAACGCGGGGCGGACTTCAACGGCGCGCCGGTGGGCAACAATTTGGTGACCCGGCTGGTCGTCGAGCAGGCGGGCGGCGGCGTTGTGGGTCCGATGACCGATGTCGTTGTGCCGGAACAGGAGGCGAAGACAGCGGGGCGCGATCGCATCGTCGTGCGTGTGAGCGAGGTGCAGCGGATGCTCGGCACGACGCTGGAGGATGCGGTGCTCGCGGGTGGGCGGCGCGGCGGCGATCGTATTTCCGGGTTGAACGAGGCGGTCGTCGAGCAGGTGCTGACGGCGCTGGGATGTGAGCTGGAGCCGACGCGCGCGGTTGCGGGCGAGTATGCGGTGAAGCTGCCGAGCTGGCGGCTGGATCTCGAGCGAGAGATCGACCTGATTGAGGAGGTCGCGCGGGTGTATGGCTATAACCGCTTTGCCGACACGCTGCCGGGGTGGGCCGGCGCGGTGGTAAAGCAGCCGCATGCGGAGCAGGAGCGGGTGATTCGCGAGACGCTGCGCGCGCTGGGGTACAGCGAGGGGATTTCCAGCACGTTTGTCTCGGCGGAAGAGGCTGCGGCGTTTGGCGATGCGAAAGCCGGGGCAGTCGCGATGGGCAATCCGCTGAGCGAGGAGGCCGGGATGCTGCGGCCGTCGCTCGCACCGGGAATGGCAACGATGCTGGCGCATAATCTGCATCGCGATGTGGCGACAGTGCGGCTGTTTGAGATGGGCACGGTGTTCACGGGATCGACGGTCGAAGTGCGCGAGGCGACGGGGCTGACGATTGGAGCCACAGGCGGCGCGCGGCGGTGAGTGCGCTGCACAGCGGCGATGACGCGCTGATATTTGAAGTGAAGGGCGCGCTGGAGTCGTTGCTGGGAAGATTTGCGGGCGCCGTGTCGTTTGACACGAACGCGTTGCCGGCGTGGATTGCGGCGGGACGTGGAGGACGCGCGCTGCTCGACGGTCAGCCGGTTGCAGTCTTCGGCGAGTTGAGTGCGGAGGAGCTGCAGCGGCGCAAGCTGCGGCAGAGCTGCGTGGTGGCCGAGGTGACGGCGCAGGCGCTGCTGACGCATTCGCTGCGGCAGCCCGTGGTGCGCGAACTCTCGCGCTACCAGGCCGTCGAGCGCGATTTTTCGTTTGTGTTTCCGGACAGCGTGCGTTGGGAAGCGATTGCGGCCGCGGTCGAGGGGCTGCAGATACTCGAACTGCGCAGCGTGCGGCCGGTGGAGATTTTCCGCGATGCGAAGGGCAAGGCGGTGCCCGCGGGAAGCTATTCGCTGCTGCTGCGCGTAGTGTTTCAGTCGCGCGAGCGGACGCTCACGGAGGATGAGATCGCAGGCGATTCGGAGAAGGTCGTCACGGCGTTGACGGCGTTGGGTGGAACGCAACGGGCTTAGTTCGTTACGGTTCACTACGCGACGATTGAGCACTGAGCTCGTCCAAACTGAATGTAGCCAGATATGGCTCCGTCCAGTTTTGAGTTGCGAGTGTTTCAGTTGCGAGTTGCGTGGGAGTACCGAAGGGGATTCATCAAGGTTCCTTTGCGTATTCGAATGGGCTAATCCACGATGCAAATCGCTATACTTCGAGTTGAATCAGGGGGCTGAATGGCAACAACAGTGGTGAGTGCCGACGAGTTTCAGGCGTTGGAGCAGAAGGTGCTCCAGACGGTCGAACTCATCAAGAAGGAACGTGAGGCGCGCGCGCACGCTGAGGCGGAGCGCAACACGGCGCAGGCGGAACTGGCTGCGCTGCGGGAACAGATGCACACGCAGACAGCAAGTGCCAGCTCGGCGACGAAAGAGTTGGAGAGCCTGCAGCGTGAGCGTGAGACAGTGCGGCAGCGCGTGGAAGCGATGCTGGCGCAGATGGATGAATTGCTGTAGCTGAGGGACTTCCGGGGTCGCAAAAGCTGTTGAGGAGGCGTCACGATGCCGCAACTCGCAGAGCCAAGCACAACGAACCCGACGCAGGAGTTGTTCGCCGGCCAGATGGCGGCGCGAGCCAATGAGGAGAGGCAGTTGAACGAGCAGTTGAGAAACGCAGCGGAGACGTCACGGGCCGAGCAGATGGCGCGCGACTCGGGCGCGGTCGTGGTGGACATCTACGACCAGGTGTATCAGCTGCGCGGGACGGATGCGGAGTACATCGAGAAGCTGGCGTCGATTGTCGACGCAAAGATGCGCGCGGTATCGGCGCATGGAACGACGGTGGATTCACTGCGTGTTGCGGTGCTGGCGGCGCTGAACATTGCCGACGAGCTGACCGCGCTGCGCGCCAGATACGACGCTCTGGCAGGCAGCCTGAATCAGCAGGAGACAAGCGTGCGCTCGCGCGCGGGCTCGCTGCTGGGCATGCTGGATGAGGTGCTGCAGGAGCGCAAGGCCGGCTAGCGTCGTTTTGAAAGCCAGAAAAAATCCCTTGCTGTAGCTGACGGAAGCCGTGATGATGGTGGGCGGAATCTTCCGGGAGCTCTCCATGCCTCAACTTCGCAGCCTGCTGGCCGCCAGTGTTCTTCTCGTCTTCGCGTTGCCCTCCCTCGGACAGAACCCGGGTGTAACCCCGGCGGGTGGGCCGACGGACGAAAGCTCCTACACAACAAATCCGAAGTGGGTCGCGGCGATGCGCGAGGGCAAGACGGATCTGCACGATCGTAAGCCAGAGTTTGCGAAGGACGACTTCAACAAGGCGAACAAGATTGCCGGCGGCGTCATGCTGGGAGTGCCTGGATGGCCTGTACTCGGCGCAGCTTGCGGAAGGCGACTACAAGCGCGCGATCGAGACGACCGAGAAGATGGAGGCGCTGACAACCTCACCCTTCCAGAAGTCCCTGGTCGAGACCAAGCGCGGCGATGTGATTCTGGCGAAGGCCGGGGAGAAGGCCAAACCAGAGCAGTTGGAACAGGCGCACGAGGCGTTTCAGCAGGCGCTGACGAACTATCCGAAGAATCTTCCGGCACTATTCCGCGACGGCGAGACACTGGCGCGCATGGGGAAACTAGACGAGGCGAAGACCTGTTTCACAGAGTGCCTGACCCTGGCGAAGCCGACGGATTCGGCGCGATTGCGCGCACAGCACTTCGCCGAGGATCCCGCGCTCGCGCTGAAGAAACGCGCACCAGCGTTCGAAGTCACCGCGCTGGACGGCACTCGATTCAACCTGGATGCGATGGAC